>NZ_AP027266.1:2157494-2854992 GCF_036322625.1 Roseicyclus marinus | reverse complement strand
GCCTGATCCAGCGCTTTCGCGCCATGAACGGGGAACTCTGAGGGGCGTTTGCGCCCTCAGATCACGATATCCACGATCGCTTCCTCGCCGGTGTCGGTCATGGTGAAGACCATGGACACGGCATCGGCGGCCGCTTGCGGCATCTGGTTGAACAGAAAGTCGCTTCTGTTGGCCGGATGGCCCGCGATGTAGAATTGCGTGGTCAAAACCTCGCGCGTGCCATCCAGAACCTTGACGTGGATATGCGGTGTGCGCCCGGGATAGGCCACCGGCTTGATCGTGCGGAATTCGTAGCGCCCTTCCGCATCCGTCACGTCATGGCCGAACCCCTGGAAGGCGGCGTCGAACGTCACCGCCTGCCGGTCGCCGGGATGCATGTATTTCCCGTTCATGTCGCATTGCCAGATCTCGACCCGGTGACCCGCCAGCGCTGCCCCCTGCCGGTCCATCACCCGGCCCTTCAGGCGAAAGACCGCGCCGCCCGCCTCCTCGACCATGCCGATGATGCGGACAAGATCATTGTCCACATCGGCGCGACGCATGGGCGGGGTGGGGTAGAATGGCCCCTCCATCGCGCTGGGCGTAGGTGTATTGGCCGCTGCGGGTCCGGCCAGCGCGGCATAGCCAAAGGCGCCAAGCCCCCCTGCAACGAACCCCCTGCGGGATGGATGTGAACCGGACATGAACAGACCTCCCTCGTGACACGGATACTCAAGCTCCAGAGCTAGCGCGCCCCGCATCCACGGCCATGCTCTGCCCGTTCACATCCCCGTTCCCGTCCCTTTGCGCATCCGCTTTGACCTTGCCCGCGAACTCGCCTACTCCGGCGCAATGCCCTTTGCCTTCACCGATCTCGCCCATCTCCGCGCCGCAGGATTCGACGCGATCATCGACGTGCGCAGCCCGTCGGAATTCGCCGAGGATCATCTGCCCGGCGCGCTCTCGATGCCTGTCCTGTCGGATGCCGAACGCGCCGAGGTCGGCACGATCTACGTGCAGGACAGCCCCTTTCGCGCGCGCAAGATCGGCGCGGCGCTGGTCGCGCGCAATGCCGCCCATCACATCGAGACGCGGCTGATGGGCCATGACGGCGGCTGGCGGCCCCTTGTCTATTGTTGGCGCGGCGGGCAGCGGTCGGGCAGCTTTGCCTCGATCCTGCACCAGATCGGCTGGCGGGCCGAGGTGCTGGAGGGCGGCTATCGCACATGGCGGCGTCATGTCGTGGCCCGGCTTTACGATACGACCCTGCCGTTCCGGGTGATCCGGCTCGACGGCTATACCGGCACCGCCAAGACCGAGATCCTCAAGCGCGCGTGCGGCCTGGGCGCGCAGGTCCTCGACCTCGAAGGTCTGGCGCGGCATCGCGGCTCGATCCTCGGCGATGTGGAGGGGGAACAACCCTCGCAAAAGGCCTTCGAATCCGCGCTGATCGGCGCGCTGTCAGGGCTCGACCCCGCCCGCCCCCTGCTGGTTGAGGCGGAGTCGGCCCGGATCGGCACCCTGCGCCTGCCGCCCGCGCTCTGGGTCGCGATGCGCGCCTCCCCCCGGATCGTGATCGAGGCCCCCATCGCCGCCCGCGCCCGCTATCTGGCCGCCGTCTATGCCGATCTCGCCGCCGATGCCGCGGGGTTGACCCGGCGACTGAACGGGCTTCGGACAGTCGCGGGCCATGCGACCGTGGACGACTGGCTGGCGCTTCTGCAAGCGGGCGAGACCGAGGCGCTCTCCCGCGCGCTGATCGAGGCGCATTACGACCGTGCCTATGGCCGCCTCCGCCGCGATGACGAAAGCCCCGTGATCGCTCAGATCGATGCTGGCGATCTGGACGATGCCGCCCTCGACCAGGCCGCGCGCGCCGTCACCGCCCATCTGGCCTGACCGCCCCGTCTTTGCTTTCCAAATACTCATCAAGGGGGCAGCGCCCCTTGCAACGCCGCCACGCGCGCATCCCTCGCCCCCTTTTCCTCGCGCCCGCCATCCGCTACCTGACGCCCTGACCGACAAGAGGGACGCCGCCCATGGACAAGAGTTTCAACGCCGCCGAAGCCGAACCGCGCATCGCCGCCGAATGGGAGGCGCGCGGATGCTTCAAGGCCGGGGCCAATGCACGGCCGGGGGCCGAGCCCTTTTCGATCATGATCCCGCCGCCCAATGTCACGGGTGTCCTGCATGTGGGCCATGCTTTCAACAACACGCTGCAGGATGTGCTGACGCGCTGGCACAGGATGCGCGGCTTCGACACCTTGTGGCAGCCGGGCACTGACCATGCGGGCATCGCCACCCAGATGGTCGTCGAACGCGAACTGGCCAAGGAGGGCAAATCCCGCCGCGACATGACCCGCGAGGAATTCCTGTCCCATGTCTGGGCGTGGAAGGCGAAATCGGGCGGCACGATCCGCCAGCAGCTCAAGCGGCTGGGGGCATCCTGCGACTGGTCGCGCGAGGCTTTCACCATGTCCGGCGCGCCGGGCGCCCCCGCGGGCGAAGAGGGAAATTTCCACGATGCCGTCATCAAGGTCTTCGTGGACATGTACGAAAAGGGCTACATCTACCGCGGCAAGCGGCTGGTGAACTGGGACCCGCATTTCGAGACGGCGATCAGCGATCTCGAGGTCGAGAACATCGATACCCCCGGCCATATGTGGCATTTCAAATATCCGCTCGCCGGTGGACAAACCTATGAATATGTCGAGAAAGATGAAGACGGGAACGTGACGCTCCGCGAGACGCGGGATTACATCTCCATCGCCACGACGCGCCCCGAAACCATGCTGGGTGATGGCGCGGTGGCCGTCCATCCCGATGACGACCGCTACAAACCCATCGTGGGGATGCTGTGCGAAATTCCCGTGGGCCCCAAGGAACACCGCCGCCTGATCCCGATCATCACCGATGAATACCCCGACCCGAATTTCGGCTCGGGCGCGGTCAAGATCACCGGCGCGCATGATTTCAACGATTACGGCGTGGCCAAGCGCGGCGGCATTCCCTGCTACCGCCTGATGGACACCCGCGCGCAGATGCGCGCCGACGGCACCCCCTATGCCGAGGCCGCCGCCATCGCGCAGGCCGTGGCCAATGGCGAAAAGACCCTGACCGAGGTCGAGGCCGATGCGCTGAACCTCGTCCCCGACCATCTGCGCGGCCTCGACCGCTACGAGGCGCGCGCCCGCGTGATCGATGAGATCACGGCGGAGGGTCTGGCCGTGATGACCACACCCGACGATCCGCGCCTGGGGAAAATGGTGGGTTCCACCCACCCTACGGACCCCGGTAGGGTGGGTGAAACCCACCAATCCAACGCCACCCCCGCCCTCGTCCCCCTTGTCGAGGCCAAGACCATCACCCAGCCGCATGGCGACCGGTCCAAGGTCGTCATCGAACCGATGCTGACCGACCAATGGTTCGTGGACACCGCGAAAATCGTCGGTCCCGCGCTCGATGCCGTGCGCGACGGCCGCACCCGGATCATGCCCGAACAGCACCGCAAGGTGTATTTCCACTGGCTCGAGAATATCGAACCCTGGACCATCTCGCGCCAGCTCTGGTGGGGCCACCAGATCCCGGTGTGGTATGACGAGGACGGCGGCATGTATTGCGCGCCGACCGAGGCCGAGGCCGTTGCCAAATCCGGCGGCAAGGCGCTGACCCGCGACCCCGATGTCCTCGACACCTGGTTCTCCTCGGGTCTCTGGCCCATCGGAACGCTTGGCTGGCCGGAACAGACGCCGGAACTCAAGCGCTATTTCCCGACCTCCACCCTTGTCTCGGGCTTCGACATCATCTTCTTCTGGGTCGCCCGGATGATGATGATGCAGCTCGCCGTCGTGGGCGACGTGCCCTTCCGCGATGTCTATGTCCACGCCCTCGTCCGAGACGAGAAGGGGCGCAAGATGTCGAAATCCATCGGCAATGTCCTCGATCCGCTGGAACTGATCGAGGAATTCGGGGCCGATGCCCTGCGGTTCACCCTGACCTCCATGGCCGCCATGGGGCGCGACCTGAAACTGTCCAAGGACCGCATCGCGGGCTACCGCAATTTCGGCACCAAACTCTGGAACGCCGCCCGTTTTGCCGAGATGAACGACTGCAAGCCGGTCGCCGGTTTCGACCCGGGCGCCGTCACCCAGACGGTCAACAAATGGATCGTCGGCGAAACCGCCCGCGCGCGGCTGGCCCATGACGAGGCGCTGGCATCCTACCGCTTCAACGATGCCGCCAACGGGCTTTACGCCTTTGTCTGGGGGCGCGTCTGTGACTGGTATGTCGAATTCGCCAAGCCACTTCTGACCTCGGGCGAGGAGAGCGTCATCGCGGAAACACGCGCGACCATGGCCTGGGTCATCGACCAATGCCTGATCCTCCTGCATCCCACCATGCCCTTCATCACCGAAGAGCTTTGGGGCGCCATCGCGGACCGGCCCAAGATGCTGGTCCATGCCGATTGGCCGGAGTATGGCGCGGAGCTGATCGACGATGCAGCCTCTCGCGAAATGGGCTGGGTCATCGGCCTGATCGAGGAAATCCGCTCCGTCCGCGCGCAGATGCATGTGCCCGCAGGCCTCAAGGTGCAACTGTTGCAGGTGGAGCTTGACGAGAAAGGGCAAGCCGCTTTCGCGCGCAACGCCGCGATGATCGAGCGCCTCGCCCGCCTGTCCCAGGTGACGCAGGTGTCCGCCATGCCCAAGGGGGCGGTGACGGTCGCGGCGGATGGTGCGGTCTTTGGCCTGCCCATCGCCGACCTGATCGACGTGGCCGAGGAAAAGGCGCGTCTGGCCAAGGTGATGGACAAGCTCGGCAAGGAAATCGGGGGCCTCAAGGGGCGCTTGGGCAATCCCAAGTTCATCGAGAGCGCGCCCGAGGAGATCGTGGAAGAAGCCCGCGAGAACCTGGCCGCCCGCGAGGAAGAAGCCGCCAAGATCAAGGACGCGCTGGACCGTCTGTCCGCCATCGGCTGACGCTGCAAAACTGCAGTTTTGCGTTTCGAAAAACTGCAGTTTTTCGCCCCGGAAATCTCGAGATTTCCGCACGGGAAAACCCGGGTTTTCCCACCGGAAAATCCCGGGATTTGCCAAACGGAAAACGCGCGTTTTCCGTCACCCAAAGCTCGATTGCAGGTGACGCGCCCTCAGGCGCGACACCTGACCGTGACGCGCCCTCAGGCGCAACCCTGCGCCTCAACGCGCCCTCAGGCGCGATGCGCCCCCGCCGCCAGCCCCGCGACGAAATCCGCGATCTCGCCCACGGGCTTGCCCGCCGCGATCTGCGCCACGATGGCCGATCCCACGACGCAGCCATCCGCGATGCCCGCGATGGATTGCGCCGCCTCGGGCGTCTTGATGCCAAAGCCCACGATCACCGGCAGATCGGTCGCGGCCTTGATCCGCGCCACCTCGGGGGCGACCTGCGCCGCATCCGCCTCGGCGGCACCCGTGATCCCGGTGATCGAGACGTAATAGACGAAACCGCTCGTGTTCTGCAGCACCTTGGGCAGGCGCTTGCCATCCGTCGTGGGGGTCGCCAGCCGGATGAAATTCAGCCCCGCCTTTTGCGCCGGAATGCACAGCTCGTCATCTTCCTCGGGCGGCAGGTCGACGATGATCAGGCCGTCGATCCCCGCTTCCTTGGCCTGCGCCAGAAAGGTGTCGACGCCGCGCGAATAGATCGGGTTGTAATAGCCCATCATCACGATGGGGGTCTTGTCATCGCTCTTGCGCAATTCGCGCGCGATCTGCAGCGTCTTGTCGAGCGTCTGACCGCCTTCCAGAGCGCGCTGGCCTGCCAACTGGATCGTTTCGCCATCGGCCATCGGATCGGTAAAGGGCATTCCCAGCTCGATGATGTCCACACCCGCGCCCGGCAGCGCCTTCACGATCTCGACCGAGGTGTCGTAATCCGGGTCGCCCGCCATGACATAGGCCACGAAGGCCTTTTTCCCCTCGGCCTTGAGCCGCGCGAAGGTGTCGTCGATCCGTGTCATATCCGCCCCTCAGGTGTTCGTCCGGCCGGGTTTGGGCCATGGGCGCGCGGAAATCAATGGGGCAGGGTGGGTTTCGGCACGCGTGTCAGCCGCCAGTAGCGCAACGGCAGCGCCACGGCCGCGACGGCCAGACCCAGCGCAAAGCCGATCCAGACGCCGACAGCCCCAAGGTTCAGGACAAAGCCCATCACGTAGCCTGCGGGGAGCGCCACGGGCCAGTAGGCGATCAGCGACACCATCGTGGGCCAGCGTGCATCCATCATGCCCCTCAGCGCGCCCAATGTCGTCGATTGCACTCCATCGGCCACCTGCATCGCGGCCACGGCCAGAAACAGCGTGAGCGCGATGGCGATCACCGCCGGATCATCCGACAGGGCGCCCGCGATCGCCTCTCCCGCGATCAGCAGGACGGCCATCACCCCCAGCATCCAGGTGGTGACGATCAGAAGGGCCGCCTTGAGCAGAGGCCGCAGCCGCGCAGGCTCCTCCGCGCCCACGGCCAGTCCCACCCGGATCGAGGCTGCCCCCGCCATCCCCAGCGGAAAGACATAGGCCACGCCCGCCACCGCATGGACGATCTGGTTGGCGGCCAGCGCCTCGGCCCCCAACCAGCCGATCATCACCCCGATCAGCGCATAGGACCCGCCCTCGCCCGCATAGCCCAAGGTCAGCGGCCAGCCGTCGCGCCATTGCGCCCGGATGCGCGGCCAGATCCCGCCCGCCTGTTGGCGGAATGGGGCCAGCACCGCCCAATGCCGCCAGACCAGGACCGCAACACCCAGGTTGACCGCTTGCGACAAAAGGCTCGCCAAGCCCGCCCCGGTCAGTCCCAGCCCCAGATGGTAGATCAAAAGCCAGTTGAGCGGCACGTTCAGCGCCACGCCCAGGTAGCTCAACCCCACCCCCGCCCAGGGCCGCCCGATCGTGTCGAAAAGCGCCTTCAGCACGAAGAACATGGTGAATGGCACCAGCCCCAGCGCCACCAGCCCCCAATAGACCGGCAGCGCCGCCAGCACCGCGGGCGGCTGCCCGATCCAGCCAAGGAAGGGCAATAGCCCCAGCATCAGGACCGCGCCCGCCCCGCCCGTCGCAGCCCCCAGAGCCAATCCTGCCCGCACTTCGCCCGACACGGCCCTCGCATCGCCACCGCCATGGGCCTGCGCCATGCGCACCCCTGCCACCGTCACGATCCCCCACAGCGCCGCGACGAACAGGATCGCCACCGCCGATGCGATGCCCACCGCCGCCAAGGGCACGGTGCCCAGGGGGGCGACCATCACCGTATCCACCACCCCCATCAGCGTCATCGCCGACAGGCCCAGCATCATCGGCACCGACAGGGCCAGAAGCGGGCCGATCTCGGCACGGACGGAACCGGGCTTGGTCGGGGGCAGGGCAGGCATGGACATCACCACCGGCATCACGGGCGGGCCCCCCGCAATGTCTCAAGTCCAGGACGATACCCCAGCCGCACGGGGGCGGCCGTGCCGCAAGCCCGAGGTGGCCCGCCCCACGCCCCAAGTCAAGCCCGCCCCATCCCCGCGCAACCTTGACGCCGGGGCCCCGCCCCCCCTACATGCCCGCGAATTTCCCGCAATCCGGCAAAGGACGCGCAGATGGGCTTCAAGATGGGCATCGTGGGCCTGCCGAATGTCGGCAAGTCGACGCTTTTCAACGCGCTGACCAAGACGGCGGCGGCGCAGGCGGCGAATTTCCCCTTCTGCACCATCGAACCCAATGTGGGCGATGTGGCGGTGCCCGATCCGCGGCTTGACCGTCTGGCGGCGATTGCCACGTCGAAACAGATCATTCCCGCGCGCATGACCTTTGTCGATATCGCGGGCCTCGTGAAGGGCGCCTCCAAGGGGGAGGGTCTGGGCAACCAGTTCCTCGCCAATATCCGGGAAACCGACGCCATCGCCCATGTGCTGCGCTGTTTCGAGGATGGCGATGTCACCCATGTCGAGGGCCGCGTCGATCCCATCGCCGATGCCGACACGATCGAAACCGAACTGATGCTGGCCGACCTGGAATCGATCGAGAAACGCCTCCAGAACCTCACCCGCAAGATCCGCGGCGGCGACAAGGAAGCCGTGGCACAGGAACGCCTGCTCAAATCCGCCCAAGCCATGTTGGAGGACGGCAAACCCGCCCGCCTGGTCGAGGTCTCCGATGAAGATCAGAAGGCGTGGAAGATGCTCCAGCTTCTGACCTCCAAACCCATCCTCTATGTCTGCAACGTGGAGGAATCCTCGGCCGCCACCGGCAATGCCCAATCGGCCCGCGTGGCCGAGATGGCCGCGGCCCAGGGCGCGGCCCATGTCGTCATCTCTGCCCGGATCGAGGAAGAGATCGCGCAACTCGACGCCGACGAGGCCGCGATGTTCCTCGAGGAGATGGGGCTCGAGGAAGCGGGCCTCGACCGGCTGATCCGCGCGGGCTACGCGCTTTTGGGCCTTCAGACCTATTTCACCGTCGGCCCCAAGGAGGCCCGCGCCTGGACCATCCGCAAGGGCACATTGGCCCCCCAGGCCGCTGGCGTCATCCACGGCGATTTCGAACGCGGCTTCATCCGGTCCGAGACCATCGCCTATGACGACTACGTCGCACTGGGCGGCGAGACGGGCGCGAAAGAGGCCGGAAAGATGCGCGTCGAGGGCAAGACCTACGAGGTCAAGGACGGCGACGTGCTCCATTTCCTGTTCAACGCCTGAGCCTGCATTCCTCCGAGAATTAAGGCTTGTCCCCGGCATGGCCTGCGATTAGACGGGTCGGCGGAGACGTGGCCGAGTGGTCGAAGGCGCTCCCCTGCTAAGGGAGTAGGCGGGAAACCGTCTCGTGGGTTCGAATCCCATCGTCTCCGCCACCGCTCTATGTCTCTGTTTTCATTACAGATTCCGCGTCGAATTCCCGCCTTATTCCCGTGGCTTGCGAGGCAGGCCTGCGAACAGAGACTCACTGTAACTGGTCGTTTGCGCTGGTTTTCGGATGCGGTCTCTGTTGGCCTGATTGGCCGGTGTGGTTTTTCGGGATTTCCCTGATGCTGGGTATTTTACAGGGAATTCCCGCCGTTTTCCGCCATCGTGGTGGATTTTGGTTCTGAATCGCTCTGCGTTTTCAGTTGGTTGGTCGTAAATTCCCTACGCTTCAGAGCAGGGAATTTTTCCCGTCGAACAGGGAAACATCCACAAGGAACAGGGATCTTGTTGTGCGCAGCAGGAAGGCGATCAGGCCGTGAGCCCGAAGCGGCGCTCCTGATCAGACCAAGCTAGCGGCAGCGAGCTGCGGACGAGGACTTCAAGAGAGAGCTCGACGGGTTGGGTGCCGGAGATGATGGCTTGCTGCAGGGAGGGTGATAGCGTGGCCAGTGGCAGGAGACGGGCGACATAGCTCTCAGAGCGAGCTTCGGTTTGGGCGATGTCTTTGAGGGACGATCCACTCTTCAACATGTCAGCCCATCGATGCGCGAGCCGCAGAGCTCGAAGAAGTGTCCGATCTGGTGTTGGTGCCCTGGAGCCGACGATGATCTTTGTTTCCACGCCACGGCGACGGAGGGAGAGGGGTGCTGGGAAGGCAAGCAAGCTGGATGTGAGCAGAGCGTCGTTGAGACCGGACAGGCTTGCAATGGCTGTCCTGTCGAGCCGGATGTGGAGATGGTCCTGCCTGATCTCGATGGAGGCTATTGCATGCGCGATTACAGCGCAGCCCTTGGCTCTGATCGATTGGGCCATGCTTTGGACCTGAGCTGCGGCGCTGGCCTGTTCGGTTGCGGATCCCGATTGCAGGACATCGTGGCGTGTCGCCTGCGTCTCGAGATGTCCCGCAATCACCTCGATGATGGCGGCTTCAAGCGCAGGGGCGGGAAGGCGCCAGCCTGTGGGGTCTGGTCCAGCAGAGATAAGGCGGTTCGAGACATAGTATCGGAAGCGTCGACCACGTGCCTGCGTATGGGTGGGCGTGAGCAGATCGCCGGTCTCGTCCCGTAGCTTGCCTAAGAGCGGGGCGCCCGGGGTCGCGTCCTTCAGAGAGCCGGCCGGATGTTGCGATCCACGCTGCCGGGCGCTGGCCGATTGTAGCTGTACCTGCACCCTTTCCCAGAGCATCTCATCGATGATCGCGCTGTGTGTTCCCGGCCAGATCCGGTCGTGGTGTCGGATCTGGCCGCGGTAGATCGGGTTGGTCAGGATCCGATGGATATGGCCTCGACCGAGGAGGCCGCCGCCTTGCGTGCGTCCGCTCGTGAAGCAGCGATGTTTTGACCGTAGCCCTTCAGCGGCGGCGGCCCGGGCGGTGGCATTGAGACAACCATGCTCAAGATAGAGGGTGAATAGACGAAGGACGGTCTCGGCCTCGGCTTTGTTGATCACGAGTTCGCGTCGGTTCGTGTCGGGATGGGGATCATAGCCGAGAGGCGGCAGACCACCCATCCAGAGCCCCTTCTTCTTCGAGGCGGCAATCTTGTCGCGGATCCGCTCGGCGGTGACCTCGCGCTCGAACTGGGCAAAGGAGAGGAGCACGTTGAGGGTCAGGCGCCCCATGGAGGACGAGGTGTTGAAGGCCTGCGTCACGGAGACGAAGGAGCAGCTTGCGGCGTCAAAGCGGTCCACGAGCTTTGCGAAGTCGGCGAGGGATCGCGTCAGCCGGTCGATCTTGTAGACCACGACCATGTCGACGCGCCCGGCCTCGATGTCGCTGAGCAAGCGCTGTAGCGCAGGGCGCTCCAGCGTGCCGCCGGAAACGCCGCCATCATCATAACGAGAGGGCAGGCACTTCCAGCCCTCATGCTTCTGGCTGGCGATGTAGGCGGCGCAAGCTTCTGCCTGCGCATCAAGCGAGTTGTAATCCTGATCGAGACCCTCTTCGGAGGATTTGCGTGTGTAGATCGCACAACGGATAGCCGGCTTGGTCATGACGCGGCCTTCGCATTCAAGCCAAAGAAGCGCGGTCCGGACCAGTGCGCGCCGGTGATCTCGCGGGCAATGACTGAGAGGGAGCGCCAGCGCTGGCCGTTCCAAAGGTAGCCATTCTCGACGACTTCAACGACATGGGTGACGCCGTTCCATTCCCGCAACAGGCGGCCACCGGGTTTGAGGTTGGGGGACATGCTCCGGCCCGAGCCACCTTCTGTGTCTCGCCGGAGCGCCGTGAGAACTTGCTTTGGCAGGCCGCCCGATCTTCTGGCCTGGAGTTCGAAGGCCAAGAAGCGGCGCAGGCAGGTCCTCCCTATTCCCTTTGGTGCAGGTCTGCCGAAGATCTGTGACCAGGCCGCGAGAAGCGCGGCCCGATCCATGCCTTCAAGATCAGCGAGGCGGATCATGTGGCCGATCCGGGCGTGGCGATGATGCGGTAAACTGCGCTGTCGGTCGTGCCCTCGTCAGTCGCTGTGCGCTCGACCGTATACCCGGCTTTGCGAAGCCCGCTGAGGGCTGCGCGTGCCGAATGCGGTTGCCAGCCGGTGGCCGAGCAGATCGCTGCAAGGCTTGTGCCCTTTGGCTGCGCGAGCAAGGCCCGCACCATCTCGATCTTCGTTTGCTTGGGCTTAGACATGGGTTCTCTCCTCGGTTGGTTGGACCGACGACGTGTCGGTCCTTGTACCGAGGCATGCCCGGGAGCGATCCGGGCGTGGGTGCAGTACCGCTCTGTTCGTAGAGGAAGTCGAGCGCGTTCTGCGCTGCCGGCGAGGCCAAGTTACGCGGTGCCATAGCTGCGATAGATTGAGCGGTTTGACTAAGCATCAGTATCTTTAACCAATTGTAATAAAGCGAAAATATTACGTCAGCCCCCCTGATCTTGCTTGACACGCGCGTGCCTTGTGGCAAGGTGACGGCGCTTCAGCAGCGCAGCCCTCACGACTTGGGCATGATGGCCCTCTGAGGGCCTTAGGGCAGTCCGAAGCCACTTCACCGGATCGCGTGATCCGGGAGGCGGCGGTCTGTCCAGCGCTCCCGAGATCAGCAGCGATCCATTCCGATCAAGCGCCTGAACGGCGTCACTACGAATGGAGGCTTGAATGTCGAAACCCGAAACACCCCAAACCCGTAAGCGCCGCAATCGGCCGATCTGGTGCAGCCAGCAGATCGAGCAGGTGCCAATCACCGAGCTGACCCTTTACGGTAAGCGACTTCGGTCTCATGACGACAAAAGCCTCGCTCGCCTTGCTGAAGCGATTGCCGAGTTTGGGTTCGTTGTCCCGGTCGTGATCGACGGCGCAGGGGGTATCGTCTCCGGGGAGGCGCGGATTGAGGCGGCGCGGCGACTTGGTCTTGAGAGCGTCCCTGCGATCCGCGTCGACCACCTTACGCGGGAGCAGGTTCGGGCCTACCGGATTGCCGAGAACCGTCTGGCCGAGCTGTCGAGCTGGAACCGCGATGCGTTGCGTCTCGAGTTCGCCGAACTTGCTGAACTGCAGTTGGAGGACGCGCTTGCGTTTGATCTTACCATCACTGGCTTTGATACGCCCGAGATCGACCTGCTGATCCTCGATCCTGAGGAGCAGAGTGCATCGCCTTGCGAAGTCATCGAGCATCCAGATCGCGCTACGGTGCCGGTGACACGACGTGGCGATCTTTGGCAGTTGGGACGTCACAGGCTGTTGTGCGGCGACGCTCTGGACCGGGAGACCTATGCTCAGCTCCTTGGCGATGATCATGGTGGAGGGGTGCGGATGGTGTTCACGGACCCGCCTTACAATGTTCCGGTGAACGGGCATGTGCGCAGCGCCAAAAACGGGCACCGTGAGTTTGCGATGGCGTCGGGCGAAATGAGTGAGGATCAGTTCGCGATCTTCCTGCGGACCTTCCTTGGGAGGGTGCTTGACGCACTCGTCCCGGGGGGCGTGGCCATGGTTTGCATGGATTGGCGCCACATCGATCAGGTAATCGTAGCGGGCAAATCCTGCGGCTTCGATCTGATCAATCTCTGTGTGTGGAACAAGACCAATGGCGGGATGGGCAGCCTCTATCGGTCGAAGCACGAACTGATCTGCCTCTTCCGCAAGCCCGGCGCGCCGCATGTCAACAATGTCGAGTTGGGCAAGCACGGCCGCTACCGGACGAATGTTTGGGATTACGCTGGTGTCAACAGCTTCGGTGCGGGGAGGTCGGCAGATCTCGCGGATCATCCTACGGTGAAGCCAACCGCCCTCGTGGCCGATGCGATCCTTGATGTCAGTCGTCACGGTGACATCGTGCTCGACGCCTTTGGTGGGTCGGGCTCGACGCTGCTCGCTGCCGAAAAGACAGGGCGGTTTGCGCGGCTGATCGAGCTTGACCCGCTCTATGTGGATGTTGCGATCCGCCGCTGGCAGGCCATGACGGGCCAGCGCGCAGTGCACGCAGTCACCGGCGAAGCCTTTGATGATCGGGTTCAGGCTGCAAAGGCCGATGCTGACGGGGAGGCCTCTCATGTCGAGGCATGACGATGATGATGGCTACGAGGTGGGGTACGGCAAGCCGCCGAAGGCGTCCCGGTTCAAGAAGGGACAGTCTGGCAACCCTAAAGGACGGCCGAAAGGCGCGCGTGGCTTCAGGGCAAGCCTGATCCGAGAGCTTGAAGCGCCCATAGTGGTGCGGGATGGCAATCGCGTGACGCGGATCTCTAAAGGAGAAGCGGCGGCGAAGCGTTTGCTGGAGCTGGCGTTGAAGGGCGACATGGCGGCCCTGAAGAGCCTGCTTGCGCTCGACAACGATCTGATGAGCGTACGAGCCAGCGGGGATGCCGCACAGGCCGAAAGCGCGGAGGTCGACCAAGTCGATCTCGACATCCTGCGTCACTTCTTTGCCCTCTCGGGCTCACATCCGCCCGAAGATGCCGATGACAAAGCGGATCGGCAGTACACAGACCCTGGCGTGGGAGGCGAAGATGACAGTGATGCCTGATCCCGCGCGCTGTCGGCGGGCCGCTCAGGTCGTCTGCCGCGACAACTTCTTCCACTTCGTTTGGAGGGTCTTCGCGACCCTCCATGCCGACCCGGCGCATCGCTTTGTGCCCGCTTGGCATGTGGAAGCGATCTGCAAAGAGCTTGAAGATCTGCGCAACGGGATAAACCGCCGGCTTGTGATTACCATGCCGCCGCGCTGTCTGAAGTCGATCACTGTCGCCGTTGCCTATCCGGCATTTTTGCTCGGACACGGGCCGCATACGAAGATCATGGTGGCAAGCTACGGTCTCGATCTTGCCCGCAAACACGCAGAGGATTGCCGGCGGGTGATGGAGGCTCCCTGGTACAAACAGATGTTCCCGCGTACCCGGCTTGCCACGCGAGGCACCACGATTGACGAGCTGCGCACGACGCAGGGTGGCGGGCGCAAGGCGGTCTCGCTCGGCAGTTCCGTGACAGGGCACGGCGCCGATACGATCATCATCGACGATCTGCTGAAAGCGGCGGATGCGGGTTCTGAGGTCGAACGTTACCGCGCGCAGGACTTCATCGAGGCCACTTTGCTGTCGCGCTTCGACAATCCGGCTGAAGGCCGCGTGGTCATGGTTGCGCAGCGGCTGCACGAAATGGATCCGCCGGGCTACCTCTTGGGCAAGGGTACCTACCGTCACCTGAACCTCCCCGCCATTGCTGAGGTTGAGGACAGTGTTCTCTTGCCCGGTGGACGGGTGCATCGCCGCTTGCCGGGCCAGCCGCTCTTTCCGGAGCGTCTTGATCTTGATGCGCTCGAGCGTCTCCGGCGAGAACTGGGGACGGCGGTGTTCAATTGCCAGTACCAGCAAAACCCGATTGCACCGGATGGATCACCGCTGCGGTGGGAGTGGTTTGGAACCTATGACGAAGTGCTGGAGCCACGACGATACGAGCTCCTCGTGCAAAGCTGGGACACCGGCATGTCGGCAGATCCACGCTCTGACTATTCCGTATGTACGACCTGGGGGTTTGCGGAGACCCGTTGGCACCTGCTCGATGTGTTCCGAGCGCGGCTTGATTACCCTGACCTCAAGAAAACTGTCACGGGGCTGGTTGCGGCGTGGGATCCGGACAAGGTGCTGATTGAGGATGCGGCAACGGGCAAGCCGCTCTTTGACGAATTGTTCCGCAATGACAGGCGGCGGTTCCGGAAAGTTCCCGCTGTCGAGAACAAGGAGATCCGCTTCGCGGCCGCCTGCGCTTCCGTTGAGGAGGGCAAGGTCTTGCTGCCTAGCGAAGCTGCATGGCTGGCGGACTTCAAGCGTGAGCTTCAGAGCTTTCCCCGTGGTCGCCACGATGATCAAGTCGACAGCTTCAGCCAGTTCCTGAACTGGTCGAAGGGCAACGGCTTTTGGCGCGCCCTCGATCGTCAGCATCCACTGCGGGTCGAACGGCGCAGCCGGCCCATCCGACGTAGGCCTGCGCGGCGCTCTATGCGGGCGCGGCACGATGACGTGTAAGGGAAGGCAGGCCGCTTAGTTCAATCTGCTCTGCCCTGATTGCGCGAAATTAAGGGCACAGACCACCGAATACGTCGTTGGTAGGGATACCTTCCCAAAGAAAGCAGGAAAGTGGTTGTTTAGCGCGTTCAGACAGTGTGGCCGGTGTCGGCCCAAAGCCGACTTTCCAGATGGACGACCGTGCTGCGGTGCAGCTTCCCCGAAGCGGCCATTCGTGCATCGCGTAGCATCTCCGCACGCTGAATGACTGGAGTGCGGACAAACCAGACCGATGCGCGCACGGCATAGACAGTCGTCCAAATCACTGCCGGACGGCCATCTGATCGCTGCAGTACAGCGCGGTTGCCCGAAAGCGGTCGTTTCAGCATCCCCAAACGGGCCAGATCGGCATCGGTTATTCGCGGCGCTACGGCTTGATGTCTAGCATGCGGATCAAGCATTATGAGATAGGGTTTATTGTTTGTTCCCAGTGGCCCAACAAGGTTTGCTTTCGTTTCGCGCCATCGCGTCAAGGCGCCATTGGGTGGGCGGCCTCAATCGGCCGCCCGTTATTGTCATTGGCTGATCGCGCCAACCTCGCTGTAGTAGCGGGCCGCGCCGGGATGCAATTGCATCTCGCCCAGCGGCAGGACAGCGGTTTCGATCGTGATCGCCTCGGCCCAAGGGGCTTCGGTCGTCACCTGGTCGATGTTTTCCCAGAAGGCGCGGGTGATCTGGTAGATCATTTCCTCGTCGAGATCGGCGCGCACGCCGATGCCGACCCAAGTGTCATTCGCCGTCACGGGGCCGTCATTGACCTGGTTTGCATACACGCCGGCCGGGATTTCCGTCAGGAACCGTTCGTTGCCCAGGAACGCGGTGACGGAGTCACTCTCGTGCGTCTCGGGCCCGATGAACCGCACGGTCTCGGTCTCGGTGAACTGGATGAATTGCTGGCAGGGATCCAGGCAGCCATTGACGTACATGTCGATCGAGCCATCGAGGAACGCCTGGAAGCCGGTCTGCCAGTTGGCCGAGATCGCCTCGTAATCCTCACCGGCAACAAGGCCGGTTGTGGCCTCGATCCAGGCGCGGGCGGTGTTGAACGCCCCCCCGCCCTGCGGGCCGAGGAAGACCGTAGCGCCTTCGATGTCATCCAGCAGAAGGATGTCGCTGTCACCGCGCACCGCGTAGTGATAGGCGCCGTAGGGGAACCACATCAGCAAGCGGACGTTTTCGGACATCTCCGCCGCATCGGCCTCGTTCTGGTACATCGCGACGCCGCGCTGCATGAGCCGGTAGATCGTCGGCGACACCATGGACATCTCGAGGTTGCCGCGCCCGACTTCGAGCATGTGCAGCGTGGCCGCGCCGCCGGGGTTCACCTCGATCTCGACCCCGTCGAGATTGTCGTTCACGATATTGGCGAAGGTCGCCATGGTGATCGCCTGGCCGAGACTTGGCGCGATGGTCGCCATGCGCAGCGTGTCCTGAGCGGCGGCGGGGCCGGCAAGAAGCACAAGCCCGATGGCGGCGGTTGCCAGGTGTTTTGTCATCTCAGATCCTCCCTTGTGATGACGCGATGGCAGCCGTCAGGGTCCTGCGGCCACGGTTCCCGACCGCGCCCGATACCTGTGGACTGCAACAAGAAGACACCCCGCAGCCGCGGCAGGCAGGGCGATGGCATGGGATGGCACCAGCATGGCGAGCCCGGCCGCGGCGCGTCCGACCCGTTCGAGCCGTGACAGCCTCGCGGCCTCGTGGCCGGCCAGCGCCGAGGAGACCAGCCACAGCGCCATGGAAAAGGCCGCGACGATCCAGAGGAACTCCCCCCAGCTGATCGTGTCCGGGTCCATCATGGCAGACGAGCCGGAAAGCTCCGCCCCGAAAAGCGGGAAGAGAAGCTGCAGCTTGTAGAGCAGCGCCGGGTGGAAGGCGAAGACGAAGGGGATGAGGAAACCCGCAAAACCGATCTTGGCGGCTTCCAGGCCTGTCCGCATCGGGTCGGCCCCCGCGATCGGGGCGGCCGCGAAGGCGGCAAGCGCCACGGGCGGCGTCACCGTGGACATGACCGCGAAGAAGACGACGAACAGGTGCAGCGTCAGCTCGGGGATGCCCACCGCCTCGATGCCGGAGCTCAGCGCGATCACGATGATGAAATAGGTGGCCCCCGGTGGCAGCCCCATCCCCAGCACGATGGACCCCAGCGCGACGACGAGGAGGACCAGGATCAGCGGGCCATCGGCCAGCTGCGCCAGCAGGAGCGACAACCGCCCCGAAAAGCCCGAAAGCTGGATCAGCCCGACGATCAGCCCGATGGCGGCGACGATCACGACGATGGAGGCGGACATGCGGCCCGCATCGACAAAGGCGGCCCAAAGCTTGCTCCGCGACCTGAAGCCGGGAAACAGGACCAGCGCCGAGACGAGGGCCGCGACGAAGCCGTAGAAACCCGCTTTCGGCACCGAGGGCTGGATGAACAGGAAGGTCGACAGCACGCCGAGCGGTATGACGAAGACCAGGCACTGGCGAAGTTCGTGCCCCGAAAGCCGCGGGCGCGCCTCGGGCGGCAGCCGCCCCACACCCGCGCGCCGCGCCTCGAAATAGACCGCCATGAAGGTGCCGAGATAGTAGAAGAAGGCCGGCAGGATGGCGGCGACGACGATGTAGCGATACTCCAGCCCGATCTGCCCCGCGACGAAGAAGGCGACCACGCCCATGACCGGCGGCATGATCTGCCCCCCGGTCGAGGCCGCCGCTTCGACCGCGCCCGCGAAGCTGGGGCGGAAGCCCGCCTTCTTGATCACCGGGATGGTCATGACGCCGGTCGACACGACGTTGGAAATCGCCGCCCCTGACAGCGTGCCGAACAAGGCGGAGGAGGCGACCGAGGCATGGGCCGCACCGCCGATGAAGCCCCCGGTCAGGCGGTTCGCGATCTTCATCAACAGCTCGCCCGCCCCCGAAGCCATCAGCACCGCTCCGAAGACGATGAAGATCAGCACGTTGCCCGACACCACCTGGATGGGTTGCCCGAACATGCCCCCGGTCTGGCTCCAGAAATTCTGCACCATCGCGCGCAGGTTCTGCGCGATGGTCGCGTCCGACCCCTGGAAAATGCCGGCCCAGTCCGGGAAAAGCCCGCGGGTGAACAGGTAAAGAACCCAGAACAGGCAGAAGGCCGCGATGAACCCGCCGAACATGCGCCAGGTGAGGAAAAGCGTGACCGCCGCGGCGATGGGAAAGATCACGAAGTCGATCGGGTCCGCGGATGGCAGCAGCCCCGCATCGGTCGCGAAGATATCCACGATCCAGAGCGTCATGGTGGCGACCGCGGTACCGGCAAGCCCCCAGTTCACCCAGCGCAGGCCAGGCCGGGCCTGAAGCGACAGCGCGGAAACCGCCAGCCCGAACGCGATGGGCAGGCCCAGGATCAGGCCCGTGGGCTGCAGCAGGTTGCGCTCGACCGCACGCCAGCCCGCCCCCAGCCAGTGTTCGCGCATGACCACGCGCTGGTCGCGGCGCGACAGCTCGTCCCAGCCCTCTGTTGTGGCCTCGACAAACCAGCGCACGAAATCGCTGATCGGGCCGCCGGCTGCGTAAAGCAGGATCACCAGCGTGAAACACACGGCCAGCACATCGCGCATGCGCTGGTCCAGCGGCCGGGGCAAGGCGTCACTCATCGCGCCGCTCCGCCGTGAAATCCTGCCGGGCGGGCCCCCGATACCGGCTGGTCAGTTCCTCGGGCACCTCGGACCCGTCGACGAGGAAGGGCAATATGCCCTTGCGGCCCGATCTGCCGCGCCCTGCCAGGATCTCGGCATCGGACTTGGTCACGCGCTGGGACATGCGCCGCCCCCACCCGGCCAGGCAGGCATAGAGCCTGTCGATCTCGGCCTGGTGGTCGGCGCCCTTGGCGAGGTCGTGGAACTCGTCCGGGTCGGTCCACAGATCGAACAGCATCGGGCGGAACCCGCCTTCGGCATGGACAAGCTTCCAGCGCCCGTCGAAGACCATGAACAACCGGCAGTCGCGCGGACGCAGCCCGAGTTTCACGGCCTGCGGCGTTTGCGAGTAGTCGTACTCGGAGATGACGTAGCGCCGCCAATCCTCCGGAACCTCCCCCCGGATCCACGGCATCAGCGAGCGGCCCTCGATGATGTGGTCCGGCACCTTTCCACCCGCGGCCTCGACGAAGGTCGCTGCGAGGTCGATGGATTCGACCAGCGCATCGCAGACGGTGCCACGGGTCGCGTCGGCCCCGGGCCGCGGATCGTAGACGATCATCGGGATCTTGACCGAGGGATCGTGGAACATGTCCTTTTCCCCCAGCCAGTGATCGCCGAGGTAGTCGCCGTGATCGGAGGTCAGGACGATCATCGTGTCCTGCATTCGCCCGGTCTCTTCAAGATGGTCGAGCAGACGCCCCAACTGGTCGTCGCATTGCCGGATCAGCCCCATATAGGCCGGGATCACCTTCTGCCGGACCTCCTCCCTCTGGAAGGCCGCCGCGATGCGGTTGTCCATGTAGGCGCCATAGACCGGGTGCGGATCTTCCCTCTCGACCGGATCGCGACGGGCCGCGGGGACGTGATTGGGCCCGTACATGTCGTGGTAGGGTGCCGGGACGATATAGGGCCAGTGCGGCTTGATATAGGAAACATGCGCACACCACGGCCCCTCGGCCTGCGCTATGAACTCGATCGTCCGGGTCGTCAGCCACGGGGTCTCGCTGTCTTCCTCGCGGATATTCGCCGGCTTGTCGGCATTCATGAATATCCAGCCCGAGGCCATGTTGCCGTCATCGTCGATGCCGGCATTGGCATTCTCGGACCAGGGATTATCCGCGGCATATCCCTTCGACTTCAGGTATTCGTTATAGGGGCTGCGCTTCTCGTCGTAGAAGCCGTCCGGTCCCTCGCCCCAGAGACCGTCATCACGCACCCAGGTGTCAAAGCCGCACTCCGCCTGCCGGGCGCCGATCACACTGTCCGGCGCAAGCCCCAGCCGGGCCATCCCCTTCGCATCCGCCTTCATGTGGGTCTTGCCGATCAGCCAGCAGGCCATCCCTGCTTCGCGCAGGTGGTCGCCCAAGGTCAGCTCGCCCACGCGCAGCGGAAACGCGTTCCACGCCGCGCCATGCGAGGACACGTAGCGCCCCGTGTAGAAGGACATGCGCGAGGCGCCGCAGATCGGCGACTGGACATAGGCATTCGTGAAACGCACGCCACGTGCCGCGACGCGGTCGAAATTGGGGGTCTCGAGATGGGGATGCCCGGCGCAGCCGAGGTAATCGAAGCGCAGCTGGTCATACATGATGAACAGGATATTCACGAAACGGCGCCTCCCCCGCGATCCGTCGGGCCGGTTTCACGGGCCCGATGCGCAGGCTAACCCGATTCTCCGATAACTCGCTAAGCGCAATTTTTCAGACCCATTACCCCGGGTTATGATCGCGCAGGCGTCTGCTCTCCTCGTGCACCAGGTCGCCGAAGGCCATCGCGGCCGGCGTCAGAATGCGCCCCCGCGCATGCGTCAGGGCAATGTCCACCCCTGTCGGCCCCATCTCGACGGGCACCTGGACGACGTTCCAGCGCGACAGGATTTCGGGCAGCACGAGCGAGGGGAAGCTGCAGACAAGATCCGAGCTTTCCAGCACCGAGAGGATCGACAGGATCGAATCCGACAGCAGGACCGGCTCCTTCGCGGCAATCCCGTTGGCTTCGAGGAAATCCGCGTAATAGGGGCGGCGGCCGCGTGGACCGATCGCCGCCCAGGGGGCCTCGCCCAGGATCTTCGGGTCCGTCGTCCGCGCATAGCGCGAGTTCGCGCCGGTCAGAAGCGCCAGCCCCGTTCGTAGAAGCGGTTCGGCAATCAGCCCCGGCTCACCGCCGGATGACGGGCCCGGTCCGATGACGAAATCGGCTTCGGCACTGTGCAGTGCCGCGAAGGCCTTGGGGGCGTGGCCGCCCCGGATCTGCACCCGAACCCCACGGAACCGCGATCCGAACCGGGCCATGACGGGCGGAATAATCTTCATCGCTGCCAGCGGAGAGACGACCACGCCGATCTGCCCGGTCAGTTCGCCCCGGCGTTGCGCCAGATCCTCGGCCAGCGCGTCGAGGTCGCGCAGGATGCGGCGGCAACGTTCGACCACGCGCGCCCCGTCCGCGGTCATGTGCGCGCCATGCGCCCCCCGGTAGAACAGCTGCACCCCGACATCTTCCTCGGCGCGCTTCAGGGCCTTGGTCAAGGCCGGCTGCGTCTTGCCGATGCGCCTTGCCGCCGCGCCAAGGCTCCCGGCATCGGCGATCGCGACGATAAGCTCGACATGGCTGGGATGCATGGGCCGCTCCTCGTGGTGCGGCAGGCTGGCATGGCGTCTTGGCCTTTGGCAAGACTTCTTGCGTGCAACAAGGACTTCAGTGATGGCGCAAGCCAACGGGAGACCGGACAACGGTCGTAAACTGCACCACACACGAATTGAGTATGCTATGGGCTCGAAGCCGACTTGCTGCAGTGCAGCAGTTCATCCCAGACTCGATTGAATTGAATGTCAGCTTCCGCCCTTTGAGGGCCGACATGCTCGCCACCGCGGCGAATGACCGGAATCCGCCCAAAGCGGCCATTCAAAACTGAGGCAGCTTCTCTGCGAGGTGAGCCTTCGGTTGGCCACTGGTCGACGTTCTGACGCCTGAATCGGTCTGCGCCACTATGTCGAATGCGTTGTTTCGTGCGGTGAATTGACCTGCCACTGAACTTTCATCCAGCCGCGACTGGAGCCCGGTTCATGTTTACGCCGGTTGGCGCAGGTTGAGCAATCGCCCGACGCGCGGAGCTTTCATCTCGCGCAGCGGGGCGGGCGATTGCGGTGGTCAGGGTCCGCGCGTAGTCGGCAGGGGTCTGGTAGTCCAAGGCCGAATGCGGGCGTTCGGTGTTATAGTCGGCAGCCCAGGCGGCGATGACGACCCGCGCGTGTGCCAGGTTGCGGAACATGGTCTCGTTGAGCAGTTCGTCGCGCATCCGTCCGTTGAAACTCTCCACGAAGCCGTTTTGCGTGGGTTTTCCCGGTGCGATGTACTGCCATTCGATCCGCTGCTCGGAACACCACCGCAGGATCGCGTTACTGGTCAGTTCGGTTCCGTTGTCGCTGACAATCATGCCGGGCTTTCCGCGCCGCTCGATCAGGGCCGTCAGCTCCCGTGCTACACGCCGCCCCGAGATCGAAGTATCCGGGATCGCAGCCAGGCATTCGCGGGTGACGTCGTTAACCTCGTTGAGCACCCGGAAGCGCTGGCCTCCCGCGAACTGGTCATGGACGAAATCCAGTGACCAGCGTGCATTGGGCCGTGCCTCGACCAAGATTGGCGCCCGGGTCCCGACGGCCTTGCGTCGGGCCTTTCGCTTGCGCACCGTCAGCCCTTCCTCGCGGTAGAGCCGATAGATCCGGTTAATCCCCGAGGGCTCACCCTCGCGGCGCAGCAGGACAAATAGGCGCCGGTAACCGAACCGCCGGCGCTCGTTGGCCAGATCCCGCAACCGACCGCGCAGAACCGTGTCCGGGGCACTCTGAGAGCGATAGCGGATCATCGTTCGATCCGCGCCAATGATATGGCAGGCCCGCCGTTCCGACAGGCCATGCTCGGCCCGAAGATACGCAACGGCTTCACGCTTCACGGCGGGCCCTACCACTTTTTTGAAACCAGATCCTTCATCGCTGCCAGATCCAGCATCTGCTCGGCCAGAAGCTTCTTCAGCTTGGCGTTCTCATCCTCGAGCGCCTTCAGCCGCTTGGCCTCCGACACCGTCATGCCGCCAAACTTGGCCTTCCAATTGTAGAAGGTGCCTTCCGACATGCCGTGCTTGCGGCACAGATCTGCACACTTCGCGCCAGCCTCATGCTCGCCAAGGATGCCGATGATCTGTTCGTCCGTGAATCTCGTTCGCTTCATTGTCCGTCCTCAGGTTGGGCCGGACTCTAATCGACGGTGGAGGAAAAATCCCATGGCAGGTCAGCCGCGCCCTCGAGAAGAGCGCTCGCCTTTGTTCTCGAACCAATGGCGCACAATTGCTCGCTCCACTGGTGGATCATCGTCGGATGCACGCCATATTCGGCAGGCAGTTCCAACACCGTACGCTCGCCCCTCACGGCTTCCAGCGCCACGCGGGCTTTGGATCCCGCGTCATGGTTCCTGCGTTTCCTCATGTTTTGATCTCCTCGTTCTGGGAGGCCAGCAGACGTCAGATCGTAGCTTCCGTCACTGTCCGATTTTCGGGGAGCAGCTCAATGCAAAAACTGACAGGTCGTATTTTTTTCAGTGTTCAAGGTTCCACAATGCATTCTGCCTGATTGTTTTTCGTCAATGTCGAATCTCAGTCTATCTGGTCTCGTGTCTCATGCATCATGAAAACCAACCGTGTCGACGGAATGTTGTCGTGTCGATAAGCGCCTGCAGAAATTAGCGAATTATTCGAAGTGGTGTCGAGTTCCGATTGAGGTCGCATAGTCGTCGACGAGGGATTTTGTCGATTATTTGGTAATCCGGATCACTGGTCAAAAGTGCAAAATTGTTTTGTTCGGTTTTCAGTTGTGTGGGGGGATTTATCTACCACGATGAGCATCACTGCCAAAAGGGTATGTTGGAAATGAAATATCTGACTTTTATTGCCACCAGCATCCTCGTAATCCTTGCCGTAAATGATGCACAGGCGCAAACAACTAGGCCATTCCCACGGCCTGATGCCGCCCTGCACCTGACCATGCTGGGAATTGCGCAAGTGCGGATATCCAGCCTTTCTCGGGAACAGGTTTACGACATCGAGATCATCTTGGGCCAAGATGGTTTATCGGAGAACGAAAAGAGAGACGCAATAGATCGCATCATGGATCGCCGTTCGCTCACTCGGGACGAAGAAGAGCTCTTCCGTCTCTATGTTCTCGAACGCCTCGCCGATCTGGGGTATTCTGCGGATCACTTCAGGGGTGTCACACTGCCCCAGGCCATCATGCTAGAAGCTGTGTTGGCACAAAGGGGTCCGGACTTGACGAGAGCGGTAATCGACAGCTTGCTCGCAGAATCGGAATGGCCAATGAGGCGGCGCCAGAGTTACCGCGGCGACATCGAGACGCTTCTGGAAAACATGGGTTTTTCGCGCGAACACGTCCCGACCCTAAGCTGGCTTCAACTGCGCGAGATCGATGATGTGCTAAGCACGTCCAATCGGCCCGAAGAAGCACGGCAGTGTGTCGCGCGCATCATCTTGCGCGGAAATCTAACCTTATCCGAACGGATGGATCTGCTCCGCGATCTGCAAGAGCTTCGGATCGAGGGTGAGAACTCGGTTTATGGCGCACTTGGGGCTCGGGAACTTTTCGAGCTGCGCAGCGTTTTGCAGGCGGTCAGCCCGGATACCCAAAGACGGGATCGGGCAGCCGCCATCCTCCTGCATCGCCGTATGGCGGGGCCTTGTGACTGAACGAAGGTGCATGCTGCTCAGGCGCAACAGGTAGGCATCTGACGGTCTGAGGTTGGGGGCAATGCAAGAAATGCGTTGCCGGAGCTATTGCCCGCATTAGGCATAAGGGGGGCAGGGGTATCCATTGGCTTCCTGTTATGGGCGGTACCTTCACTTCCTCCCGATCTCGACCTCGGGGTCCTCAGTAGACGATGCCACATTCCGCGCTCACCGCCGATTTTAATTCTGTGAATTATGAGGGTCAGACTTCGAGAGAAAACCAATCAAACCATGAAACGTCGCCTGGCCTCGACAGCTATGTTGTAGCGCTGCTGAAGGGCTGCGATCAAAGCCATTGCGACATATTTGGCCTCTTCATTCTCTGCCTCCACGTAACGCTGTTTCGCCGCATCGAGCAGTTTTTTAATTTTGAATTCCTCGGGCAAGGCCCCTGCCTCGGCCATTATGCGGAAGGCCACAGCCTGCGCCATATCATTGAACGCATCACCTGATCGATCTGGCAGAGGCTTCCCTTCACCCGAGAGGCCACTCAGCTTTACCTCGGCGAAAGCCTTCTGGATTTGTCGCTCCACAAGTCGTTCAAAATTTTGGGGCATAATGCGTTATCGTTGGACCAAGTATAAAGTTATCTTATAACGCCAAAGGGCTTTTGGGAAGACTTAGGGCGGCACCTTTCGGCGCCGCCCTGCCTCAATTCCGAGATTTTCGGAGAAAATCCCCGTTTTCGGACTCAATGGCCAAATTTTCTCATGCGAGTGGCCAAACCTTGCTTGCGAAGGAAAAATTATGGCTGGCAGCACACCTGTATCAATCCACTCGATAAGGCAGTTTCTACGATGAACACTTTGCGCGCAGTTCCAGCAACCTTCGCAGGGCGTACCCCTAAGGAAATGCCAGACGGCAGCCCAAACGAAAAGCCGGACAATGCACCGCCGGAGCTTCCTGCCTTCGATGAACCGGAAAACCCGGTTAGACCACTGCCTGAATATGATCCTGACCTGCCACCCGAGGACCCAATCAATAAATTTTCGCTGATCTTGTGGCTCAGGCAGAATTTATTTTAGCGAGAAATTTGATAATTTGATGAAAATGAAAAGATTTTATTTTCCTGATGCTCGGGATGCTGATTCTATGGTCCTGACATATCTCTGAAGACAAATCGGGCTACTGACCCTTTCCGTTGTGCCAGCATCGCTATGGTGATGCCGTTTTTCGCTGATGACAATCATCAATGAATCAATCGTCGTCCATGTCAGTATAAGCGTGAAGTTGCCGCTTTGGCATGTGCGACACCCAAGCAGATAATGACGGATCCAATCGCGGAGCTGAATGGCAGCGTATGGCTTCGCTGTGGCTTAAGGATCGCGCAAAGCGCCTTTTTGCACGGCATTGGTCGGAAAATGCGACCGAACCAACAGCGAGGAGACCAAGATGCAGACGCCTTCCTTGTCGGCACAACAGGTAACCCTGTTTGCGCCAAATGTGATGAGAGTGATGCCTGACCCGGTCACCATAGTGACGGGTGGAGCCGGTTTTCTTGGGTCACATCTTTGCACGCGCCTGATCGAACAGGGCGACAGGGTGATCGCGATTGACAACCTGTCGACCGGAAAAAGGGCCAATGTGGCCCATCTGGAGGACACGAACCGGTTCACCCTTGTTGAACATGACATCATAATGCCCATCAAGATCGTCGAGGATGTCGCGGCGATCTATAACTTGGCCTGCCCTGCCTCCCCACCGAAATATCAGATCGATCCGATCCATACGCTCCGGACGTCCATCGACGGGTCGCAGAACATGCTGGAGCTTGCACGACAGAAATCCGCGCGAATTCTCCAAGCCTCGACCTCGGAGGTTTACGGCGATCCGGAAACGACACCGCAGCCAGAGAGTTACAAGGGCGCGGTCAATACTTGCGGGCCTCGGGCCTGCTACGACGAGGGCAAGCGCGCGGCGGAGACATTATTCTACGAATACCGAAAGCGGCACCATGTTGACGCGCGGATCGCCCGCATTTTCAACACCTATGGGCCGCGCATGGATCCGCAAGACGGCCGAGTAGTATCGAATTTCGTGGTTCAGGCGCTTTTTGGCGTGGATCTGACGATCTACGGAAACGGGCAGCAAACACGGTCGTTTTGCTATGTCGATGACCTCATCGATGGGCTGATGCGTCTTATGGCCAGCACCGATGGAGTTTCCGGGCCGGTCAATCTGGGCAATCCGCGCGAATTCTCGGTGCTGATGCTCGCTGACATGGTTCTGGAGAAAACAAGGTCTTCTTCGAAGCTGCGCTTTCTTGATGCCCTGCAAGACGATCCCCGACAGCGACGCCCGGACATCACGCTGGCTCGAACGATCCTCGGCTGGCAGCCAAGTACCGCCTTGACGGACGGGCTGGATCGCATGATCGCGCATTTTGCCCAGGAGCTGTGCTGCCAATCCAAGGTGGCCGTGTCATGAACGGCGCGCGCTCGGTTCTTGTGACGGGTGGCGCAGGGTTCATCGGTTCCCAGTGCTGCAAGGCTTTGGCGGCGGCTGGCTATCTGCCGGTGGTCTATGACAACCTTTCCACCGGGCATTCGGGCAATGTGCGTTGGGGGCCTGCGCGGTTTGCAGATCTCTGCGACCGGGACGCGCTTGGCGAAACGATCTCCCGCTACCAGGTCTCGGCCGTGATGCATTTCGCCGCCGCCGCCTATGTCAGTGAGTCCGTCATCGATCCTGGAAAATATCACGACGTCAACATCGGCGGAATGATCGCACTGCTGGATGTGTGCCGTGCCAGGGGTGTCGACGCGGTCATCTTCTCGTCGAGCTGCGCGACCTATGGGGCAGCTGATGTCCTGCCGATCAAGGAAGATACGCCGCAAACCCCGATCAACCCCTACGGCTTCTCGAAGCTGGTCTGTGAGCGGATGCTGCGCGAGCAGGCCGCGGCCTATGGGTTTCGGCCGATGATCCTGCGCTACTTCAATGCTGCCGGTGCTGATCCCGGCGGAGAGATGGGCGAAAGCCACGACCCCGAGACACATCTCATCCCGTTGGCCCTGAGGGCGGCAGCAGGGTGGTCCAAGCCGCTTTCAGTTTTTGGTGCCGATTACGACACACGGGATGGCAGCGGGGTCCGGGACTACATCCATGTTGCCGATCTGGCGCGGGCCCACGTCATGGCTCTCGATCACCTGATGGGGGGCGGGGGGGCAATGACCCTGAACCTTGGGTCCGGCCGTGGCGTTTCCGTATTCGAAGTCCTGGCCTCCGTCGCGCGTGTCACGGGCCGGCATGTGCCCCATGTGATCTTGCCGCGCCGGGCGGGAGATCCGGCCGCACTTGTCGCCGATCCCCGCCGCGCCGCCAGCCGGTTGGGGTTTTCGACACGCCTCAGCGATATCGACACGATGATCGCTCATGCCGCCCCCTGGTTCGGCCACGAGGTCCGCCATGCAGCGACAGCTTGATCCAACGCTTCTTGTTCCGGTTCTCAACGCGAGGATGCGGTCGCGTTATTTTTGGCTGATAGCGGTTTGGGTCGCCTGCGTGCTGTGGTTCTGGTTTTGGTGGCTTGATCCGGCCCATGTAGCAAGTTCCACGGGCTACTCGTTGTCCACGCTGGTTCTGGGGTGGATCTATGGTCTGCAACTTTACTTCGTAGTGATATTCTTGGGGGCCAAAACTTCGGCAGCACCCGATCTGGCCCCCGGCGATGTCCGTGTTGCCATGGTGGTGACCAAGACTCCGGTCGAACCGCTTTCGGTCCTGATCCCAACGCTCGAAGCCATGTTGGCGCAGGATTACCCGCATGACACCTGGCTGGCCGACGAAGACCCCGACGATCTGACCCGGGCGTGGTGTGCGCGCCATGGCGTGAGACTTTCCAGCCGAAAGGACGACCTACGCTATCACAACACGTCATGGCCCCGACGCGCCCGCTGCAAGGAAGGCAATCTTGCCTATTTCTATGACCACTGGGGCTATCGCGATTACGATGTCGTGGCACAGCTTGATGCGGATCACGTCCCGCAGCCGGGTTATCTGCGCGCCATCCTCCGCCCCTTTGCCGATCCTGCCGTGGGATATGTCACGGCGCCTTCGATCTGCGCGGCGAATGCCGGATCAAGTTGGGCCGCACGCGCGCGGCTCCAGGCCGAGGCCGCTTTTCACGGCGTGTTCCAGTCAGGGTATACGTGGCTTCTGGCACCCATGTGCATCGGATCGCATTATGCCGTGCGAACCGCGGCGCTGGCCTCCGTGGGCGGGCTTGGCCCCGAACTGGCCGAGGATCATTCTACCTCCATGATCCTGAACGCCGGTGGATGGCGCGGGGTTCACGCCCCCGACGCCATCGCCATCGGTGACGGTCCCAGAACCCTCGCCGACATGGTGACCCAAGAGTTCCAGTGGTCTCGCAGTCTGGTGGCGCTCTTGTTGACGCATACGCCGCGCTATCTTCGCGATTTGCCCTGGCGGCTCCGGTTCCAATTCCTCTTTTGCCAAGCGCTCTACCCGATGATCGCGCTGACTGCGGCGTTGATCTATGCCTTGCCCATAGCGGCATTGTTGCTCGACCGTCCTTATGCCGATGTGACCTATGCGGAGTTCCTTGGTCATAGCCTGCCCGCCGTCGGAGCCATTCTCGCCTTTGCATTAGCGATGCGGCGGGATGGGCTCTTTCGTCCCGCGGCTGCGCCTGTTCTGAGCTGGGAGAAAGCGCTCTTTCTATTGGTCCAGTGGCCATGGGTGGCATTTGGCTGCGTCATGGCGTTCCGCGACAGGCTGACAGGTAGCTTCGTCGATTTTCGCATCACCCCGAAAGGCACAGGCACAACGGCTCGATTGCCTTACAAGATTTTGGCAGTCTACAGCGTCTTGCTCATCGGCGCGATCGGGCCCGTGTTCTTGGTCAGCCGCGTCGAGGATGCGGCGGGGTTCTATCTTCTCTCGGCGCTGAATGCCTTCTTTTACGCCGCAATCCTTTGGGTCGCCGTTCTCGGCCACATTCGCGAGAATGCCGCCGACTGGTGGCGCGACATGCGCCCGCATCTCAGCAGTGCCGCCCTGGGGAGTTTCCTGGTTGTCGGGGCAGTCTCACTGCGGGCGCCGGAAGGGGTCCATGCCCTCACCTATGGGACAGCGCTTCATGATCTGACGCGGGCCGAGTTCCTTGTTTCGGGCGCAGGCAGCGGAGCCGAAGTCGGTGCCTCGCGTATCCGTTTCAACACGACACGAACAAGTCGTGCCAATGGTGACTGAGGACGAAAAGGAGATATGTCATGGCAACCCGTAACATCATGCCCGTCTTGATGGGCCGCCGCACATTTGTTTTGGGAGCTGCCTTGACCGGAGCGGGCTTGTCTGCCGCGTTAGGTCCCTCATCCGGTTCTGTTCCGCCTGGCAGGATCTCTTTCGGTGCCTACGATCCGGGAGGCGACTTTTCCGACACAGCCGATTGCACCATCGAACACATTTTTCTGCCGTGGGAGGATGTCGCCATCGAGACGGTCTTTGACGCCGACAGATACGCCAGAGCGCGCAACCGTACCCTGCTTGTAACGCTGGAGCCTTGGACTTGGTCAAGAAGCGAGCGCAACACGGCGCGCAGTTTGCGTGAAGGGATCGCTTCAGGGGCTTATGACGACAATATGCGTTCCATTTGCGAGGTCTTTGCCGCCCTCGAAAGCCCGCTCATTCTGAGGTGGGGACATGAGATGGACAATGAAAATGGCCGTTTCATCTGGTCGGGTTGGCGTCCCTCGGATTACATTGCTGCCTATCGCCGCATGGCAACTATCGCGCGGCGGGTGGTGCCTGGGATCCAGCTCATCTGGTCTCCCCTCGGCAATGCCACAATGCAGGCCTTCTATCCGGGCGATGATCTCGTCGACCTTGTGGGACTGACCGTTTTCGGATTGCAAGAATGGGATCGCGCAAATCATGGTCGGGACCGCAGTTTCGCCGAGATCCTTGCCCCGCGCTATGATCGCGCCGTCGTATTCGGTAAGCCGGTCATGTTGGCAGAGTTGGGCTATAGTGGCGATGCAGCCTATGTCGCGGCCTGGGACCGACAGGTCCGGACAATGTCGGCAAGATTCCCAGCGCTTGTGGGGGTGGTCTATTTCAACCACCCGGAGGTTTACGACTGGCCGCAAGGTTTTGGCCTGCCGGATTGGCGCATCACACGACGCGTCACTGCACCGCAGAGCTGAGCTGACCTCTCCGGGGCGGTGCGTTGAGAACCGTGCTTTGCAAGCCGTGGTCGACGCTTCATAAGCGCCTGGCTTTCTGATCGGTTCGGTTTCCGGATCGCGGCAGGCATTCGGTGGAACGCCAGTCCTCAAAAATGCAAGATCAGGGAAACCCGTGCCGAAAACATGTCGAAATTGAAGTTTCCCGACTGTGAGAAAACCGCCTGTGACGTGTTCGGACCCGTCGTATTCGAGGTGGAGAGAAACAGCCGGCTGGCTGTGTCCACGTTAAGGCGGTCATAATGCGCGTCGAGACGTAGGGACAGCCGATGTGACAGGCGCTGCTCCACGCCAAGGCCGAGCGTGAACCCCACGGCAAGGTCGTTGGTCGAAAAGGGAGAGCTTGCTCTCGAAAAACTGGATGAAGTTCCACTCACGCTGGACGAGGTGACGTAGGCGGCGCTTGTCGAAACCTGTGCAACGGCAATCCCGGCACCGCCCAGCAGCAGCAAGCCGCCGTCGACATCTCGTCCCAGCACGAGACGCACCCGGTAGAGCGGGCCGATCTCCCCGACGACTCCTGCCTCGGCACAATTGCGAAAGAGCGCACAGCCATTTTCCGGCCCGAAGCTGCGGCTTCCCAACTCCATGTCGATTTCACCGCCGAGCACCCATGATCCAAAATTTTCGCGGTAGCCGATCATGGCGTAGGGCACAAACCCGTTGGAATTGGCCATGTTCACGGAGCTACCGTTTACACTTGCCGAGAGCGTATCGAACGACAGCCGTGTGACGGTCGGCGCTAACCCCAAGCCGACATAGCCACCCGAAAGACGGGTGTCGGCAGAGGTTGCACCTGCATTCAGACCAAGAAGAAGTGTTATTAGGAAAAGCCGGATGACCATGGCCTTTAGCCTTGTCGCCTGTTCCAAGGCCGCTCATCGGGCGTAACGACCGGCCACGTACGAGTATTGCAGCAGTGATTTTATAGATCAAAAACGTGCCGCCTGCATCAAAAACAACCAGCGAGGGCTACGCGGCACAGGAAAGGAGCAGCTTCGTTGTCTGGTGCAATCGTCCTACGCAAGCGCGATGTCTGGGCCATTCCAGTCAACGTCAGGGTGCTCAAACCCGTCACGAGCAGGCCGGATCCTCCATGTGTCACTGCGGAATTGCGAAAGCACCGCCGCAGTCATGAAAAAACCCATCTCCATGGGAGCGCTGTAGATGCCAATCCACACCGCCCGACGGAATAGAAGTCAAACCGGATAGTTCGACAGTACGAAGGCGCGCAGGCTGAAATCCGCAAGCTGCGTGATGATCCTCCCAGCCAGGCAGGTGGTGCTCTGGCGTCATGTTCCAAACGGAGGAAATACTCATGAAACTCTTCGCAATTCCCTTCATCATCGCCGGCATCTGCGTTGGTGGTGCCGCGATGGCAGACGGCAACTGGTCCTTTGTCAATCAGGAAGGGTTCGGCAATGGCCAGGGCACCTTCCAGCATGGTGATTACAACGCCGCGATCACTGATCAGCGCGGCTTCGGCAACGGTTCGCTGTCGCTTCAGGAGGGTCTGGGCAACATGTCGGTCACCGGTCAGCGCGGCTGGGACAACCTCTCGATCACCGATCAGCTTGGCATCGGCAACGCCTCCGAGACGATGCAGTTCGGGAGTGGTCACGAGTCGGAGACCATCCAGACAGGCGTTGGAAACTCTTCGCTGACCGTGCAGTCCAACTGAGTGAGCGCGTCGGATAAATCATCATCCGACGCGCCGCTGGGGGCGGCGCAGACGACCTCCGTCGCCTCCAATTCCAAAACAAAGCAAGAATTGAAGGATAACTGTCATGTTTCGTCAGATCACTCTACGGCGCAGTCTCTGCATCGTGATTGGAGCTGCTCTGCTTGTTTCGACCGGTGTCGCCAGCGCACAAAATTTCTCGACCACCAATCAATCGGGCTTCGGAAACCGTGCCGAGACTACGCAGGCCGGGCGTAATTTTTCGGCCATCGCTCAAGATGGTGCAGACAACCTGGCGGATGTCACCCAGAGCGGACGGCACAATATCTCGGGCGTCATGCAATCCGGTACGGGGCACGAGGTCAGCGTGGATCAGGAGGGTGATCGCAGTATCAATGCAGCGGCGCAAGTCTCCTCCAGATTATCTTCGATCAACATGTCTGCCGAGGGTGACCATGGCGGAATAACGTCGGAATTCACCTTGCAGTCCGATTGAGACCGCCTGACTTGGAGGAAGGAAGTGATGCAGAAGCCAAGACCGAACACCCGTTTTCGCTTTGCGCCGTCCAGAGCGCATGTTTGGCTGGCCGTCAGTCTGACCGCAGCGTCGATTTCATTTGGCTTGCCGGGTCTTGCCCTTGCCGACACCGGGTCAACGCAATGCCGGGTCGTATCGCAAGAAAGTGGCAATCATGTGCTGTTGATTGCCCATGTCGTGCCGGGAGATGTCATGGTCGGACACTACCGACTGAACGTCATTACAGAGAGTCAGGGCGGTCGGTCCCAAGTTGGTCAACAAGGCAACTTCAATGGCGAGCCTGGACGCGATCTGGAACTTGGCTCGGTCGGTGTGGGGCGACGACAGGGTGCCGACACGATGGCGGAATTGGTCATCACCATCGACGGACAGACGGTCTGCACATCGGTATACGCCATGAATTCTCCCTGACCGCCCTCTCTCTTGACGGTCATCAATGCCACCTTCTGGGAGGTGGCTTTACAAAAGAGGCGCGGGCCAGCGGACACTTTGCACTGGCTGAGCGGCCGTCGCCCGGACCCGCACTGATCGTCAACGGCTTCATGCCTTGGGGGGATGCGATGCGGGATGCCACTGAGGGCGCGGACGCGCTCGTTTCACGATGTGAGATCGTCCGATTGTTCGAAGCAGCCGTGGAGGGAAACCTGCACGGAGTCGCCCTCGATCTGATCTGCGATCGGATGTCCGATGTTGCCTGCCTCATTTACAGGCAAGACGATGCGATTGCCGCCAATATCGACATCATGCACCGACGGCTTGGCGGAACCGCCATGCCGCCCTTTCCGATCGAACTGGGCACTGATTGCGCCCTCTTCCGCGAGCATCGGCGGCAGTCAGTCGGCAACGTGTTCACCAGCGACGCGCTGATGCCCCGCGACGCCTTTCGGGCAACGCGGTTCTTCATCGACTGGCTTGCGAAGGCAGGCGATTTCGATGCCAGCTGCGGCGTGGTGATTACCCGAGACCAAGCCGTCCAGACGGTGCTCGAAATACGCTATGCGGCTCATGACGCCCGTCGCTTGGAAAGCCACGCGGTGGCGCTGCTGGAGCAGCTCTCTCTGCCGCTGGTACAAGCCTCGCGGATCGCCGACTTGGCTTTTGACGCGGGACGGGCGCAGACGGAGGCACAAAACTTTCTCGAACTCAGCTCGTTTCCAACGTTCATCGTCGACAAGCGCTGCCGTCTGAAGGCGATGAATGGCCGTGGCGAGAGCCTGTTGCGACATGCCTCGGGTCTGGTCCTCGGGATGGATCATACCCTGCACGCCGTCGATCCGACCAACACTGCTTTGCTGCAAGGTGCAGTGGAACAGGCGAGCCTTGCCCACAAGAGCCGGAGCGAGGTGGTCGCCCTGCGCGCGAAATCCGGGCGCGCGCCGCAGGTTCTGACACTGACGCCACTGGTTGGCCCGTCCCACGGGCGTTTGCCCTGCACGGGCAATCGGGCTTTGCAGGGCAAAGTGGCGATCATCGCGATTGACGGATGGGACACTCTGCGGATCGGCCGGGATACGCTTTGGACGATCTTCGGTTTGACAACTCGGGAATCCGAACTTGCTCTGGCATTGCTGGAGGGGCGCACCTTGCCCGAATTCGCCCAAGACCAGTCCGTTTCGAAGCAGACTTTGCGAAATCAGCTTTCTTCTTTGTTGCGCAAGACGGGCACATCGCGGCAGAGCGAACTTCTGGCGCTCCTCCTTCAGATGGCGCGTGCCTTGCCTTTGTAGGCGGCCCGGCCAGACGGCCTCACCCTGTGACAGGCGCATATCGACAGCAATTCGATAACTTGTTGCAAACGGTATCGGGGCAAGCAGGCCCGAGCGTGCTCCTGTTCGAAACAGTTCTGCCTCAAATTAAGTTACGGTGAAGATTTCGGGCCAAAAGTTGACAGATCGTTACCGGCTGGTCGATCTTCCCGCGCTGTTTCGGACGTCAGGTCGTGTTTATGGCGTCATTGCTTCACGTGGCGTGATCTTGGTCCCGTGCGCGACGGATGATCCGGGATATGCGATGACGCGTGCGCCCTCTGCGACGCCTGCTAGGACCTCGGCCCAGTCGCGCGATACATGGCCGAGCACCACGGGGGTTTGCACCGCTCTGCCGTTCACTTCGGTGAACAGCGCCCAGTCGTCGGCGGATCTGAACAGGGCGGCTGACGGCACCTGAAGCACGTTTTCCGCCTCCCATGTGACGAGGGTCACCTCGACCCGGTAGCCGGCTCCAAGCCCGGCGCGTTGATTGGGCGGGCTCAGGATGTCGAGGATCAGGGGAACGCGCTGTTCCTCGATCCCAAGGGCCGAGATGCGCGAAAAACCGGAGGGGCCGATCTGCCGGACTTCGGCTTCCAGAACGGTTTCCCCGCCCCATCCCGTGATGCGGGCAGGGGTGCCGCGGTTAAGGCCGACAGCATCGCCCGACAGAAGATCGACGCGGATTTCGAGATCCGAGGGATCGCCGATAACGAGAAGGGTCTCACCGGCGGTGACGAGCCGGGCGCTTTCGTCCGTGAGTTCGAGAACGAGGCCGGAATGCGGTGCCGTGATCTCGACACAGCAGGTGGCGGAAGCTTGGGAACGGATTGTTGCGGGGCTTTCCAGTTGCGCTTGCATCCGCGCCAGAGTGGCGCGCCGCATGTCCAGATCGGCTTGTGCCACGTCATGCGCGGAACTTGCGACCAAGGCGGCTTGTTCTGCATCCTCCAGAACGGTCCGGGAAAGCGTGCCACGCTCAGTGAGCGCGCGGATACGGTCGCGTTCTGCCAGCGCATGATCCAGCTGTGTCTGGGCCCGGGCGCGATTGGCCTCGGCCAGCCTGACGGCAGCTTCTGCCTCGCTTACGGATGCCTCCGCCAGACGCCGCGCCCTTGCGTCCAGAAAGGGCGGCTCGGCCGGCTCGACCACGGCCACTACCGTCGATCCCCCTACCACGGCATCGCCCAGCCGAACGGGTGAGCGATGCGCAGCACCGGTGACGGGGGCGGTCACGCGCCAGCTGTCACGGACGCGGGTGATCCCTTCGGCGGAGATGGTTACCTGCATTGGTGCGTGCTGCACTTCGACCAGATCCACGGCAACCGGAGCTGGCAAAAACGCCCAGAAAAGCCCCCCGAGAATGATGGCGGCGACGAGAGCCAGTGCAACGGTGCGATTGGGTCCGGCCAAGGTCATTCCTTCCGTTTGAGGGCGCTGACGATATCAACATGGTCAAGGGTTCGGCGCACCGCGAGCACGCAGGCCAATGCCGTCAGGATCACGATCAGGGCGGCGATGGCATAGGTGCGGCGTGTGACCACAACGAGGATCGTCACCACATCCGTAGAAAATCCATCGGCCATCAGCATGCAGAAAGCGTAGCCGAAAAGCCAACCAAGCGGAACGGCCAGCAGCGTCAGGAACATCTGTTCTGCCACGAGCACATAGCCCACTTCCCGCCTGTGGAACCCGAGCACCCGGAGCGATGCCAGTTCATGAGCGCGTTCGGCCAGCTGGATCCGGGCCGTGTTGTAGACGACGCCGATGGTGATGAGCATACCGAGCGATGCGAAGATCACTGTCATCGTCACGAGGCTTTCGTCGAGCGTTTCTTCGAGCTGTCGGCGGATGTCGCTCCAGAGCGTGAGGCGCGCGATGGCGGGTGTCTGCCGCACGCTCGCCTGAAGGGCCGCGCGCTCTGTCTCGTCGATGGAGAGGTGGATCACGTTGACTTGCGGCACCTGTCCGATCAGCGCGAAAAACGCCGCTCGGTTCATGTAAGCATCTTGTCCGAGGCTCTGGCGGATCACGGCCGTTACGGGAAGATCCCAGCTGCCGCGCGGGGCGGTCAGGAGGTCTACCCTAAGCTGGTCACCTGGACGCGCCCTGAGCGCCTCGGCCAGCCCCTCGGACAGGGCGAGGCCCGTTCTGGGCATCTGTACGGCCCGGCCATCGGCATCGAGCAGGCGTGCCAGACTTGCGTCGGGGGCGCGTGCCTGAAGGCTCGCGAGCCGCGTATTTGCGCCATGCGACAGGCGAACCGGCACGTGGTAAAGTCCTTCGGCTCTCAGAACACCAGGCAGGGCGAGGGCGTCGCGCTCTGCCTGTGTTGTGGCAGGCTGGGCGAGGGTGATGGTCGCGTCCTGCCGGTTCGCGAGTTCGAACAGGTCTTCGAGGATCAGGTCGAGGGCGTCGAAGGTGAAAAACGAGGCGACCAGAACGGCGACGGAACCGCCGACCCCGAAAAGCGTGACAGCGGCGCGATCGGGCCAGCGCAGGAGCGACCGGAGGATCATCATGGTCGTCTGCCGAAACCCGAGTGCCGCTCCCAGCCTTTCGTGCCAGCCATGACGATAGTTGGGCGGGGCGGGCGGCGACATGGCCACGGCAGGTGCAAGACGGCTCGCGGCCCGAACAGCGCGCAGCCCGCCAAGCAGTGCTGCGGCCATTCCCAGCAAACAGGCGATCAGGATCGGTGCGGGTCCCGGGCGGTAGAGAAGGTTTGGGAAGCGGAAATAGCGGGTGTAGAGCTCGGTCAACTCGTGTCCCAGCCACCAGCCGAAGAAACAGCCGAGCACAAGTCCGGTGAGGCCAATTGCAACGGTCATCTTGCTGTAATGCGCGGTGATCCTGCGGGTTCGGTAGCCAAGCGCCTTGAGCAGCCCGATCTGTCCCCGGTCGCGTGCGACGATGCGCCCGAGCACCATGTTCACCAGAACCGAGGCCACGATGAGAAAGATCGGCGGGAGCACGGCGGCCATGGTCCCGAGCTGTTTCAATTCGCCCTCGATGAAGACATGCGAGGGCTGCTGGTCGCGCCCATGGGCGCCGGTCCCGCCGTAGGGTGCGAGCAGGCGGTCCAGCCGTGCGATCACCGCTTGTTCTCGCGCGCCGGGTGACAGGGTCACCGCCAGGTCGTTGAAGGCACCTTCCAGATCCATTGCGGCGGCGGCCGCGTCTTCGCCCATCCACAGGATGCCGAAATTCTCGTCGTCGGGTTCCATTGACCCGGAGGCGACGGTGTAGATGTATTCCGGCGAAATAACGATGCCCGTCACGACCAGCGGGCGCATCCGGCCGTTCAGCACCGCAGACAGGCGGTCGCCCGCAATGAGGCCATTGGCTTCGGCGAATGCTTCGGAGACGGCGACCTCTTCGGGCCGGTCGGGGCGGGGCATCCGACCGTGACGTAAAACCGGGACGTTGAGAACAGGCTCGCCGGTCGGCGGCAAGGATATGAGGATGGCCGAAGCCGGTTCGGGTTTGCCATCAATGTCGATCATCGCGGGGAACACCACCCGCCCCTCGACCTGGGCCACGCCGTCGACATGCGCGATTTCGGCCAGAAGGTTTCTGGGCGCGCGGGTGAGGCGCGCGAAGACATCGGCAAAGCGGGTCACTTCGTAAAAGCTCGTGCGCATGGCTTCGAGCGAGCGCTGGGTTCCGCTGGAGAGCACCAGAACCATGATGCCGCAGCCAAGCACGAGCGCGATGGCGAGGCATTGCATCCAGATCCGCCGCAGTTCGCGCAGAAGCTTGCGGTCGAGTGTCCCCATCACCAGCTCACCTCGGAGGGGGACAGGCGGGTCGCGTTGCGGTCCTCGTGCGTGATCCGTCCGTCGGCCATGTGGATAACGCGGTCTGCGATCCGCCGGATCCCGACATTATGGGTGATCAATGCGATGGCAGTGCCGTGGTTGCGGTTCGCCTCGACCAGTGCATGTAGAACGGTGACCCCGGTCTTGCTGTCGAGCGCGCCTGTCGGTTCATCGCAAAGCAGGATCTGGGGCCGTTTGGCGATAGCTCTTGCGATGGACACGCGCTGTTGTTCTCCGCCAGACATTTCCGAGGGGAAGTGATCGAGCCGCCCCGAAAGCCCCACTTGGTCGAGAGCGTCCTCGGGTCTCATCGGATCGTCGGCGATCTCGGTCACGAGGGCCACGTTTTCGCGGGCCGTCAGGCTGGGCACGAGGTTGTAGAACTGGAAGACAAAGCCAACATGCGCCCGCCGGAACTCGGTCAGGGCGTCGTCGTCGAGGGACGTGAGGTCCCGGTCGCGGAAGTGGATGCGGCCGGAGCTGGGCCGATCCAGCCCGCCCAGAATGTTCAGGAGCGTCGATTTCCCTGACCCGGATTCACCGAGCAGAACGACGATTTCGTGTGGATAGAGAGCGAAGTCGACGCCGCGCAGAGCGTGAACTGCGACCGAGCCCGAGCGGTAGATCTTGGTGACCTCCTCGGTTCGCAGGATCGCTGCAAGTTGGGTCGGCTCGTTATCCATGGATGCAGGAGTAGCAGGTCCGGCGATCTCTTTACCTTGATGAAGGACAAATGCCATTGATGCCCGAGGCCGCCATCATCTCTGGCCAAGGGTAGGCGCTAAGTTATCGGAGGTTGCCGCGCGTCAGGGGCATCTGCCGGCGATTTCGGAAACCGGAAAGACCGCCCTTTGTAACGCGTCATGGTGCCGACAGTTCTGGCCCGATCCGGCACGCGTTCCCATGCGCGTCCCATGACGAAAAGCGCATTGAGGGCGGTCAATGCATGGTCCCCCTTCGCCATGCTGATCTGGGCCACCGAGGATGCAGAAAGCGGGAAGGGCACAGGTGCAGAAGAAGAAATCCGGAGCTCGTCCCATCGTGCAAGCCATGCGTCCCGTCGTAGCGCGACGGTCAGAACCACCTGCCGTGACCGTGGAGGTCCCTGAGCATCGGCACCAGACCCTCGACCGGAGCGTCCGGGCTGCGAGGGCAAGGTTCAGCGCGGGGCTTTCCACACATGCATTCCTGGAGGCATGGGTGGATTGGGCGATGCACCTGTCCCGCGCCCCCGGGCGGCAACTGGAATTGTTCGAACGCGCGCAGGAGAATGCGTTGAAGCTGACAGCGTTCATGGTCACCCGTGACCGCGATACCGCGCCGCCCTTTGCGCCCAAAGCCTTCGATCATCGGTTTGACCATCCGTTGTGGTCGAGGTTTCCCTATCTTGGCTGGCAACAGGGATTTCTTGCCGCGCAAGATTGGTGGGATGCCGCGACATCGCCGCTGCGCGGATTGGAGCGTAGGGAAACCGAGCGGACCCGCTTCATGGCGCGGCAGGCGCTCGACCTGGTCTCTCCCTCGAATTTCCCTGTGTCCAATCCGGAAATCGTCGTCGAAACGGTGCGCACCAAAGGGCGCAACATGGTCGACGGGTCACATCATCTGGCGCGCGACATCCTGAAGACGCTCACGCAACGTCGCGATCCGCCGCCCGAAGGGTTTCGTCCGGGCAAGGATCTTGCCTGCACGCCCGGGAAGGTCGTGTTCCGCAACGCTCTTTGCGAACTGATCCAGTACGAGCCGACCACGGAAACCGTGCGGCCCGAGCCCATCCTGATCGTCCCGGCCTGGATCATGAAATACTACATCCTCGATCTCTCACCACAGAATTCCCTTGTGAGGTTTCTCGTATCGCAGGGGTTCACGGTCTTCATGATGTCGTGGGTCAACCCCAAGGCAGACAAGGCCGGCTTGTCGCTCGAGGATTATCGCAGGGACGGCGTGCTGGCAGCCCTCGATGCGATCAACGAGATCGTGCCGGGCCGTCGGGTCCATGCGATGGGATACTGCCTTGGCGGCACAATGCTTGCCATCGCGGCGGCCACGATGGCGCGTGATGCGGTCGACCGGCTGGCAACGGTCACGCTCCTGGCGGCCCAAGTGGATTTCGTCGAGGCAGGCGAGCTGCTTTTGTTCCTCGATGAAAGCCAGGTTGCCGTCCTCGAAGACCTGATGTGGGACCAGGGATTTCTGGACAGGCCCCAGATGACCCGAACCTTTGCGGCGATCCGGGCCGAGGACTTGATATACAGCCGGGCGGTGCGGCGTTATTTTCTGGGGCGAGAGGATCTGCCCTCGGACATCGGGGTCTGGAACACCGACACAACCCGTATGCCAGCCCGTATGCATGGAGAATATCTGCGCGGGCTGTTCCTCGAAAACAGGTTGAGCGCCGGGCGTTTCGCGGTCGAGGGTCGGGTGATTGCGCTCAAGGACATTGCCGTTCCGATGTTCGTCGTGGCCACGGAAACCGACCACATCGCGCCCTGGCAATCGGTCTACAAGGCGCAGCTCTTCACGGATGGCGACCTGACCTTCGTGTTGACAAAAGGCGGGCACAACGGGGGTATCCTGAGCGAGCCGGGGCATCCGGGGCGACATTACAGGATATCGCACCGACCAGCGGGCGCGCCTTATGCGGGACCGGATGGCTGGATCGAACGGCATGATCCAAAAGATGGATCGTGGTGGCCGGAATGGTCGTCCTGGCTTGCCGCACAAAGTGGCCCCCCTGTCGCTCCGCCTGAGATCGGGGCTGTGGCGCGCGGCCTGCCACCTCTTGCCGATGCACCGTGCAGCTACATCCACCAGGTTTAGAACGGATGGATCATCGCCGGGCGCAAGGCACAGCATGCCCCGGTCCGCATTGACTGACGACAATGCAAGCCGATGCGGGAAAGCGGATCGTGCCCATCAATGACGAGGCGAAAGGACGACACCCATGCAAGATCGTATCATCGTGGCTACTGACGGGTCTGATCACGGCGTGCGCGCCGTCAATTTCGCAGCAACCCTATCGGCAAAGCTTGGCCTAGGTCTGAGCATTGTCCACGTGGATCTTCACGAGCGTCTCTCACACGAATTGGCGCGCCTTGTCGAAAGCGAATACATGCTCGAACACCTTTCCGGGTTGGACAGTTTCAGCGCTGTGCCGTCTGCCGCAAATCTCTGGGAATTCTACGACTCAACGCAGGGCGAGATCGAGCGTTTCCGGGTGATTGAGATCATCTCGGAACAGGTTCTGGAGCGGGCCCGGGCCGCCGCCAAGGCAACCGGGGCGACCGATATCCGGATTGTCCGAGGCTCCGGAGATTATGCCGACGAGATCCTGGATGCGGTCGAGGCCGAGAGGGCAGGGATCATCGTGCTGGGTCGTCGCGGCCTTGGGCGGCTGCGCGAAATCTTGTTGGGAAGTGTGACGCAAAAGGTTCTGCATGCAACGGATCGGACCGTGGTCGTTGTGCAATGAGGCCGGCAAGTTGTCACACAACGGTGCTCGCGCCCTGCGTCGCGGATGGTTTGGAAAAGTTCGCACCCTGGCCCGCTGCCTGCATCGCGGCTCTTCGAGACCTTGACCTGACCGACAGCGAGATAGCGCTTTATTTCCGGGTCACGCCCCGGGTTGTCTTTTTGGCCAAGCATTGCTCCAGCTTGCAGACCATCACTTTCAATCCGGATCCTCCGGCCAATGCCGACAAGGGGCCGGAAAGATGATATCAAACGCAACACCCTTGTTCCGTGATCGCCGTGACGCGGGTCGGCAGCTTTTGGGGCAGTTGCCGCACCTTGATCCCAAGTCCACCGTGGTCATCGCCTTGCCGCGCGGCGGTGTGCCCGCCGCAGAGGAGATAGCACACGCTCTTCACCTGCCACTTGACGTGGTTCTGGTGCGCAAGGTCGGTCTTCCGGGGCAACCCGAGGTGGCGGTTGCCGCGGTAACGGACGGGGGCAATCCGGTGTTCGCCATCAATCGGCAGATCGCGGACATGGCCGGGCTGTCGGATGCGGATATCCGGGCGCTGGCCTTGCCGCAGATGGCCGAGATCGAGAGACGGCGTGGGTTGTGGCGGGGCGACCGTCCTGACCTGCGGCTGGTGGGCAAGACAGTGGTTGTCGTCGATGACGGGATCGCGACCGGGGCCACCATGAAAGCTGCGCTCGACACGCTGCGGCGGGCCGGGGCGGCGCGCCTTATCCTGGCGGTGCCGGTTGCTGCTGCCGACGCTCTTGCCGATCTGTTGCGGTTTGTGGACGAGGCAATCTGCCTGTCCGTGCCGCATCCCTTTCGCGCTGTCGGAGCACATTACCAGGATTTCAGACAGATCACGGATGCCGAGGTGGCGAAGGCGCTCCAAGCCGTGAGTGCCAAGCCCATGGCAGGGCGCGTCACGCACAAGTCTTTTGGGCAGTCGCCATGAACCAAAGCGCACGGGGAGCCCATTTCTCGGGCGTTCGCGGGCGCGGCTTGCGAAGATGGTCGATGGACAGCCGCGCCTGTGTAAGGCAGCGCAAGACACGGTAGAGTGTCGAAAGTCCATCGCTTGGTGCCGTGATACCGGCTGCATCAAGCTGCGTTCCGAGAGCCGGTCCGATCAGGGGTGCGCCGAGACGTTCGCAATCGAGACCAAGGGCCGCGATCTCGTCATGGGGATCAATCAGGCGAAAGTCATGATCGAATTCTACCCGATCAAACATGACAGGAGGGTTCAGCAGGCAGACATGTTCCGCCCGCAGATCGCCATGCCCTTCGAGCACGAAGCCATTGGCGGAGGGGGCTTCGATCTCGGGGCGGGCCCTCTCCAGCATGTGCGGAACTTGAGGGGCCAGCATTTCGAGAGCGGTCGGACCTGTCAGGTCAGCCATCTGGCGGGTCGATCTTCAATTCGAGCGAAAGCCGCCTCGCCAGGCATCTCCGCCTTCCAGAAACGCGCGGTTCGCGGTCAGACCCGGATCGTGACCCATCGCTCGGGTCGCCCGACCGGTATTCAATCCCAAAGTTCTCGGATCGGCTTGCGCATGGCGTGACGGACCTGGTCGATTTCCCCGAAAGACACATGCCGCCGCAAAAGGTCGAAAACTGCGGCAATCGCGCGTTCGGGATCGTCCAGCGGTTGCTTCGAGAACCGTCCGGAAATCCGCTCGATCAGGTCGGCCTTGCTCCGCGCGGCAATGGGCGTTCCGGAGGGATCCCAACCTTCGAAAAAGATGCCGCGCACCAGAACCGGCAGCTGTGCTGCAAGCTCGGCGGCTTCATCGACCCCAAGAAGATCACGGATCGCATGGAGCGTTTCGTGAAGCAGGAGATAGGCGCGCGGTTTTTCCCGCCAATCGAGATCTTCGCAGAGTTCGTTCAACCATGCCGCCACCACCTGCGGCGCGTGGTCGAGCGTGGAAATACCGGTCGTTGACATGCGTATCCTCCTCTGCAGGCCAGTTGCCGGAGAAATCTCGGAAATCGGGTGCGTGGGTGCATTGACTGCGGTCAATCCAGTGCAGCAGGTCACGGCCTTTTCACGGCAGCCCGCGCCTGTTGGGCGTGCCTTATCCGGAACTGGCTACGGTTGCGCATGGTCAATGACCCGCCTTCGTAACCGCCCGATGATGCCGACACCCCGCAGAATGAGAAGGAGGACGCCATGAAGGTTTCGGATGCGATGCACCACAAGGCCGACTGGGCCAGCGCCGATACGTCAGTCACCGAGATCGCGCGCATGATGGCCAAGGACGATATCGGTGCAGTGCCTATCGGCGACGACGACCGGCTGGTCGGGATGTTGACCGACCGTGACATCGCGGTGCGTGTCGTGGCCAAGGCCCGTGACCCCGAGCGGACAAAGGCAGCCGAAGTCATGACGAAAGGGGTTGTCTGGTGTCGATCATCAGCCACGGTCGAGGATGCGATCCACCTGATGGACCAGAAGAAAATCCGTCGGCTGCCGGTCATCGACGACAACAAGCGCCTCGTTGGAATGCTGAGCCTTGGCGATATCGCGCATTCGGTCAGCCGCGACCTGTCGGGCGAGATCCTGCACGCAGTGGCGGATCACCACGGCTGAAAGGCTCCGTCCAACACCAAGCAAAGGATAAGCCCATGAGATACCGTTTCCATCTTGTCCCTGGCATTGCCGCTCTTGCAGTCTTGTCAGCCTGTGACGATCTGACCTCCGAGCAACGCACCATCGTGGGTCTTGCCGGAGGTGCGGCTGCGGGACTGATCACCGCCGAAGCACTCGACGCTGATAACAACTGGCGGTTGATTGCGGCGCTTGCAGGAGCCGCCGCCGGCACACTCGTTGCCCAGAACAGCGCGACGGACAGCTGCGCCTATGCCCGCGGCGACGGGACCTACTTTGTCGCTCCTTGCCCTTGACCGGGGTTGCAATGATGCAGATTGCCCCCGTAATCGCTTACCGCAACCTGGACCCTTCACCGGCTGTGGCGTCGATCGTGGAGCGCCGGACCAAAAAGCTGGAGGCGCTTTTTGACCGCATCGTCGGGTGCGAGGTGACGCTCGAAGCGCTGCAAAAACGCAAGGTTCACGCACGCATTCTGCGCGCGCATCTTGTCCTGCACCTGCCCGGCCCGGACCTTTCGGTCGAGCGTTCGGTTGCGCAGGGTAGCGCGCAGGAGGATCTTATTCTGGCCGTCAACCGGGCCTTTTCGGCAGCGGAAAAACTTCTAAAGCGGCAAAAGGCCATCATGGCCAAGCTTGAGGTCAAGCATCACGCCGCCTTGTTGCATGGTGAAATTACTTTTCTTGAGCCGGAGCTTGGCCACGGATGGCTGCGCGCCGATGATGGGCGCGAAGTCTATTTTCAGAAGGATGCGCTGACTGGCGGCGATTGGGATGCGCTTTCGGTGGGCACCCGCCTTCGGTTTCGCGAAATGGAAGGGGAGAAGGGGGCCTATGCAACCGGTGTGACCCCCAGCGACTGAGCATGCGTGCCCCGCTCATTGCAGGTTCTTTTGAATATCCCGAACGATGTTCTTCAACGACACCTGCTCCAAAAGATCAGGATCACCGATTTCGTCAGTGAGTGCTTCGAAGCACCGGATGGCCACAAGATCTGGCCGCAGGATTTCGATCAACCCGTCGTCAGCCAAAGCATGGAGCCCACGGCTGATGGATTCGACCCGCGTTCCGAGGAGGTGCGCGAGGTCTGTTCTGCTGATCGGTATTCGGACATGAACATCCGTGCCGTGCAGACTGACCAGATCGGTGATGGCCTGAAACTTTGTGCAGAGAAGAAGGATAAAGCCCGTCAGCCTGCTGCGCACCTTTGGATTGGCAAGAATGATCATCCAGTCTCTGGCACGATCCAACTCGCTTGTCAGATTGAGCAGGATCAGCCTGTCGAGTTCCGGCGAACTCATCAAGATGTCCTCCATCGGTCCACGCTGGAACTGAAAGACGGTCGCGTCGGTCGCAGCCTCTACGGAAAAGTGCATGTTGCCATTGAAGACACGCCCGAACATGTCACCTGCGACCAGCAAGCCAACAACGTGTTGGCGACCATCGGGCAAGGACTTTTGCATCCTGAGGATGCCCTCGCTCACGACGCCGATGAAGGGCGGATGAGTCGATATCTCGGCGATGACCTCACCAGACTTATAGGACTGAGGTCGGCACATGGTTTCGAGGTCGGACTTGATCTGGCTTGGCAGGTTTTCAAACTGATCTAGACCGCTGAACGCACATAATTTTTTTGTTGTCTTGTATCCGTTTGACATGAAAATTTCCAATGCGGATTTGCAAAACCGATGGCCCGCTGACGAATTACAGGTTTACAAAAAAATAACTTGGCAGCGCTTTCGCATCTGCTGACGGCACAGTCGCAAGCAAGGTCACCGGCTGACCTGAAGTAAATTAGCACAGATTTTTCGGTCATTGCGAATTATCAATGCCAACACCCCTGTCTCTATGGTCACTTCACTTGTGGGTGAAACGATGGCGGGAGCGAGAGGATGGCTGGGTCGCGAACCTGGGCCCTCGTAATGAACGGGGTGCGCGCACGTGTCCTGCGTGGCGTCGAAAACATGGATGGCGAGGATCAGATCGAACTTCTGAGCCGTGCGCCATCCACGCACCTGCGAGATATCCTGTCGGATCAACCCGGACGCAGCTTTTCATCGGATCGCAGCGGGCGCCGTTCCGCCATGGAATTGGGGAGCGATCCGGTGCTGCGCGACATGCAGGATTTTGCCGGCGACACCGCCGGGATGCTGGAGAAACATCGCCGGGCGGGTGACTTTCAACGCCTGGCTGTTTTTGCCGAGCCGCGCATGCTCGGCATCGTGCGTAACGAATTCCCCGCGACCCTCTGGGCGACGGTTTTTCTCGAATTGCCGCTGAACCTGGTCTCGTTGCCGGAACGCCAGCTGCGGGATCGGATCAAGGAGCTGATCAATCGGCAAACCTGAGCCTTGCGGTTTGGATCTTGCCGTTATGAGGGGATAGGAGCCTGAAATGACGATTTCGCATTCAGTGTCCGGCAAGGAAACGTGTAGTTCTTGTCCCTTGCAAGCGCGACGCCTGTGCCGGGCCGTGCGACAGACTTCCGCCTTGAAGGGCCTGAACGGGCCGCTTCGGATCAGAACGGTCAGAAACGAGACACGACTTCAGGACGAAACCGAACGCCCCAAAATCATCGGCATCCTGCGCAAGGGATATTTGCGCACGGAGCGGATCCTTATGGATGGTCGGCGAAGCGTATTCGGCTTCATCGTCCCCGGCGATCTGATTGGCGACATCATGGGGTTGGGGTTCGGTCCTGCGGTCGTCGCCGCGACGGACGCCGAGATCTGTATCTTCGAACCAGCAACCTTTCGTCATGCGATCACAACCGACAAGGCGATCAGGGCCGAAGTCCTGGCAGAAGTCATGCGTCAGCACACAAGGCAGCTCGAGATGGTTTGGCGACGGGGTGCGCTCAACAGCAAGGAGCGCATCATGGCGTTTATCGTGCTCGCCGCAGAGTTCATGCCAGTGGAACCCCTGCCGGATGGAAGTATTCTGTTGACCATGCAGGTAAGCCGCAAGGATTGGGCGGATTTCTGCAGTTCCACCCTCGAGACGATCAGCAGGACGCTGACATACCTGAGCGAACGGAGCATGCTTCGCAGCGTGACACCAAGCCGGTTCCTGATCAGGGACATGGGTTCGCTTGCTGAACTTGCAGGTTTGGATCGTCGTGAGGATCGAAAGGGCATGGTCATTACCGATGGCCCAAGAAGCTCCAAAATCGAGAACAACGAGCCTATCTCGCCAGCGATCCTTGCGAAGGGCCCCAGCGATACATCGCTGCCGCAAGGTGCGATGCGGACAGGCGGGGCCATCCGTCGATCATACAACGGCTACCACGCACATTGAGAATTCAGGTCTCATCCTTTCCAAGATAGCGGCGCAACTCGGCTATCTGGGAACTGAGATCCGCTATCAGGGCCCGTGTGTCCTGCTCCGAGCGAACACGATCCGTCACATCAACCTGCGCCCCAGTCAGGCGCTTCGGACGCCCCATGGGACCCTTGTCCACAACCCCACGGACAAGGACCCAGATCACCTGTCCGTCGGCGCGGCGAACGCGCCATTCTCCTTCGAGTTCACCATCTTCCAGCGCCCATTCGATCTGGTTGGTTGCATATGAAAGATCGTCAGGATGGATTGTCGCGATCCAGTCCTCGTAGGTGCCGCCGAGGGCTCCAGTGCTCAGACCCAGCATATTGAGAGCCTCGGTGCTCCAGATCACAGACCTGTCGCCGATCTGCCAATCGAAGGTCGCTACCCTGGCAGCCTTTTGCGCAATCCTGAGGCGCAATTCTGATTGACGCGCTGCCGCCTGTGCGCGCGCGCGTTCCATCGCCTCCCAGATCCGTGAGGACGCATCATGGGCGATGGCAAGTTCGTCCGCGGTCCAGGGGTGAGGCTCGTTGAACCGGATGGTCATGACGGCCTCCAGCCTGTCCTTTCGCATGACCGGAACCGATAGCTGCGCGCGAAAAGGTGCCACCGCATAGCTGAGGATCTCGGACGCGATAGCTTCGCTTGGTTCACCGTCGACCTGAGCAAAATCCGAGATGACCAAAGGCAGGCCCTTATTCAAAAGGCCTAGCGCGGGTCCTCCTGGCTTTTGGAGACGATGCAACGTCTCATGGGGCGGGGCTTCAGCGTCCCGCCGATATTCCATCCCTTCCCTGGCAACACCTGCCTCCATGTCGATTTCAGCCAGGCTGGCGCGGTCAGCGTAAAGCATTTGGCCCAGCATCCGCGTTCCGATTGCCTGAACGATTTCCGGGTCTTCCTGCTGGCTAAGGGCATCCCCCAGCTGCAGCAAGAAGACGCTTCTGTTTTTAAGGTCCGGTGCCGATCCCGGACCACTCATGCGCTGTACCAAGATACCCTCGACCTGTCCGGCCTCGCCTGGTACGGCACGACAGGATAGCGATGCGCCAGGCCGATCGACCAACAAACGCCACATCACCGGTGTCAAGGCTGCTGCGAAAGCTGGGCGTTCATATGCCGCCGATGAAGAAAGCGCATCGCGGTAGGCCGCAGCGAGCGGCTCGTCCAACGCAGAGACCTGCCACCCGAATGCCTCCGACTGAAGGGGGCCAAGTGCGTCCTGCCAAGCGGCATTGAAGAACATGGTACCGGACGGACCCCAGAACAGGCAGATTGGCGGCGCACTCCGCAACACGAAGCCCACCATCGTGCGCAAGCGCAGATCCCATCCCGAAAGCGGCCCCAGTTCGTTCGCGGACCAATCCACGCGCAGCAAGTCAGCTGAGATATCTTGCAGATCTGACACGTCGGCCATTTGCCAAATTTCCCTGTGGTTCCACCTTGCGGGAACACGACCCGCCGGAGCTTAAAAAAGCGGCAATGATGAAATTTCATGGCTTTTCGTCCCGAGACTACTTTTGCCACCTATGGTACCTCAGCCAGTCTTGACCGTCGTCAATGCCCTCGCTGCAGCCATTCTTCAATCATGTTCTCATGTGTCTTGTTCGAGAAAAGGCACATGTCCGTTCATTGGAGGAAATATTGTGACAAGGCAAAAAGAGTCAATCGACATCCAGCGCAACAGCGAGACCGAAACGCGCGCGCCGGCATCCGAAGGTTGGGGGCCAATCACGTCCCTGCGCGAAGAGATCGACCGATTGTTCGACGATTTCGGCAGCGGTTTTTGGCGCAATCCGATGACAAGGCGCGCGACGGGCCGCGTTCTCGAGCCGATCTCCTGGCGGCTCGCCCCCGTGATGGAGGTGGTCGATTGCAACGGTGAATTTCGCATTGCCGCCGAGTTGCCGGGTTTGGCGGCGGAGGATGTCGATATCACCTTGCACGACAATGTGCTGACAATCCGCGGCGAGAAAACCGAGGAAAAGCGCGAAGAAAAATCCGATTACCTTTTGAACGAACGGCGTTATGGCGCATTTCATCGGACCATGGCGCTTCCTGCCGGATCCGATGCCGAAAAGATCACGGCGCAGCTGTCGCACGGCGTGCTCACGATCATCATCCCCAAGACCGAGGTCGCTAGGGCGGCCGAACGGAAGATCGCAGTCAAGGCGGCCTGAGCCCCATGGGCCGACTTGCCGGCACTTTCGCCCCAGAGTGCCGGAGGTGCCCGGCGGTTCGAGTGTTCACTCGGGCCGCCGGGCATCTTTTTTCGGTCGAGGCAGGCCCTTCGTTCACTCCTGGATGGACTCGAGGTATCTGGCGAGGGACAGGACGCGACCGCGTACGACGATTTCCGCCCCATATGGGCCGCGATCCTCGATTTCACTGGCGATGAACCGCTCCCCCCAAACCGGCATGATCGTGCCGTGGGGACCGACGCCTGACCGACCATCGATGATCTGGATGATACGCAGCAGCGGGAACATCCCGTCGTTTTGCTGCGCAAGCGTCGTAAGGCTGGGCGTATCGACATTCAAATAGCCCGCGACCGGCCCATCGCCGTGTCCGTTTTCACCGTGACAGGCAGAACAGTTGTAAACGTATTCGAGACGCCCGATTTCGTCTGCTTGGGCAAAGCCTTCATGGGTTATCAGGCCAATGGCTAGGCAGACGAAAATGGTAATATGGATCAGTTTCGATCGGAATTCAGTCATGGAAGCCTCCTTCAGGGTGTAGGGTCGTTGCTCGAAGGAAGAGTGCGGAGAGGACAGGCAGATCGCATTGATGGCGCTCAATGGCAGGTGCCGTTGGACAAGAAGCTGCACAATGCACTGTCATACGGCCTGACGTTTGGGTTGAAATGACGCCTATCGCACGCCAAAGGCTGCGATGCGCTCACGCGCTGAGCGTGATGTTTGGCGTGCAAACAGGCCGCCACAGGCATACGCCCGAGGTGAGACAATTTGGGTCAAGTCGATTGTTCGGCCAGCGTTGTCTTGTAATGCGCGCGACATTCCTCTTCTCGACCGCGGATAACCCGCTGCCCAGCCAACGCCCCATGCGTTTCCGTGACGACCGTGCAGTGTCGCTCGCGTCCATGGTCGCGATGAAAGGAGATCACGACCCAGTCGAGCACGCGGTCGAACCGGCGTGCCCGGGCCGTGTTGGAGTAGAGGGCTTTCAGGTTCCAGCCGTCGAGGCGCGTCTCGAGGATCGGCAACCAGGCCTCGCCGGTCGGGTTGTACCTGCGCGGTGCGATCCGGCGCAACGTGCCGGCCGAGGCCTTGCGCCTGTAGAGAGCGTCGGTCGCGAGCAGAAGCCATACCGGTGGTTCCGGCAGAGATCGCGTGTATAGACTGGGGATGGACGGATGGCGCGCCTGGTGCTGGTCGAGGACAGAAAGAATGGCGGCGCGGCGGCGCGGGCCAATGCCCGGAAAGTCCGCTTCGCCGCTGCGCAAATCCGCCGCCAGATGCTCGAGCGTGTGGTGTTCCAACATTTGGGCGAGCCGCTTAGCAAGAACGGCACCTATGCTCGGGATTGTCGCGAACAGGCGTTCGGGTGCCAGCTCGCCCTCGAGCCTGTCCAGATGTCGCCATGTGCCGGTTGTCAGCATTTCGACAATGGCCGCGGCAATCCCCCGGCCGATGCCCCTTAGTCGGATCAGCCCTTCGACACCACCGCGATGCAGATGATCGGACAAAGGTTCGGAAAGTGCGTCGACCTCGGATGCCGCAGCGCGGTAGGCACGCACGCGGTATCCGTCCACGCCCTGCCGTTCCAAAAGGTCTGCATAGCGTCGGAGACGTTCGGCGATCCGGGTGTTTTCGGATGCGTCTGAGTGCTCCAGCATGACAGCTGCATCAGGCATGGCATCGTCACTTTTCAATCGTGCCAAGTGGCTTAGGCATTCGGACGGGTTTTCGGGCTGTGCCGTGCCGCGTCCGGTTACCTGCGCCTAGGCAAGGAGCCGCTAACCATTCGGAACGGCATCGACGCGCGATGGCGCGGGCAGGCAAGTTGACATTCGCAGGTTTCCAACCGCTCCAACTCGCGCATCAATGCCGAACCCGATCCGTCGCGACCCGCTTCCACCGTCAAGGTCTCCCCCGAGGCGCTCAGCATTGGCTCGCGACGGACCGGCCCGCCGGGTCTCCACACCAGATCAGATCATCGGTTTGCCCTTTCACGTTTTCAGGCGCTTCTGGACATCTCTTTTCTGATCTCGCTCCTCCCACCGGGATCTTCAGAATGCGACGATTCTTCGATCCTTGAATTGACGGCGCGCAATGGCTTCAAATCGGATGTCCCTCGATCGCCGTGTCAAAGAATGCCTCGTAGGCTGCAAGACCACCGGCCAGATAATCCGCGAGCAACGGCAAGGACCTGAGGTAATCGCTCGTGGTGATCTCCCGCCGCTCCGCCGCCAATCTTCGAAGCTCGAACCAGTCCCCGTCGTCTCGACCTAGCCAGGTCAAAGCCACGAGATCGATCTGAGCATCTTCGGTGAGGTCCTCGATGAAGGTCTTGAAGGCGATTTCTGCGGGATCGACACCGCGGTCCTCGAGAATATCGATTTCGAAGTCATCCGGATCGGCAGCTTCAGTGCCGAAAAGTGATGCTTCCACCTTGCCCTGAAGGTTGCGTGCCAAATCGATGATCACCTCAACGGTCGTGACCGGGATATTCAGGTCGAGGGAGGGGTCATTGGTTGAAAGGGTCATTGCGGTATTTGCCTTATTCGGCGGGCCAACGGACGGGTTGGATGCTGGTGATGAATTCAAGGGTGTCGAGATCACCGGCCGCGCTGATCGCAGGGCCGTCGATGCCGCCGACAAGGCAGGTTCCAACATCCCGCGCCGCCGCGAACAGATGGACATTCTGACCGGTCATCGCCGCGTTATCCCTCTCTCGGTCTCGAAGGAATGGCGACATCGGGAAAGCCCGGCATTGATGGTTGTCATTGTTCCCCGCGCAGGATCGTTCCCAATCCTCGCTCCAGCCACAGCTGAACGCCGCTGCGGTTCAAATGATCCGTATCGAAGTAGAATTGCGCATCGGGGATGAGGCCTTGGTGATCAATCAAGGGTACACCAAGCCGCCCGGCGAGAGCTGCCAACCGCGGTTTAAGCCCCGGTATTTCGGGCAGGCGCGTTGCGAACCGTTCCGGCAGGGGCGGAAAGACCAGAACGATCCGCGCCCCGTGGGCTCGCGTCAGGCCAATCAGCGCTTCGATGTCGGCAAGACCCTGTTGGATGGAAGCCTCGGACGGCGCATCGGGATAAAGATAGGCGACCCGTGCGGCATCGGCCGCCTCCGATGGGCGCGAGGTGTTGTCGAAGCGGCCTTCGGCCTCCCAACGATCGGTCTCGAAACGGGCGCGGTCGTTGATCCGCGCAAAACCTGTGACATAGGCCAGCAAGGTCCCTACTGGAAGGCCGCGAGGGACCGCCCGCAGCAGGACACGAAAGGTCAGGGGATCTGCCGGCATCTTGGGCAGGATGTCGCTGTCCCCCAGTCGATCTTCATTCCACCGGGCATCGGCAAAGGTAAAGGCGTCCAGCACGACGAGGACGCTACCGGCCTCATGGTCTGCGAAATAGCGTTCAGCGACAAGGCGTGTCACGGCAGGGCCTCCCCCTGGCACGGCAAGTGTAAGCGTGGTCTGGGTGGTGGCCGTGCGCAAGCTGTTGGGAATGCCGTCAAAGCCAAGCGGCAGGGCATGGGATGCCCCGAGAATGATCCAGTCGCTCTGGATAGGGGCCTGGGCGATCCGATGAAACGGGTTGCGCCCTGCGTGCGTCTCGCGCACCTGGTCGGACCAGAGAAATAGCCCCACATAGAGCATCAGCCCAAGGGCGAGGAAACCGATCGCCCTGACCGGGTGCCATCTGTCCTCAGAAGCCTGCATAGATGAATTCCGCGTCTTGCCACCGCCCAAAGAGCAGCAGGGCCGCCATGCCGATGTAGAGCCCGGCCCAACGCAGCGGCAAAGGGGCCTGTGCGATCCGCTCTGCCAGAGGTCGGGGCTGGTTCAGGATTTCCAACACCAGCAGCATGGCGACAAGGACGGCTCCGAAGCGTTGATCCGGCGTGAAAGGATATGTCGGCAAAATCCGAGGAAGGTCCGAAAGGATCGCGCTGATGCGCATCAGGATCGTCACGGCATCGGACGGCGTTTCCGCACGGAAGAAGACCCATGTGACGAGGATCAGATGGAAGGTCAGGACCGTGCGCAGGATGTGCGCCAACCGACCCTTCGGGCGCGGCACCCACAACTCGGCGATCACCAGCGCGCCGTTCAACACGCCCCAGATCAAGAAGCCCCAGCCGACCCCATAGCCCAGTCCGGCATGCCAGATACCGGACAACAGGAACACGAGCATCAGGTTGGCCATCTGCCTCGGCCGTCCCCGGCGGCTGCCACCCAGGGGTATGTAGACGTAATCGCGGAACCAACGCCCCAAGGTGATATGCCAACGTTCCGCCCAGAATTCGGTCACGGTGGGCGACAGATAGGGTTGGGCAAAGTTGCGGGACAGTCGAAGGCCAACCAAGGCAGACAGCCCAAGTGCAAGGTCGGCATAGCCCGAGAAATCGCAGTAGATCTGGAAGGCAAAGGCATATGTCGCAACCAGCAGGTCGACAGGTGTCGCAAAGCTAGGGATGGCATAGGCGGCATCGACGACCGGGGCGAGGGCATTGGCGATCACCAGTTTCTTCACCAATCCGGTGACGATGAAGGCGACACCCAGCCCCATCAGACCGGGCCGGATGCCGATAGCCGGAAACTGCGCGATCAGGTCTCCGGGTCTTTCGATCGGCCCAGCCAGAATCTTGGGGAACCAGACCAGGTGCAGCACGCTCTCCGGGACTGACCAAGCGGTGCCGCGCCGCGCGGTTTCAACGATCAGGGCGATGGCGGTGAAGACCAGAAACGACAGCCCTGGAGGCGCCTTCGGATCGGGAAGGCCCATTGCATCGGAAAACTTCGCCCAGATGAGGAGCATCACCAGAAGAGCGATCGCCGTGCTCCGCACGGCTCGTGCATAGGGGGGGTGCCAGATGCCCGCAGCCCAGAGCGTGAGACCGGTCACGCCTCCAAGCCACGCAAGCCGCATCGGATCAACGCTTGCATAGAACCAAAGACTGACGATGGTGAGCCAGATGCCGCGCAATCGGGCAGGGCTCAGGGACAGCCCGGCGAGAGAGATGATCAGGAAAATCCAGAAAGTGAGCGTGGCATAGGACACCGGCCCAGTCTCAGTAAGACGCTCCTCCCGCCCGCAATTCGGGCGGGATAACGTCTATGGGCAGGCCCGCATTGATCGCGAGGTAATCGGCCAGCTGCGCGCGCTCTGCTGCACTAAGCGGGATATCCACATGGCTCGTGCGGCCGAGCGTCGCCATCCATGCGTCACGACTGCGGGCCTGTGTAACCGTGACCGTGACGATGTGACAGGACTGGCAGCGGGCCAGCATCATGTCGCGCCCATCCGCGGGAAGTGTGGTTGGATCAACGATTGCCCCGGCATAAGCGAGATAGTCGGCGATGGTCTGCAATTCCCAATCGTCGAACGTGAGGCCAGCCGACATGTCGAGTCCCGAGAGGAAGTCGATCCACTCCGGCGCATCGTTTGCGGTGGCCAGAAGGTCCAAAAAGTCCGCATCCCCTGACGCTATCGCCCGCTCTGCCAGCGTGCGCCCGCCTTGCGGAATGAAGTCAAAGAGGTCATCGCCCTGCTGGGCCATGGCAGTGCCCGCCAGAAGCAGACAGGCAGACAGGATGCTTGATTTCATATCCGGACCCTCTGGTCAGTAGCGCAATGCCGGCGGTACTTCTTCCGGCCGCATCGGCATGTTGATGGCGGAGTAATCCGCGAAGATCTCGCGTTCGTCGGGTGTAAGTTCGATGACCTGATGGAACGGCGACGCAAAGGTCGACAGCCATGCCGTCCGGTCCCGCCTCTGCATCAGGTAGCCGGTGAAGAGTGAGTGACACGACATGCATTGGGCCAACGCGATATCGCGTCCATCCAGGGGCAGCGTTACCGATGGGCCGCCCGCAAGCGGCGCGATGACTGACAGGTAAGCGGCCAGCGTTTCCCGCGCGGCCTGTCCCAGTTCGGGCGTGCGCGCTGCGATCACGTCTTGCCACTCACCGACCGTCTTGACCTGATCCAGCGCCCAAGCGCGCTCGGCCGCGTCCGCAAAGACGAGCTCGAAACTGCCGCGCCCCCCGTCCGGCATGAAGCCGAACGGGTCCTCCTGTGCGTTGACCGCAGCGCTACAGAAAAGGGTCATGGCAAGGGTGGCCGCCCGGATCATTCGGATTCTCCAAGGGCGCAGTAATCGAGAACGGGCACGATCATGCGCTCGACCGATCCCATCGCGGTGAAGCCCGCGCCTCGCATCCGATCGAGCCCGATCGCCGTCTCGTCCGAGACATATTCCTCGCCACAGATCGGGCAGATCATGGCAGGGATGTTGCGGATGACGACCAATCCCATCCCCCGCCAGAAGGCGCTCTGGATTGGCTGTGCCGAAAGAATGCCATCCTCACACCGGTCACAGCGGACATGGACGTGAGCACTGGCCGTTCGGTCTTGGGTGTCATTGGCTGGCATTTTCATGGCTCACACCATCTTTCGGGCGGCATCGGCGATCCGTGTCGCGTCAGGCCTCATCCATGTGAACATTTCGGGTGAAGCAGGGGGTGGGGCGTCCGGAAAGGCGATCCGTCGGAACCGCGCGCCCTCGACGGCCTCGGCGCACCGGGCCACGACCTCCGCAGCGGGGCCTAGGGTGTAGTAACTCTGGTCAACCGCGAGAAGGCGGCGGGTCTTGGCGACCGAGGTAACGAGTGTTTCCGTGTCCATTTCCTTGAGGACACGAAGGTCGATCACTTCGACCGACATCCCTTCGGAGGTCAGCGTGGCGGCGGCCTCCAGCACGTCCGGCATTCCGGCACCCGATCCGACGATGGTCAGGTCGCTGCCTTCCTGCCGGACTGCGGCCCGCGTCAGGGGAACCTCGTAGGGTTCGTCCGGTACCTCCTCGGACAGCATCCGCAATCCCGCCGGATAAAGAAACACGACGGGATCCGGGCTTCGCAAGGCGGCATGCATCATCCCCTTGGCGTCATAGGGGGTGGATGGCACCACGGTGCGCACACCGGGGATGTGGGCATAGATCGTATCCACCTCGTAGTCGCTGTGCTGACCGGCGAACCCCGGTGTCTGGCCTGTCATCTCGATCACGAAGACCACGGGCATCGAGGCCTTGCCACCTGTCATATGCCGCAGTTTTCCCGCATGGTTCTGGATCACCTGGTAGGGCATTCCTGCGCCCTGGTAGGGAATGTATGTCGCCGCGCGCGACCCTGCGAGACCGGCCCCGAGCACTGCCGAAGCCATCCAGTTTTCATCGATGCCGGTATTGACCACCCTACGACGACCGAATTCGGTCTCGAGGTTGATCACGGGCATCCCGGCGTTGGTGGCAACCGGCGGGGTCAATTCGTAGATCCAGGTCATTGCCGGATCATTCCGCATTTCCCACTGGACGGCCTCAAGCACCGAATACATCCAGGTCTTTTCGGTCATCGTTTTCTTCCCCCTGTTTCAAGCGATCTGACGAGGGATGACCTCGCCTTCCACAAAGACATGCCGGAGCCCGTCCTCAGGGGTGCAGAGCGGTTGCTCGGCAGCCCAGGCGAAGGCGGTATCCACCTCGGAGCGAACCTCGGCCTCCAGCATTTCGGCCCCTTCGGCGGTCAGAACGCCCCAGTCGATAAGGGTGTCCCGGGCGATATCGACCGGGTCGCGCTGCATCCACGCGCGCACCTCGCGTTCGGGGCGGAAGGACGTGATCGCCAGCGGGTCATAGCCGAATGCCCCGAGCTGACCGACATCGGCGCCGGGCGCGCCCCAGTGGTTGTAGTAGCGATAGGTCTTGGCCTCGATGAAGGTCGGCCCGCCACCGGCCCGGGCCCGGTCCACGGCCTCCTTGGCGGCATTGTAGACCTGAAAGACGTCCTGCCCGTCGACAACGCGCGCCGGAATTCCATAGGCGCGCGCGGCATCCGCGATGTCCGTATGGGGGCAGGAATAGGAATAATGCGCGTACTGATGATAAAGATTGTTCTCGAGCACGTAGATGAAGGGCAGATCGAGAAGGCGGGCGTTGTTGAGTGCCGAATGAAAATGCGGCGTGGCATAGGTGCCGTCTCCGCCAAAGACGACCGACACCTGGTCCGAACCCCGTGCGCGAAAGGCGAAGGCTGATCCGGTGGCGATCACATGACCCGGGCCAATCATGCCATCGGCCCCGATGAAGCCGACCGAGGGATCTGAAATGTGCATCTCGGCCGCGTAACCGCCGTTGATGCCCGTCGCGCGAAAGTCGAATTCCGCCTGCATCCGCCCCATGTCCACACCCTTGGCCAGAGCATGTCCCGTTGGGCGGTGTGTCGAATAGACGAGGTCGATCTGATCGAAGGGGCCCTCGTTCCGCAACGCGGCGCAGACACCGGTCGCCACAGCTTCCTGTCCCGCATAGAAATGGTTGTAAGCCCTGTAATTCGGGTCGCTCAGCATCCGGTCGGCCATCGTTCGCTCGTGCCAGCGGATCCGAAGGATCGTCCGGAGCATCTGCGTCAGATCTTCGTCTGACAGATCCATTGCATGGTATCCAATCGCACCCTCTGCGCGTGCGATGCCGCCAGCGACCCCGACCGCCACGCCAGCCATTCCGGCGATTTGCATAAAGCCACGACGACTGATCCCGTCGCGTAGATCCTTTCGGCTAATGGCCTCCGCTTCCATGGTTTCTCCCTCCTATCGTCCGATGCTCCCATTAACGTGGGACGAGACGATTGGGCGGGCATTGACGGCGATCAACGATAGACCGCCCAGATCGGGGCCGGGCGCATGACGGCCATCAATGCGCAACGTTGCGGCCGGGTTCAGTGTCAGTTGGCGCTGTTCCTGCGCGACTTGTCTGGAGAAAAGACCATGGACCCGAAATCGAAACCCAAACCGGCAAAGCCGGGCAAACCTTCGGCACCCGTCGGAAAGCAGTCGGCTGATCCTAAGAAACCCTCGAAATGAGCATCGTCGCCTCTGGCCAAAACCGGGGGCGACAGCCTCAGCATTGGTAACGGCATATGACACATAGAACGTTTCTTCTCGTCGTTTTCGACAAGCTCGAGGCAGCTTGGTTGGTCGACCGGGCCGCCGAAACAGCATCTGGCTTCAACGCCCATTTGACCGTTTTGCACCCGTTTGCCCCCCTTGTTTTTCCGGCCGGCATTCAGTCGGAACCGACCGTCTTTTCCAAAATGCTCGATTGGGAGGAGACGGAGTCGCGCGCGATCCGCATCAAGGTGGAAGAGGCACTGAGACGGAACGCGCTCCAGGGGGAATACCGGGCGCAAGACGCTCTATTCGGTGCGGAAGCCTATCTGCTTCACGCTGCGCGCGCGGCAGATGTCGTCTTGGTCGGCGCAACCGCCGAGCGCTCACCTGATGAGCGAACCCTTGCTCATCGCTTGGTCCGGGAAGCAGGGCGGCCCTTCCTCGTCTTGGGGCGCGGCGCATCTATTGCCGGTCCCGCACAGCGGATCTTGATGGGGTGGAATGATACCCGCGAGGCGACGCGTGCGATTCATGATGCCATCGGCATGACGGCGCCCGGGGCCGAAGTTACGCTTGTGTCACTTCATTCTGCTGCAGACGAGGTTTCGCCAATGGCTGGCGGTCTCCAGGACCTCGCGGCGGCGCTCGACAGGCTCGGGTTCCGCGTGACGATCACGGACCGCCCGGCCAATCCCGATGCTCGGGCCGCGGAATTGCTCCGCTGCGCGCGCGACATGGATGCAGAGCTGCTGGTTACCGGTGCATTCGGCCATTCGCAGATTTATGATTTTTTCATCGGGGCGGTAACGCGTCACCTACTGGACGGAGCCCCCATCCCGATATTCCTATCGGGTTGATCCTGGATCAGGATGGCGGACCATCCCTTGGCCCGGGCAGGACCAAGGCTAGGCTCAGCAGCGCGGCGCCAATCGCCCCAAGGGCAAGCCGACCGCCATTTCGGGAGAGGAGAACGAAGAACGCCCCTTCTACCGCCTTTTTCCACGCGACGGATTGCGGCGCGGATTGTGCGCCAAAGCTTGGAATCAACACAGTCAAGGCCACAAGGGCCATGGCAAACAAAGCGCCTCCGACAGACAAAAGCGCCCCGCCCAATCCCAGGGCAGGGCGCAGGAGAATGACAATCCCGGCCACGAGGCAAAGCCAGATTGAAACCCCCCAAAGAAGGCCGATCGCGGCACCCAAGCCGAACCGAAATCCCGTCCTGAGCATGGGTTGCGTCATTCGTCGGCCAAAAATCAATCGCGATGCCGCAGGATCAACCCCAGCACCAGTCCAAAGCCGATCACACCCAAAAGACCGGCGGCCCATGTGCCGGGATGTTCGCGAAGGCTCTTTTCGGCACGTTTCTCGAGTTGCCCAAAGCGCTCTTGCAACGCATGCGCCATCCGTTGGCCTTCTCTCACGATCATTGCCGCATCGTCGGACGCGTCCTCACCGGTGTCGAAAAAATCTGACTTCCCGAATGACCTGAGCGCTTTCCCGAGATCCAGCGCAGCACGACGCAATTCCCGAACCTCGCCTGCTGCAACCGAGAGATCGGCTGTGTTGTCTTTTGCCATGTTGATAGCTCCCTCTTTCAGGCACCGATGATGATGTGATCGACTACGTTCACGACCCCCGGTGCTGCCCAAGCCGCACGCGTGGCAGCGTCACGCTCGGCCCAGTTGCGCACGCGTCCCTCGAGGGTCACCTTGCTGTCAGTGACCTGCACTTGGATGCGTTTCGCCTCGAGCTCGGCGTCGCGTTTGAGGGCATTCTCGATCCTCTGACGAACGTCAGTCGGGCTGACCGACGGTTTGATGAGGATCAGGTTCGTCACGTCCTTGACGCCTGCAAGGTTCTGGACGGCTTTTGCGGCAGCCTCCTTCTCGAAATACCACGTCACTGTGCCGCTGAGGGTCACATGGCCATTCTCGACCGTGACCTGAACCTTGTCCCGCGGCACCGAAGCATTCCAGTTCAGGGAACTGACCGCGCGCTTTGCGATCTCGTCGTCGGCCGTCAAGTGGCTGCCCGCCGGTCGCACCTCGATTTCCTGGGCGATGGCAAGAACGCCCTTCACATGCTTGACGATGCGTTCGGCAGTTTGCTTTTGCGCATAGGTGCGAACATGGCCGGTCAGCGTCACGGTGCCATTTTCGACAGCCACGCCAATATCGGCAGCGTCGATGCTGGGTTCGTATTCGAGTTCGTCGAGGACATCCTTTCTCAGGTCGATATCCTTCATGGGGCTTTCTCCGCAAATCTGTTGGTTGGGTGATTTTCGTGTGGCCAAGAGTGCCCTCGTTTCCGTCAGGGCTCATTGACGGCGGACAATTCGTCACAACGGCACTGCATTGGACAGATCTCGGGCTGGCGATCTCGAAAACGATGGTAGGGCGCGAAAGACGCACGCCGTCGTAACGAAGCCAGAACGTGATTTTCCCGAAGCTTGATTGATCGAGGTTTTCTGCCTCCCCGATAGCAGGCAACCCAATCAGTGCGAAGACGCCAGTGATGCTCTGATCGAATGACTCTGCGGAAGGACACAGAACGAAAGCAGTAGGAAATGAACGATCATCGGCGCGCATGGAATGCACCTATGTATTGCCAATGACCTATTCGAAAAAAGCTTAGTTGGCGTAGATCGGGCAGCGAAAGGCTGCCGGGCCCGCTTCAGCTTCAGGGTTTCCCCATCGACTTTTGCGTATCGCCCGACAGCCCCCGATCTTCAGGTCTCATTGCTTTCCCGGTCCATCAACTCGTGGCCTTCGCCTTTCAGCGCCTTCCGACGGGTTTTCTCCAGTTCCGCTCCTCCTGTCGATGGAATCATTCTGTCAAAAACACTGTGCGCCGGCATTGACGACTCGCAATCCAAACCAAGCGCGAAGTCTGATAGCTTGAAGCGCGCAGGGATTGTTTCAATGGCGGTCGCGAAACCAAAGCAATTCAAGCACTGAAGCCTTTGGAATTCCGTGTGCGGTTGGTCGTACCGCAGCAGGCAGTGATGGCGTTGGGGTGGGTAACGCTGCCGTCAGGCTAAAACGCGTGCCGCCTGTATCCCGGTCGATATGTAAAAAGCACAATTGGGCCATGATCGAACATCGGGAACAGGATACACGGGCGACGAAAGGCTTGAGCGAGGCGGAGGCCAAAGCCCGTTTTGCTGCGGATGGGCCGAACGAGCTGCCTTCCAGACACGAGCGGACTGGATTGCGCATCTTCCTCGACGTTATGCGAGAGCCGATGCTTGCCCTCCTCGTTGCAGGTGGCGCGATCTATGCAGCGTTCGGTGAGACACGCGATGCGGCTGCCCTGTTGGTCTTTGCCTGTCTTTCCATACTCATAACTCTCGTGCAGGAGTGGCGCAGCGAAAAGGTGCTCGCAGCCCTTCGCGACCTCAGTAGCCCTCGTGCCCTCGTTATCCGCGACGGAAGGCGCCAGCGCATCGCGGGGCGGGACGTGGTGCGGGGGGATATCATCCTCCTCAGCGAGGGAGACCGCATTCCTGCCGACGCAACCCTACTTTCCGCTTCAGATCTCCAAGCTGATGAATCCCTGCTGACCGGAGAGGCGCTTCCCGTCCGAAAGCGTGCGACAACTGGTGCGGGCGAGGTGCAGATCCTGCCGGGCGGGGACAATTTGCCGTTCGTATTCTCCGGAACGCTTGTTGTGCGTGGAAAAGGCTTGGCAGAAGTCAGCGCTACGGGTGCTTTGACCGAGATCGGCAAGATCGGCAGATCCCTTGCCTCCATACGAGCGGAACCCCCGCGACTCTACGCCCAAACCCGCCGGATAGTATTCCTTTTCGCCATTGCTGGCGCAGCGGTCAGTCTGCTTGTCGGTGGGCTCTATGCCTACCTGCGTGACGATTGGTTCGAGGCAGTTCTGGCTGGTATCGCGATAGGGATGTCGATGCTGCCGGAGGAATTTCCTGTGGTCTTGGCTATCTTCATGGCAATGGGCGCTTGGCGATTGTCGAAAGCGCGCGTCCTGACGCGTCGGGCGGCTGCGATCGAGGCTCTGGGAGCCGCTACAATCTTGTGTGCCGACAAAACGGGAACCCTCACCCAGAACCGTATGGCGATCCGGCAGGTCCGCCTGCCGGACGGGCGGGCCTGCGCGGTTGATGGCGCTCAGACCGTCCGCCCTGACTACGTCGAGGTCCTGCACGTTGGCCTTCTTGCCTGTGACCCACAGCCGTTTGACCCGATGGAGCTGGCCTTCCATGACATTGCTGCGCCGGCCGCCGGGCGGAACGGTCTGACGCTCCTACGATCCTATGCTGTGCATCCCGACCTTCTGGCCATGTCCCAAGTCTGGCAAGGTGACGCATCAGCCCCGCGCATCATTGCAACCAAAGGCGCGCCCGAGGCCGTCTTTGCCCTTTGTCGCCTTTCCCCGGCTGTCCGCGCGGCAGCGGCGCGGGACGTCGATACAATGGCGGCCTCTGGCCTGCGCGTGCTGGCCATCGCGTATGGCACGACGATGGATGATCTGCCGGACTGCCAGCAGGACCTGCACCCGACGTTTCTCGGCCTGGTCGGCCTCGCCGATCCTTTGCGTGCCAGCGTCCCACAAGCCATTGCAGAATGCCGCCGTGCAGGGATCCAGGTGAAGATGATTACCGGCGATTATCCCGTCACGGCCGCAGCTGTCGCGCACGTCGCGGGGCTGGACCGGGTCGCCCCACTGACAGGGCAGGACCTGGACAGGCTTGACGATGCGGAGCTCGGCGAACGTCTGCGTCGCAGTGATGTCTTCGCCCGTATCATGCCGCACCAAAAACTGCGGATCGTCAACACGCTCAAGGCGCAAAACGAGGTCGTGGCAATGACGGGCGACGGGGTGAATGATGCACTCTCCCTGAAAGCGGCCCATATCGGCATTGCGATGGGTGCGCGTGGCACGGACGTAGCGCGCGAAGCCTCGGCCATCGTATTGCTGGATGATGATTTCGGGTCAATCGTCCAGGCCATCCGTCTTGGTCGCCGCATCTACGACAACCTTCGCAAGGCTGTAGGCTTCATATTTGCTGTTCACCTGCCGATTGCGGGGCTTGCCATCGCACCGCTGCTTTTTGGCTTCCCGGTTATCCTCGGGCCGATCCACATCGCTTTTCTGGAAATGGTGATCGACCCCGTCTGCACGCTGGTTTTCGAGGTCGAGGATGAGGAAAAAGATATAATGGATAGGCCGCCCCGCAACCCGTCCGAACGTCTCTTTTCGTCGCGTCTCATCGGCTGGAGCGTTGCACAGGGCATGGTCGCGTTTGCTGCTGTGATGATCATTCTAGTCTGGGGGAGCCAACGGCAGATGCGTGAGGACGAATTACGGGCAATAACGTTTCTCGCCCTGGTAATGGTGATCATCGCCCTGATCTTTGTGAATCGCTCTTTCAGTGGCTGGACCCTCGCCACTGGAGGAAAACTGAAACCAGCGCTTCTTGTCGTGCTCGCTGCGGTAACAGGGACCCTGGCAGTAGCTACGCTGTGGCCTCCGGCGCAGGATCTTTTCCGTTTTGGCGCGCTTCATCGTCAGGATGTCATCATGACGATAAGCGCTGGACTGGTCGTCCTCGTGGTGCTTGAGGCGATGAAACCGCTTTGGCGGCTCCGCAGGCCAAGGCGGGCGCAAAGTCTCGTGGGATGACCGCACACCTGGTTAGGTGTTTGATCCCACGTGACCTGGGCCCCGTATCCTCCTCCAGTCTAAGGTAGAGTCCGCTCCAACGAGGAGACGGACAATCTCCGATCCTACGGCGCGGCTCTGACAGAGCTTGGTGCCGATGCCTGCCAGGAAACAGGCCCGTGGTTGAACAACAGGGCGCAGAACTCGCACTTGCCATTTCGACGACGAGAGAGGGCGATGCTTGGCTTCCGGCGCATGCGAAGTCTTAAGAAATTCGTTGCCCTGCAAGCCCCTGTTTCAAAACACTTCACCAAGAACGTAGCCTATCCAGTGGTCCTGTCAGAGGAACTCGGCTTGAGACGGGGCAGGGCGCGGGATAGCCTCCGCCCATGACCAAACGTTCGCCTTTCAAGTACTTCAAAACCAGCCCCGAAATCATCAGGCTTGCAGTGATGCTCTACGTCCGGTTCCCGCTGTCGTTGCGAAACGTCGAAGATCTTCTGAACGAACGCGGTATCGACGTCAGTCACGAAACCGTACGGTTCTGGTGGCGCAAATTCGGTCCGATGTTCGCCTCCGAAATCCGGGCGCGGCGGATCGAGGGGATGCAGTCCAGCCGTTGGAGATGGCACCTGGACGAGATGTTCGTGAAGATCAATGGCGAGCAGCACTACCTGTGGCGGGCGGTGGATCACGAGGGTGAGGTGCTCGAAAGCTTCGTGACCAAGCGCCGTGATCGCAAAGCGGCATTGAAATTCCTCAGAAAAGCAATGCGCAGGCACGGTCGACCTGAGTCAGTCGTCACCGACAAGCTTCGGTCCTACGGCGCGGCGATGAGGGACATCGGCAACGCGAACCGCCAGGAAACCGGTCGATGGCTGAACAATCGGGCCGAGAACTCACACTTGCCGTTCCGACGACGGGAGCGGGCGATGCTCCGCTTCCGGCGGATGCGAAGTCTGCAGTTGTTCGCCTCCGTCCATGCATCCGTCACCAACCACTTCAACGCCGATCGCAGTCTCTCAAGCCGACCCTGGTTCAAGGCCAACCGCTCTGCCGCCCTCGCCGAGTGGCGCGGTCTTTGTGTGGAATAGGACCGGTGCCGCTGCGCTTGCGGAGACTGGTTCGCATTCGTCTGACAGCACCGCCACCCGCACTCGCCGAAACCGATGGTGGGCCCTCACAGGGCCCTTTTTTCTTTTGGTTTCAAAGGGGTTTAGCCATGGTGACCGACCTTCGGAGACTGTCAAAACGGTCGAAACCGGTCTCTGAACGCCGTTTGTCTCTAATCGACCGCCCTAGGCTTCCAGAAGGACGCTTTCGAAATAGTATTTAACTACAGTTGCTTGGCGATTTTGGTCGAGCGCCCTTTTCGAAAGTTCAACTGATCGCACAATGCGTTACGAATCCGAGGGACGGGCACAGAGCGGTCAATATGGGCCGCGTGCGACCTTGCTGTCGTGCTGGCGGGAGCCTGCGACTTGTTGCAATGTGGAGACAGTGGGTGGGCAGATGGGTGGCGAAATTCAGATCGTCTTATTGCCGAACAGGGCGCTGCGCTGCCACATGACTGCAACAAGCCCAACGCTTCCATCCATGCATGTACGCCAGTGCTCACCTCAATATTTTCTGGCAACTCGCAATGCCACTCAGATCCGGGATAGATGCCAGGTGGGCCGGATATTTGACGACAGGCAGTATGCCGGCGCGTATTCCCCGGCAAACAGCCCATCCCTAGACACGAGCACGGAGCGCCATCCGCGTGCGGCGGCACCCAAGATGTCAGTGTGCAGGGTGTCCCCGCACATCGCTATGCGTTCTGTGGAGGTACCTGGTAAGGAGGCCTCAACCATTTCGTAGACCTCAGAAAAGGGCTTCCCGAGGAAACGAACGTCCGGAATGCCCTCGTCCAATAGTAAATGACCGAAGTGGCCAGGCTCCAGCGTGAAGCCGCCTTCGCGTGGCGCCACGAGGTCGGCATTCGCAATCACCACCGGCCTTGGCTGCCGTTCCAGCGCTTTCAACAAGAAACCTTGGCGGTCCGGGGTCCAGATCTCGGTCGACAGGAAGAGGAAGGCATCGACAGAGGCGTAGTCGGTGGGATCATCCAGCAGTCTGACGGTCTTAGCGGGTACGTCAGACAGGTCGTCGGATGGCGCCGCGATGCATCCCCAAATCCCGGGAGCCAATGCCGGCAGCGTCGCGTCGCGGCTGGTCACGATTTCATCGGGCGCGACCGTCATCCCCAAGTTGCGAAACTTTTCCACGGCGCGATCATGATTATAGCTCGCAGCGTTTGACAGGATCCGGATGGCACATCCGAGGGCGCGCAGCTGATCCAGTCGAGCGGCCGCGCCTGGGATGGGCACATCTCCGACATTCAACACGCCAAAAGCGTCGAAGACGAAGGCGTCGATCTCGTCGGTAATGTCGAGCAAAGACGTAATGTTGCGAGTTTTCCCCTCAAAAGATGCCACAGGCAAGCGCTGGCGAACAGCCTCGTAGCGTTGAAAGATGCCTGCAACGTTTTCCATGACGACTGTCGGCCTCCTGCTCTGATGAGCGGGACGTTCGAGGCCCGCGCGTCCGAGCGTAGGGTTGAGCGCCCAGAATTGGAAGGAAAAACGACAAAGCGACAAAAATCCGCGCTTCGATCGGCGCCGCAAAACTGTCAGATTTGTAGAAAAATCCCGATAAAATGGGATTAGCGCTCGATGCGCCCGAACCCAGTTATATCCGTACTGATCATTATCACTACAAAAAATGTTGTTTTGTAGCTTTTTGGGCCATAGGCTTCGCTCAAAGCGACAGGGGGAATCGCGTGGCCTCGAAAAAGATCAGACGGCGGGACTTGATCCAGCAGATCGTGCAGGAACGAGGCGCAATCAGCGTTGGGGCCCTTGCCGAAATGCTGGGCGTCTCGACCCAGACGATTCGCCGCGATCTCGACATGCTCGGCGATGACGACGGGTTGCGTCGTGCCCATGGCCGGATCGAGCTGGCCGAGGACCGGCTAAACACTCCCTTCGATCAGCGCGCCGGAACCAATCTGGTTGGCAAGCGCGCCATCGGCGAGATTGCGGCGTCTCGGATCCCAGATGGTGCAACGCTTTTCATCTCGATCGGTTCGACGGCCTTGAGCGTGGCCCGGGCGCTGCACCGGCGCAAGGAGTTGACAGTCATCACGAACAACCTGAGCGCAGCGATGGTGCTGAGCGAGGAAGTCTCCAACCGGATCATTCTTCCCGGGGGCGAACTACGTCTTCCAGACCGCGATTTCGTCGGCGAGGAGGTCGTCGCATTCTTTGCCCGTTACCGCGCCGAGTTCGCGATTTTCGGTACGGCCGGTGTCGATGCGGATGGCGGATTGCTGGAATTCCATCAGGCGGAGGTGCGAGCGACCGAACGGCTCCGACAAAATGCCGCAACCTCCCTTCTGGTTATCGACCACAGCAAGTTCGGGCGTCTTGCCCCGGCCATGGGCTGCAACATCACTGATATAGATCTCGTGGTCTGCGACCGCGCCCCCGGCGAAGATTTCTCCCCGCTAGTCGAGACGATGAATGGCCGCATCATCTTTGCAGAGGACAACGAATGACCACAAGCGAGCCCTTCGTGCATGTCGAGAATGTAGCCAAGCGCTGGAACGGTCAGCTCGGTGTCGAAGATGTTGATCTTTCGATTCCACGCGGCTCTTTCGTGGCGCTTCTCGGGCCTTCGGGCTGTGGCAAGTCTACGACGCTGCGCCTCTTGTCTGGTCTGGAATTGCCCGACGAGGGCACGATCAACATCGACGGCCGCAACGTGACGACCGCTGCACCGTCCGAGCGCAACCTCTCGATGGTGTTCCAGTCCTACGCACTGTTTCCTCATCTGAGCGTCGCCGAAAACGTGGTATTCGGCCTGAAGGTGCGGAAGGTGCGCGCGCCCGAGCGCCAGGAAAAGCTACGTCGCGCGTTGGAGATCACGGGCCTGCTCGGCTACGAGGCGCGCAAGCCTGGCGAGTTGTCTGGCGGTCAGCGGCAGCGCGTGGCGCTTGCCCGCGCCATCGTGGCTAACCAGCCTCTGTGCCTGATGGACGAGCCGCTGTCTAACCTCGACGCAAAGCTGCGCGCGTCGGTGCGCAAGGACATCAAGAAGCTGCAGGTCGATCTCGGGATCACCGTCATCTACGTCACCCATGACCAGACCGAAGCAATGAGTATGGCCGATATAGTCGTTCTGATGAAGGATGGACGAATTCAGCAGACCGGAGCGCCCGAGGACCTCTATTACCGCCCCGCCAACACGTTTGTCGCGGAATTCGTCGGCTCGCCGCCGATGGCGCTGATCGAGGGTACGGCGCTGAAGGGCTACGAGAGATACGACAAGGTCGGCCTGCGTGCGGAGAACGTTCAAGTGGCCGAGGCCGGCAAAGGCCGACTGATCTGCCGCGTTTCGGAATGTGAGTTTCTTGGCTCGGAAACCTTCGTGGGTCTGACGCATGCCTCGGCGTCCGGGCTGACGGTCAGCATGCCGGGGCTGCGCAACATACCCGCCGGCGAGGAACTAGAGATTACCTTTGCAGATGAGGACCTGCACTTTTTCGACTCCAGCGGCCAGAGGATCATACCGCAGACGGGCGCGGCCGCAGGCTAAGAGCGATGCGCCCACTTTTCAAAACAGGGAGGAACTGATGACAAAACTCAGGAGACTTGCCGTCGGCGGCGCCGCGGCCACACTTCTCGCGACACCGCTCGCTGCGCAGACAGAACTGACAATGTATTATCCCATCGCGGTCGGCGGTGCCTTGACCGAGGTCGTCGATGGGATCGTGGCAGACTTCGAGGCCGCGAACCCGGACATTAGCGTAGAGGCCATCTACTCCGGCAACTACGACGACACCCGTGTTCGGGCGCTGTCGGCCCTGGCGTCCGGAGAGCCGGCACAGTTGGCGGTCATGTTCTCGATCGATGCCTACGACCTGATCGAACAAGGTCTGATCGTGCCGTTCGAGAGCATTGAGGGTGTGTCGCAGGACTGGCTGGACAGCTTCTACCCCGCGCTCATGGCCAACAGCCGGATCGAAGGGCAGACCTGGGGCATCCCATTCCAGCGCTCGACCATCGTCGCCTACTACAACCGCGACATGTTCCGCGAAGCGGGCCTCGACCCCGATGCGCCCCCGTCCAGCTGGGAAGAGATTGTCAGCATGGGCCAAGCCCTGACCGACGACGATACCTGGGGCCTCATGATCCCCTCGACCGGCTATCCCTACTGGATGTTCCAGGCTCTGGCGATCCAGAATGGCGAGGAACTCATGTCGGGCGACGGCCTGACAACATATTTCGACGACCCCGCAGTCGTCGAGGCGCTGGACTTCTGGCTTTCGCTGTCGACAGAGCACGGCATCATGCCGACCGGCACCGTGGAGTGGGGAACGTTACGCCAGGCCTTCCTCGAAGGCCAGACCGCGATGATGTGGCATTCCACCGGGAACTTGACGGCCGTGCGCAACGCGGCGACCTTCGACTTCGGTGTGGCCGAGCTTCCCACGAACGTGCGCCCGGGATCGCCGACGGGCGGCGGCAACTTCTACGTTTTCGAGGAGACGACCCCCGAAGAGCGTGCGGCTGCCCTGCGGCTGATCGAATTCATGACCTCGCCCGAACAGGCGGCGGCATGGTCAATCGCGACCGGCTACATGGGCGTAGCACCAGCTGCCTATGAGACCGAGGCGTTGCAGGCCTACACCGCCGAGTTCCCGCCGGCGCTCGTTGCACGCAACCAGCTCGAAAACGCAGTGGCGGAATTCTCGACCTTCGAGACCGCGCGGGTGCGCGAAGGTCTGAACAACGCGATCCAGGCGGCACTGACCGGCGCCTCTACTCCGGGCGATGCCCTGTCCGAGGCCCAGGCGGCGGCAGTCAGGCTGCTGCGCGACTACCAGTAATCCACTGCTACGGGCATCCGGCTCCATCCGGGTGCCCGCCCGCAATTGGCTCCGAAGGGCAGGCTCATGGCGAAGCACGTAAATCTCGAGCGCCGCAGGCAGGCGGTCTATGGCTGGCTTCTGCTGTCGCCTGCCGCGGTTCTGCTGACGACTTTCGCGTTCTACCCATCGCTTGCGACGTTCTGGACAAGCCTTTTCAGCCGCGAGACACGGCGACGTCCCTCGGAATTCGTCGGAAGCGAGAACTATAGCGACCTTTTCGCAGATCCGACTTTCTGGACCGTGGTGTACAACAACTTGATATATGCCGCCGCCACGATCCCGATTTCCATGGTCATAGCCTTGTCGATGGCGCTCTGGGCGAACTCAAAAATCCCTGCTCGGGGCTTCGTGCGCACGGCTTATTTCACGCCAACCGTTCTGCCGATGATCGCGGCTGCGAACCTTTGGCTCTTCTTCTACACACCCGGTCTCGGCGTTCTCGACCAGATCGGGTCGCTCTTCGGACTGCCCTCCGTCAATTGGCTCGGCCAGCCCGAAACAGCACTCTGGGCGGTGATCATCGTGACCATCTGGAAAGAAGCTGGGTTCTTCATGATTTTCTACCTCGCCGCGCTGCAGACCATTCCCGAGGACCTGAAGGAGGCAGCAGACATCGAGGGCGCCAGCCGCTGGACATACACGCGGCGGATCGTGCTGCCGCTTCTCATGCCGACGACGCTCTTCATTCTCGTGAACGCCCTGATCAACTCGGTCAAGTTGATCGACCACCTCTTTATCCTGACGAAGGGTGGACCGAACGACGCTTCAAAGTTGATCCTCTACTACATCTGGGAAATGGCCTTCGCCTTCTTCGACGCGCCTCAGGCTGCAGCAATGACGATCCTTGTGCTCGCGGTACTCGGCATCGTGGCCGGCATCAAGTTCACCATCCTCGACAAGCGGACGCATTACCAATGAGCGGTCTTCTGCGCCATCTCGAGAGCTTCGGAGCGCTGCTGCTGGCGGTGATCTGGATCTCGCCGCTGCTCTTCGCCTTTTGGGCTGCGTTTCACGCGACCACGGATGCGGTCAATTTCAACCTCACCGCGCCGTGGACGCTGGAGAATTTCCGCACGGCATGGGAAGGTGCGCCGTGGATGCGCTACTTCCTCAATACCTTCGTGCTCGTGACGGTCATCCTCATAGGCCAGTTTATCGTGACAACGCTGGCCGGTTTCGCCTTTGCACAGGTGCGATTTCCCGGCCGCGATATCGTGTTTATCCTCGTTCTGATGCAACTGTTCATCCTGCCGGAGGTGCTGATCGTCGAGAACTACGTGATGGTATCGCGGCTCGGGCTCTTCGACACGATCCTCGGCGTTGGCATGCCTTACATGGCGTCCGCCTTCGGGATCTTCCTGATGCGCCAGGCATTCAAGGGGGTTCCGATCGAACTGCACGAGGCCGCCCGCATCGAGGGCTGTGGCTGGTTCGGCATCCTCTGGCGCGTCTACGTGCCTTTGGCGCGACCGACCTATCTCGCGTATGCGCTCGTGTCGGTATCGACCCACTGGAACAACTTCCTCTGGCCGTTGATCGTCACCAATTCGCCGGATACTCGTCCGCTTACCGTTGGGCTGTCGATCTTTGGCGCACCGGAAAACGGCGTCGACATCTCCGTAATCTCGGCAGCGACAATCATGTCGATCGCGCCCTTGCTCGTAGCGTTCCTCGTGTTTCAGCGGCAATTTGTGCAGGCCTTCCTGCGCGCGGGGATCAAGTAGGGTCCATGGCCAGGCTTCTGCACCTTTCGGACCTTCACGCGGTGGCCACCGGCACACGCGCGTCGGGAGTGCTGGATACCAATGATTTGTTGCGCGAGGCCATCGATGCACTGTCCGGGCGGCTCACAGCGATCGGGCGGATAGATGCTGTGTTGGTGACCGGGGACATCAGCGATGACGGCTCGGCTGAAAGCTATGCCATCGCCAAGGCTCAGTTGGCGCGGCTCGGACTGCCGTTGCTTGCCATTCCCGGCAACCATGACCGTCGTTCCGCTTTCCGCGACGCCTTCGCCGACACCGCCCCGATGCCCGACGATGGCCCGCTCGACTGGATTGCGGAGGTTGCTGGAACCCGGATCGTTGGGCTCGACACGCTGGTCGAGGGACAGGGCGGTGGATTGCTTCGGGCGCGAACGCTCGATTTCTTAGCAGAAGCGCTCGACCGCTCGCAGGGCAAACCCGTCGTGGTCGCCCTGCACCATCCACCCCTTCGCACGGGAATCCGCTTTATGGATGCCATCGGGCTCGATAACGCCGAGGCGCTCGAGGGTATTCTGCGTCGCCATGACGGGCCGCTCTGGGTGTTGGCCGGCCATGTTCACGGGGTCTATCACTGCATGCTCGGTGGCCACCCGGTCGTCACCGCGCCCTCCACGTGCAGCGCGTTCGTGTTCGACCAGCGTGAGGAGGCCCCAGTAGGGTTCATGCTAGGACCGCTTGGCTTTGGAATGCTCGACACCGCACCGGGCGGGGTTTGGACGGCTTGCCCGCTTGTGATGGCTGATGGTCCCTACGGTTTCTGATATGGACCAGACAGGCGCCCCGATCGTCTTCATCTTGAACATGGCCGCTTCAGCGGCGTTGCTGATCTGGGCCGTGCGGCTTGTGCGGACCGGGTTCGAGCGTGCGTTCGGCGGCCAGCTCCGGCTCTGGTTGCGCCGATCTACGTCGAACCGCTTCGCGGCCGCCGCGACCGGGGCGGGGGCCGCGATCCTTATGCAAAGCTCGACCGCAGTTGCTATCCTGATGGCTGGTTTTCTGTCGGCCGGCGCCATCGGAAGCCTCTCTGGGCTCGCCATCATACTGGGGGCCGATCTGGGCTCTGCCGTCGTGGCATTGATACTCAATTTCCAGATCGGGGCGCTGACGTCACTGCTGCTGCTGGCAGGTGTAATGGTCTTCCTCCAAAGTTCAGCGCGACGGATCCGCCAGATCGGGCGCATTCTTATTGGATTGGCGCTGATTTTTCTGTCGCTTGATCTGATCCGGGATGCCAGTCAGCCTCTCATGCAGAGCACTGGCGCTGGAGCGATTATGCTTTACCTGTCCGGTGACCCGATCACGGCCTTTCTACTAGCGGCACTGTTCGCATGGCTTGTCCACTCAAGTGTCGCAGCGATCCTATTGTTTGCCACGCTCGCCGCACAGGGAATGATGCCCGTCGAGGTGGCCTTTGCTATGGTGCTTGGTGCCAACCTCGGCGGCTCGATGATTGCCTTCTTCCTGACACTCAAGTCTTCGGCCGTAGTTCGTCGCGTGGTCTGGACGAACCTCGCCTTGCGGGGCGGAGGTGCAGCCCTGATGCTGTTCGTCCTAGTCAGCTTTGATCTGCAGACCAGCATGTTGGGGTCCACGCCCGACCAGCAGGCGTTGAACCTGCACTTGCTTTTCAACGTCCTACTGCTTGTTGCCTTCCTCCCGCTGGCCACGATCCTCATGTGGGTCGCAAACCGGCTGGTCCCGGACCCAGCTGGATCCGAGGCTGCTGGGGCTAGGCGCTCGGCACTCGCCCCGGAGGTCCAGAACCAGCCGCGCAGGGCTTTCGCCTGTGCGCTTAGGGAGATGGTCGAGATGAGCAATCGGATAGAGGTCATGCTCCGCGATGCCATGCCGCTGTTCGAGAAATACGACGAGACGGTTGCGCAGAGACTGCATCACGAGATGCAGGATATCGCGACGATCTCGCTGGACATCCGGATCTACCTGTCGGGAGTGCGTAGCACGGATCCCAATGAAGATACTGGCACCCGCAGCTTCGATCTTTCGGGGGTTACGGTGAACCTTGAGGCGGGGGCCGACATCATCGCACGCAAGATGGTCGTGCTCGCCAACAAGAAAGATGCGGCCAGTTTGAACTTTTCCAAAGAAGGCTGGAGCGAGCTGCGCGATTTCCATGACGTGGTCCTGCGCAATGTCCAGCATGGTATCTCGGTGCTGATGTCTGAGGACCTTGGGCTGGCACGCGAACTGGTCGAGCAGAAGGAAAACGTCCGTGACCTCGAACAGAGCCTCCAGCGCAAGCACTTGAGAAGGCTGCGACAGGGCATGACCGAGTCCTACGAGACGAGCGCCATCCACCTCGATCTGTTGCGCGCGCTCAAGGCGCTGAACACGTCCTTCGCGATGATTGCCTATCCGCTGCTGTCTGATATGGGAGAGTTGCGTCCAAGTCGTCTTTCGGGCTCTTAACCGGCCTGCCTGTGTCAAGGGGCACACAGTTGCCTACCGAAGCTTCTGTCTTTCGTCGCGGCCTCCCCTCGGTGGTTGAATTCACTCTTGGCCTCGCTGCCATCAGCGCGCCGTGCAACAACCCCGTTCCTGTGCTGCTGCGGGAGCTGGGCTGTAGCCTTGTTTGGCTCTTGGTTTCACGTCTGCTTGGTCCACACTTCGGACCTCTGGTGTATCGAAATGCTGCGAAATTGATGAATGACCGGTTAGGTAAAACCGCAATTCCGCGGTGGCTGCTGACTTGACCGACCGCTTCGGGTCGATTGCGTTAATTCGGTGCCCCAAACACCACGACGGCCTGATCCGCCACGGCAATCCCGCGCACTCCGACAACTGCATCACAGTCACGGCCGAAACCTCGCGCCCAAAAACGAGCCGTTTCAGCACCTCAGGCGCCAAGTACGCTAAGCGCAGCTGCCTGCTGACATGGCGCTCTGCGAGGTTCACGGGGATGGCCAAATCCCGCACGGTGCTGAACTCACCTGCCTCCATCCGCCGCCGCCAGGCCCAAGCGCGGCCGATAGCGCCGAAAGCAGCACGGAAATAGAACTGCGCCGCAGTTAAAGCAGGTTCGTCCACTCTTGGTGCGAACAGAGACGCCCGAAGGCGGCGTGGTTGTTCGGGTTAGGCCGCATTTCGGTGCGGGTTGTGTCGCTACTTTTGTGATGAGCGGTTTGCCACCTGCCTGCACGAGCCGTCGATGATCCGTCGTATAGGCTTAGTCAAATGTAGGATTGGCAAAAAGACGTAAAACGTCTTGCCAACTATGCCTCTTGCAAGCCTAATGGCCGTTACAAGCTGCATAAGACAGTCTTTGGGAGGAATACATGACCGTCAAACATTTGTCCGCCGCTGCGTTTGCGGCGCTAGGGTTTGCTGTAGCCGTGCCGGCCACGGCCCAAGCCGATGAATTGGTGCTTTACTGCTCGGTGCAAGAAGAATGGTGCCGGGCCATGTCCGAAGCGTTCCAGCGCGAGACCGGGATCAACGTTCTTATGACACGCCGCTCGTCCGGTGAGACCTATGCCCAGATCGCCGCCGAAGCCGCGCAGCCAAGGGGTGATGTCTGGTGGGGTGGCACGGGTGACCCGCATCTCCAAGCCGCACAAGAAGGGCTTACGGCGGAATACGTCTCGCCAATGCTGGGTGAGCTTCAGGATTGGGCCGTGCGTCAAGCCGAAACCTCGGGCAACCGGACGGTCGGTATTTATGCGGGTGGTTTGGGCTTTGGTTACAACTCCGAGCTTGTGACGGAAGATCCGCCGGCTTGCTGGGCCGACTTGCTCGACCCGCGTTTCGAAGATGACGTGCAGGTGGCAAACCCGAATTCCTCGGGCACGTCATACACGATGCTTGCAACGATGGTGCAGCTGATGGGTGAGGACGAGGCTTTTGCCTATCTCGCGCAGCTTCACGACAACATCAGCCAGTATACCCAGTCCGGTTCGGCCCCGATCCGTGCGGCTGCAACCGGCGAAACGGCGATTGGCATTGTCTTCATGCATGACGCCGTAGCCCAGACCGTGCAGGGTGCTCCCATCGTGGCCGTCGCGCCATGTGAAGGCACCGGCTATGAGGTTGGATCTATGTCGATCATCGCGGACGCCCCGAACCCGGATGCGGCGCGCACCTTCTACGACTGGGCGTTGACCCCTGCAGCGCAGGAAATCGGGGCGGCCAACAACAGCTTCCAGATACCCTCGAACCTGAACGCAGCAACGCCAGAGGCCGCGCCGCGGCTCGAAGACGTTAACCTGATCGATTACAATTTCGCGCTTTATGGGTCGAGCGAGGAACGCACCCGCCTGTTGCAGCGCTGGGATGCCGAAATCGGGTCGTTGGCGCAGTAACCTGTGTCACGCTTTACCCTGAAATCTGACCGAGCCGGAGCTGTCTGGCTCGGTCTGCTGACTGCATCGCTGGTGCTTTTGCCCTGGTACAAGGGTACAAGTCCTTTGGCGGGGCCCAACACTTCGGCTCTGGCCGAGGCGCTTGTGGGCTCTGGCTGGCTTTGGCCGCTGATCTTGTTCGCCTTCTGCCTGGCTTTCGTCGCGATAAGGCAAGGGTGGCAAAGATCGGGTCTTGCGCTTGGTCTGACGTTCGCCGCGCTCGCGGCGATGATTTGGCAAGGCTTTGCCGTCGGTTTGCGTGGGCCGTCATCCGATTGGATCGGCGATTTGTTTCCGCGCGCAGTGGAAGGGCAGACGGGCCTTGGCTGGGGTGGGTTGCTGGCCGGGGTCGCCTTGATAGGCTTGGTGTCCAATCTTTTCGCAGCGCGCGGCTTTTGCCGGGGCGAACGCTTTCCGGCGCTATGCATCACCGCCATCGTGGCGCTTTTGACGTTGTTCGTGTTCTACCCGATTGTACGCCTTGGCATCGCGGCTTTCGTCAACACAGAAGGCGCGCTGGCTTTGGCCCTGTTCTGGGCGCGGCTGACGGCGCCCGACCTATGGGGGGTTGGCTGCTTTTTGGGGGGCGGTCGCTGCGGGGTCGTGATCAACACCATCGTTTTGGGCGTCTTGTCCGCGACGCTGGCCACGGCATTGGGGCTGGCGCTGGCACTTTTGGTCAATCGGACTGATTTCAGAATGAAAGGCGTGCTTCGCGCTATTTCGATCCTGCCCATCATCACACCGCCCTTCGTGGTGGGCGTTGCCATTATCCTATTGTTTGGGCGCACGGGTCTTGTCACAGGCTTCGTAGCCGATCTGATGGAGGTGCGGCCGACCCGTTGGGTCTATGGCCTGCCCGGCATCCTGATTGCACAGGTTCTGGCATTTGCGCCTGTCACCTTCCTCGTGCTGCTGTCTACTCTGGAGGCGATCAATCCGACCTTGGAAGAGGCATCGCGCACGCTGGGCGCGCGGGCCATGACGACCTTTCGCACGGTCACCTGGCCGCTTTTGCGCCCCGGCCTTGCGGCGGCTTTCCTGCTTGCCTTCATCGAAAGCCTAGCCGATTTCGGCAATCCGATCGTTCTGGGCGGCGGCTACGAGGTTTTGTCGGTCAAGATATTCTTTGCCGTCGTGGGCGCACGCTATGACCTTGGCAATGCCGCGACCCTTGCGATGATCCTTCTGGCGCTGACGCTGGTCGCATTCTGGCTCCAGATGCGCTGGATGGGCAAGAAAAGTTATGTCACCGTTACGGGCAAATCCGACGCCGGGCTGGCGGCGCCCTTGCCCCGTGTTCTCAAGATCGCGGTGCTGGCCGTAGTCTTGCCATGGGTTGTGTTCACGCTGGCGGTCTACATCATCATCGCTGCGGGCGGTTTCGTCACCGATGTCGGGCGCTGGGACCTGACGCCGACCTTCAGCCACCTGATCACCGCCTTCCGTTTCGAAATCGCGGAAACGGGACTGGAACTTTATGGATCGGCTTGGGACTCGATGATCACGACGCTTTGGGTGGCGGGCTTGGCCGCGCCCTTGACCACCATCATCGGCATCCTGACCGCCTGGCTGGTGGCGCGGCAGGATTTCGTGGGGCGGCGCGCTTTCGAATTCGGGACGATGCTGTCCTTCGCGGTACCCGGAACGGTGGTCGGTGTCTCTTACGTCGCGGCCTTCAACGTGCCACCAGTGGACATCACAGGAACGGCGGCGATTTTGATCGTCTGCTTTGTGTTTCGCAATATGCCGGTCGGTATGCGGGCGGGCTTAGCCGCGCTGGCTCAGATCGACAAATCGATGGAAGAAGCGAGCCAGACGATGGGCGCAAGCGGGGCCACGACGCTGCGTCGCGTGGTGCTCCCGCTGATCCGCCCCGCGGTCTTTACCGCGCTTGTCTATTCGTTTGTCACGGCCATGACTGCCGTGTCGGCGGTCATCTTCCTTGTGTCCGCGCGGCACAACATGGCGACGGCCTATATCATGGGTCGGGTCGAAGCCGGGGAATACGCGTTGGCCATCGCCTATTCTGCGATCCTGATGATGGTCATGATCCTATGTGTCGTCGTGATCCAGCTTTTGGTGGGCACACGGCGTTTGGGCCGAAGGAAGGAATTGCAGGGCCGTGCGACAGCGACGCCCGCAGAATGAGGACTTGCGCATGAGCGAAACGGCCATCGAATTCATCGACGTGGTCAAGCGCTACGGTGGCGCCACAGCGGTCGACCGGATCAGTTTTTCCATCGCCAAGGGCGAGCTTGTGACCTTTCTGGGCCCCTCGGGTTGCGGAAAGACGACGTCGCTGCGGCTGATCGCGGGGCTGGAATTGCCATCCGAAGGACAGGTTCGCATCGCGGGCCGCGATGTCAGCCGCGACCCGGCTTCGGAACGCAACGTGGGGATGGTGTTTCAATCCTATGCATTGTTCCCGCATATGAGCGTGCTGGACAATGTCGCCTATGGGCCGACGATCCGCGGGGTTGCCAAGGCCGAGGCGCGCGACCGCGCCCGTGCCATCCTTGATCAGGTCGGGCTAGGCGGGTTTGAGGGGCGGTTGCCGTCAGAGCTTTCGGGCGGCCAGCAACAGCGCGTCGCCGTGGCGCGTGCCATCGTCCAGCAGCCGGACGTGTTGCTGTTCGATGAACCCCTTTCGAATGTCGATGCCAAGCTGCGCCGCAAGGTCCGGGCCGAAATCCGCGACCTGCAACAGCGCTTTGGCCTGACCGCCGTCTATGTCACGCATGACCAAGAAGAGGCGCTGGCGGTCTCGGACCGGATCGTGGTGATGAAGATGGGGCAGATCGCCCAGATCGGCACCCCAGCAGAGCTTTATGAACGTCCGGCATCGGCCTTTGTGGCGGATTTCATCGGGGATGCGAACCTGATCGAAGGGCAAGTTGTGGGGGGGCTGTTTTCCGCCGCCCATCTGGCACTGCCGGTCGATGCCGAAGATGGCCGCATTACCGCCACGATCCGGCCCGAACGCATTCAGCTGGCCCTCGGCGGCGCGGCGCGGATCGTGTCGGCCAGCTATCTTGGCAGCCGGATGGAATATGTCGTGAAGGACGAGGGTTTGGAATTTCTCGTCTCTCGCCCGATCTCGGAACCACGGCTTGCAGCGGGCGACACCGTAGCGCTACAGCTTGACCCAACCGATCTGATCCTTGTGAGATGACCAAGATGCAAGATGCCCTGTCAGCCCGCGCCGATTTCGCCTCTGGTCTTGCGCGCAGCGCCGGGCAATTGGCCAACGAATATTTCCGCAATCGCGCTAGTCTTGAGATCGAGACCAAGAACGGCGAGCTGGATCTTGTGTCCATCGCGGACCGCGCGGTCGAAGACATGATCCGTAGCGAAATCGCGGCCACGTTTCCCGATGACGCCATTCTTGGCGAAGAGGGCGGCGCTACCGCCGGGGCCTCGGGGCTCACTTGGGTCATAGACCCGATCGATGGCACGGTGCCCTTCTTGATGGGATTGCCGCATTGGTGTGTCGTGCTGGCCCTGACTGAGGGCGAGGCGACGCATCTGGGTGTGACCGATGTGCCCGTGACGGGCGAACATTTCACCGCCCGTGCCGGGCATGGGGCAAGGCTTGACGGGGTTCGTCTGTCGCTTGACGCGGGCAAGCGGATCGACCAGGGGCTGGTTGCCGTGGGGGCCTCTGACCGGTGCGACCCCACCGTGATGGCCGACATCTTGCGACGTCTGATGGAAACGGGCGGGATGTATTACCGCAACGGGTCGGGGGCCAATATGCTGGCCTGTGTCGCGGCTGGGCGGCTCGCGGGGTATGTCGAACCCGGGATGAACCCGTGGGACAGTCTTGCCGGGCTTTTGATGATCCGCGAAGCGGGTGGCGTGATCCATCCTTATCCGGCCGACGCGCGGCTTGGGCTGACCATGGGGGCAGCCCCCAGCGTATGGGATGACCTGCACGACATCGTCGCAAAGGCATTTCTTGGGGGCTTGCCCGAGGTGGTGTATTAGACTTGAATATATTTTCGTGGTTATAATTCACGTCCACGGGCGCGTCTCTGACGTCAAACTACCCTTCACCAGACCCTCAACCAATCTTCGTTCTGGGCCGACCGGCGCATGGTGTGCCGGTCGGGAAAGTTGATCAGAGGTCGATGCTGTCCGACAGGGACAAAGCGTCCTCGATGTCGACACCGAGGTAGCGCACCGTGCTGTCCATCCTCGTATGCCCCAGCCGCAACTGGACCGCGCGCAGGTTGCCGGTCTTCTTGTAGATCTGTGCGACCTTGGTCCGTCGCATGGAATGCGTGCCGTAGGCGCTCGGCTCGAGGCCGAGCGACATCACCCACCCCCGGACGATCCGGGCATACTGCCGTGTCGACACGTGCGGGCTGCCGTGAATCCGGCTGGGCCACAGGAAGTCGAGGCCGATCATCTCCGGGTCGGATATCCAGCGCTCTAGGGACAACCTAGTGGTCTCGGTGATCTCGAACCGAACCAGCTTGCCGGTCTTGCTCTGGATCATCGAGGTCCGCTCCTTGACGCGCCCGGCGGCAAAGACATCGGGCACCCTTAGGCTGACGAGATCGCAACCGCGTAGTTTGCTGTCGACGGCCATATTGAACAGCGCGAGGTCCCGCGTGTTGCCTGCCATTTCGAGGCGGACCCTGATGGACCAGACATGCCGCGGCAGGAGCGGGCGTTTCTGGCCGATGATGCGGCCCTTGTTCCAGGGAATTCGAGCAGGACGCAGGACGGGAAGAAGATCGACGGACATGGGAGTACCTCCTGTCCACCTTGCCCGCCCTTCTTCGGTCTTTCCGACAGGGGCAGTATATCATGACTTGGAGTGCGTTGTCCTCGCGAAGGGCGGAAAGCTGACTGTGACGTTGTACCACGACCGGCGCATAGTCCGCCGTAGCAGTCATTCGTGGTAGTGGTGAGCGGCTTCATTCACAATCTGAATGGACCAAGCGCTAACTTGCGCCGATATCGCATAGTTTTTCTGCGCCAACCGCCAAGATTAAGGCTTGCGGCTGTGTAGGGACTGATTGGCTGACTCCAGGGCGGCAGGATCAGCTTGCTGAAATTGTCGCAAAAACCGCTCGAGCGTCAGGATGCCCGACAACATCGCGCCATCCACGACATGCTCGTCTGGATGATGGCTAACGCCGTCCCGACAGGCGGTAAACACCATGCCGACGGGGCAAAGTGAGGCCATGGCCGAGGTATCATGTGTGGCGCCAGAGGCCATGAGTCTGGCCCCCTTACGATTGCCGGTCTCGACAGCCTGCGACAGACGTTCGATCAGCCCCGGTGAACAGGGCGTCGCCGGCTGGGCATAGCTGCGTGAGATGTCCAGCCCCAGACCCCGACGGCGCGCGATGTCACGGGCGGCTTGCGTCAGTGCCGCCCCGGCCTCCTCGCGTGTGGTATCATCGGGGGCGCGGATCTCCAGGGTCATCGCCACCTCGCCCGGGATGGCATTCACCACGCCGGGGCGAACCTGCAAGGCACCAACTGTCGCCAGCAGGCTTTTGGTTTTTCGCGCCAGAGTTTCGACGGCCAGGGTCAGTTCTGCTGCCCCGGCCAGCGCATCGCAGCGCAGTTGCATCGGCATTGTGCCCGCATGCGCAGCCTGGCCGGTCAGCGTGACCATGTGCCGCTCGATGCCGCAGATGCTAGTGACAATGCCGATATCCTGGGTCGCCGCCTCCAGAACAGGGCCCTGTTCCAGATGAATTTCGACCCAGCCCAAAACCTGCGCGGGATCAAGCTTCAACCCTGGCAGGGTATCGGGGTTCAGCCCAAAGTCCTCCATCGCACGTCGCAGGGTGATGCCATCGCGGTCGCGCATGTTCAGCGCGGCCATGTCGAATGTTCCGGTCAGGACGCGGGGTCCCATCAGGGCTGTCGGAAATCGCACGCCTTCCTCGTCCGCGAACGCCATAATCTCGACCGTGAACGGCAAGGTTACGCTTTCCTGCCGCAGCTTCGTCAGCGCAAGGACCGGCAGAACGACACCCATGATCCCGTCATAGGCGCCGCCCTCGCGTACCGAATCCTGATGCGACCCCATCAAGAGCGCAGGCGCACCCACGGGTCCAGCCAGCCGACCGATCAGCGTGCCCGCATCATCCAGGCGAACGGCAAGCCCGGCCTGTTCCATTAACTCGGTCAGCACTGCAAGCGCCGCGCGATGTTCAGGTGTAAATGGTAGGCGCGTTACGCCGGGGCCAAGTTCTGAACAGGCAGCCAGTCGGTCCAGCCAATGCCGGGCGAGCGCACCCCAATCCGTCTCAGGCATAGCCACGCTCTGGATCGCTGCGGGTCGGAACGCTGGGTAACCATGCCGCGTAATCCCCGGTCTGGCTGCGTCTGTACAGGTTATGCAGGGCGGTGATCGGTTCTTCCGACCAGTCAACCCGCAAGCTCAGTGGTGGGGCGTCATCAGACAAGACTAGGAGTGCTGCGGATTGCAGACCGCGTGTGTCTCCGCCAGCGGCTTCCGCCGCAGTTAATGCAGCCAGTAAACGCTCAGCTAGCGTACCAGCCGCGTTAAGATGGGTGTTTCGCAGCGCCTCCAAAACCTCGGGTCCAGTCAGAAGGTTGCCCGACACAACAAGGCCCGGCGCAATCAGCGATCCGCGCCATGGCGTGTTTTGTTCCCCCGTGTGGCAAGCCGTGCCGCCCCGTCGATCTAGGGCGGCGAGTTGGCGCCATTCGCGTCCACTATCGACCCCGACCACCGCATCCAGCGCGGCCTTCGCATCTTCGCCTGCTCGCATCCGGTCCAGCACGTCCTCGCCCCACATCGGCGAGGGTGCCGCGCCTTGCGAAGCGGACAATCCAGCGCGCGAATCACCCCGCAGGACCCAGCCGCCGACGCAGAGAGATCCTGTCGCCGCGGCTGCTCCGAATGCGCCCGTGTTCAAATCTTGTGCAAGAATCGAGAAGGTCATCAGGTTGTTTCCTTTCGTCCCGTCTAATTATCATGAAAATTTTGACGAGCGCAAATGATCATGATAAATAGCGAGCAAGAAACCACCAACAGGGAGAGCCGATATGGCCTTTTCAGCACTGACCCGCCGCAGCTTTGGGGTTCTGACAGCCGCGCTTTTGGCCACTTCTGCGCTTATCGCTCCAGCTACTGCCCAAACCCCGCCGGGTGTTTTGGTCGTAGGCCAGATTGCCGAGCCGCAATCGCTGGACCCACATGCTGTGACTGCCGTCAACGATTTCCGTATCCTGATGAACGTCTACGAGGGGTTGGTGCGTTATGCCTCGGGCACGCTTGAGGTTGAGCCTGGGCTTGCCGAGTCTTGGACAATTTCCGAGGATGGAACCGTCTACACCTTTAGCCTGCGCGACGGCGTACAGTTCCATGACGGCAGCGCGCTTGATGCCGAGGCCGTGGTCTTCAACTTCGAGCGCATGTTGAACGAGGATCACCCTTACCATAACACCGGCCCCTTCCCGCTATCGTTCTTCTTCAGCGCGATCTCCGGGGTCGAGGCACTGGACGCTCGCACCGTGCGCTTCACGCTGAACGAGCCTTATGCGCCTTTCTTGTCAAACTTGGCTTATCCTACCGGCCTGATTGTCTCGCCTGCGGCCGTTATGCAGCACGGTGCTGATTTCGGTCGTAACCCCTCGGGCACCGGCCCCTTCCGCTTCGCCGAATGGCAGTCAAACGAACGCGTCGTTGTGACCCGTAACGACGACTATTGGGGCGATAACGCTGCGCTTGAGGCTGTAGTCTTCCGCCCGATCACCGATGCCAACACGCGTGTGGCTGAGATGCTGTCGGGCGGTATCGACGTAATGGTCGAAGTTCCGCCGGTCGCACTGCCGCAGTTCCGGGGTGGGAGTTACCAGGTCCACGAACAGGCCGGCCCGCATGTCTGGTTCCTGATACTGAACGCGCTAGAAGGCCCGTTCGCCGATGTCCGCGTCCGTCAGGCGGCGAACTACGCGATCAATCGTGAGGCGATCGTGCGCGACGTTCTTGAAGGGACTGCGACTGTAGCCGCCGGCCCGACGCCGCCGGCCTTCGCCTGGGCCTATAACAACGATCTGGAACCCTATCCCTACGATCCCGATCGCGCCCGCGCGCTGATCGCCGAGGCGGGGGCCGAGGGAGCGCAGTTGACTTTCTATGTCACTGAAGGCGGGTCGGGTATGCTTGATCCCGTCGCAATGGGTACGGCGATCCAGGCCGATCTGGCCGCTGTCGGGTTTGACGTCCAGATCGAGACTTACGAATGGAACACCTTCCTTGGTCAGGTGAACCCCGGACTTCAGGGCAAGGCAGACATGGCTCAGATGGCGTGGATGACTAATGACCCCGACACGCTGCCCTTCCTAGCGCTGCGGACCGCCGCCTGGCCGGATCAAGGAGGCTTCAATTCGGGCTACTATTCGAATCCCGAGGTCGACGCCCTGCTCGAAGCCGCACGCGTGGCCACCGACCAGGACGAGCGGGCGCGGCTCTACCGCGAGATGCAGGTCATCGTGCAGCAGGATGCGCCCTGGGTCTTCGTGGCGAACTGGATGCAGAACGCCGTTACCTCGGACCGCGTGTCGAGCTTCTCGCTCGAGCCATCCTTCTTCCTGCTGCTGGACGACGTAAGCAAGAACTGATCCAAATCCCGGGGGGCACTCGCGCCCCCCGGACCCACCCTGAGGGTATTTGGGGCAAGATGAGGCAGACAGAGTAGCAAGCGCGGGGAGCGCTGTTCAATGGGTGGCTATATCCTGAAACGGCTGCTGTCGGCGGTGCCTGTCTTGCTCGGCATCACGGTGATCGTGTTCCTGATCATGGCGATGATCCCCGGGGATCCGGCTACCGCGATTTTGGGGTCCTATGCCACGCCCGAGAATGTCGAGCGGTTGAACCGCCAGCTTGGCCTCGACCGGCCGCTATGGCAGCAGTATTTCATTTGGCTGGGTAATTTGCTGCAGGGTGATTTCGGGCGATCCTTTGCGCTGAACCGCCCCGTTCTCGATGAAATCCTCGACCGGTTCTCCGCAACCCTGATCCTGGCCGGAACCGCCTTCGTGCTGTGCTCGCTACTGGGGATAGCGGCGGGTGTCGTCTCGGCGGCGCGGCAATACGGGCTAGCGGACAAGGCGATCACCTTTGTAGTCATCCTGGGCATTTCGGTGCCGTCCTTCTTTCTGGGCATGATGATGATTTTGCTTTTTGCCGTGCAGCTGCGCTGGTTACCGGCCTCGGGGATGTATTCGATCTGGGGCGGGGGCGATCTGCACGACCTGATACGCCATCTGACGATGCCGGCGCTGGCGCTGGCGGTGGTGGCAACCGGGGTCATCGCGCGGCTGTCGCGCGGCGCCATGCTGGAGGTGCTGCGGCAGGATTTCATCCGCACTGCCCGCGCCAAGGGTGTACACGAGCGAAGCGTGATCTGGCGCCATGCCCTGCGCGCAGCGATGGTGGGGATCATCCCGGTGCTCGGGATTCAGGCGGGGTTCGTGCTGTCCGGCGCGGTCTATATCGAGATGGTGTTCCAGTGGCCCGGGGTGGGCCGGATGCTGGTCGATGCGATCCTGAAACGCGATATCCTGCTGGTGCAGGGCGGCGTTGTGTTCATCGCCGCCTGCTATGTTGGGTTCAACATCCTGGTGGACGTGGCGCAGGCCTGGCTCGACCCCCGGATTAAGACATAATGGAGAACGAGACATGAGCCTGTTCTTGCGTCTTCTGTTCCGCAACAGGCTGGCTGGTTTCGGGGCCGTCGTGTTAGGGATCATCGTGGTTCTGGCGCTGCTGACGCCCCTTCTGCCGCTGCAACCGCCGAATGAAACCAACACCGCCAACCGTTTCTTGCGCCCACTGTCTGAGGGGCATTTGCTGGGTACCGACCATCTCGGCCGCGATCTCTTATCGCGGCTTTTGTGGGGCACACGCCTATCGCTGGCGATGGGATTCGCGGCAGCGCTGGTTGCGGGGCTGATCGGCGCGGCGATCGGGGTGATCGCCGGCTTTTTTGGCGGGCGCACGGACAATGTGACTATGCGCGGCATCGATATGCTGATGGCCTTTCCCTACATCCTTCTAGCGTTGGCGATCGTCGCTGTGCTGGGGCCGGGGCTGTTCAACGCGCTGGTCGCTGTTGCTGTCGTCAACATCCCCTTTTTTGCACGCAACATCCGCGGCGTAACCGTGGGCATTGCGCATCGCGAATTTGTCGATGCCGCCCGGCTTGCAGGCATGGGCAACACCCGCATCCTGCTGACCGAAATCGTTCCGAACATCGTGCCCGTGGTGGTCATCGCTATGTCCACCACCATCGGCTGGATGATCCTGGAAACCGCGGGCTTGTCCTTCCTCGGCCTTGGCAGCCAGCCACCGCAGGCAGACCTGGGCTCGATGTTGGGCGAGGCGCGCGCGGCCATGATCACCGCGCCGCATACCTCGATTGTGCCCGGCGTGATGATCCTGTTGATCGTGATGTCGGTCAATCTGCTGGGCGACGGTATCCGCGACGCGCTTGATCCACGTCTGCGTTCCGGCGCGCTGAGCCGGCCAATGGCCGCGACGCGGGTGGAACGCAAGCAGAGGCCGACTGCGCAGGGCGAGGGTCTGCTGCGTATCGAGGCGCTGGAGACGCAATTCCACGTCGGCCCGCGCATATACCGGGCGGTCAACGAGGTGTCGCTTGAGTTGAACCCCGGCGAATGTCTGGGGCTGATCGGTGAAAGCGGCTCGGGTAAGTCGGTCACAGCGCTGTCGGTGATGGGGCTCGTTGCCTCGCCCCCCGGGGTAATCACCGGCGGTGCGGTGCGGCTGGAGGGACAGGACTTGATCGGCGCACCCTATGAGGTGCTGCGGTCCCTGCGCGGGCGCAAGGTGGCCTACATCTTTCAGGACCCGCTTTCGACCCTGCACCCGCTCTACCGCATCGGCGATCAACTGATAGAGGCGATCCGCGTGCATGAACCCGTCAGCCACGTGGAAGCCCACAGCCGCGCGGTCAAGCTGCTGGACGATGTGCGCATCCCCAACGCGGTCGAACGCGCGCGCGCCTATCCGCACGAGCTGTCGGGCGGCATGCGCCAGCGCGTCGGCATTGCCATGGCGCTGGCCAATGATCCCGACATTATCATCGCTGATGAGCCCACTACGGCGCTGGACGTCACGGTACAGGCGCAGGTTCTGGCGCTTCTGGACGAGTTGCGGCGATCCCGCGGACTGGCGATCCTGTTCATCACCCATGATTTCGGCGTGGTCGCGCAGCTTTGCGACCGGGTGGCGGTTATGTATGGTGGTCGGATCGTGGAAACCGGCCCGACGGCAGGGGTACTAGCGGCCCCCGCTCATCCCTACTCAAAACGCCTTATTGCGTGCGTGCCCGAACTGGGCGGGGGCCGTCGGGCACTTGCAGCCATACCCGGTCTGCCGCCAGCGGTCGATGACCTGCCGCCCGGCTGCGCTTTTGCGCCACGCTGCGACAAGGCCAAGCCTGGCTGCCGCCAAGGCAACATCTCGCTGACCGGGGCCCTCCGGCAGGTCCGCTGCCTGTTCCCCGAGGTCACACCATGACCGCTGCCCTGAAGATCACCGATCTGACCCGGACCTTCGCGATCGGCAAGCGCCTGTTCGGCCCGCCCAAGGCCCGCGTCCATGCCGTGAACCCCATGAGCTTCGAGGTCCGCGCGGGCGAGACGTTGGGGATCGTCGGCGAATCCGGTTGCGGCAAGTCCACACTGGCGCGGATGCTGGTCGGCCTGCTGCCACCCACATCGGGCCAGATCGAGATCGAGGGCCGCGCGCTAGACCGCGCCGACCCCGCCGCCTTTGGCCGGCTGATCCAGTATGTGTTTCAGGATCCGGTCTCCAGCCTGAACCCGCGCAAGACGATCCGGCAGATCATCGAGGCCCCTTTGCGCAACCTGCACGGGCTGCATGGGCCGGCGCTGGACACGCGGATTGCCGAGTTGTTCGAGGCGGTGAACCTTCGCCCCGAATTCCTGTCGCGCTACCCGCATGAGTTTTCCGGCGGGCAGGCGCAGCGCATTGGCATAGCCCGGGCGCTTGCAGCCAGCCCGCGCATCCTGATCCTGGACGAGCCCGTCTCGGCGCTGGATGTCTCGGTGCAGGCGCAGGTGTTGAACCTGCTGGCCGAGCTCAAGGCACGGCTGAACCTGACCTATCTGTTCATCAGCCACGATCTGGCTGTGGTCGAGGCCGTCAGCGACCGGATAGCCGTGCTCTATTTCGGGTCATTGGTTGAGACCGGCCCCGCCGAAAAAGTCTTTGCGGCCCCGCGCCATCCCTATACGAAGCTCTTGGCGGACTCGGCACCTGTCGTCGGCCGTCCCCTCGGTGGGGCGCAGTCAGGCGAATTGCCCGATCCGCTGAACCCGCCCTCGGGCTGCGCGTTTGCAGGGCGATGCCCGCGCGTGTCCGATATATGCCGCGCCGAAGTGCCAAAACTGCGGCGGATCGAAGGAGACCAGTTTGCCGCCTGCCACCACCCCGGAGAGTTCTGAACGCCTATCGCGACCACAACAGGTTGCCGAGGAAATCAAGTCCTGGGTGATGGCGAACGGCTGGGAGCCCGGTCATCGTCTGCCGTCGGAACTGGAGCTGATCGCGCGGTTCGGGATGGCCAAAGGCACGATCCGCGAAGCGATCCGCATTCTGGAAGCGCAGGGGCTGGTCAAGTCGCGCACCGGGCCGGGTGGTGGCGTGTTCGTCCATCAGGTTTCGGAAGAGCGGGCAACAGCGCTTCTGGGCAACTACTTCTTCTTCCAGCATCTGACGATCGACGACATCTACCAGATACGCGAGGCACTTGAGCCGGAACTGGCCGCCAGGCTGGCGGGGCGGTTGACCGAGACCCAGCTTGCGGCGCTGGAAGATGTTATGACCTCGTATTCGGAACCTGCGCGCACGCCAGAAGAAGAGCGCGAACAGCATATCTCGTCGCTGCGCTTCCATGCCCTGCTGGCTGAAATGTCTGGCAATCCGCTCCTACGGTTTCTGATCCGGTTCACCGCCAACATGCTGGCCGAAATCACGGTTTCCCGCCGTCTCTACGCCCAGCCCAACCGGGAGCTCTGGTCAACTGGGCGCGAATATCAGTCGCGCCTAGTAGCGGCTATGCGCGCAGGGGATGAGGATGCAGCGCGGCAGATCCTTTCTTCGCACATGAAGAATGCCCATCGTCTGATGCTGTTGCAGGAAACCGTCCTTACCCAACGATTTCTGCCCGAGAATGAGATCATCTGAACCTAAATTCTACAACGGCGGTCAGAGCGAACCGGAGGCTGTTTTTTAACCATGATTTTCGAGCTCATCGAATGACCGCTCCGGTGAAGACTGCGAATTTCGCTGACCGGCCGCTATGGGCCGATCGCGTTATTTGGTTGTCCCGAACACCACCCGCGCCTGATCTGGCCACGGCAATCCTGCGCACTCCGACAATTGCATAACCGTAACGGCCGTGACCTCCCGCCCAAACACCAGCCGTTTCAGCACCTCAGGGGCCAGATACGCCAACCGCAACTGCCTGCTGACATGACGTTCTGCGAGGTTCACGGCGATTGCCAGGTCGCGCACGGTGCCGAATTCGCCGGCCTCCATTCTCCGCCGCCAGGCCCAGGCGCGGCCGATGGCGCGCAGGATGTGTGGGTCTTGGGTGTTATCCTCGCTGGGCAGGTAGTCGGCAGGCGGCAGGATCTTAGGCCGCCCGTTTTTCTTGCGCATTTTGAGGGGCACAAAAACCTGGATGGTGTCGGGCGCGGCCATTATTCCGCGGCCTCAAGCGGGCGTGGGGTCATCATCTCCCGCATGACACCGGCTATCCCATCGGTGCGCAGGTCAATGACGAGGCCTTCATCAGTCACTGTGACGCGCCGAACGAGCAGCTGAATGATCCGGGCCTGTTCGCCCGGAAAGAGCTGATCCCAAAGCTTGGGAAACTGCTGCAGCGCGTCAATGGCATCCGCTTCAGGGATGTCCTCGCGGTCGAGCGCGGCAATGACCTGTGCCGTTGTTTCCGGCGTGCGCAGGACACGGCGAATTTCCGTGATTACGGCGGTCTCAGCAGTGTCGGCCGGCAATCTCCGCGGGATGCCGTCCTCAGGCGTTTCACGGTTCTTCAGAAGGTCCATAGACACGTAGTAGCGATACCGGCGCGTAGCCTTCTTGGTGCTGGATGGGGTCATTGCCGCGCCAGTGGCAGTGAACAGCAAGCCCTTCAGCAGCGCTGGCGTTTGTGTCCGGCTGTTATTGGCCCGCTTGCGTGGGCTTTCGCCCATAATGTCATGAACCTGATCCCATAGCCGCGCATCGACGATGGCCTCGTGCTCACCGGGATATGCCACGCCCTTATGCACAGCTTCGCCCCGATACACGCGGTTGTTCAGCAGGCGATAGAGGTAGCCCTTGTTGATGAGTGTGCCTTGCTTATTGCGAAAGCCATCGCGGCGAAGGTCCCGCGCCAGCACCGTGGCTGATCCGACCTCGACGAAACGCTCGAACACCATACGGACCTTTGCGGCCTCATCTGGGTTCACCACCAATTTGCGGTCGCGGACATCATAGCCAAATGGCACCGGCCCGCCCATCCACATCCCCTTCATGCGCGAGGCCTTCACCTTGTCGCGGATGCGCTCTGCGGTGACTTCACGCTCGAACTGGGCGAAGCTGAGCAAGATGTTCAGCGTCAATCGCCCCATCGATGTGGTCGTGTTGAAGGACTGGGTGACGGAAACAAAAGTCACGCTGTTCCTGTCGAAGACTTCGACCAGCTTGGAAAAGTCCATCAGTGAGCGGCTGAGACGGTCGATCTTGTAAACAACAACCACATCAACCAGCCCGTCCTCAATGTCGGCGAGAAGTCGTTGCAGGGCAGGGCGCTCTAGTGTGCCGCCCGAGATGCCACCATCGTCATACTGATCGCGCACCAGCGCCCAGCCTTCAGACTTCTGGCTGGCGATGTAAGCCTCGCATGCCTCCCGCTGGGCGTGGAGGCTGTTGAACTCCTGATCGAGCCCTTCTTCGCTCGATTTGCGGGTGTAGATGGCACAGCGAAGGCGTCGGGCGGGTTTTGCGGCCACGTCTTTCATGCCTCACCTCGCGTGGCGGCCCGTAGCCCAAAGAACCGATAGCCGTTCCAGCGCGTGCCCGTGATGGCTCGCGCCACCGCAGACAGCGACTTGTAGCGCCGACCATCCCAGTCGAAGCCCTCCCTGAGAACGGTAACCGTGTGGGCGACGCCATTCCATTCGCGGATGAGCTTGGTGCCCACCACGGGGTTTCGGGGATCGGCAATCTGCGCTTTGCGCGTCAGCGTGCCCTCGACTTCGTCGGCCAGAAGGTCCAGCAAGCGGCGCGTTTGCCTGTCGGGGCCGCCATAGGTCAGTTCCTGGATGCGATAGGCCAGACGGCTTTCCAGAAACGTACGGCTATTGTTCGGCGCTGGCGCATCGTAGAGCGCCTGCCATTCAGCCTTTAGCTCATTGACAGACATGGCCTTCAAAGCGGCCAGACGCGCCAAGATGGGTTCATCTGTGGTCATGCAGATCTCCTCTGAGTCGGAGTTGCAGTACCGCTCTGTTGGCCCGCGAAGTGTAGCGAACCGTCTCCAGTATTTTGGGATGGATGGTCGCAATCGCGGCCGGCGAGGCGCGCCACGGCGGTGGCCAACAGGCCATAGAGCTCGGTGCGGCGCTCATGCGCTGTCATCCGGTCGGGGTGCAGGGGGTTGGGTCTTTGCATCTCGGTTTTGCCTCTCCACCACTCGAAGCGAGCAGCGTCTGAAGAGGAAAAGCCAGCCAAACAAACAAAATGGGACAAATCGGGACTCTGTGCGCCATTCACGGCATCAGGTTCCGCTTTCCATCGTCAAAAAAATTCTGGCGAAGCTGCATACCACTGGTCAGATTCGTCTATGGGTAATTCTACTGTTTATTTACCTTTCCGTTCGTCTGCATAACTTCATGTTACTTCAGGAGACATGTGCGACTTTTCCCTATAGCCGTCAACGTCTATAGCCCTCTAGTCATGAATGACTGCACACCCCCCTCTTGTGGGCGGGCGCCGCGTCCCTCATTTTCCTCGACAAGGAGAGCACAAATGTCAGAGCAGAATCAAGAAAACACTGATGGTGAGGTCTCGGCTGTTCCTGGGAAAGGATCCAAGTCGATTGCTGCCCGTTGGGGTGCGAACGTGGCGAAGATTGGTTATTGTCCAGTGCCATCAATTTTGTTGCGCGCACAGCGGCGATTGGGCCTGAACCCGTCGCAACTCGCAGTTTTGCTGCAGATCGTCGAACATTGGTGGGATGCCAGTCGCGCGCCCTATCCGAGCAAAGCGGAGCTGTCCGACCGCCTCGGCATCAGCGAGAGGCAGATCCAGCGATATATTAAGCAAATGGAGGAGGCGGGTCTTCTAGCCCGCGTGGCTTACTATGGTGATAGCGGGGGGCGCGAGAACAATCGGTACGATTTGTCCGGTCTTGTTAACCGCCTTGCCGAAATCGCGCCTGATTTCATCGCCGAACGTGAAGAGCGTAAACGCAAACGCAAGGCGGCCGCCATGCCGGGCGGCGGAAGACGTCGCACATCCCGCGTGAAAGTGAGCACTACCCCTTAAGCGCTCTCTGAGGCGATGCGCCACCAGAGATGATCCAAACGGAGCTGCGTGTAGCGTGGCTCCGATCCCGACCGCTTGTCCAAGTGAACCGGCTCGAAAAGGAGGCCCCTTGATGAACATGAACTTTAGGCGGGGTTACCATGCCCCGGGAGATAATTGGCACAACCGAGGTGTCGGCGCCGAATCTGCATTTTGCCATGACTGGCGTTGTCAGGACTGCCAGCGCCTACTTGGTAAGGACGACGGCGCTCAGATGCGGATCCGTCGTAAGCCGCTCGACTATGTTGTCGGCTTTCCGGTCTACGCGACCTGTCCCAACTGCGGTGCGCTGAACGCGAAGACAAAAGCCTGAACGCGCGGCAACGCGCGCTCCCAACTTTCCCGAAAACACAGAGACGCGTGACGTCCTGACCTGGCCATAAAAAGGCGCTGGACGCCTGGCCGTAAGGCAGGCGTCCAATGTGTCTCGCATGGCACGAAATCCGTGATCAGCTCACGGTTACTTCGACTACGATCGGTTTTCAGCGCGGCTTTGATGCCATACGGGTTTCCCAGGCCGCGCTGAAACCCTACCGCGACCCCGCGGCTGCGCTCGATGCGCTGCACTGCAACACGGGCAATGCGGCTAAGAAAAACCGCATCCTCGCAGCGCTTATTCAAGCGGCCCAGGCTAATGACCCAACCGCTGACACGGCACTGACAGTGCTGCTGCTGGCGCTCTGGCCCGGGCTCGACGCCATCCGTCGGCGGTCGATTGGGCGGAAGCTGGGCACAATAGACGAGATCACCTCTGATGTCTTGGCGCGGACCATTGAAGCGGTGCGCGGGCTTGATCTGGGCCGCGTCAATTGGATCGCGGCAACCGTGTTGAAGAATGTCGAGCGCGACATGATCCGGGCAAGCAACCGGGAAATTGCGCGGGCCAACCTGTCCAGTGGGACGGAGCCTGACGAGCTCACAGCTGATGACATCGGGCCCCAGCCTCTGGCTGAAGACGCGGCGTTTCCAAACGACCTGCACAAGTTGCTCGGCGCAGATGCGCTGCTGGTGATCCGTGTGGCGATCGAAGGCTACTCGCAAATTGAGGCGGGTGCCGAGCTTGGCCTGACAGAAGCAGCGGCCCGCAAACGCTACCAGCGTGCACTGCGCAAGTTGCGCGAGGCGCTTTTGGAAATCCCCTGAGCACATGTCCCGATCCTGTCTCACCGGCGGCTTTTTCTCTTTGAGCGCCCGGAGCGCCGTCCCTCCAACTGAAAGCAGACACGCATGAACAGCACTGCCGATCTGTCGCTCGAGAATTACCGTCGGCTCCCGGGGCTCTTTCGCCGCTGGGAACTGACCGAAGTCTGCGAGCCCAACCGCAATTACCAGATCGAGGACGCCGGCGCCCATGCCGACGGGACGCCGCTTCTGGCGATCTACGTCAGCGAGCCGGCGCCAGACCCCAGCGAGGCCGTGTGATGGGCCTCCTCGATTTCATCTTCCCAAGGAGCAAGGCCATGCCGGAACAGCCGGACGATATCACCCGTCTTCGCAAGGCGAGTTACAGCCTCGAAGACCTTCCCGAGACCATCAATTTCCCATTGCGCAAGGGTGAACCGCAGCGCGCCCCACTGGCTTTGCTGGATGCGACGGTCGATGACATCGCCTTCGCAATCGTTGCAGCCGAGAGCGAGAGTTCCGCCGCAGTCGGGCGGGCATCTGCTTTGCGGCGCCTGCACACTCTTGCGCGCGAAGCCGGATGCCGTGGCACTGACCGTGCCACTGACGTGGTGCTGAACAAGGGAGTGCGCAAATGAGCCTCCCCATCATCAGTGCAGATGAAAGGCTTGCGCAGCGCAAGGGCATCAAGGGCGTCATCTTTGGTCGGTCAGGTATCGGAAAAACGTCGCTTTTGTGGACGCTGGATGCCCCGACCACGCTGTTTCTGGACCTGGAAGCCGGCGACCTTGCCGTCGAAGGTCTGGAGATCGACACGCTCCGGCCGCGCACATGGAAGGAATGCCGCGATTTCGCAGTGTTCATCGGCGGGCCGAACCCCGCGCTGCGCGACGACCAGCCTTACAGCCAGGCACATTTCGATGAGGTCTGCGGCCGGTACGGCGACCCAACTGTGATCGAAAAATACTTGGCGGTCTTTATCGACTCGATCACCGTGGCAGGGCGTCTCTGCTTTCAATGGTGTCGCGGGCAACCGGAAGCCTTCTCGGAAAAGACCGGCAAGCCCGACATCCGGGGCGCCTATGGTTTGCACGGCCGCGAAATGATCGCATGGCTTACGCATCTCCAGCATACGCGCGGTAAGCATGTCTGGTTCGTGGGCATCCTCGACGAGAAACTCGACGACTTTAACCGCAAGGTCTTTCAACCGCAGATCGACGGCTCAAAAACCGGGCTCGAATTACCGGGCATCGTCGATCAGGTCGTGACCATGGCCGACATTCCCGATGCCGACGGCAAGCTTCAGCGGGCCTTTGTCTGCCAGACGCTGAACCAGTGGGGCTTTCCAGCAAAGGACCGCTCGGGGCGGCTCGATTTGGTCGAACCCCCGCATCTCGGCCGCCTGATGGAAAAAATCCAACGCCCGTCGGCGCCGGCTTCAACGCGCCTCGCATGGCCTGCGGTCACCCCAGTCGAGCCAACAAACGAGCCTGAACGCGGCTGAGACCCTGCCGCGACACCCGGTGTCCCGATCGGGGCTCCGGGTTGGCTTTTCCGTTTTGACGCCCCTGAGCGTCCCCCATCAACAGATACGGAGCCGCGAACATGTCCGGACCCTGGAACGACTTTAACTCCGCCCAATCGAACACCAACGTCATCCCGAAAGGTACGCTTGCCAAGGTGCGCCTGACCCTGCGTCCGGGCGGCTTTGATGACGCCTCGCAAGGCTGGACAGGTGGCTGGGCGCGCCGCGCCGCAACCGGCGCCGTTTATCTTGACGCCGAATACACGGTTCTTGAGGGCCCTTTTGCCCGGCGCAAGATCTGGTCGCTGATCGGCCTCTACAGTCCCAAGGGCCCTGATTGGGCCAATATGGGACGCGGTATGATCCGTGGCATCCTGAACTCGGCGCGCGGCGTGTCCGACAAGGATGCCTCGCCCGAGGCTCAGCTGCGCCGCCGGATCAATGGCTTTGGTGATCTCGATGGTTTGGAGTTCATCGCCCGCATCGATGTTGGCCAAGACACAAATGGCGATGACAAGAACGAGATCCGCGCAGCGGTGACACCTGATCACCGCGAGTATGCGGGGTTGATGGGCGCCGTGGCCCCGCAAAGCCCTGCAGCATCGTTCAATAGTCTCGCACCGCAACAGCCTGCGGCCTCCCCCCAGACCAGCCAGCCTGTGTCCGAGCCCGGCAATGCCGGCCGGCCGAGCTGGGCGCAGTGAGGGGGATTGGCCATGCGCTTACGTCCCCGCCAGAAGACCTTTGTCGAGCGCAGCGTTGCTGCGCTTGCCGCCCGCGGCAACACGCTAGGTGTTGCGCCCACCGGCGCGGGCAAGACGATCATGCTCTCGGCGGTCACCGGCGAGATGATTGCCGACGGTGCGCGGGCCTGCGTGCTTGCGCATCGTGATGAGTTGACCGCGCAAAACCGCGCAAAGTTTCAGCGGGTCGTGCCCGGGGTTTCAACCTCGGTGATCGACGCCACTGAAAAGTCATGGGCTGGCCAAGTCGCCTTTGCCATGGTGCCCACGCTGGCGCGTGCCTCGAACCTGGCGGATATGCCGCGCCTCGATCTGCTGGTCGTCGATGAAGCGCACCATGCGGTGGCTGACAGCTACCGCCGCATTATCGACCGCGTGCGCGATGCCAATCCCGACGCCCGGATATTCGGGGTCACGGCGACACCGAACCGGGGTGACAAGAAGGGACTGCGCGAGGTCTTCGACAATGTCGCTGATCAGGTACGCTTGGGCGAATTGATCGCCTCGGGCCATTTGGTGCCACCGCGCACCTTTGTCATCGATGTCGGCGTGCAAGACGAGCTGCGTGCTGTGCGCAAGACTATGTCGGATTTCGATATGGCTGAGGTCGCGGGGATTATGGACCGCGCGCCAGTTACCGGTGAGGTGATCCGCCACTGGAAGGAAAAGGCAGGCGATCGGCAGACTGTCGTCTTCTGCTCCACAGTCGATCACGCCGGAAATGTCACCGAGGCCTTCAAGGCCGCTGGCGTTCCTGCCGCATTGATCCATGGCGAACTCGCGGCCGAGACCCGCAAGGCCATTCTGGCTGACTACGCTGATGGTGTGATCCGTGTGATCGTCAACGTGGCGGTGCTGACTGAAGGCTGGGACCACCCGCCAACATCTTGTGTGGTTCTGCTGCGCCCAAGTTCCTTCAAAAGCACGATGATCCAGATGGTCGGGCGTGGTCTGCGCACGGTCGATCCGGAAGAACACCCTGGTATCGTCAAGACCGACTGCATCGTGCTGGATTTCGGGACCGCGAGCCTGATCCACGGCACGCTGGAACAGGACGTCGATCTCGATGGTAGGGCGGAGGGTGGTGACGCGCCCACCAAGACCTGTCCTTGTTGTGAGGCGGACATTCCCCTCGCGTCCACCGAATGCCCGCTCTGCGGCGAGGCCTTCCCGCGCGAGGATGAGAGCGCCGGTGAGGGAAGCGCCGCCGCGCCGCTGTCTGGTTTCATCATGACCGAAATCGACCTGCTGGAGCGTTCAAGCTTCGCTTGGGTCGATTTCTTCGGAAACGATGACGCGCTGATGGCGGCGGGCTTCAAGGGGTGGGGCGGCATCTTCTGGAAGGACGGGGTCTGGTACGCGATCGGCGGAGCTAAGGGTGTGCGTCCACACCTCTTGGGTGTCGGCGAGCGCGCGGTCTGCCTCGCACAGGCTGATGACTGGCTGAACACGCATGAGACCGATGAGAGCGCCTTCAAGACGCGCGGATGGCTTGGGCAAGCGCCAACCGAAAATCAGCTGAAATACCTGCCGCCTGAATGTCGGCATGACTTTGGCCTGACGCGGTATCGCGCTTCGGCCCTCATGACCTTCGGCTTCAACAAGCATGGCATCACCCAGCTGATCAATGGCGCGGCAGGCCCCAATCGGAGGGCGGCATGATCCATGACGTCATCAAACCCAACCAGCGTCGAGGAGCGGCGCAGGCTCTGGCACCCGCGTGGGACGCTCTGTGCTGTCTGCCGGCAACCCACCCGTGGTTTTGGCTGGTTCGATCCGGTCCGTTCGATACGGCCCCGGCCATCGGTCTGGTTTTGCTCAATGCCGTGTCAGTCCTCTTGGACGCGCTTGGCCCGGGTGCGTTTCGCCATGGTTGATCTCACCGACGAAGAGCGGTCCGCAATTACCGCCACGATGAAGCGTGTGGCGCTTCTCATGGAGGAAATCGGCTGGGGCACGCCTCTTGCCGACCTCACAGAGGCGCAAGTGCGCGCCCTGATCGAGGAAGCCGTCGAGGGCTTCCGGGAAGCCATGTCCAACATTGCAAAGGCAAACGCGCCGGAGGTGCCATTTTGACTTTGGACTTCAACCACAAGCCTAGCTTTGCTGATCGCGTCACTGAAGCTGTGGACGACGCGCTGACGGCCGATCAGGCCACGCGCACGCCCCGCGATTACTTGGGCGGTTCTCGTCTCGGTCATGCCTGTGAGCGCGCCTTGCAGTTCGAATTCATGGCCACGCCGAAGGACGATGGCAAGGAGTTCAGCGGCCAGTCACTGCGTATCTTTGCCATCGGCCATGTGCTCGAGGACCTCGCCGTCGCTTGGCTCCGCCAGGCAGGGTTTGATCTCTATACCCGCAAGGGCAACCGCCCCGACGGTGGTCAGTTCGGTTTCTCGGTCGCAGGGGGCCGCATTCGCGGTCATGTCGACGGCATTGTCGCTGCAGGGCCCGAAGGCTTCGGCCTTGCCGTTCCCGCGCTTTGGGAATGCAAGACTATGAACGCGAAGAACTGGCGCTCCTGCGTCAAGGACGGCGTGACCAAATCGAAACCCGTCTATGCCGCCCAGATCGCCGTCTATCAGGCCTATATGGAGGCGCAGGTGCCGGGGATTTCCGCCAATCCGGCGCTCTTCACTGCCATCAACAAGGACACGGCCGAGCTTCACCACGAGCTTGTGCCCTTCGATGCCGATCTCGCGCAGCGGATGTCCGACCGGGGCGTGCGGATATTGCAGGCGACCGATGCCGGCGAGCTTCTGCCACGGGTCACGGTCAATCAGGATTTCTTTGAATGCCGGTTTTGCTCTTGGGCAGATCGGTGTTGGGGGGCGCCTGCATGAGCGATGACGGCGTTTTGCACTTCAACCCTTGGATGGACTTCAACGATGGCCCACCATCCGAGAACCCGTTTGGCTGCGACCCTGACCCTGGACAGATCAGCGTGTTTCTCGACACCGTCTTTAGCTGGTGTGAGGGGCTGATCCCGCTCCGGGGCTTTGTCGACAAAGGGCAGGGCCGGGACGGCAAGCCGCATAATATCTGGATCGCGGCTGACGCGACAGCGCCGGAGAAATTTGCGACCTTCGCGGCCTGGGCCAATCGCGAGGCCGCGGCTGTTTATGTCATCCCGGGCACTGTCGCCGAGCAGGGGCAGGCGCGTGCTGCTGATGTGCTGCAAATGCAGGCCATTGTTGTTGACCTTGATGCCGGCGACATTCCCGCCAAGCTCGACCATGTTACCCGCCACCTTGGGGCGCCAACGCTTGTTATTGAAAGCGGTGGCCGTACGCCCGAGGGCGCCGCAAAGCTCCATGTGTGGTGGAAACTGACCGAGCCTATTGAGGGTGATGATCTCGCCACCCTATGCCGTCTGCGCGGTGACATCGCCGTCAAGGTCGGTGGCGACACGCATTTTCGTTCGGCGCATCAGCCGATCCGGGTACCGGGCACGGTCTATCACAAGCATGGCCACCAGCGTCTTGTGCAGATCCGTGAACATCGTGAAGTGGACGTAGACCTATCGGACTTTGCCGAGCGGGTCGCCGAAATGCCGCCGCTTCCCGGTGTGGGTTTTGCGAGCGATGTTTCCACTGCGCCGTCAAAGCCCGCCGTAGAGGCCGTTTTAACCACTGCGGTTCGGGAAGGCGATGTTGACGACTGGTCACGCTTTCAGGGCGCTAGTGCCGCGATCGGCCATTATGTGCGCTTGGTGCACGAAGGCCGCCTTGAGCCAGCCGAGGGCTGGGAGGCCATCTGCGGCTACAACGCGGCCATGCTGCGCCCGGCGTGGCCTCTGGACCGCCTCCAGGCAGAGTCCGAACGCCTTTGGGCGCTGCATGTCAAAAAAAATGGCCCGCCACTCCTGCGACTGCCCCGCGCCGATACATCTGCTGGTCCTTTACCATCCATCAGCCTTGGTGCGCTGCTTGATGACACCAGCCCGATGCCCGAGGACATCATTGCGCCCCGCGTTCTGACGCCGGGCGGGCTTTTGGTGCTGGGCGGTGCGCCCAAGGTTGGCAAAAGCGACTTCCTGATTTCCTGGCTCGTGCACATGGCAGCGGGCGTGCCGTTCCTTGGCTTTACACCGCCTCGGCCGCTACGCGTGTTCTATTTGCAGGCCGAGATCCAGTATCACTACCTGCGCGAACGCATGCAGCAGATCGCGCTGCCATCCACCGTCATCGCCGCTGCGCGTGATACCTTCATCGCCACGCCCAAGCTGCAAATCTTGCTTGATGCCGAGGGCGTCGCGCGGGCGGCGGGAGCAATTGGTAGTGCATTCCCAGATGCGCCGCCCGACGTTATTGTCATCGATCCGATCCGCAACCTCTTCGATGGCGGTCCTGAAGGGGGCGGTGAAAACGATAACACCGCCATGATGTTCTTCCTGAAGGACCGCGTGGAGCCCCTGCGCGAGGCGGTCAATCCGGATGCCGGTATCATTCTCGCCCACCACACCCGGAAGGCGTCGAAGTCGCAGGTGAAGGAAGACCCGTTCCTTGCGCTCTCAGGCGCCAGCGCGCTGCGCGGCTTCTACACCTCAGGGCTGCTCATGCACCGGCCCGAGGAGGACAGCAGCATGCGCAGGCTGGAGATCGAGCTGCGTAACGGCCCGGCACTCCCGGGCAAGCTCATCGATAAGGTCAACGGTGAGTGGGTCGAACAAAACCCGTTAAACGAGAGGCTCGTTCGCGCCGAGGTCGGGGCTAAACATGATGCCGAAAGGGCCCGTAAGCACGACGTAATCTTGGCCATTCTCCTCGATGAGGCGGCTGAGGGCCGGCTCTACACTTCGACCCAATTGGGAGAAGCCTTCGAGAACCAGCGCGGCCTTGGCAGTCAATTCACTATCCGCGAGCGGCTCGGTGTCCTGGCGACAAAGGGGTTCGTGAAATTCCGCCGCGATCTGGCCGAACTCGGCTTCCCCGCGACCCGATCGCATTTCGGCTATCTGGTTGTGGAGGACATGCGTTTCGGGCGTGACCCAACCATCGATCCTGAGACTGGCGAGGTCTTGGATGAGGGGCAAGTGGTCCTGCCAACCCACTTCAAATGTCCCCATTCCGGCCGTGCCAGGGAAGTCGAGAACCCCGCTGTCTGGGTCTATCCGGAGGAGGCGGATGAGTGACTTTGTCATATGACAGAGGCCTCTGTCATCCTCATGACTTTGTCATATTCTCAATAAATTCAATGCCTTAGCGATGACATATGACAGAGGCCTCTGTCATACCCCTCTGTCATCAAAAACGGGAAAAAATCACATGAAAGCAGATACTTGTATGGTCTCGATGAGGAAGAAGAGGAAGCCCCCATACTACGTATGGGGAGGCCACCCCTTGGGGTTGGCCTCTCCTCCCGTACGTCAGGCTCAGCCGCGGGGGCCACCACATGGTGCGGATTGCATTCTGATCCGACGACGGCGGCCGGTACCGCCAAGCATCAACCGCCGTCGTCTTCCACCCGAGCAGCCAACCAGAAGAGGAGGCCGCACATGGCTCACCCGACTCTCCCGAGCGTCAATCCTGACGCAACCCTGAAAACGCCGTCGCTGTCCGAACCGGCACGGACGATCCTTGCCCTTGATCTCGGCACCACGACCGGCTGGGCCCTGCGCGGCTATGACGGTCTGATCACCACCGGAACAGCCAGCTTCCGCCCCGGTCGCTTCGATGGCGGCGGCATGCGCTATTTGCGCTTCACGAACTGGCTAACAGAACTCGACCGCCTGTCCGGTCCGATTAATGCGATTTGGTTCGAGGAAGTGCGCCGTCACGCAGGGACCGATGCCAGCCACATCTACGGTGGCCTCATGGCGACTTTGACGTCATGGGCTGAGTTGCGCGGTATTCCCTACGAGGGCGTTCCCGTGGGCACCATAAAGCGTCACGCCACCGGTAAGGGTAACGCATCCAAAGAGGCAATGATCGCCGCCGCCCGTGCGCGTGGTTACAGCCCAGCGGACGACAACGAGGCCGACGCCATCGCCATCCTGCACTGGGCCCTGGAAAGCCGGGGAGGTGCAGCATGAGGATTTATCCCAAAGGCTATGGCGGCCAGCGCCGCGATCCTGAACAAGTCAAACGGGACGGCTGGCACGAACAGGGTGTGTTGGCAGTGAGCGCCAACGACCACCGGCTGACTTGGCCAGAGCGCGCCTTGGTCGAACAGCTCGGCACAAAGCTTTATGGCAAGCGTGTCGAATGCAGGGAGGTGCGTCATGGCTGACCACATCTGGACCGCCGACGACGTCGCAGATCATTTCGAGGAGGCGTTCCGCACTCTGCGCAAGCTGCCGCCGGTGAAAGTGCAGGCATACTTCAACGCCTGGCCGCAGATCGTGCGGTCGGAAAAGGAGATCCTCGCGATGGAGCCCGAGCCCATGCGTGTCCGCCCTTCGACCGCTGCCATCACGCGGCTGGAGCAAACCTTTGACTGGGTACTGTGGCTAGACGAAGACGAACGCCGGCTGATCTGGTGGAGAGCGGCCCGCCGTCCCTGGAAGGAGATCACCTACGAATTGGGCGTGGATCGCAGCACCGCTTGGCGGCAGCACAAGCTCGCGTTGACCAAGATTGCGGCGCGGCTCAATGCTGCAGCTGCATAAAGTGTTGCAACACTTTTCCTTTCGACAATTGCAACAAATCCATGCTACCTGAAAGGCATGATGGGGAGAGTGCGTTGAGGAGACGTCTCTCCCCGTTTTCGTTCTGGACATGGGTGGTTCGAAGCGGTGCAAATGGTGACCAGTTTTCCAAAAAACTGTCTCTGTTCAAAATGTTGAACCGCGTAACCCATTGAAATTGAACGGGTCCCTCCTGTTTGTGACTGTATTCGGGGGGGCGAGGCCCGAGGGTTTCCCAGTGACACCCCTGAAAATACCCGGTTCGTTTCGGTTTGCGCTGAACTCCAACAAAACAAAGGCCTGACGGTCTGACACAACCCGCCTGAACCGAAACGGGGATCCGACCCCATTTCGCTTTGGCCCGTGGGCCCGTTTCGCTTTCGGGCATCCGTTTTCATGTGTCCGATCATTGGCTCGATGGCACTTCTACGGCGCAGGTTGCGCCGGAGTGCTGGGGTCATCCCGCGCTTTTGCCCGGCGATGTAGACCGCCGTGGTCTGGACCCCGTGGCCGCGATAGCCGCGATCCACGAAGGCCCGCTTCGGGCGGGTGTCCGTCAGGATTTCCACCTGCTCCAATGCCTCGCGCAGCGTGTGCCCATCATAGGGGTTTCCGGGCATCGACCGCATGCCGACGACGAAGCCCTCCTTGTGGGTCGTCGCCACAGACACCTTAGTCCCGAACTCGTAACGCACCCGCGCCTTTCCTTTCGAGATGCAGTCCACCTCCGACTCGTGCAGCGCGTAGAGCTTCCTCTTATCCTTGGGCTTTTGCCGCAGTAGCCAGTCCACCAGGGCTATCTCCGTCTCGATCCGTTGCCGCAGGGCCGCGTTCGCGATGCCGCCTAACTGGCGCAGGATGTCGCGCATCACACGGCCGATATAACCCTTCAACCGCCGCAGGGCCTTGCGCATCCGCTTGAACTGCCGCGCATGGGCATAGCGCCCGACCTGGCCCGCCAGCTGCGGCGCGAGCCGCGCATCGCTCTGGCGAAGAGACAGGTCCGCTTCTTGAGCGAGCGCCACCAGACGCCGACGGGCCTTCTGATAAAGCCGCGCATCCGTAGGATGGGCGATTGCCTTTTCCATCACCGTGGTGTCCACGATCACCGCCTCGACGCTGCGTTCCGAGATCACCCCGGCCCCGCGGCCCGCCTCGATCGTGTTGGTCAGCAGCCACTCGACGCCATCCTCGCCGATCCGCTTGCGCCACCGCGTCAGCGACGAGGGATCGAGCGGGAAGCGGTGCTGGAAGAACGTCTCGCCACAAAAGTGCTGGTAGTACGGGTTCTCCACCCACCGCGCGACCACGGCCTCGTCCGACAGCCGATAGGTGTGCTGCAGGTAGAGCAGCCCCGCCACCAGACGCGGCGACGTCGCCGGGCGTCCCGTATGCGACGGGAAGAACCCGGCCCATTCGGTCTCGAAGAACTCCCAGTCGATCAGCGCCGCCAGCTTCACCAGCTCATGGCGCATGTCGATCATGACAGTCAAACGCGGGCGCAAGAGATCGTCCTGTTCGGGGCCGCGGGATTTGGGCTTCATCGCTCGATCCGAAATTGCAGGGTTCTGGACCAAAACCTACCAAATCCTGCAACTCAAAGGCACAAAAAACACAACTTCATACAACAAAATCAACGCGTTGCGACTTGTTCAGGCCGAACCAATGAATATGTCAGCTTTCGCCCGTGTTCGCAGTGGTGCCTGTTGGTGCTGGGTGCGTGCCCGGAAGATGGTGACCTGCAGTTTTAGGGCGGGTTGCCGGTTTGTCCAAGCTACCGCCTGCATCTCATAGCACAGCCCTAGCCCTGAAACAGGGGTTTGAGGTTTTGGGCTGGGTCGGCCACCAGCGCCGGGTCAGGCGAAACGCCTGCCGCGATCAGGCGCTTGCCGATCATGTAGCCGCGCGGGTCGTTCATCGCATCGACGGCCACCAGCCTGCCTTGCGCGTAATACCAATGCGACCGCGCATTGCCCCCATCGCGGATCACCACGCGGTCATAGCCCGTGTTCAGCCCCGCGATCTGGAGTTTGACATCATATTGATCCGACCAGAACCACGGCTCGGGGCGATAGGGTTCATGCGCGCCGAGGATGTTTTTCGCCACCGTCTCGGCCTGATCGATGGCGTTTTGCACCGACTCCAGCCGGATCCGCGCGCCCTGATAGGGAAAACTCGCGCAATCGCCCGCAGCCCAGATGGCGGGATCGCTGGTGCGGCCCTCTTCGTCGGTCGCGATGCCGTTCTCGATCATCAGCCCCGCCGCTGCGGCCAAGGCAGTCGCAGGCGCGATGCCGATGCCTGCGATCACCATGTCGCAGGCAATCGCGGCCCCGTCCGCCAAGACCGCCCCCGTCACATGATCCGTGCCGACAAGCTGGGTTAGCCCCACGCCTTCGCGGATATCGACGCCGTGGGCGCGGTGCAGCGCGCGGAAATACTCCGAGGTTTCGGGGGCGGCGACCCGTTGCAGGATGCGCGGCGCCATTTCGATCAGCGTCACTTCCATGCCGCGCTTTCGCGCCACCGCCGCCGCCTCAAGCCCGATGTAGCCGCCCCCCACGATCAGCGCGCGGCGCCCGGGCTGCAGGCCCGGCGCCATGACATCGACATCGGCCAAGCCGCGCACCACATGCACGCAGCCCAGATCGCCCTCGATCGCCGCAGGCAGACGGCGCGGCACCGATCCCGTGGCCAGCACCAACGCGTCATAGGGGATGGCCCCCTCTCCCAAGATCACCTGCCGCGTCGCCGTATCGATGCCCCGCACGGGCTGACCCAGCCGCAGATCGACCGCCGCCTCTCGGTAGTAGCTTTCGGGGCGCAAGAGCAGCCGCTCCAGTCCCATCTCGCCCAAGAGATACGCCTTGGACAAGGGTGGGCGCTGATAGGGCGGCACGGGTTCTTCGCCGATCAGCGTGAGGGCGCCGTCAAAACCCAAGCCGCGCAGCTTGGCCACACATGCCGCCCCCGCCTGACCAGCGCCGATCACCACGATATTCTTCAAGATCAAAACCTTTCGCGTTGGCCGAATTTCCCCGAGGGCGTTCGGAGCACCACATTTGTCGAAAATCAAATCGCCGTGCCTAAAGTCGAATGCCTTGGGAAGTCGGCTTGATTTTGGTCTTGAGGTCACGGCATCTGTAAATGGAGCTTATTCTGCTTGGCGCAAATGGCTGAAGCGTCAGTTCTGGATAGTCCATGCCTTGATTGTTGTTATTTCGTCCAAGGTCGCACACCGCCGGCTGAAGCATAAGTCAGCGAGGTCGGACTGCTTGGACTTTCGTGGCAGCAGGCCATTCTTGTAGTTTTTGCCGAAGGCGGCTTGAGCAGTCTTGAGTTCATCAGGCAGGAAAAAGTCCTAAGGCAGCATGCGGATCCCAAGGATCTGGTGTTTTCGTGGTGTATGCGGGAACTATTGCTCAACCTAGGATACGCGGCAGGCATAGACTGTGTTCGCGAGCGCAATCCAGCGCGATCTCATAGCCTGCATCGGCATGGCGCCAGACGCCGCTGGCCGGGTCGTTCCAGAGGACACGCTCCAGCCTTTTGGCCGCTTCGGGCGTGCCGTCGGCGCAGATGACCACACCGGAGTGCTGGCTGAAGCCCATCCCGACGCCGCCGCCGTGGTGGATACTGACCCATGTGGCGCCGGAGGCGGTGTTCACGAGTGCATTAAGCAGCGGCCAGTCGGACACGGCGTCCGAGCCATCCTTCATCGCTTCCGTCTCGCGGTTCGGCGAGGCAACCGAGCCGCCGTCCAGATGATCACGCCCGATGACAATGGGGGCTTTCAGCTCGCCTGAGGCCACCATGTCGTTGAAGGCAAGGCCGGCGCGGTGCCGGTCACCCAGCCCGATCCAGCAGATCCGGGCAGGCAGCCCCTGGAAGGCGATCCGCTCGCGCGCCATGTCGAGCCATTTGTGCAGATCGGCGTTGTCCGGGAAAAGCTCCTTCATCTTGGCGTCGGTCTTGTATATGTCCTCGGGATCTCCGGATAGGGCGACCCAGCGGAACGGGCCGATTCCCCTGCAAAAAAGTGGGCGGATATAGGCAGGCACGAAACCGGGGAAGGCAAAGGCGTTTTCCAGCCCTTCGTCCAACGCGACCTGCCGGATGTTGTTGCCGTAATCCAGCGTGGGCACGCCCGCGTTCCAGAAATCGACCATCGCGGCGACATGCACCTTCATGCTGGCGCGCGCGGCGCTTTCCACGGCCTTGGGGTCGCTTTCACGCTTGTCACGCCACTCGGCCATGGTCCAGCCCTGTGGCAGGTATCCGTTCAGGGGATCGTGGGCGGAGGTCTGGTCGGTAACGATGTCGGGGCGCACGCCGCGGCGGTAAAGCTCGGGGAAGACATCGGCCGCATTGCCCAAAAGGCCGACGGATTTCGCCTCGCCCGCTTTCGTCCAGCGGTCGATCATCGCCAGCGCCTCATCCAGGCTGTCGGTCTTTTCGTCCACGTAACGGGTGCGCAGGCGGAAATCGATGCTGTCGGGGTTGCATTCGACGGCCAAACAACAGGCGCCTGCCATGACCGCAGCGAGTGGTTGCGCCCCGCCCATGCCACCCAGACCGCCGGTAAGGATCCATTTGCCCTTGAGGTCGCCGCCGTAGTGCTGACGGCCTGCCTCGGCAAAGGTTTCATAGGTGCCCTGAACGATGCCTTGCGTGCCGATGTAGATCCAAGACCCGGCGGTCATTTGGCCGTACATGGCCAGACCCTTGCGGTCCAATTCGTTGAAATGGTCCCAGTTCGCCCAACGCGGTACGAGGTTGGAGTTGGCGATCAGCACGCGCGGCGCGTCTGCGTGCGTCTTGACGATGGCGATGGGCTTGCCCGATTGCACCACCAGCGTCTCGTCGACCTCCAGCTCCTTGAGGCTGGCGACGATGGTGTCGAAATCCTCCCATGTCCGCGCCGCCCGACCGATGCCGCCATAGACCACCAACTCGTGCGGGTTCTCGGCCACGTCGGGGTGCAGGTTGTTCATCAGCATCCTAAGCGGGGCCTCTGTCAGCCAGCTTTTCGCGTTCAGCTCGGTTCCGGTCGGCGGAAAGACGTCACGGGTGTTCTTGCGGGGGTCGCTCATCGGGGCCTCCAGTCAGACAGGGTTTCTAGAATGGATCGCAGATGGGTGCGGGTGCGTGCGGCGGTAGCCTCGGCGTAGTCCCATGGCGCGCGTTCCAGCATGTAGGTGGACTGCGCGAGTTCCATCTGGATGGCGTGCAGCCCTTCGGTGGGGCGGCCGTAGTGGCGCGTCGTCCAGCCGCCCTTGAAGCGCCCGTTGAGGATCGTCGAATACCCCGCGGCGCCCTTGCAGGTGCGGACCACCACAGTCTCGATTGATGGGGCGCAGGAGGCGCCGGAATTGGTGCCGATGTTGAAATCGGGCAGCGTTCCGTCAAATAGAAAGGGGATTTCCGATCGGATCGAATGACAATCATAGAGCACCGCGAAGCCGTGGATAGCCTTGACGCGGTCCAGCTCGGCCTTCAGGGCAGCGTGGTAGGGCGCATGATAGGTCTCGCGCCGCCGGGCCACTTCAGCGGCGTCCGGTTCTTGCCCGGCGTGATAGAGGGGCAGCCCGTCGAAATCGGTAAGCGGGCAAAGCCCGGTGGTGTTCTGACCGGGATAAAGGCTTTCGCCCGATGGGTCGCGGTTCACGTCAATCACGTAGCGGTGGATGGTAGCACGCACACTTGTCACGTTCTCTACCAGCCCGGTGTAGAGCCGGTCGATATGCCAGTCGGTATCGGCCAGAGCGCGCCCAGTGTCTTTCAGGCGCGCAAGGCAATCGCTCGGCACATCCGTTCCGGTATGCGGCAGACCCAGTACGAGCGGGCCGTCACCGCGAACAACTTCGATCAAGCTCATAAGGTCAACTCCAATCCTGCCGCAATGGAGAGACTGTCATCATTGATGCATGCGGCTGCAGCCTTGAGATCGGGCGCCAGATAGCGATCCTTCCTAAGGGTCGGGACCGACTGGCGAAGTCGGACCATTACCCGTTGCAGAGGTGCCGAAGTCGCGAGGGGTGCGCGCTGTTCGATGCCTTGGGCTGCGCACATCGCCTCGACCCCAAGGATCACGGACAGGTTCGCGGTCATCCGCGCCAGCCGTCGGGCGCCATGCGCGGCCATGCTCACATGATCCTCCTGGTTGGCGGAGGTCGGCGTGCTGTCGGTGGAGCAGGGATTGGCGATGTGCTTGTTCTCGCTCATCAAGGCTGCGGTCGTCACCTCGGCGATCATCAGCCCGGAATTCAGCCCCGGCTCCGGGGTCAGAAAGGGCGGCAGGTCGAAGGACAGGGTCGGATCCACCATCAGCGCCACACGGCGCTGCGCGATGGCGCCGATTTCGGCGAGGGCCAGTGCGATCTGATCGGCGGCAAAACCAACGGGTTCGGCGTGGAAATTGCCGCCTGACAGGATCTCGCCGGTCTCGACGATCACAAGGGGGTTGTCGGTGACGGCATTGGCCTCGATCTCCAGCGTGCGGGCTGCCATGCGCAGCAGGTCCAGTGCGGCACCCGTGACCTGCGGCTGGCAGCGGATGCAATAGGGATCCTGCACGCGGGTGTCGCCGTCGCGGTGGCTGTTGCGGATCGCGCTGCCCTCGAGCAGGGCGGCCATCGCGGCGGCCGTCTCGATCTGGCCGCGATGGCCGCGCAGCCTGTGGATTTCGGCGTTGAGGGGCGCGGTCGAGCCCATGATCGCATCGGTCGACATGGCTGAGGTGACGATGGCCGCCCGCGCCGCCCGCCAGCCTGCGAACAACCCGACGAGCGCGCAGGCGGTGGAAAACTGCGTGCCGTTGATCAGCGCCAGCCCTTCCTTCGGGCCAAGCGTGAGCGGGGCCAGGCCCGCCGCCGCAAGGGCCGCGTCGCCCGGCAGGGTCTGGCCCTGAAACGTCGCCTCGCCCGCGCCGATCATCACCGCCGTCATATGTGCCAGCGGTGCGAGATCGCCCGATGCCCCGACCGAGCCCTGAACCGGGATCACCGGTAGCACGCCGCGTGCCAGCATCCCCTCGATCAGTTCGCAGATCTCCCACCTGACCCCCGAGGCGCCCCGCCCCAAAGACAGCAGCTTGAGCGACATCATCAGTCGCACCGTCGACGCCTCCAATGGCTCGCCGACGCCGCAGCAATGCGACAGGATCAGGTTGCGTTGCAGGGTCGCGGTATCTTCCGGTGCGATCCGGACCGAGGCCAGCTTGCCAAAGCCCGTGTTGACCCCATAGACCGGCGCATCAGCCTTTGCTGCCGTCGCCACAACAACGGCGGATGCCTCGACCCCGGCGCGTACGGCGGGGTCCAGCGTCACCGGCCCGTCCGAGCGCCAGATCGCTTCGAGTGTGGCCAGCGTCGTCGCGCCGGGGTGCAGGGTGTGGGTCATGCGACGCCTCCGAAAATCCGCTGGTAAAGCGGGTTGATCCCGATCCCGCAAGACAGCTCGGCCGGGTCGGTGACATTCCAGATGGCAAGATCCGCGCGCAGGCCCGGCGCGATCATCCCGCAATCGGCCAGCCCGAGCGCGCGCGCGGCATGGCGCGTCGTGCCCGCAAGGGCCTCGGCCGGGGTCAGGCGGAAGAGCGTGCAGGCCATGTTCATCGCCAGCAGGATTGACCCCAGCGGAGAGGATCCCGGGTTCCAGTCCGTCGCCACGGCCATCGGCACGCCATGCGCGCGAAAGGCCTGCACCGGCGGGGCCTGGGTCTCATGGATCGTGTAGAAGGCGCCGGGCAGCAGCACCGCGACCGTGCCGGCCTTGGCCAGCGCGCGCGCGTCGGCATCGGTGGCGTATTCGACATGATCGGCCGACAGCGCGCCATGGCGGGCGGCAAGCGCTGTGCCGCCCCCATGGCTCAACTGTTCGGCATGCAGCTTCACCGGCAGCCCGAGCGCGCGGGCTGCCTCGAAGACCCGCCCGATCTGCGCGGTGTCAAAGGCGATGCCTTCGCAGAAGCCGTCGACCGCATCGACCAGCCCTTCGGCATGGGCGGCCCTGAGCGTCGGCAGACAGACGCCGTCGATGTAGCTATCCGCATCGGTCCCGGCAGGGATGGCGTGAGCGCCCAGAAAGCTGGTGACGATCCGCACCGGACGCAGACGGCCCAAGGCGCGGGCCACGCGCAGCATCTTCAGCTCGGTGTCGAGGTCCAGACCGTAGCCCGATTTCACCTCGATCACCGCGACACCCTGCGCGATCAGCGCATCGACGCGGGGCAGGGCGGATGCGAGCAGATCGGCCTCGCTAGCCGCTCGGGTCGCAGCCACGGTCGACACGATCCCGCCACCCGCTCGCGCGATCTGCTCGTAGCTGGCGCCCTCCAGTCGCATCTCGAACTCCCGCGCGCGGTTGCCCCCATGCACGATATGCGTGTGACAATCGATCAGCGCGGGCGTGACCAGCCGCCCGCCAAGCTCGCGCCGCTCAAGTCCCTTTTGCGCGGTCGGCAGATCGGCGCGCGGACCCACCCATGCGATTCTGTCGCCAGTCAGCACGATGGCTGCATCCGCGATCAGGCCATAGCCGCCAACCGGGGCGGCCATGGTCGCGGCACTCAGGCCGGTCAGGACAAGGGATGGGGTCATCGGAAAACCTTGCATCACACCGGCTATCAGATTAATATGTACATACATAATAAGTCAACGGAGAACGCACCGTGCAGGTGATCCATGCAAGTCAGGTGCTTTTGCCCGGCGGGTGGCAGACTGACCTGGAGATATGCATCGACGCGACCGGCCGGATCGCGGCGGTAGGGCCCCAGCAGCGGACGCCGACCCATTGCGCGGCGCTCTTGCTGCCTGCTCCGGTGAACCTACACAGCCATTCCTTCCAGCGCGCCATGGCGGGTCTGACCGAGGCGCGCGGCCCCGACCCGCGCGACAGTTTCTGGACCTGGCGGCGCCTGATGTACCGGTTTCTCGACCAGCTGACCCCCGACCATGTCGAGGCCATCGCGGCGCAGGTGTTTCTCGAGATGCTCGAGGCGGGCTATGCCGGCGTGGCCGAATTTCACTACCTGCATCATGCCATCGGCGGGGTGCCCTACGACGATCCGGCCGAACTGTCGGGGCGGATCATCGCGGCCGCCGAGCGCAGCGGGATCGGCCTGACGCTCTTGCCGGTCCAGTACCAGTTCGGCGGCTGTGACCGTCGTCCGTTGCAAGGTGGGCAGCGACGCTTCGGCAATGATCCCGGGCGATTCCTGCGCCTGCATGGCGCGGCCGCCGCGCTCATCGACCGGGCGCCTGACGATTTCGTGCTGGGGACGGCACCCCACTCGCTGCGCGCCGTTGACCCGGTCGGCCTGCGCGAGATCGTGCAGCATGCGGCGACCGGTCCGATCCACATGCATCTGGCCGAACAACTGGCCGAGGTGGACGAGATGCTATCCCATCACGGCGCGCGCCCGGCGGAATGGCTGCTGGCCGAGCATGGGGTGGATGCGCGCTGGTGCCTGATCCATTGCACCCAGATGACCGAGGCCGAGACGCGCGCGCTGGCCCGGACCGGGGCGGTCGCAGGCCTTTGTCCGATCACCGAATCAAGCCTGGGCGACGGGATATTCAACGGGACTGCCTATCTTGGCTCAGGTGGTGCCATCGGCTTTGGCTCGGATTCCAACATCGACATCACGCTGTTCGGTGAACTCAGGACGCTGGAATATTCGCAACGCCTGCGCGACCGGTCGCGCGCGGCGCTGGCGACCCCGGACCACTCCACCGGTCGGGTGCTTTTCGATGCGGGGCTTGCGGGCGGCGCGCAGGCCGGTGGGCGCGACAGCGGCCGGATCGCGCCGGGCGCGCTGGCCGATCTGATCGGGCTGGACGACGACAACGAATGGCTCTGTAACCGCAGCGGTGACCGCGCGCTCGACAGCCTGATCTTCGGTGGCGGCGCGCGCGCCTGTCTGCGCGATGTCTGGAGCGCCGGACGCCACGTCGTGCGCGAGGGGCGCCATGTCGCGCGCGATGCGATCGTGGCCGAGTTCATGCGCGTGATGCGGGATCTGGAGACGGCGATTTGACCGCCGAGCCGCGCCTCTCCTGGACCGAGGTGCGCGACACGATCCGCGCCCGGATCCTTGCGCGGCACTATGCGCCCGGCGACAAGCTGCCTCGCGACGAGGATATGGCCCGCGATCTGGGCTGTGCGCGCGCCACCGTGCACCGCGCGATGCAGGATCTGGCGGCGGCTGGCCTGGTCGAGCGCAGGCGCAAGGGTGGCACCCATGTGCCGAACGACCCGGTCACGCGGGCGACCTTCGACATCCCCGTGACCCGCCGCGAGGTCGAGGCGCGCGGCAGCCGTTACAGCTACCGCCTGATCAGCCGCGAGATTGCCGAGAGCCCGCCCGCCGTCATGGCGCGCTTCGGCCTGCAGGATCCGTCCCCCATGCTGCATGTGCGCGCCCTGCATCTGGCCGATCATCGCCCCTATATTCTCGAGGATCGCTGGATCGATCTGGCAACGACGCCCGAGATCCTCGAGGTCGACCTAGCGCAGCACAGCGCGAACGAGTGGCTCGTGCACCACAAACCCTACAGCCGCGTCGATGTCCGGTTCCACGCGGTCAACGCCGAGGGCGAGATCGCGCGCCACTTGGACACCCCGCGGGGCAGCGCGCTTCTGGTGCTGGAGCGCACGACCTGGATCGGCTCCGAACCGATCACCACGGTGCAATCCGTGGCGGCGCCGGGCTACGAGGTCGCGGCGCAAAGCTGACCGGAGAGGGGCAGCCGCGGGTTGTTCCTTGTGCAGATCACGGCGAACTGGCGGAGAATGGCGGCTGCCAAGGCGCTGAGCGGAGTTTTTTCATTGACGATTTATTGCGCCTCGCGCAACTATATTCAACAAGGCGCAACGTAGCCAGGCGGTCGGTCGCATGGGCCGGTGGCCGGGCGGGCAGCAGGCGGGGCGCCTCTGACCCCGCAGTCAGCCCGGCCTCTGGCAAAGGTGCGCCGCACATGACAGGACTTCGAAAAGCGAACTCGACAACAGGGAATGACACACATGAACAGACGCGATATTTTCGTGGCCGCCGCATTGGGAACCGGCGGATTGGTGTTGACTGGCGGCAAGCAGGCACATGCCCAGACCGAAGGGTCGCGGCTGGCCCGCGTGCTCAGTGCCGGCAGGCTTCGGGTTGGCACGACTGGCGATTTCAATCCGATGTCCTTTCGTGACACCGCCACCAACAGCTATGCGGGCTATGACATCGAGGCGATGACGCAGCTTGCCGCCGATCTCGAGGTCGAGATCGAATGGGTCGTGGCGGAATGGGCCACGATCACGGCGGGTATCGCTGCGGACCGCTACGACATCTTCTCGGGGGCTTCCATGAATGTCGCCCGCGCCCGTGTGGCGGCCTTCAGCATGCCCTATACCGAAGCGGGCACCGTGCCGCTGTCGCTCTCGGCCAATGCCGACCGGTTCGGCAGCTGGGAGGCGATCAACCAGCCCGGCGTGCGCGTCGCGGTTTCGATGGGCACCGTCTTCGAGGAACAGGCCCGCGCCCATTTCCCCGAGGCCACGATCCAGGCGGTGCAATCGCCCGCCACCGGCTTCCAGGAGGTTCTGTCGAACCGCGCCGATGTGACCATCACCTCGAACGTCGAGGGCGGCACCCTGGTGCAGCGCTTTCCGGACCTGCGCATCCTCGTGCCCGGCTCGGAAATGCGCAACCGCAGGCCCTTTGCCTATGTTGTGGCGCAAAACGATCCGACCTGGCTGAATTTCATCAACACCTGGGTGACGCTGAGACGCACTGACGGGTTTTTTGCCGGTCTCAACCAGCGCTGGCTCGGCCAGTCCTGAGCCTGGCATGAGCAAGGCTCGTCCCGGGGTCCGGGCGTATCTGCGGCTGCCGGCGCTTCTGGCGCTGGCGGTCCTTTCGTTGTCGGGTTGCGCTATGGGCGGATCGGGCAGCGGCTATACCTTTGCCTGGTACATCCTGTCGCCCTCCGACGCGCGCGGGCAGGCCAACCTGTCCTTCCTGCTGCAAGGGTTCTGGGCCACCGTGTCGATCTCGACACTGGCGATGCTCATCTCTCTCGTGATTGGGCTTGCCGTCGCGCTGATGGGCATTGCAAAGCGGCGCTGGCTGTTTCTGGCAAGCCGGGTCTATGTGGAATTCTTCCGTTCTATCCCGCTTCTCGTGATGATCCTGTGGGTCTATTACGGGTTGCCCGCGCTGACCGGGGTTCAATTCGGCGTCTTTGTCACCGGGCTCATCTGCCTTGCGATTTCCGATAGCGCCTTCACCTCCGAGATCTTTCGCGCCGGCCTGCAATCGATCAAGGTCGGGCAGTCCGAGGCCGCGCGCAGCCTTGGGCTGAAACCGTTCCAGACGATGCGGTTGGTGATCCTGCCGCAGGTGGTGCGCGCCGTGCTTCCTGCCCTTGGCAACCAGTATGTCTATGTTCTCAAGATGTCGTCGCTGGTCTCGGTGATCGGGTTCCAGGAACTAACCCGACGCGCCAATGAACTTACACTCTCGGAGTTTCGGCCTCTCGAGATCTACACTTTCCTCGTGCTCGAATACCTTGCGCTGATCCTGCTGGTGTCCTGGGGGGTGCGGGTGATGGAGCGGCGCATGGGAACGGGTGTTCATGGCCGCAACTGAGATGGTCCTCTACGCCACGCCGATCAGCGTCTATTGCTGCAAGCTGCGGCTGGCTCTGGCCCTCAAGGGGCTGCACCTTCCCGAGATCGCGCCGCCGGGCGGCTATGGCAGTGCCGCCTATCGCGCGATCGTGCCCCAGGGCACGATCCCGGCGCTGGTGCAGGACGGCTTCATTCTGGCCGAGACCGATGCCATCGTCGAATATCTCGACGAGATCGGCGCAGGCCAGCCGCTGATGCCGCAAGACCCGAGGGAGCGCGCCCGAAGCCGTGCGCTCTCGCGCTTCATCGACATGCGGCTTGAGCCCTCGGTGCGGGCGCTGTTTCCGCTGGTGGGCGCAGAGCATCGCGTGCCCGACCCGCTCCGGGCGGCGCTGTTGCGGCAACTGGAGACGCTGGAGCGACTGGCTGATGACGGTCCTTACCTTGCTGGGCAGCATCCCGGCATTGCCGATTGCGGTCTTTGGGCCGTCGCGGTCGTTCTGGAAGCGCTTGACGGGGCGTTGGCCCTTGGCCTGCCGCGCCCCTCCGTGGCGGGGGCGGGTGAGGGGCTGTCGGCCTGCGCACCGTTGATAGCGGAGTATCGCGCTCAGATGGCCGCTTGGGTCGCCTCGAAAGCGGGGAACGCATGAGGCTGGACCTGATGGGATGGGAAGAGGTGGCGCGCTACCTTGCCCATCGGAGCGACGCGGTGCTGCCCACGGGATCCATGGAACAACATGGCCCGATCGGGTTGATCGGGACCGATGCGCTTTGCGCCGCCGCCGTGGCCGAGGCCGCGGCAGAGCGGGCCGGGGCCGTCGTGCTGCCGCCCGTGGCCTATACGCCCGCACCCTTCAACATGGGGTTTCCCGGCACCATCTCGGTGTCGGAGGCGACCTTCACGGCCCTCGTGTCTGACATCATCGTGGCGTTAGCCACGCATGGCTTCCGGCGACTTTACGTTCTGAATGGCCATGGTGCCAATCTTGCGCCGCTGCGCGCGCTTGCGATCAGCGCGCCGCTGGAGCTGCGCATCAGATCCTGGTGGGAGTATCCGGGCGTGAATGCGCACCGTCTTGCGCTTTACGGCGACTGGGAGGGAATGCACGCCACCCCTTCGGAAATCGCAATGACCCAGGCGCTGCACCGCCGTATCGAGCGCGCGCCGCTCCCCGCGCCCAGGGCGCTGGATGCGGCCTGGCGGGCCGCGCATGCGGGCGACCGGCACGGACCGCCGGACCAGCACCGGGCAGAGTTTCCCTGTGGCCGCGTGGGCTCATGGTCGGAACTGGCCCGCCCCGAGCATGGCACCGAACTGTTCGCACTGGCGACCGAAGAGGCCGCCGCCGACATGCGTGATTTCGCCGGCCTGCCCCCCGCCTGAGACGCGCTGTTATTCGGCGGCCTGCGCCGTCGCCTCGGCCGCGATGGCGCGGTCGAGCATGTGCCGGAAACTCTTTGCGCCCGCGTCAAGCCCCAGGTCGATATGGGGCGTGGTGGCGTGTTTCATGCCCTCATGCACCTTTTCCAGAACCTCGCGATCCTCGGTGAAGGCCATGCGCGCGCCATCATTCATGTAGGTCGAGATCGCCTTGTCGTCGGCATGATCGTTGCGGTGCTGGAACCAGAAATACCGCGTCCGGTCGGCGTCGATCGGGGTCATGAAATTATACGAGATGTTGATGAATGTCTCCGCCACGGGTGCGGCACCGTAGCCGCCGGTGCCCTCGGGCGTGTAGACCGATTTGTTCACGCCGATGGCGGGCAGGCACATCTCGTAATGCTGCAAGCGGTCGCAGGCACCGTCGAAGCGTACCAGCTTTGCGTAATAGGGCGAGGGCGGTTTTCCCGTGATCCAGCGCGAGACCACAACGCCACTGTCATGGCGTTCAAGGTTCAGCGGCTCGTCATCGGTGCCCGCGCCTGCAAAGGAGGTCACATGCACCCAAGCTACGTGGCTGGGGTCGAGCAGGTTGTCACAGACCCAGAGGTAATTGCACGCGATATCCATCACCCCGCCATCGGTCTTGCCCCAGCTCGGATCGTCGAAATTCGGGATCTCGAAGATCTTGTCGGGATCGGCCAGCGCCGGGTCGCCCATCCAGATCCACAGAAAGCGGTGACGGTCCGCCACCGGGTAGGATTTCACCGCAGCGCGGCGCGGGATCGCGCTGGCCTGCGTTGGGGCGGCGACACAGGTTCCCGTGCTATCGAAGGTCAGCCCGTGATAGCCGCATTCCACCGTCTCGCCCTTGAGTTTGCCGCAGGAGAGCGGCAGCTTGCGATGCGGGCAGGCATCCTCGAGCGCGACGGGGGTGCCGTCCTGCTTGCGGTAAAGCACCACGTTTTCGCCAAGGAAAGTCTCGGCTTTCAGGGTCCGGCCGATGTCCGAGCTCCAGGCGGCGACATACCAGCAGTTCTTCAGATACATGGTAAGGGGTTCCCTTGCTGACCTCAATTGGTGGGCATCCTGCCGCAAAGCGGATCGCCATGCCAGTGGCCCGACATAATGCTGTTATTAGCCATGCTAATTTTTGAGGAGGGCCGGTTCGGGCAGGGGCGGCTCGGCCAGAACCTCGGCGCGGATCCAGGCGCTGAAATCCTGCACCTTCGCGCTCTCGGTGCGGTCATGGCGCACCACCAGCCAGTAGGACAGGGGCGATTGCGTGATCTCGGCAAAGGGGCGCACGAGCCGCACGTCGCGCAGCGCGTCGATCACCAGCGGCTTGCGTCCCAAGGCCACGCCCAACCCCTGGATCGCGGCCTGAACCACGAGGTTGGATTGCCCGAACCGCCGTGATTTCAGTGGTTTGGGCAGGCTCAGGCCACAGTTGCGCGCCCAGAACTCCCATGTCGGCGCCGCAGTGCCGAAGCTTTCATTCTCGTCATGCAGCAGCGTGTGCAGGGCCAGATCGTCCAGCACGTTCAAGCCCGGCGGCCCCTCCAGCAGTGACGGCGCGCAGACCGGGGTCAGGGTTTCATGCATCAGGTGCTCCACATGGAAACCCGGATAGTCGCCCAGGCCGTAGCGGATGCCGATATCGGCATCGGCGGCCGAGAACGGATGTTGCCCGGTGTCGGTGACGATGGACACTGCCAGATGCGGATGGTTGGTGTCGAAATTCAGCAGCCGTGGAAACAGCCATGTAAACGCAAATCCGGGCAGGCAACTGATGACGATGGTATTCTCGGACCGGGTGCGGTCGCGCAACTGCGCGCAGACATCCGAGATCCGGCCCAGCCCGTCGGACACCGCGCGCGCAAGCTGCTCGCCCTCGCGCGTGGGCTGCGACCGACGTGCGCCCCGGATCAGCAGATCCTGGCCCAGCCATTCCTCAAGCGCCTTCACATGCTGGCTGATCGCGCTCTGGCTGACGCCTAGCTCCATCGCCGCCGCCGAAAATCCCGACAGTCGCACGACCGCCTCGAAGGCGCGCAGGGCGGAAAAGGGCAGGTTGATGATCATATAAGTCACGCTAATGCAATGGATTAGGGAAATCAAATAGGATCGCGGCCCGTGGCGCATCTAGGCTTGTTGGCGTGATCTCCCGCGCATGGAGCCTGCCGCGATGTCCGCCATGTCACCGCAAGAGGGCGCGCTGAACCTGCTTCGCAATTGCGCCGGCGCAAAGCCCGGCGACAGCTTGCTGATCGCCTACGAGCCGCCCGAGCACGGCTATTTCGACGCCGAGGTGGTCGATGTCGTCGCGCGTGCCGCGCAGGTCTGCGGGTTGTCGGTCGAGACGGTCGACGTGGGGTTCAATCCCGATGATCCGGTCCTGACGCCGCATCTGCTGGAGCGCATGGCGGCGGCGGATATCATCCTGTTCCTCGCGCGGCTGGGCGATCAGCTCAGGTTCTCGCAGATGCCCAGTGAAAAGACGATCGTGGTCAGTTACGCCTTGTCGCGCGCCGCCTTCGGCTCGGGCTTTGCCAATGCCCATCACGGGGCGTTTCTTGCGATCAAGGCTGCCGTCAACGCCGCCCTCGCGCGCGCCCGCAGCCTGCGCGTCACCTGTCCGCTGGGCACCGATATCGAAGGCCACCCCGAGATGGACCTGACGTCCGGCGGCGATACCACGGTGCTGCGCTTTCCGATGTCGGTCTTCACGCCGGTCCCCGCGCATAGCTTTTCGGGGCGGGTGGCCATCCGCTTTCTTACCGGCACCGGGTCGCGCTACTATCAGGATTATTCACCGGAATTTGCCGCCCCTGTCCATGCGTTGATGCAGAACGGACGCCTGACCGGGTTCGAGGGCGCGCCCCCGGATGTCGCCCGCGCCAATGCGCAATATGACCGGGTGGCGGCGCTCTTCGGCATAGACCGCGATGTCGTGCATTCATGGCACGCGGGCATCCACCCGGGCTGTGGCTATCCATGGGACATGCGCGAGAACTGGGAGCGCTGGGGTGGGGCGGCCTTTGGCAATCCGCGCATCCTGCATTTCCACACCTGCGGCGCCTATGCACCGGGCGAGATCAGCTGGAACGTGATCGATCCCACGATCGAGGTGGACGGCGTGCCGCTCTGGGAGGCGGGTCGCCTGCATACCGAACGGCTGCCGGGGGGGCAGGCGATCCTCGATCATTATCCTTGCGCGGCGGCGCTGTTCGCGGCCCCCGATCGCGATATCGGCCTGCCGAAATAGCAGTGACCGCGATGGGCTTGCCAGCCCTGCCCGTTGCCGCTTATCGTCGACGTGACGGGGGCAGGCATGAGGCGGCCCCATGGTACGGAGCACTCCCGTCTCCGGCGCCGTATCTGCCTGCGGTGGCGCCCGTGATATGGCCCCGGCACCGGCAAACTTATGGACCACCCGACATGCCGCGGCTCTGCAATCACGGGAGTGCATATCTCTGCGACGGGTATTTCGACGGCCATGTGATCGAATGCCCGCTGCATCAGGGCGCTTTCGATGTGGCCGATGGGCACCCCGTGGCCGCGCCCGCCATCCGGCGCATGCAGGTCTTCGAGCTGCGCGTGCAGGACGGCATGGTACAGCTCCGGATCCAAAGCTGGTTTAGGCTATGGCCTGTGCAAGGTAGTCGGCGCAGAGCGCGCCATAGCTTTGCTCGACGGCCAGATCGAACCCGTCCGCGCAGCGCGTCACCAGCGCCTTCAGTCCGAAGGCTTCCGTGAAACAGGCTGCCTGCGCGCCGAAGCGCGCGGGGTGCAGGTCGAGCGGGCAGGCGATGGCCATGATCTCGCCCACCTCCGGCCCGGTGAGGCGGAAGAAGGCCAACGTGTCCGAGACCCGGACGATGGAGATATCTGCCGGCGCCTCGGCCGGGCGCAGGCGGGTCTCGAGTGCGGCCTCTTCGGACAGAGGGGCGCGCAGAAGCCAGTGATCGGGGCCGATCCACATCAGGCTCAGGCCCCCTTCATCCACCCGTGTATTCGGCTGGTCTGGAAAGGCGGGCAGATCGGGGCCCGTCCAGCGGCGCAGCGAGGCCACTGGTCCCTTCAGGTCGAACAGCGCCTGCGTGTCGAGCCGCGTGGTGGTCACGTCATAGGGCATGGTCAGGACCTCAGCCTTTCGCCATCGGGATCGTAGTGGCAGGGCCGCGTGATGCGCACCGCGATCACCTTGTCGCCCTTCAGGCGCACATGCGCCATCTCGCCGTGGCGGGCATGGCCATTGTCCAGCAGCGCAAGGCCGACCCAGCGATCCTGTGCCACGCTCTTGACGCAAGCGGTGACGAAGCCTTCGCTCGCTTGTCGGTGCCCGCCCGGTGTCAGAGGTGCCCCCTCGGGGATCTGGACATCGGGCTCGGGGATGATGCCGACCAGTTCGTGCCGCATCTTGCCAGCGGCGCGCCGGATCTCGACCGCGCGCTTGCCGATGTAATCGGGCTTCTTGCGCGACATGGCCCAGCCCATGCCAAGGTCATAAGGATCGACGGTGCCATCGACCTCGTGCCCCAGCGACAGAAAGCCCTTTTCGACCCGCAGCACATGGTTGGCCTCGGATCCGACGGGCAGGATGCCATGGGGCGCACCGGCTGCCATGATCCGGTCCCAGAGCGCGGGCAGGTGCCGCGGCGCGACATTGATCTCGAAGGAGAGTTCGCCGGTGAAACTGACCCGCACGATGCGGGCGGGGAGCCCGGCGACCCTGCCGTCGCGCAGGCTCATGAAGGGGAAGGCTTCGGGCGAAAGGTCGACATCGGTGCCAAGGTCGGCCAGAACCTCGCGTGCCTTCGGGCCGCAGAGCGTGGCATTGGCCCATTGTGCCGTGACCGGCGTGACAAAGACCGACCAGTCCCGCAAGTCGGTTTGTAGCAACATCTCCATATGGCGATGGACCGCATCGGCGTTGCCGGTCGAGCTCGAGACGATCCAGCGCTGCGCATCGAGGCGGAAACAGACCCCGTCATCAAAGATCAGCCCGTCATCGCTCAGCATCAGACCATAGCGCCCAGTGCCCTGCGCGAGCGTCGACATCACCGTGGTGTAGATGTGATCGAGAAACCGGGCCGCGTCGCGCCCCTTGATCTCGAACGTGCCCAGCGGCGAGCCGTCATAGACGCCGACGCCCTCGCGCACCGCGCGGGCTTCGCGGTCAATGGCATCCTGCATCGCCTCTCCGGGGCGGGGGAAATAGCCTGGCCTGCGCCAACGGGCACCGGCCTCGTACATGACCGCGCCCTGCGCGATGTTCCACGCCGTAAGAGGCGTGTGGCGATAGGGCAGGGCAAGTGGACCGTCGCGCAAGCCCCCGACAGCGCCGAACGAGACCGGCGTGTAGGGCGCGCGAAAGGTCGTGGTGCCGACCGCCTGCATTGGTACGCCCTGCGCCAGCGCCACGGTGCCGGTGATGTTGATATTGCCGGTCTTGCCCTGGTCCAGCCCCATGCCGCCCGTGGTGTAGCGCTTGACATGCTCGACCGTGGCGTAGCCTTCGCGCAGCGCCAGATGCACATCCTCGACGGTCACGTCGTTCTGCAGGTCGAGAAAGCATTTGCCCCTTGCGCTCTCGACGCGCCAGAGCGGCGTAACGGCATAGGCAAGATCCGGGGCCGCGGGCGTGTCGGGCGGTGTCACGCCAGCGACGCTGGCGCCTGCCGCCGCGCCCGAGGCGAGTGCCGCCTCAAGCTCCATCGCGCCTGCCGCAGCGCCCGCCGCGCAGGTCGACTGCGCCGCATCGCCGGGCAGGAAGCTGGCCAGCCTGTCGTCGTACCGCAGCGTTCCGCGCGATTGCGAGAACAGATGCACCGCCGGGTTCCACCCGCCCGAAACCGCCAGCAGGTCGCAGTCCAGCCGCTCGGCTTCGCCGCCTGCGCGCGGGGCCACCGTCACCGCGCGCAGGCTGCGGCCGCCATGGGCGGTGGTCACGACATACCCGACCCGGATCGGCAGGCCCGGCACCGCCGCCCGCGCCTCGGCGGGCACATCGCTGCGGCTGTCGATGATCGCCGCCACCTCGATCCCGGCAGCGGCCAGATCGGCGGCGACGGTATAGGCGGAAGTGTTGTTGGCAAAGATCACGGCCCGTCTGCCCGGCGCCACGCCATAACGATTGACATAGCTCTGCACGGCCGAGGCCAGCATCACCCCCGGCCGGTCGTTGTTGCCGAAGACGAGCCCGCGTTCGATGGCGCCCGTGGCGGTGATGACATGGCCCGCCCGCACCCGCCATGTGCGTTCCAGCAGCCCCGTGCGATCGGGCGCACGCTCGGTCACCATCAGGTAATCATGCTCGCGATAGGCCCAGACGGTTGCACGGCGCAGGAGCGTGACATTGCCCATCGCCTCCAGCTCGGCAACCGTCGCCGCGACCCAGTCCAATGCGGGTCTGCCCCCGATCGACAGCCGCCGCGACAACAGCGCGCCGCCGGGTTCCACGCCCTCGTCGGCGATCATCACCCGCAGACCGGCCCGCCCCGCAACAAGGGCCGCCATCAGACCGGCCGGCCCCGCACCTGCGATCAGCAGATCGGCATGGGCGAACCGGGTCTCGTAGCGTCCGCCCGCCGGCGGCGATTTGGGTGCCGCCGCAAGCCCGGCCGCCTTGCGGATCGAGGGTTCGTAGAGGTGCCAGTTCGGCCATTTGAAGGTCTTGTAATAGAACCCAGCCGGGATGAACCGCGCTGCCAGCTGCGCCACCGCCCCCAGATCGACGCCGGGCGAGGGCCAGCAATTGACCGAGCGTGCCGCCAGCCCCTCGCGCAGCTCTACGGTCGTGGCGGGCCGATTGCCCGAGGCGTCTTCGCCCAGCAGTTCGACCAGCGTCGACGGCTCCTCCACGCCCGCGCCCACGATCCCGCGTGGGCGGTGGTACTTGAAGCTGCGCGCAGTCAACCGAACACCGTTGGCCAGAAGCGCCGAGGCCAGCGTGTCGCCGGCAAACCCGGTAAAGGCGCGTCCGTTGAAGGTGAAACGCAGCGGGCGGGTCCGATCGATCCGTCCGCCTCTGGACAGCCGGTTACCCTGCATCTTGCGGCCCTCCCACGATGGCATGGGTGCGGGTGTCACGCCACAGCGTCAGCCAGCTGCCGCAGCCTCGCAGATGGCACCAGCGTTCCTCCACCGGGCCCAGCGGGTTGGGCACCTCGGTCAACCAGGCCACCCATTCCGCATCCGTGGTTCTGGCGGGATCGGGGCGGGGCGGGCGGACAGGGCCGCCATAGGTGAATTCGCTTTCGGTGCGGGGGCCGCAAAACGGGCAGGGGATCAGCATCATGGCGGCGCGTCCTGTCTAACGGGCGGTGGTGGTGCCGGATTCCATGACGTAATCCAGATGCCGGAACCGCTTGATCGAGAATGGTGCCATCAGCGGGTGAGGCCGACCTGTCGCCACCAGATGCGCCAGCGTCAGCCCACCCGCCGGGATCGCCTTGTAGCCGCCCCACCAGCCCGCGGTGACAAACAGCCCCGGTACATCGGTTTCATCCTGGATCGGCGAGGCGTCATGCGCGATGTCCAGATGCCCGCCCCATTGCCGCAACATCTTGAGCCCCTTGAAGGCCGGAAAAAGCGACAGCATCGCAGAGACCGTGTCCTCGAACACGGTCTGCTTGATGTCGCGCCGGAAACTCTGACCGGGATCGGGGGCGCCCCCGATCACCAGCTCGCCCTTGTCCGACTGGCTCAGGTAAAAGCCCGCATCGGGGCAATTCACGATCACGTCGATCAGCGGCTGCACTGGTTCGGACACGAAGGCGGTCAGGTTCATGGTGCGCAGCGGCAGTTTCAGCCCCACGGTTTCCGTCAGCGTCGTGGTATGGCCCGACACGGCCACCGCCACCTTTGGCGCGCGGATCACGCCGCGCGGTGTCACCACGCCCGCGATCCGCCCGTCCGGGCCGCGCATCAGCTGGGTGACTGGCGTCTGCTGGTGGATTTCGCCGCCCATCGCGTTGATCGCGCGGGCATAGGCCCAGGCCACCGCGTCATGGCGGTTCACTGCCGCCTCGGGGTGGACAAAGCCGCCAAGGATCGGCAGCCGCGCCTCGGCCCCGCCGCCGGTCAGCGCTGGAATGCGCCGACGCAACTCTGCCGTCGTGATCTGTTCATAGGTCGATCCGTGCAGGTCCATGATATGCTGGCGCCTGCGCCGATCGCGCATCATGCCCCAGGTCTGGATCACATCGATCATGCCGCGGCGCGAATGCATCGTGTTGAAATTCAGCTCGCGGGTCATCTGCTCGTAGAGTGTGACCGATTTGACGTAGAACGGGATCGAGGCGTCGCGCATGTAGTTCGAGCGGATCGTCACCGTGTTTCGCGCGATATTGCCGCCGCCAAGCCAGCCGCTTTCCAGCACCGCGATATCGGTGATGCCATGCTCCTTGGCGAGGTAATAGGCCGTGGCCAGACCATGCCCGCCCGCGCCGATCACGATGACCTCATAGCGCTCGCGCAGGGGCAGGCTACGCCATGCGGGTGCCCAGGTCGTGTGCCGGTTCAGACCGTGACGCAGCAGGGACAGAAGGGAATAGCGTTGCATGGCTGGCGTTATGCTTTCGGGTCGGGCTGCCGCATAGGGCAGGACATGTCCGAGATGGTGACGTTGACAGTGCCTGTCGGCAGCGCCGTGACGATCCCGTCCGAGGCTGTTGTCAGGAATTCGACTTCGACGCTCATGCTCCCGGCCATCTGGCCGCCGACATTCAGCTCCAAGCCGATCGGCGCGGCCTGTGTCATGCGCACTGACCGAAGCCTTCGGGTGGCCGTGACGGACCTATCCTGAATGACATGACGTCGCCCCCGATCGCGTTGCGCACTGTTGAATAAGGTTGCGCAAGGTGCAATTCATCGTCAATGAAAATCTGTGCGGCGCGGCAGGGCGCAAGCGTCGCACATGGCTTGGACAACGGCATGCGGGAGGGAGCGATCATGTCTGCATGGATCAAGATGCTGTCGGATGAAGAGGCCGACGAGACGCTGAAGGCTGCGCTCGATTTCGCGCGCACGCCGCATGGTACGGTCGACAACGTCATGCGGGTGCATTCGCTGCGGCCCAGCACGATGAACGGCCATGTCGTGCTCTATCGCGCCTGCCTGCACGACCCGTCCAACACCGTGCCGATGTGGTTTCAGGAGGTCATCAGTTCCTACGTGTCCACGCTGAACGACTGCCCCTATTCCTACGCGAACCACTGGTCGAACGCGCGCCACCTGATCGGCGACGACGCCCGTGCCGATGTGATCGAGGCCGCCATACTGGCCCGCCGCCCGCAAGATGCCTTTGACGGCGCGCAACTGGCCGCGATGGTCTATGCCGAACGCCTGACCGTGACGCCGGGCCAGATCACGCGCGAAGATGTAGAGGCGTTGCGCAGCGCGGGCTGGACTGACGGCGAAATACTCGAGATCAACCAGATTGTTGGATATTTCAATTATGTCAACAGGTTGCTGAACGGTCTCGGGGTCACGACCGAGGGCGACGTGGTTGGCTACTACAAGACGGAGTGACCGCGACGGTGACCGATCCCACGCCCCCCGGCAAGCGCATCGACAAGGCCATAGGCACGGCCCTCAAGGAACTTCGGCTTCAGCGAGGGCATTCCGCGCGCTCGCTGGCCGATCTCTCCGGTGTCTCTGCAGCGATGATCAGCCGGATCGAGAACGGTCTTGTCTCGCCTTCGATCGGGACACTGGCTGCCCTGGGCGAGGCGCTGGAGGTGCCCATCGTCTCGCTGTTCCGGCAAGCCTCGACCGATCACACCGATTTCACATTTGTGCGCCATGGCGAAGGGCTGAAATCGACGCGGATCACCGAGGATCACCGCCACGACTACATCAACCTTGCGATCCACGCCCGCAAGGATCTGCGGTTTCAGGCCCGTCTGGTGACGCTTTTGCGCAGCGCCGGGCCGCCGCCCAGCTATGTCGGCCATGGCGTCGTGTTCGTGCAGGTCATCGCGGGCGAGGCGGTCTATCGCTACGGCCAGCAGACCATGACCATGCGCGCCGGTGACAGCCTGACGGTGGATGCTGAGCTGAACCATGGCTTCACCGAGGTTCTAAGCCCCGAATTTGTCTTTCTGACCGTCCAGGCCGAACCGGCCTGACCGGCGCGCTCTTCGAACCGGCTGACCCACCACGTCAACATCGTCGCGATGAACGGCGAAAGCTATCGCCTCGCGCAAAGCCGCGCGCGCAAGACCGGCGACCACACCTGATCCAAAGCCCAAACTTGGACCTGGCGGTCCAGGGCGGCCAGTCACCCGCCAGCTCCACGGTGAGCGCGGCTGACTGGCCGCCGCCCATCACACGCGTCCCGCGCAAACCAAAAGTGGCCCAATTTTGCGCCGCCCCCTGGCCCATTTTTACTCCGCCGTTGACACGATAGCCGGCGCTTCGCAGCTTGATCTTGTAGTGGGCAGGCATGCCGTGCAGGGCGTCGGCGGGAACATGGGGGCGCGCCAGCCGCTCGCGCAGCTTCTTTTTGAACTGGATCTGAAGCGTGGCCCCAAGCTTGTGCCATTCCTTCAGGGCAGAAGGCAGGAACTGCAGCTCATAGCTCATCGAGTCCGACCCGAACCGGGTCTTCATCCGCGCGACGCCGGATGATCTCGGCCAGATCCAGATCGTCGAGATGGTCCATGATCGCCTCGTAGCGCGCGGCGGGGACCATATAGGCCATGACGCGGTTGTGGTTGAGCACCGCAACGGCCTCGCCGCCTGCCTGCGCGATCACCTGGGAAGGGTTCTTTTTTAAGTCCGACACGCTGACGGCGGCCTGGGCTTCGATGCGCTGCATGGCATTCACCTGATCAGGTCTGAAAACAGGTCGATATATAGACCAAAGTCACGCAGTCGCAAGAGGCTGCGCGCACTCACGAGGAGGTGCCCATGACCGAGCCGGGCTTTCTGGAAACCTTGCACAGCATCTTCGGAGGGGCTGTCACCACGCTGATCGGGGCCTTCACGGGGCGGCTGATGTATCATTCAGGCGAGGTGAAGCTCGGGCGGCGGCGCTTCTTCGGCAAGGAGCTTTTGTGGGAAATCCCCGTCGCCGTCGGCATGGCGCTCATTGGTGATGCTGCGGCGAGTTACATGGGCCTCACCCAACCCGTGAGCACAGGATTTGTGGCAACACTGGCCTATCTCGGACCGCGGGGCGCCGAGGCCGTTCTGACGGCCTGGCTTTGCCGCAGGAAATAAGCCGCTGATCGACGCGGACTTCTTCACCACCACCACCTGGCGCCGTCCCTTTTGGGGCGGCGTTTTGCTTTTGCAGGGGAGAGCAGCATGACGCCCTGTGAGATTGCCCGAGGGTATATCGGCACGACCGAGGGCCCGGGCCCCGAGAACAATCCGGTCATCATGGAGATGTATGCCTCGGTGGGGCATGACTGGGTCGAGCATGATAGCGTGGCCTGGTGCGCGGCCTTTGTCGGGCATTGCCTCGAGCGGGCGGGGATCCGCTCGACCCGGCAATTGACTGCACGCTCCTATCTCGATTGGGGCGTGCCGGTGGAGATCGCGGAGGCGCAGCCTGGCGATATCGGGATCATCCCGCGCGGGACTTCGAGCTGGCAGGGCCATGTGTTCTTCATCGACCGAATTGAGGGTCAATGGGTCTGGGGCCTCGGCGGCAACCAAGACGACGCCGTCAATGTGAAGCGCTATCCGGTCGCAAAGCTTCTCGGGGTGCGCCGTGCAGGCAATGTCGCGCCGAGCGTGATGCTGTCCGTCGAGGCGGTGCAAAGACGTCTGAAGGACCTCGGCTATCACGAGGTGGGTCAAATCGATGGAAAGATCGGGCCGCGCACCCGCGCTGCCATTCTGGCCTTCCGGCATGACAACGACCTTGCCCTCGTGCCGATCATCGATGTGGCGCTGACCGACGCCCTGACCACGGCGCGCCCGAGGTCGGTGGCGATCGACCGCGCGACGGGCAGTCCTGAGGGCTCGCGTATCTTGGCGGCGTCAAACGCCCAGATAGCGCTTGGGGCCGCAGGTTATGCTGGCATCGCTATCAGCGATGTCGCACCGCTCGTTGGACAGGCCGAGGAAGGACGTGATCTGGCAACGCGCCTCTTGGATCTTTTGGGATTGGGAAGCCATGCCCCGGTCGTCATGCCACTCCTTGGGGCAGCAATCTTCCTTGCGGTCATCGTGCTGGCCTGGAAAGCCCGCGCAGCCCGGATCGAGGACCACCGGACGGGGCGGACGCCATGATCGCCATCGTCAGACGGCTCGCCTCGGCCTTTGGCCAGCGCGTTGCGCTGTGGGCCGCCCTCATTCTGATCCTGGGCTCTGCCCTGCGCATTGCCAAACGCAAGGGGCGCCATGCAGCCGAGGCAGAGTTTGCCATTCGTGCAGCCGAGGCCCGCATCCGCGGGCTGCGCATATCCCGAGAGGTTCACCATGAGATTGAAGCTTTGCCTGCGGCTGAGCGTAATCGCCGTCTTGACCGCTGGATGCGCGACTGATCCCGGCGTGATCTCCGGCTGCGACTGGGCAGAGCCGATCCGGCCGTCGCGGGCTGACCAGTTAAGCGAGGGCACGGCACGGCAGATACTGGCCCACAATGAGACCGGCGCGCAGCTTTGCGGGTGGCAACCATGAGCAGTGTCCAAGTCCAAGAAGGTCCGGTCATCCTGATCGGCTACGAATATCGGCTGCAGTTGCAGGCCGAGGCTGATCTCTTCCCCGAGGAGGCCAGCTTTGTGGGCCAAGTGCGCAGCGCGATCACCGCCGCGACCGTGGTGGCAGAACTCTCCACTGCGGCGGGCAGCGTGCTGCGCGTGGACGTGCGCACGCTGGAAATTGTTCTGGCGCCGGCGGTGACCGCCAGCCTCGCGCCCGGTGGCGTCGTCCTCGATTTGGTCCGCACCGATCTCGAACCAGACCGGCACCTCGGCTTCGTGCTGGAAATTCCGGTGGCCCTGCCGGTGACAAGGTTCGCTGTTTCCGGGGGGCTCTGAGCCATGGCGACAGCGCTGGACCTGCGATCGTTCACGGGGCCGATCCGCATCTCTGTGACCTCGGAAGCACCGATCGCGCTGCGCCTTGCCACAGGGCCTATCGGGATCCGAATTCTCGGCCAGCCGGGACCGCAGGGATCAACCGGCCCGCAAGGCGACAAGGGTGATCAGGGCGCGCCCGGCATCACCATTCTTCCGACCGACGCTCCCATCAACGGAGGTTTCTTCTGATGGCCAATACGATCCAACTCAAACGCCGCGTCTCGGGCGTGGCAGGCGCGCCTGCTGCGCTCAAATCTGGCGAGATTGCCCATAATGAGGTCGATGACACGCTCTATGTCGGCAAGGGCGATGACGGGGCGGGTAATGCGACTTCAATTGTTCCGGTGGCTGGCAGCGGCGGCTTTCTCGCACTGGTGGGAACGCAGACCGTGGGCGGGTCCAAGACCTTCTCTCTCGTCCCCAAATCCGCCCAGGACGCCAGTGCCGCGACCGATCTCGTACGCAAGTCGCAACTGGATGCCGGCCTTGCCGCGAAAGCGGCACTCAGCCACAGCCACGCCATTGCTGACGTCACCGGCCTGCAAGGCGCGCTTGATGCCAAGCTCGGCGCGACGGCGAACGCGGTCTCGGCAAGCAAGCTTGCAACTGCCCGAACCATCGCGCTAGCGGGCGATCTCTCCGGATCCGTCAGCTTTGACGGCTCCGCGAATGTCACGATCACCGCCGCTGTGGCCGATGACAGCCATGCCCATGTCATTGCAAACGTGGACGGGCTGCAGGCCGCGCTTGATGTAAAGGCACCGCTGGCCTCGCCTGCGCTTAACGGCACGCCAACCGCGCCGACCGCGCTGTCGGGGACGAACACCACGCAGGTGGCGACGACCGCCTTCGTTCAGCAGGCCATTGTCGACTTCGGCCCCGGTGACATGTTGGCCGCAACCTATGACACAGATGCGGACGGCAAGGTCGATGCGGCAGAGGTGGCGGATGCAGCACCCTGGGCAGGGATTACCGGCAAGCCCACCAGCTTTCCGCCCTCGACCCACAGCCATGCGATCTCGCAGGTCACCGGCCTGCAGACCGCGATCGATGCCAAGGCGGCACTGGCCTCGCCCGCCCTGACCGGAACACCGACGGCGCCCACGGCCCTTGCAGGCACCAACACGACCCAGATCGCGACGACCGCCTTCGTGGCCGCCGCCATTGGCGCGTTGATCGATGCCGCACCCGGCGCGATGGACACGCTGAATGAGTTGGCGGCGGCCCTCGGGGACGATCCGAACTTCGCCACCACGGTCACAAACGCGCTGGCGGGCAAGCTCTCCGCCGCTTCGAACCTCTCGGATCTGCCGAACAAGGCCACGGCGCGCACCAACCTTGGGCTTGGCTCACTCGCTACGCAAGCCGCGAACAGCGTCGCGATCACCGGCGGGTCGATCGACGGGATCGCGCTCGACGGGGGCACGTTCTGACCATGCCGAACACGCTTCTCGTCAAGCGCACGACAGTAGCAGGCCGCGTGCCCACCACGGCGCAGCTGGCTGCCGGGGAACTCGCCGTCAATGTCACCGACGGCAAGCTCTACCTCAAGAAGGCTACGGGCGGAGTCGAAAGCATCGTCGATGTCACGTCGGCCGCGCTCACCGACGCCCAGATCTTCGCCAAGGTGACTGCGCAGGATGGCGCGGGGTCCGGCCTTGATGCCGATCTGCTTGATGGAGCGCATGCAAGCGCCTTCGCGCTTCTGTCAGGGGCGACCTTCACCGGCACGGTGACCGCGCCGAACTTCGTCTCATCCTCGGACGCGCGGCTGAAATCCGACATCGCGCCCATCGCGGATGCGCTGACCAAAGTGCAAGCGCTGACCGGCGTCACCTTCACCATGGCGGGCAGTGATGCGCGGCAGATGGGCCTCATCGCGCAGCAAGTGCAGGCCGTCGCGCCAGAAGCCGTGGTTGAGGCCGAAGGCATGCTGCGCCTCGCTTACGGCAATCTCGTGGGCCTCCTCATCGAGGCCATCAAGGACCTTGCCCAAGAGGTCGATCAGCTGAAAGGGGGCGTCCCATGATCGCGACCGGACTTTATGCCATCACCAATTGTGGAGTGCCGCGCCATTACGCGGTCGATGTCAAACCAGACTATGTCTCGATTGCTGTCTTCGAGTTCGCAAACCCTGGTACGGCAACTGGCATGGGCGGGGTCATGCTCTGGGCCGATCTTCTGCCGCATCTCGAGGCGCGGCCTGCCTTTGGCAATCAAGCGGGCTTTGTGGATCTGGCCCACAACGAATGTTTTGTCCCGGACCTCCCTGACGCGCCGATGGGGGCTATCTACAAGGGCCGATCTGGTCTCTTTGCAACCGGCATGCGGGGTCATGATGAAATCGTCGATCACGCGCTGATCGACATGGCTGTCGGCGCTGACGGAAGGCCGCTCTCCTGGCGGAACCGCTTTGCCCGATCCGCCCGCGAAAAAATTGACACCTCGTTCCGGTACCGGGCACTCGAAGGCATCTCGAACGCGCTGGTGGTCTTTCTGCCTGTGGTGGTGCCCTTCGATCAGGCCCGGATCGAGGTCCTGTGTCAGATCCCGCCGATCTTGCTGAACGGCACAGTGCAAGCAGGCACGGTCGACGATGCGACCATCCCAAAGGACGGGCTCTGGTACAAGCAGTTCTACTTCCACGCCCAGGGCCTAGAGGCTGCCACCGTGCCAGCCGGTGAGCGAGTGGATGTGCCTATCGCGCTCAGGTGGAACGCGGATGGTTCAGCCTTTGCCCATGCCATCGCGCTGAAACTGGAAAGCGACGCGGGCTATCTGCCGAAACGCCGTCTGATCACTGCCGCTGATGGCACGGGCTGCTTTGCCATCGAGGCGCTGGGGCTTTCCGTGGGCGACCGCATCGCCGTGAAGCTCAACACCGAGCATTACACCGCGATCGGCAAAATCGTGCTGGAGGTCACCTGATGGAAATTCAGACCACGAGTGAATTCCAGCTGATCTATCCAAGCTTTGTCCTGCACAAACATTGGCAGATGCCCGATGGCTTCAATGACCGCCTCCACGCGCTGGCGGCCGAGGATGCCGAAGATAATCGCATCCGGGAGGCGGGCGACGGCCGCAATGTCGGCGATCAGACCAACCATCTTGGGCATCTGCGGCACAACTTCCTGATTGACCGGCGGGACCCGGCCATTGCGGTGCTGGCGCAGATGGTGGCGGCAGCCGTGCGGGAATACCTGCAACTGGCCTATGGCTACGACCACACCGGCGAGATCGCCATGATGTCAGACACCTTCTGGCAGCGCCGTGCCGCGCGGGAAAACGTCGGGATCAACGCGCATACCCATATCCAGACCGACATCGTCTGCACCTATTACCCGCGGGTGGTGTTGAACGCCGATTGCCCCGAGACTTCGCTCCATCGCGGGGCGGTGCGGTTTTACGATCCGGCCAATGTCGGCAAGCGGCTGTGGCCCTGCAACAACCCGGAGGCCTATGTCGGCGGCTGGTATGCGGTCGAGCCTCGGACGGGCTCCATGCTCGTCTTCGAGGGGCATGTGCCGCATGACAGCACCTATTTCGATGGCGAGGAACGGATGTGTATTCCGGTCCTGTGCTCCCTCGATCTCCCCAATTCCCACTGCAAGGCCGGTCTCTCCGAGATCCTGGCCCATCAGGCGCAAGGAGGCAGCCATGGCCTATAAGGTCGGAACAACGATCGTGATCGACGACAGCGGCTTTGTGGATTGGTCTCGTATCGCCAACAAGCCAGCGATTGGCACCGGTGACATCACCGCCGTCACTGTCGCTAACGGCACTCCCTCAACGGGATCGCCTTTTACAGCCGTCAGCGGCAGCGGAGGCGGCAACTGCAATTGCACAGCCAATTGTTATGTCGCCAGCCTCTCGGGAGGTGGAACCACAGGGGCAGTTTCCGTTACGGCAAACCGTGCTTACTTCAATTGCAACTGCGCCTGCCGGTGCTGACGATGGAAGTGCAGCAGACAAACCTTGCGCTCTGGCCCACCCATGTAAGTTTTTTTGAGGCTCCGGTGGACTGGGAGGTCAATCGCCAGCTCGCGGATGAGGCCATGGCAGCGGTTGGCGGAGATGGCGGCGCTAGTCCGCTCAGCGCTGCCAAACGCCGGGTGCGTGGCATTCTCGAGCGGAGCGAAGCTGGTCAGGCGCTGAAGGCCCATCTCTTTGCCTGCGCGCGTGCCGTCCTCGGCCCCTGGGCTCGATATCTCGACTCCGATCATTGCGAAAACCGTGCCCTCGTCATTGAGCCTGGTGGCTTCATCTCAACCCACAAGGACAGCCGCGAGGGCGAGCTGACCTGCGTCCACTTCCTGACCGGCAGTGGGGCGGGCCAGCCGGTGAACAGTGTTGGCACCCCGCGCTTCGTGATCGAGGATCCGTCGCGGTACTTCGATGAGGGGCGACTGCCCCATGAGAGCCGTCACGGCTATTCAGTCAACCCGCGGCCGGGACTCTCGGTCTTCTTCCCCTCTCATATTCCTCACAACCAGCACCCCTACGAGGGGAGCACGCCCCATGTGCAGGTCGTCGCGAACTTCCGCGTCACCCTGCCCACCGCAATCGAAGAAAGGCTGTTCGACTGATGTGGTTCGATCTGACGCTGGAAGCGCGTGACGGCTGCCGCCATCACGTGCGCTACAACCCGCACACCTCCGAATGCGAGGGGCTGCCGCTGCCGGTAGAACCGGGAATCTTCGCGCCAGTGCCGCGCGTGGCCAAAGACAAGCCCCTCGGAAAATCTCGCGCACCCCGCGTTTTGAAAATCCAGCTTGGGCTCTCCTGCAACTATTCCTGCAGCTACTGCAGTCAGGCCTTCCAGATCGCCGATGCCACGGTCTCGAAGCTGGCCGATGTCGAGCACTTCCTGACCCAGCTCGACAGTTGGATCACCGACGCCCCGGAAAAGATCGAGCTCTGGGGCGGTGAACCCTTCCTTTACTGGGCCAAGATCAAGCGCCTGATCCCGGCGCTGGCAGAGCGCTTCCCGGCAGCGCGCTTCTCGATCGTCACGAACGGTTCGCTCCTCTCCTGCGAAAAGTTGGATTTCATCGCCGAACACGACATTGAAATCACGATCTCACATGACGGGCCCGGTCAGCATCTGCGCGGGCCGGATCCGTTCGACGATCCTGCCAAGAGCCACTGGATCCAAACCCTGCTGGCCGATCGCCCCGAAAAGACCGGTTTTAACGCGGTTCTGACGCGCCAGCATCACGACCTTCGGGCGCTCAAGGCCTGGTTCGCCGAAAAGGTCGGGCCGGACATCTTCGTCGGGCTCGAGGGCGTGGTGAATGTCTATGACGCAGCGACCGCAATCGGGACAGGGCGGTTCGAACCCGCGGAACTGAATAGCCTGACGCGGTCCATCTTCGAGGCGCTGGCGGAGGACCCGAATGCCTTCGGCCTTGGGGAGCGCATCAACGAGTTCTATTCCTCGATCCAGCGTCGGCGGCCGATCGAGGCCCTGGGCCAGAAATGCGGAATGGACAGCCCGGACGCCATCGCTGTTGATCTGCGCGGGAACGTCATGACCTGCCAGAATACCGGGGCCAAGGGGGCGCACAAGATCGGCCACGTCGCCGACTTCGACGCCATCGCGCTCGACACCGCAACGCATTTTGCCTTCCGAGATGAATGCATGTCATGCCCCGTCGTTCAGCTCTGCAAAGGGTCCTGCATGTTCCTCGAGGGGGAGTTCTTCAAGCAGAGCTGCGCCAACGAGTTTGCCTTCAATATGGGGATCATGATGGCGGCAGTCTGGCATTTGACGGGGATGGTGGTGGTGAGTTGCCACTCAGGGCCTCTTCCACACGCGGCTTCTCCAAGGGAAAGGCTGTGACATCATCCGCTTGCGGTTTTTTACGCTTCTACGAGCCAACCGCAGAAATTACATTCAGTTCAATAAGTCCCTTTAAGTGCTTCTTAAGGTCAATCGGCACGTGTCCACCCGAAACTAGCAGGCCAGCCTCTAAGTTTTTTTCCATTGCATGACCTGTGAAGTTCGCGCTACTGATAAATGCCATTTTATCATCAGCTAATGCGATCTTCGCATGGACCTTCCCGCCATGGTGCTCAGTGCTTTTTTCCAACCAGCGATAAATTTTCGCATTTGGAACGGCCCTGAGAAGTTCTCTGGATTGGTCATGGTCCAATGTGCCGCCATCTGCTTTGGAAGCCTCTAACAAGACCTGAATAGTTATGCCGCGTTGGTGAGCTTTTTTGAGTTCCTCAATGATCCGCTGCCAATCTCCTGCAACAAAACTTACCAAGAAAAGTTCATTTTTTGCCTGGGTGATCACATCCAATAGGACTTGGTCTGCCCCCATCGAGTGGTCCGGTGTGAATGTTAGTGCATGGTCGGCCTCTGGTCTATTGGGACGATGCTTTCGGGTGCTGGTGGCCGGTATCCCAGAGCGCTGTGCGGTCTGACTGTGTTGTAGTGGCGCCGCCATCTCTCGATCAGGATCTGGGCCTCTCGCAGCGTATAGAAGACCTCGCCGTTCAAAAGCTCGTCCCGGAAGCGGGCATTGAAGCTTTCGCAATAGCCGTTCTCCCATGGAGATCCTGGTGCGATGAAGGCCGTCTTGGCGCCTACCGCGCCAATCCAGGTGCGCACCTTCTTGGCGATAAATTCCGCGCCATTGTCGGACCTTATAAACGCGGGTGGGCCGCGCAAGATGAACAAGTCAGTCAGAGCGTCGAGCACGTCGGTTGAATTGAGCTTGCGTTTGACGCGGATGACAAGGGCCTCCTTCGTGAACTCATCGATGATATTGAGGGTGCGGAAGGTCCGCCCGTCGTGGGTTCGATCCTGGACGAAGTCATAGGACCAAACGTGGTTTGGGCGTTCTGGCCGGAGCCGGACGCACGACCCATCATTCAGCCAGAGCCGTCCCTTCTTGGGTTGTTTTTGCGGGACTTTCAGCCCCTCCTGCCGCCAGATCCGTTCGACCCTCTTATGGTTCACATGCCAGCCGCTGTTGTTCAGCATCCCGGTGATCATGCGATATCCATAGCGCCCGAACTCTCGCGCCAGCTCAATGATGTCATCGGTCAGTTGCTCTTCGTCCGGCAGGCCACAGGGAACCTTGCGCTGCGTGGAACGATGCTGCCCGAGGGTGCGGCAAGCCCGGCGCTCAGACACGCCAAGGGCCTGCCGCACATGATCTATGCACTGACGACGGCGGGAAGGGCTCAGAAGTTTCCCCGGGCGGCCTCGGTCAGGATCATCTTGTCCAGCGTCAAGTCCGACACGGCACGCCTGAGCCGTGTATTCTCGATCTCCAACTCCTTCAGCCGCTTCAACTGATCACGGCTCATGCCACCATATTCTTTGCGCCATCGATAATAGGTCTGCTGCGTTACGCCGATCTGCCGAACAGCATCAGCGATCGAGTTGCCCTGTCCTTGCAGAACTTCAACCTGCCGCAGCTTCAGCACGATCTCTTCCGGTTTGTCTCGCTTTCCAGCCATCTCTTGGTCCTCCTGAAATCGGGATAAGACTATCCCACTTGGTGGACCACTTCAGTGGGGGCACTCCAGCCGCCCGAGTGTCGCTCCAAACTTTCTGGGGGCTGCCAGCGACGTTGCTCGCGCTCACATTCCTTTATTTTCTTGGCCTCTATGCCGAACTGGCATTGGAGCTCGTCGGCCGCGGACCGATCGTCGAGGCGGATACCCGTCTGGCCAATATGCTCTACGGGTTCCGTGATGACACGTTGATCCGGTTCTTCAGCATCGTGACTGGAGTGGGCCAATGGCGCGCTATCGTGGTCATGGCGCTCGCCGCGACCGCGATGATGTGGGTCTGGGATCGACGGGCGTATATTCCCGCCCTCTGGCTTGTGCTCGCGGGAAACCAGATCACCGTCACGGTGCTCAAGCTGGTGTTTGCCCGCGCCAGATCGAACTTCGCGGTCTATTCGGAGAGCAGCTATTCTTTCCCCAGCGGACACAGTGCGGCCATTGCGGCATTCTGCATCTTCGTGACTTACGTTCTTGTCCGCGAACGTATCGGGCGCGACATTCTCTGGGTGCTGGTTTGCGCCAGTCTCGTGTTCCTGGTGGGACTGAGCCGCCTATATCTCGACGAACACTTCCTGAGCGACGTCCTGAACGGTTATGTCGTCGGTGTGCTCTGGGCGATTACAGGCATGTTCGCCGCCGAACATTGGGGTCGCGCCAGCCGCCATAAAATCGAAACGTCCCCCAAAAGAACTCGGTTGCGTTGGATTAGCGCATGTATAGTGGCGGTCTCTGCAGCAGCCGTATGGCTGGTCGTGGTGGACTACCCCGAGACCCTGCGGCTGGTGGCGCCCAGGGCGGAGGTCCAGCTTAACTCATCCGTCGAACAGGCCCTGCAGGACGGCGTGCTTCCGGCCCGCACCGAAAGCATCATCGGCACCCCCCAGGAACCTGTCAGCATCATTCTCTTCGCGTCAGATGACGCGGCCCTTCTGGACATCGTGACCGCAGCTGGGTGGCAAGTGGCGGACCGGCCCACGCTTCGGACGATTTCTCGGGCTGCGGTAGCGGCATGGCTGGACCGGTCCTATGACACGGCTCCGATCACACCGATCTTTTGGAATGGCTGGCCACAGGATTTTGGATTTGAACGATCTGTTCCGGCCGAAGGTCTTCGCCAGCGCCATCACGCCCGCTTCTGGCGAGTGCCGACCTAGGTCGCAGGTGGGCTGCAGGTCTATGTCGGTACCGCAAGTTTCGACGCGGGTATCAAGTGGGGCCTGACGCACCGCATCGCCCCGGACGTCGATGCCGAGCGAGACCTTCTTACAGCCGACCTTCTGCGTACCGGAAGGGTCCGGACGGCTCGGCCTTCTTCGATGCAATCAGGATCGACCGCACCAGCGGCCAGGTAGAACTGCCGCAGCCGACAATACTGCCCGGGCTCAGCGCGGCCCCCAGCGCGCCGCCCACTGGCAAGGCTGCCGTCTATGCCCGCAACCGGGCGGGGGCCCCGTGGATCGACGTGATGCGCCCGTCTGGTCGGGACTTCCCGCTCCAGCCAAATTTCGGGGTCAACCGGATCGCCAACTGGTCGCCCTCGGTCACCACCACGATCACCAGCGAAGGCTTGCCCATTACCTCGGTCGGCACCGTGTCCACCCCCACGCTGGCCGCAACGAACCTTGCCGCCAGCATGCGCCGCTGGCGGCTGACCTCGGCGGCGGTGGTGGATTCGGCGGCCGAGCAGCGTTCTGCCGGTTGGGCCTGCTGGCGCGGCAATGCGACGGGGCTTGGTGGCTGGACCTTCGTCACGCGGATTTCGCTGACAACCCTACAGGCGACTGGCATGGGGTTCTTCGGGCTTTACGGATCGACGGCTGCGCTGGTCACAACGCTGACGCTGGCCACCGCCATCAACTGCATCGGCATCGGCTTCCAGCGCGGCACCCACACCCGCTGGCAACTGGTGGCAAACGACGGCACCGGCGCGCCGACGTTGACGGACATGGGGGCGAGTTTCGCCATCGCCACCGGCGGCGTTTTGTCCCTGTTCATCGCAGCACCGCCCAATGGCAGCTCGGCCTGGGTGCGGGTGGTCGACGAGGTTTCCGGCGCAGTGTTCGAGCAGGAGATCACGACCGACCTGCCTGCCAACACCCAGTTCCTGTCGCCGCGGCTGTTCATGAACAACGGCGCAACTGCTGCGGCAGTCGCTTACGACTGCTCGGGGGTCTACGTGGAGACGGACTTCTGAAGGAAACAACGTGCATCAACCACGCAAAGGAGCGCAACTGTTCGAAACTCAAGCCGCCGGGTAGGACGTGAACACGCTAGTGGTCCCGTCGCGCGCGATGAGGAAAACGTCATAAGCCTCGCGCGCGGTTTCGTCCCCCATGCCAGGCGAGCCATAGGGCATTCCCGGAACAGCCAGGCCGATGGCATCGGGGCGGTCTTGCAGCAGTCGGCGGATATCGGCGGCTGGGACATGACCCTCGATCATGTAACCCTCGATCTTGCCGGTGTGGCACGAGATCATGCGTTGCGGAATGCCGTTGTCGAGTTTGTAGTTGATCAGCAGCATCCCGTAGAGTTCTTCCTCTGTCACCGAGAACCCTTCGGCGCGCAAGTGGTCCACCCATGCCGTGCAGCATTCGCAACCGGTGCCTTTGGCAACGTGGATCGGCGGCAACGTTTCGGCTCGCAACGGCAAGGACGCGGTGAGCGCAAGCGTCGCAGTGGACATAAGCAATGTTCGGCGATTCAGAATCGGCATTCGGGAGCTCCTTGCAGGTCAGGTCAGGATACGGCGGATTTTCGCTATCGCGAAACGGCGGTCTTCGTGGAAATCGATGATCGAGGCAAAGCGGCCGTCAGCATGATGCAGAAACACCCCCGCCGTGTGGTTCATCGTGTAGTCGCCGTCCCGCGGCAGCTTTTCGAACATGGCCCGAAAACCCGCGGCGGCTTTCTGAACTTCGGACAGTGATCCGGTCAGACCGACTATGCGCGGATCGAAGTTGGAGAGGTAGTCTGCAAGAACGGCGGGCGTGTCGCGTTCGGGATCGACCGAGATCAGCACCACATTCAGCCGGTCTGCGTCAGGGCCAAGCGCCTCTAGCCAGTCCGAGATGTCGATCAGGGTGGTCGGGCAGACGTCGGGACAGAAAGTGAAGCCGAAAAACGCCATCACTGGCCGCCCGATCCAGTCTGCGGGCGTGACGGTCGCGCCGCGATGGTTGGTCAGAGTCCAGTCCATCGCCGTCACGGGCAAGGGCAACAGCGGATCGGTCGGCGCAACGTCCCGCGTCCGCAATGCGCCAAGACCCAGCATGAAGGCCACGGACCCGACGACCCCGCCAAGGCCAAGGATCACTGCCCGGCGTGTGCGCAATCCGGCCCCTCCGCGCGCATCGACAATACCTCGACGGGAACGGTAATGTCGCCCGCGTTCTGGAAGGTCAGCGTCAAGGGAAAACTGTCGCCGTCCTTCAGCGCCGTGGTCAGGCCCATCAGCATCCCGTGATAGCCGCCGGGGGCCAGTTGCACGTCCTGACCTGCCGGAACGGGGATCGACATTGCGTGCGGCATGGAGGCGATGCCATCAGTCACTACGGTTTCATGCAGCATCGGCATTCCGGCCGCAGAGGTTGTGATGCCGACAAGCGCATCATCCGCGCTGCCGTTGTTGGTGATCTCGACATAGAACACCCCCGGCCGGTCGGCACCGATGGTGGCGCGGGACCAGGCATGCTCGATGGTCAGGTCGCCAAGGGTGAATGTCTCGCAGGCCAGCACGGGCGCTGCAGGGAGGGCGAGGACAGCGAACAGGATCAGGGCTTTCATGGGATTCACAATCTCGATTGAAGGTCGGCAAGGATGTCTGCGGCGGGCGTGCCATAGGTGAACTGACGCAGCCAGTCACCCTCGGTTCCGATGAGGTAGAGCGCCGGGCTGTGCGACATGGTGTAGCCGTCAGGGGCCGCAGCGTCGTCTTCGCGCGCAAAGTAGATGCGGAAACTGTCCGCCGCCGCGCGGGTCTGCGCCTCGTCTCCGGCAAGCCCGATGATCGACGGGTGGAACGCCGCCGTGAACTCGGCCAGCCCCAGCCTGCGATCCCGCTCGGGGTCGATGGAGATGAACAGGGGCTGCACGAGGTCGGCATCGTCCCCAAGTTCGTCCATGACCTGCGCGACCTCTGCGAGGGTCGTCGGGCAGACATCCGGGCAGTTCGTGAAACCGAAGAAGACAAGCAGATGTTTGCCCGCAAAGTCCTGGGACGTTCGCTGCAGCCCCGCTGCATCCGGGAGTGCAAAGGACGGTCGAAAGGCGGCCTCCGTCTCCACCGGCACACGGCTTGGCAAAACCATCAGCACCCCATAGGCAAGCATGGCAGCCCCAGCCGCCGCCCAGAGTATTTTCTGCAGTCTTGTCAAACGCATCCGCCACCCACTCCGTAATTCTTTGTGAATAACCCCTCAAGTAGCTTGAGCTACAAGCCGGAAATCACACCTTCACCGAAGAGTGAAGTGTCAGCCCAGAAGAACGGTCGACAGCAGGTTCACGTTCAGCACGATGATCAGGGCCGCAATCAGCCAACAGAGGCCGGTCAACCAGCGGGGGGCGACCAGTTCGCCCATCTTGGCGCGGCTGGCGGTGAACATCACCAAAGGCACGATGGCGAAGGGAAGCTGGAACGACAGCACAACCTGGCTCAGGATCAAAAGCTCCCCCACACCACCGCTGCCGTAGAGCAGGATCACGAAGATCGCCGGGATGATGGCAAGGCCCCGGGTGATCAGCCGCCGCGCCCAAGGCGCGATGCGCAGGTTGATGAAACCTTCCATCACGATCTGCCCGGCCATGGTGGCGGTTACAGTGGAGTTCAGCCCCGCGCACAAAAGCGCCACGCCGAACAGGACCGGCGCGAGCGACGAGCCGAGCAAAGGCTCAAGCAACAGATGCGCCTTATCGATCTCGGCCACATCGTTTTGCCCCACGGTGTAGAAGGCTGCGGCGGCAAGGATCAGGATCGAGGCATTGATCGTCAGCGCGAACATCAGGGCGATGGTGCTGTCCCATGTCGCCAGCCGCAGCGCCTCGCGTTTGGACGGAAGATCAAGCCCGAAGGCGCGGGTCTGAACGATGCCCGAATGCAGGTAGAGGTTATGCGGCATGACTGTCGCCCCGATGATGCCAAGTGCGAGGTAGAGCATCGTCGGGTTGTTGAAGATCTCGCGGCTTGGGGCAAAGCCTGCGATGACCTCGCCCCAGACCGGATCGGCCTGCGCGATCAGCACGACAAAGCAGGCGGCGATCAGCGCCATCAGCGAGATGATCAGCGCCTCGATCCAGCGGAACCCCTTGTTCTGCAGCCACAATATCAGGAACACGTCGGCGGCGGTGATGAAGATGCCGATCTCGAGCGGAATGCCGAACAAGAGGTTCAGGCCGATGGCGGTGCCAATCACCTCGGCCAGATCGGTGGCGATGATCGCCAGTTCGGCAAAAATCCAGAGTGGGATCGACATCCATTTCGGGAACGCATCGCGGCAGGCTTGCGCCAGATCACGGCCCGAGGCGACCGCCAGCCGGGCGCACAGCGACTGCAGCAGGATCGCCATGATGTTCGACAGCAAGGCGACGAAGAGGAGCGTGTAGCCGAAGGCCGCACCACCCGCGAGCGAGGTCGCCCAGTTGCCGGGATCCATATAGCCCACTGCCACCAGATAGCCGGGACCAATGAAGGCGAGGAACCGGCGGAACCGGCTGGTGCCACCGTTCCCAACCGCGATGGTGCGGAAAACTTCGGAAAGCGACGGCGTTTCGCTTTCTTGCCGCCAGGCATTGGTCGTCATGACTCTTGGCACTCCGGGCTTGACCACGCCAAACAAGACGCGGCGCATAAAGTTAGACACTGCTAACATTCTGCCCCACACCTTTACTTGTCAATCCACCCTGTGCGACACTGAATGGATGACAGAGTTCGATCCTGCACCCCAAGCCCCCTCGGATGACCGGCCTGCGGACCTGCGCGCCGGGGCGTTTCAGGGTGTGCGCGAGGCACGGCGTAACGAACTGGCCGAGGACTATGTCGAACTGATCGCCGAACTGATCCACGATCAGGGCGAGGCGCGCCCGGTGGACATCGCCGCACGGCTTGGCGTGAAGGTGCCGACCGTGAGCAAGACCCTCGACCGTCTCGCGCGCGAGGGGCTGATCACCCGCGCGAAGTATCGGTCGGTCTTTCTAACAGAGGCGGGCCGCGCGCTGGCCAAAGAGTGCCGGCGGCGGCACGAGATTGTCCTGCGCTTTCTCATCAGCCTCGGCCTTGACCCCGAGACAGCGGAACGCGATGCCGAAGGCATCGAGCACCATGTCAGCGAACGGACACTGGCCCTGTTTTCGGCCTTCGCCAACCGGTCCTGAGCGCCGTCAGCTATTCTCGACCGCGAACCGAACATCGGCGATCAGGCTGTCGGCGCTGAAGTTCTCCAACCGTTTGCCGTTCAGGAAGAAGGTCGGTGTCTGCCGGATGCCCAGGGCTTCCACGTCGGCCGCATCCTGATTCAGGATACCAGTGATCCCTGGGAAGAACTGGTCCGTCTCCGCCTTCTCCAGATCAAGACCTGCGGACCCAGCGATTTCCCAGGCGACATCCATCTCGGGCGAGCCATGAACGGCCCAGCCGGGCTGTTGTTCCAGAAGCGCGTCCAGCACCGGCTCGAACTTGTCCTGCATCCGCGCAGCCTCGAGGATGCGCACAGCCTCGTCCGAGCCTTCATGGAAGACGGTGTAGCGGAGCACGACGCGGACCTGCGTCGGAAACTGCCGCCGGATTTCCTGCACCACCGGGTGGTAGGCACGGCAGGCCTCGCAGGAGGGATCGAAGAACTCGACCAGCGTGACCGGCGCGTCGGCGGGGCCAAAGCTCGGGGAGTACTCCCGGACCAAAAGCGCCTGATCCTCAGTTGGCGTGGCGGCGGCCACCGCCTCTGCCTCGGCCGCGCGGCGACGGTTCAGGACGATGGCGCCGCCTGCGAAGGCGGCAAGCCCGAGTGCAGAGGCCCCGATCAGAAGAGTGCGGCGGTTCATGGGCGTTGTCCTTTCGGCAAGAGGAGACAGGTAAGGATCGCCGCGAAGGCGACCACGGAAAGATAGGGGATCGGCAGGCCAAGAATCATCTGCGCCTCGCCGGTACAGGAGGGGCCATTCTCGGTGCAGGGCACGATCGGCGCAGGCAAGAATCCTGCGTAAAGGCCGGAATGCCAGGCCGCCAGCGCCAGCCCGGACAGGACCAGCGGCAAGGCGTAGGCGCGCGCCATGCCATCGCCGCGCCAGAGTGACAGGCCAAGGATAGGCACCAAGGGGAACATGGCGATGCGCTGATACCAGCAGAGCGTGCAGGGCATCTGCCCCAGCACCTCACCGATGAAGAGCGCACCAAGCGTGGCCGCCAGCGCAATCAGGAAGGCGGCCGTCAGGGCAAGGTCGTCGCGCGACAGGGTTTGCGGGTCAGTTTTGGTCAAGAAGCGGCTCCTTGCGGCGACGAAGGGGGAGAGAGGCAGCAAGGATCAGTACCGCGCCCAGAGTGATCGCAATATCGGCGATGTTGAACGTAGGCCAGTGCCAATCGCGCCAGTAAAAATCAAGGAAATCGGTCACGGCACCCTGCCGCACCCTGTCGATGATGTTGCCAAGCGCCCCGCCCACGACCAACGCAAAACCTGCCCGTTCCAGCGCGTGCTGCGCCCGAAACGCCATGACAGCGAAGGCAAGGGTCAGCGCGCCCGTCAGCGCCGCCATCAGAAGCGGCTTGCCCGCCATGATCCCGCCCATCATGCCAAAGCTCGCGCCCTCGTTGAACCCGAGGGAGAAGTTGAAGCTCGGAAGGACTGGGACCGCAGTCCCCAGCGACAGCAGCGACAGCGCCGCGGCCTTGGTCAATTGGTCCGCCAACACTGTGGCGGCGATCAGGGAAATGAGCATAGTGCGAGTCATCGCGCAGCCTTGCGATTGATGCCGATCCAGCGCGGGACCGATGCGGTGTAGCGGTCGTAATCCGGCCCAATTGACGCGCGCAGGGCAGCCTCTTCCGAGCGGACTTGCGTGATGGCGGACCAAAGAAACAGGATCGGGGCCAGGACCGTCGGAACAGCGGGAACCGCCAGCGCTACACCTGCCAGCAGCGCCGCCTGACCAACAAAGGTCGGGTTGCGGCTGAAGCGGTAAAGCCCGCCCGAGACGAGATCGCCGGTCTCACCGCCCACCACACCGACGCGCCACGAGGAGCCCATCGACATCTGCGCGGCAAAGGCGACCATCGCACCGAGGCCCGCGATGAAGATGCCGATCAGGCCCAGTACTATGGCATTTCCTTCCGTCCAGAGCGGATCGACCTTGTGCAGCTTTGGCACGGCCAGCCAGAGAAGCGGCCCGAAGAAGGCGAGTGCAAAGGCCGCGCGAAAGCCGGTGGCGGCAAGCCGGTCACGCCCTTTGGCCCGCGCAAACAACCAAACGGGCCGACCTGCGGCTTGGGCCACAAGGGCGCTACCCCAAAAGAACAACGCCAGATAGCCAAACAGAACGGCCAGTGCGGCCCAGCCGAAACCCGAGATCATCGCCCTATGCCTCGCGGTCCGGGTTGAACCGCAGCAGACGCAGCGCGTTCAGCGTGACCAGCACCGTCGCACCGGTATCGGCCAGAATGGCGATCCAGAGGCCGGTCATACCAAACACCGTCGTCACCAGGAACACGGCCTTCAGCCCTAGGGCGATGGTCACGTTCTGGCGGATGTTGGCCATGGTGGCGCGGCTCAGCCGGATCAGCCCGGGCACGTCCGTCACCTTGTCGCGCAAGATCGCGGCATCGGCCGTTTCCAGCGCCACATCGGTGCCCGACCCCATCGCCACGCCGACGCTTGCCTGTTTCAGAGCGGGCGCATCATTGATGCCGTCACCGATCATCATCACGCCGCCGCCCTCGGCCATCGTCTTGATGAAGTTCAGCTTGTCCTCGGGCATCATGTCGGCGCGGAACTCCATGCCCATGCCGCCCGCGATGGCCGCCGCCGTGCGTTCGTTGTCACCGGTCAGGATCACCGACCCGACGCCAAGCGCCTTCAACTGCTGCACCGCTTTGACCGCATCGGTGCGCGGCTCGTCGCGCATGGCGATGATCCCAAGGCCACGACGCTCGCGGTAGATCACCACTGCCGTCTTGCCCTCTTCTTCCAACTGCGTTGTCCGCCGCAGGCCAAGCCCGTCCAGCGCCCCCGCGTCGGCGGCATGGCGGGGCGAGGCGACCCAGGCTTTCGCATCGCCGACAATGGCCTCTACGCCCTTGCCGATGATCGCCTTCGCTTCGCGCGACGGCAGGGCGGCGATGCCCGCTTCCTTGGCGCGGTTCAGGATGGCTATGGCCAACGGGTGGCTTGAGCCGTTCTCGACCCCGGCAGCGACCGCCAGCAGTTCAGCCTCGGTCACACCGTCGAAGGCGATGACGTCGGTGACCACGGGGCGGCCATGGGTCAGCGTGCCGGTCTTGTCGAAGGCCACTTTCGTCACCTTCGCAGTCGCCTCGATCACGGCACCCCCCTTCATCAACAGCCCGCGCCGCGCCCCTGCCGACAGCGACGAGGCGATGGAGGCGGGAACCGAGATGACCAGCGCGCAAGGGCAGCCGATCAGCAGCAGGGCCAGACCGCGATAGATCCAGGTATCCCAGGCCTGATCAAAGGCCAGCGGCGGCACCAGCACGACGAGCAGCGAAACGCCGACGATGGCGGGCATGTAGATGCGGCTGAATTTGTCGATAAAACGTTCGGTCGGCGCGCGAGAGGTTTCGGCCTCTTCCACCAGCTTGATGATCCGCGCGATCGTGTTGTCCTCGGCGGCCTTGGTGACCTGCACGCGCAAGGCGGCCTCGGTGTTGATCGAGCCTGCAAACACTGCATCGCCCGGCCCCTTGGTCACGGGCATGCTTTCGCCAGTCACCGGGCTGTCATCGACGCCCGACGTGCCCTCGACGATCTCGCCATCGGCCGGAACCCGGTCGCCGGGGCGCACCAGCACCATCTGGCCGATGCGCAGCGTGTCGGCGGCCACCTCGCGTGTTGCGCCGTTCTCCTCAACCAGCGCAGTCTTGGGGATCAGGTTTGCCAGCGCCCGGATTCCGTCGCGCGCCTTGTTTGCGGCCACGCCTTCCAGCACCTCGCCCACGGCGAACAGGAACACGACGAGCGCCGCCTCTTCCGCTGCCCCAATGAACAGGGCACCGACGGCGGCGATGGTCATCAGCATTTCAATGGTGAAAGGCATTCCGGCTTGCAGCGCCGAAAACGCCCGCCGCGCCACCGGTGCCACACCGATCAGGCAGGCGGCGATGAAGGCCCAGTTGGCGATGTCTTCGGACGCAAGCAACTTGACCGCCCAGGCGGTGGCCAGCAAAAGGCCGGTACCGATGACCAGGCGGCCTTTGCCGGTTTCAAACCAGCGCTTGCCCCGGTCGGCGGGGTCGTTGTGGACGTGGCCGGGCGCGCCATGTCCATCCTCATCTTCGAAGGACGCTGCGGCGGCCTTGGCCATCGTGTTGGACGAAGTGTCGTGGTCATGTCCGGCATGATCCGCGTGATCAGATCCAACGTGGCCATCGTCTTTCCCGGCGTCCAGCGTACCGGGCATCACGAAGGCCTTGGCTTTTTTGGCCTTGGTGGCCCCGATGCCAAAGCCCAGCTTCGTCACCGCCGCCTCGATCTTGTCGCGCGGCGTGGTGCCCGGCTCCAGCTTCAGAGTCAGCTTTTCCGCCATGACCGCCACGTTGACGTCGCTGACCCCCGGAAGCCGCTCTACTGCCGTCCTGATCTTGACGGCGCAGGATGCGCAGTCCATCCCGGTGACGACCCACTCCTGCGATTCGGCCTCTGATTTCTGTGCCATTTCAGACCTTTCCCACCGGAGTCTTGGCACCGGTTGCAACTGTTCAGGTTCCTCTGTAATCTCTCTAGTAACTAGAGGTGCAAGGATAAACCATGCTCACCATCGGAAAACTGAGCGATGCCGCCGGGGTCAAAGTGCCGACCATCCGCTACTATGAAGAGATTGGCCTTCTGCCCGAGGCCGAACGCAGTGCAGGCAATCAACGGCTTTACGGCCAAAAGGCGCAAGAGCGGCTGACCTTCATCCGCCATGCCCGCGAACTTGGGTTCCCGCTTGATGCCATCCGCGACCTCCTTAGCCTGTCGGACCGGCCAGACCAGTCTTGTGCGGCCGCCGATGCCATCGCCTCGGCGCAGCTTGCAGCGGTCGAGGCGCGCATCGCGCGGCTCGTGGCGCTCAAGGCCGAATTGGAGCGGATGCTGGTCCAATGCGCGGGGGGCGTGATTGCCGATTGCCGTGTGATCGAGGTTTTGGGTGATCATGCAAAGTGCCACGCGGACCATGCCGGACACCTGAGCGAGGTCACCGGATGAGTTCCGCCTCGACCGTGGCGCTGTATGCCCTTGCCGCACTGGCCGAGATCGCCGGGTGCTTTGCCGTCTGGGCCTGGATGCGGCTTGGGGCCTCGGCGTTGTGGCTTGTTCCCGGTCTCGTCTCCCTTGGTGCCTTTGCCTTGCTGCTCACACTCGCCCCGACCGATGCTGCCGGAAGGGCCTTCGCGGCCTATGGCGGCGCCTATATCGCCGCGTCCCTGGTATGGCTTTGGGCAATCGAGGGCCAGCGCCCGGATGGCTGGGATGTCACCGGGGCCACGGTCTGTCTGATCGGGGCGGCGATCATCCTGTTTGCACCGCGCACCGCCTGAAGTCTTGGGTGCGGGTCCAGTCAGGCGGTCCGGCGCGGCCAGCGCGGGTGCAGCGCATCTATCATGACGGGATGTCGGTGTGTTCCGTCATGACCCTCGCGCAGGTGCGGGTGATCGGGGGCAAGGTCTGCGTGGTCGTGCTCCAATTCCACCGGGTCATGGGCGGGCCAAAGCCGCAAAACGGCGAGCATGGCAACGATGCCGACAGCCGCAAGCCCGAGTGCGGCCTGCGCCAAACCGAACGCCGACCCAAGCCAGCCTGCCAACGGATAGGTGATCAGCCAGCAGGCGTGCGACAGCGCGAACTGTGCTGCAAAGACGGCGGGTCTGTCTTCGGGGCGGGCAGAGCGGTTCAGGATGCGCCCGATGGGGGTTTGCGTCAGCGAAAAGCCAAAACCGATCACCGCCCACAAGGCCATCAGGGCGACCAGCCCCGGCATCAGCGGTGTCATCGCCACCCCGGCCACCATCAGCCCGGCCCCACCCAGCATCACCGGGCGGTCCGCCAGATGGTCCAGCAGGCGCGGCAGCAGGACTGCCGCCAACATCGACCCCGCGCCAAAGGCCGCAAAGGCCAGCGCCACCTGCGATCCGCCCAGACCAAACCGTGCCTGCACCAGAACAACCGTGTTCACGTAGATCATTGCGCCTGCCGCCGCGACCGCCAGTTCCATGACCATCAGCCCCCGCAGGCGCGGCGTGGCCAGATAAATGCGGATGCCCTTGGTCGTGCTGGCCCAGAACTGCTCTTCCTCTGCCGGTGCGCGCATCGGCAGGGCAACCGTAACCACCAGCAGTGCAGACAGCACAAATCCCGCGACCGTGCCCCCGAACAGCACCGGAAAGCTGACCACCGTCAGCAGGGCAGCGGCCAGAATTGGCGAAAGCAACTGCTCCAGATCCTCGGTCAGTCGCATCAGAGACAGCGCGTTGGTATAGTCGCGCTCGCCCGGCAGCACGTCGGGGATGGTGGCCTGAAACGCCGGGGTGAACCCGGCCGAAGCCGCTTGCAGCACAAATATCAGGACGTAGACCTGCCAGACCTCGGTGACAAACGGCAGGAACAGCACGACGCCTGCGCGGATCAGGTCCAGCGCCAACAGAAACGCCCGGCGCGGCAGCCGTTCGGCCAATGCGGCGGTGACCGGGGCCAGAGTGACATAGGCAATCATCTTGATCGCCAGCGCCGTGCCGAGCACCAGCCCGGCATCCGCCCCAGCGAGTTGCCAGGCCAGAAGGCCAAGCGCCACAGTGGTAAGCCCCGTGCCGACCAGCGCGACAAGCTGTGCTGCGAACAGGTGTCGGAAAGTGCGGTTGCGCAGCGTGTTCAGCATCTTACAGCAGCTTGGTCAGGGCTTTGATCTCGGCCAGATCGTGATCGCCCCCGGCCGTGACGCAGTGGTCAATGTGGTCGTGGATCAATGCCCGCTTCGCCTCGGCCACCGCGCGTTCAACGGCGTGCAGCTGGGTGGCCAGATCGACGCAAGGCCGCCCCTCCTCGATCATGCCGATGACGCGGCGCAGATGCCCCTCGGCGCGCTTCAGCCGGGTGGCGATGGCGGTGTGACTTGCGTGGACATGAGGTTCTGACATATATCGAGCCTATCCCCCCTAGGGGGATGAGGCAAGCAAGGAACAGGGGAGTGCATCCCTGAAGGATAAGGCCATGAAAAGGCGCTTTGCAGGGTGGGGCAGGTTTTGGTCGCTGTGTGCGTCTATTGTGATGGCGCTATCGCTGGCCGCCGCGCCTGCCATCGAGGCCGTCAAGCATGGCCCCGGCGCGATGGCGGCCGAGGCTGACCACCGCACTTATCATTCCGAGCACGGCCATTCCCATGACATGCCAAGCGGCCACCATGATTCCGGTGACCATGATCATGTCAGCGCGGTCGTTCTTGCCCCTCATGGGGCCACGTTCCATGCGCCACCAACGCGCATTCTTCGACCGGACGGCATGGTCGCCGCTAGCACGATCCGCGAGGGCCCGCGACGGCCACCGCGCCTGATGATCATCTGAGCCGCCGCCTGCGTCAGCAGGCGGTCAGACCGTTTCATCAGTCAGGATCAACGATATGACACCCAATTCCCGGGCGCTTCTGCGTCCCCCTGTACCATGGCCAGCCTTTGCTGCGCTCTGCACACTTCTTGCCTCCCTGCTTCTGGCAGGCGCGGCCCTTGCCCATAATGTCACCGAAGGCGACGCAGGCTATGTGCAAGAGGTGACGGGCTTTCGCCCCATCGCCTTCATCTACCTCGGCGCCAAGCATATGGTGACGGGTTACGATCACCTCCTGTTCCTCGCGGGGGTGGTGTTCTTCCTTTACCGGTCGAAGGACATCGCCACCTACGTCAGCATCTTTGCCATCGGCCACTCGGTCACGATGATCGCGGGTGTCTGGTGGTCCATCTCGATCAACGCCTACATCATCGATGCGATCATCGCGTTTTCGGTGGTTTACAAGGCGCTCGACAACCTCGGCGCGTTCCGGCTGTGGTTCGGGGTGCAGCCGGATACCAAGGCTGCGACGCTGATCTTCGGACTGCTGCATGGCTTTGGTCTGGCCACCAAGATTCAAGACTATGACATCTCGCCTGATGGCCTTCTCGGCAACCTCATTGCGTTCAACGTCGGTGTCGAACTTGGCCAGTTGATGGCACTCGCCCTGATCCTGACCGCGATGACGCACTGGCGGGCGCGACCTGCCTTTGCCCGGCAGGCTTATGCCGCGAATGTCCTGATGATGGTGGCTGGCTTTGCCCTGATGGGCTTGCAGATCACCGGTTATTTTGTCGCCTGAAAGGAGGGCTGACCCATGACCAACCGTTTTGATACACCGAAAGCCCCCCTGCGGGCGGAACCACGGACGCTGGCAACAAACGTCCAGTCGGTGCCCGCCACCCCCGGCGGGCTGATCCGGTCCACCCTGTTTGCAGCCGGGGCGGCCGGGGCAATCCTCGTCCTCTTCTGGCTTCCTGCCGAATACGGCATCGACCCGACCGGCGTCGGCGGGCTGACTGGCCTGACCGAGATGGGCGAAATCAAGCAGCAACTCTCCGCCGAGGCAGAGGCCGATGCACAAGCGGCCGTAGCTTCGGCCGTGGCCCCCGCAATCCCGACTGCCGCCTTGGTGCCGGAGGAGGTCTTGCAACGCTTTGACAGGATCGATGCCCAGCTTGCCGCCCTTGCCACAGTGATCGGTGCCCCCGTCGGCACAGAAGAACCGGCTCCTGCGCCCGAACTGGCACCGCAGCCCGCGCCGGTCGCCGAAGTCCCCGTCGCCGTGATTCCCGACCCCGACCCCGTCGAAGCGGCGGTAGCTGAGGCTACCGAAGCCGCCCCTGCGGCCCCGGAGTGGCGCGACGAAGTCAGCTACACTCTTGCCCCCGGCGAGGGGGTCGAGGTGAAGCTTGTGATGGAGGGAGGCCAAGTCGCCCGTTTCGCCTGGACCGCGAACGGCGGTGTCGTCAACTACGACACCCATGCCGACGGCGGCGGACAGAGCATCAGCTACGAACAAGGCCGCGCCGTTCCTGAACAGGCAGGCGAACTGGTGGCAGCCTTCACCGGCAACCATGGCTGGTTCTGGCGCAACAGGACCGATGCGCCGGTCACGCTGACCTTGCGGACAGCTGGCCAATACGCCGAGATGCGCGCGCCCTGAACCTAGTCGCACCCGGTCACCATCTTGGCGACCGGGTGCGGTCAGCGAAAAGTGCTCTTCGTTTGTGCTTGAACCATGCCAACTCCCCAGAGAAGGTTCGACGCCAGTCCCGTTCCCTCCGCCACCAACCCTCATCCTTTGTTCTTTTGCGGATTTCGCATCGAGCCTGGGCGCTGGCCCCTCGGGGGGCGCGGCAGGCCTTCGGGCAAGCGTCGTTTCGCGCCAAGCTTCGGGCAGGGTCCCCCTGTCCCGGACGGGGCGCTGTGGCTTTGTCCCGCACACCTTTCTTGTGGCGCGGCAGAGGCGGCTGCACGCCGAAAGTGCCAAGACCGGATCGAACCCGTCTGCCAGCCCCCCAGACCGCTTCATGTGCCATCTGCAAGCAACTGGACGGACCGGCACCAGCCCGCTAGCCTCGGCGCGGATTGGAGAGGAGCCGCCGATGAATTACGCCCAGACCCGCGCCGATCTGGCAGCAGCCTTTCGGCTGACCGCGCGGGAAGGCATGCACGAGGGGGTCGCCAACCACTTTTCCATGGCGGTCAATGAGGACGGGACGCAATTCCTGATCAATCCCCGGCGGCATTTCAGCCGTATCCGCGCCTCGGATCTTTGGGTGATCGACGCCAACGACCCCGATAGCGCCAGGGGGGAGGATGCGCCCGATCCCACCGCATGGGGCTTGCATGCCAGCCTGCACCGCCATGTGCCGCATGCGCGCTGTGCCATGCATGTGCATTCCACCTATGCCACCGTGCTGGCCAGCCTTGCCGACAGCCGCTTGCCGCCCATCGACCAAAGCACGGCGATGTTTTTCAACCGCATCGTGATCGACGAAGACTATGGCGGCCTCGCGATGGAGGAGGAGGGGACGCGCTGCGCGCGCATGTTCCAGGACCCCTCGATCCGCACCATGGTGATGGGCAATCACGGGGTGCTGGTGATCGGGGAGACCGTCGCCGAAACCTTCATGCGGATGTATTATTTCGAGCGGGCGGCGCGCACCTATGTCCTCGCTCTGGCGACGGGTCGTCCCTTGCGCGAACTCTCGCCCGAGGTGGCCGAACTGACCGCCCGCCAGCAAGAGGGCGATCCACAGGCCGAGGCCGATTTCATGCGCGGCATGCGCATGGTTCTGGACGCCGAAAGCCCCGATTACGCCCATTAGGCGCGGCCCTTGGCCGCTGCCGCTTGGCACGGAATGGCGGACGGTCGGTCGTGGGTCACAAGACCCCGGCCTCGCGGGGATGCGAGGGCGGCTTGCCCCGGAGCGATCAATCCCCATCGCGGCCAGCGCGGCCGTCGTCGGGGTCGCCGGCGCGGTCGGCTCGGCCTATGTGAACAGGAAAGCCGCGCCCCGGGGGACGCGGCTTTGCCAGTTGGTCTTGGCCTCGGGCACCAGCGGATGCCCGAGCTTCGGCCGGGATCAGAGAGTTCCCGCCGACATCTGCCGCGCGATATGGTCTGCCTGACGGATCGCCAGCGCCACGATGGTCAGCGTCGGATTTTCCGCCGCGCCGGTCGTGAATTGCGAGCCGTCCGAGATGAACAGGTTCGCGATGTCATGCGTCTGTCCCCAGCGGTTGACCACGCCGTCACGCGCATTCTCGGACATCCGGTTGGTGCCGAGGTTGTGCGTCGACGGGTAGGGCGGCGTCGGGAAGGTGCGGGTCGCGCCCACCGCCTCGTAGATCGCCTGGCCCCGGGCATAGGCGTGGTTGCGCATCGCGACATCATTGGGGTGATCGTCGAAATGCACGTTCGCCACCGGCAGGCCGAACCGGTCCACGACATCGTGGTTCAACGTGACGCGGTTGGTTTCCTGCGGCATGTCCTCGCCCACGATCCACATGCCCGCCATGTTCTCGTAGCTGTCGAGCGCCGAGGTGAACTCGCGCCCCCAGCCGCCGGGATCGAGGAAGGCCGCCATGAAGGGCAGGCCGAGCGACAGCGTTTCCAACTCGTAGCCCGCGACGAAGCCGCGCGACGGATCGTGGCGCGCCTCGTCCTGGATGATGCCCGCCATGGTCGTGCCGCGCCACATCTTCACCGGTTGGTCGAACACGCCATAGACCGAGCCCGTGACATGGCGCATGTAGTTGCGCCCCACCTGGCCCGAGGAATTGGCGAGCCCGTCGGGGAACATCGACGAGGCCGAATTGAGCAGGAGCCGCGGGCTTTCGAAGGAATTGCCCGCAACGGCCACGATGCGCGCCCGCTGGAACTGCAGATTGCCGTCCCGGTCGAAATATTCGACCCCCGTCACCAGACCGCGGTCATCGTGCAGGATGCGCGCGACATGGGCGTTCTCGCGCACCTCGAGGTTGCCGGTCGCCTCGCCCCTCGGGATGTCGGTATAGGCCGCCGACCATTTGGCGCCCCATTTGCAGCCCTGGAAGCAAAAGCCCGTCTGCTGGCAGGCCGGACGCCCGTCATTGTCGGCCGAGTTGATCGCCATGCGCCCGGTATGCACCTCTTCGTACCCCAGCGCGCGGGCGCCCGCTTCGAAGACCTTGTAGTTGTTGTTGCCGGGCAGGCCCGCGCGGCCGCCGGTGCGGGTCACGCCCAGCTTGGTTTCGGCAAGCTCGTACCACGGCGCCATCTCGGCTTCGTCGATCGGCCAGTCGAGCAGGTTCGCCCCCTGAACGCGGCCATAGGTCGTCGCGGCCTTCCATTCATGCGCCTGGAAGCGGATCGAGGCACCGGCCCAATGGGTCGTGGTGCCGCCCACGGCCTTCACGATCCAGGCCGGAAGACCCGAGAAATCCCGCGCGACCCGCCAGTCGCCGGATGTGGTGCGCGGGTCGGTCCAGGCGAGCTGCCCGAAACTTTCCCATTCGTCGTTGATGTAATCCTCGGGCAGGTAGCGCCCGCCGGCTTCCAGCGCCACGACGCTGACGCCACGCTGGGCCAGTTCGTTGGCCAGCACGCCGCCGCCTGCGCCCGTGCCGATGATGACGACCACGCCGTCGTCGTTGAGGTCGAATGGAGCTGCCATGGTGTGTCCTCCCTTTCAGATCACAGCCAGGTGATGTCGTCGAAGCCACGGTAGAGATATCCACCCTGGCTGTAGCTTTCGCCCTCGTAGCCGAAGAGCGGCCAGACCTCTTTCTGGTTGTAGAGGCCGGTCACCAATCCGCCGCGGATCTGCTGGAAGAAGGGGCTGTCCTCCATGGCGCGCAGGATATCGACGCGGTCGCGTTCCCATCCGGTGCCGAGATAGCTGGGAAAACCGCGCCCACGGGCGGCCGCATCCAGCGCCGCGATGCCGGCGGTGATCGCCGCGGCCTGCTCCGCGCTGTCATAGCCGCGCACGGCGACCACGTAATATTCGTCGGCGACGTGGTCGTGCGGGTAGATGTCGCGCGCCATCTGCACCAGCGTGGCAAAGGTTTCGGGGTCCAGGTGGGTCGTCTCGATCGCCCAGGCGGCATTGGGCGCGGCGATGAAGCCTGCCCCCACCACAAAGGCACCCGCGGCGCTGGCACGTGCCAGAAGCTGGCGACGTGTCAGACCGCGTGGGGTCTCATGCTTGCTCATGTCTCTTCCTCCCTTGAAATGTGGCGGTGCCTCCCCGCACCGCGCCGGGCCGGTCACTGGAACCGGCCACCTCTTTGCAGAACTTCGATCTGGTAGCCGTCCGGGTCCGCGACGAAGAAGAAGCGCGCGATCACCTCGCCCGCCGGGGCGAAATCGACCAGCTTGCGCGGCGCAAGGCCTGCGGCTTCGAAACGGGCATGTTCGGCGGCGGCATCGGTGACGGAGACCGCGAAATGGCCATAGCCGTCGCCAAGCTCATAGGGCTCCGTCCGCCCCTTGTTGACGGTCAGTTCCAGCTCGAACGCGCTCTCTGCGTTCGACAGGTACACCAGTGTGAAATCGGGAAAGTCGAGCCGATCCGCCACGCTCAGCCCGAAAGCCTCGCGGTAGAAGGCGATCGATCTCGCCTCGTCCAGCACGCGGATCATGCTGTGGATTGCCTTGGCCAATACCCTGTCTCCTGTCCGTTGTCGCGGGTTGGAGAAGGATAGACCGGGGGTCGTGGCGGGCGGGTAGTATCGGGATACTACCCGGTCGGAATGCGGCGTATCGCGCTATTCGGCGGCCATCCGGGCCGCTTGCTCGCGCGTGCCCGAGGCCATGAACACAAGGCAGGCGGTGCGCAAGAGGGAGGTGAAATTCGGCGGTTCGCCCCGCAAGATCAGCACCTCGGAATGCAGTTGCGAGATGAAGGCGGGCGTGCTCAGCCCGTCACGGGCCGATATCTCGTCCAGAAGATCCCAGAACGCGTTTTCCAGCCGGATGCTCGTGCTCTGGCCGTTGATCCTGAGCCGCCGCGTGGTCAGGGCGTACCGCTCGGGGTCTTGTCCGGCAAAGACTTCACACATGGCTTCCTTCCCCCTTTCTTGAAAGTTGAAGGGCACCCGCCTGGCCGGGCGGATGCCGCAAGGTGATGAAAAAAGGTTCCGTGCAGCGACGCGTCCTGTCCAGAACATTCGTCGCTGCAACCGCAAAGGTTCAGTCGAACATGTCGGGTTGATCGACCACCAATTGGTTCCAGATCGTCTGGAAATGCAGCCAGCCGATATACTCGCTGCCCACATGCTCGCGCGAATAGCGGGCGCGGTCGGCCGGAATGCGGATGGGCTCTATCCCCGACGCGGCGATGGCCAGCTGCTGCTGGCAGCACCGTTCCAGCGCGATGAACCAGAAGGCGGCACTTTCGATGGAATGCCGGCTGGCGGTCAACAGGCCGTGGTTCTGATGCAGCGCGGCCTTCACGCCCTTGAACGCCTTGGCCACGTCCGATCCCGCATGGTTTTCCACCGCCACCGCGCCGCCCTGTTCACCGATCACCACGTGATCCTCGAAAAAGGCGCAGGCATCTTGCGTGATCGGGTCGATGGGCCGTCCCGTCGCGCACCAGGCAGTTCCATGGACCGTGTGAGCATGGCACATGGCGATGATGTCGGGATGTTCCTCGTGCACGTTGGCATGCAGGATGAACCCGGCGCGATTGACCGCGTGGGTGCCCTCGACCACATGGCCTGCATGATCCACGAGGATCAGGTTCGACATCTTCACCTTGTCGAAATGCACGCACATCGGGTTGGTCCAGTACAGCTCGGGCCGTTCGGGGTCGCGCACCGTCAGATGGCCCGCAAATCCGTAGTCGAACCCCTGCAGCGCAAAGGCCCGGCAGGCGGCCACCAGTCGCTCCTTGCGGTGGCGCCGTTCCTCCTCGACGGTGGCGAATTCCGGCAGTTCCGGAAAGATCAGCCCGTCTTGTTCGGGCTGGTAGATGGAAACGCGATTGCCGAGATCGAGCATGGGTCTGTTCCTCCCCCAGGATGCGGTGACGCGGGCGGGGGCGCTGCGGCCTCCTCCCTGCCGCGCGGCCCGACCGCCCTGCGCGCAGTATTGAAACATGCCGCCGAACCGGCAATTCTGATATGGCAATAACTGTTATTGCGATGGGGGATAAATGCGGGACGATCGACTTGTCGAGATGCGGGTGTTCCGCGCGGTGGTGGAAAGCGGCGGCTTCAGCACTGCTGCGCGTCTGCTGGGGGCAAGCCAGCCCTTCGTCAGCCAGACGATCCAGCGGCTCGAAGCGCGGCTCGCGACCAAGCTTTTGCACCGCACCACGCGTGGACAGCGCCTGACACCTGCGGGCGAGCGCTTCCTCGAGGCGGCGCGACATGCGCTCGACACGGTGGAACGTGCCGAGGCGACCTGGCAACAGGAGGCGGCCTGGCTCGACGGGCGGCTCCGCGTGTCCGCGCCCATCGCCTTCGGGCTTGACCGTGTCACGCCCTTGATCCCGGACTTCCTCGCCCGCCATCCGGGCCTGTCGCTCGATCTGCGGCTGACCGACGATCACGAGGACCTGATCGCCGACGGGATCGACGTGGCGATCCGGATGGGTCCATTGACCGATTCAACCCTGCGTCACCGCCGCCTGTGCAGGTTGAGCCGCTTGGTCGTCGCGGCACCGTCCCTCGTGCATCGTTACGGGGTGCCCATGACGCTGGACGCGCTTGGGCAGATGCCCATGATCGCCTGGGATGCCACGCGCGAACATCTCAACCGCTGGAATTTCGTCAAGGACGGGACGCAGCTGTCCTTTCATGCCCGCAGCCGGTTCCGGGGCAATCAGGGGATGTCGCTGTTCCAGATGTGCCTTGCGGGTGTCGGCGTGATGCGGGTTGCCGAACATCTCGCGCGGCCCGCGATCCGCGAAGGGCGCTTGGTCGAACTGTTGCCCGACCACGTGCCCTCCGACGACACGGCGATCCAGGCCGTGTTTCTGCCCGAGCGCGACATCGTTCCCCGGATCCGCAGCCTCGTCGACATGTTGGTCGACGCGTTCCGCGCCCCCGATTGGGAAGGGCGGCGACCCTGAAATCGGGGCGGATGCGGACCCGATCGCCTTCACCTGTCCCGTGCCTCCGCAGGACAGCGTCCGACCCAAGGCGTGCACTGCCCTATCGCAACGCGCGACCGGAAAATGCCCCCGCCGTCCGGTCGATGATGGCGCAGGCCCATCACTCCTCGGAAAGGGCCGGTTGCTTGGGGGCGTCGATGGCCTGCCGCACGGCCCTGACCAGCTGCGATCCCGACACCGGCTTTGACAAGACGCGGGCGAACGGCATGTCTTCCCCCGCGACAAGCCTGTCTGTCCGCGCGCTGACCAGAACGACAGGGGGCGCGGGGTCCAGGTCCGCGACATGCCGCGCAAGCGTCAGGCCATCCACCCCCGGCATCTGAAGATCGGTGACAAGAACGGACCACCCCGCCTCCCGTTCGGACAAGGCTTCTTGCGCCAGCACCGCATCGGTTTCGCAATAGGCTTCCGCCCCCGCCGTCTCCAGCATCGCGGCCAGGGCCATCGCCACATCGGGCATGTCGTCGACCACCAGCGCCCGGACACCGGCCAGCAGGTTGGGTTCGATGACATCCTCCTGTGCCGCACCGGCCTGCGGGCGATTGGCCGTGGCGGGGTCTGCCTTGGGGGCGTTGACGGGCCATGCGACGGTCATGGTCGTCCCCGCACCCTCCTCGGTATCGATCCAAAGGGACGCCCTGTTGAAGCGCAGGATGCGCGCAACGATCGGCAGGCCCATGCCCATGCTCAGGCCCCGTGCGCCGTCGGCTGCAAAGGTGTTCTGGAACATCCGCGCGCGGACATCTTGGGAGATGCCGACCCCCGTATCGCTGATCCGCAGCAGCGCCATCTCGACGCCCGGTCTGACCAATGCGCCCGCATCGGGATGCCGCGCGGGCAGGGGCGTTCCCGCCGCAAGGACCGAAATCTCGACCTTCGCGGGCCGTTCCGGCACGCCCGCATCGCGCGCATTCAGCGCAAGCTGCATGACCACCTGCAAGATCTGGGTCGGGTTGCCCCTGACCTTCACGGGATTGTCCGGCATCTTGATCCGCAGATCGTGGCATTTCGTGCGCCGCTTGCCGATCAGCGCGACGGCCTTGGCGACCAGCGCGCCCAGATCCTGTTCCTCGTCGGATGTGTCGGTGCGGGGCATGTCACGATGCGCCTCGATCAGGTCCCGCGTCATGTCCACGGCGCGACGGAGCTGAACAAGGCCATCGGCAACCGCCCCGTCTGCCGCATCCATGCCCGTCAAACGCTCGATGTTCCATGTCACCAGGCCCAAGAGGTTGTTGATCTCGTGGGCCAGCCCGCCGGTCACTTCGGCGACCGCCGCGCGTTGGTGTTCGCGGGCCAGGCTTTCGCGCAGCTCGGTCAGCGTGTCTTGCGTGGTCAGCCAGCGCTCCTGCTCTTCGGTCACGTCGAAACTGACCCCCGCGAGGCTGCGCGGCTTGCCTCCCGCATCGCGCGCGCTGACGCCGACGAAGATCTTGATCCAGACCCAGTCGCCCTGCGCGTTCAGGCGGCGGTAGGTCACCGTGCAGGATGCCAGATCGCCCGCCACCAGCCGCCCCACGACATCCTGAAGCATGGGCCGGTCCTCGGGATGCGTGGCCTGCCACCACTGGTCCGACCTTTGCACCGGCTCGAGCCCCATTTCCCGCGCCCATCTTTCGTTGAACACGGCAAGGCCCGCCGGGATGTCGTAGCTCCAGACATAGCCGCCCGCCGCATCCAGAACGCGTTCGAGCCATTGTTCCGCTGTCTTGAGGCGCGTGACATCGACCACGACGCCCTCCCAGATCACCCATCCGTCCGGCAGATCCCGCGGCACCGCCTCGGCCCGGACCCAGCGCGGCGCGCCCGGGGCGACGAGCCGCGTTTCCATGGCGAATGGCGTCTTGCGGCGCAACGCGTCACGGATTCGCGCCATCCACCTGGCGTGATCTTCCGCCGGGAAGTTGGCCATGGCCGACAAGGGTTCGGCGAGAACACCCTTGCGCGCCACGCCGAGCAGATCGAGGAAGGAGCCGTTCACATAGGTGAACCGCGCGATATCCTGACCGGGGGCTTGCAGCATGGCAAAGGCCCCGCCCAATATGGTCTTGCCGGTCAGGGTGGCATGACCTGCGCTGCTCTCGGCGATCTTGCGCGCCTCGGCGGCCCTGCGCGGTTCGGTTATGTCCTGAAAGGTGAAGAGCGCGAATGGCCCATGGGCGGCTGCGCCCAACAGGATCGTGCGGCTGCGCCCCCATTTGTCGGTGACGCGATGCTCTGACGGGGGGGGCACCCGACCCGTGCGCCGGTGCGCCTCGACGCTTGCAAGGATCCGGTCGAGCGCGCCCTTGCGCTCGGCCTCGTCGGGATAGGCGGTCTTTGCCCAGCCAGTCAGGTTTCCCAGCTCACTGGCGCGATAGCCGAATGTCGCGGTGAAGCGTGCATTCACCTCCAGCGCCCCGGCGGGATCGCGCAGGTCGTGCAGGGCGGCGGCCACGGGAAGATCTTGAAACAGATCGGCGACCCCGCTCTCCCGGCCGTGCTGCGTATCGAGGGTTTCTGCGGTCACGGAACGCATCTCCGCCCAGAATGCTGCATCTGCGGACCCCTCCGGAACTTGGTTCCCGCGCGCATGACGTGGCGGAGCGAACGGGTCGCGCCGCGCCAAAAGAGTTAATTATAGATATAAAGAACGCGCCATGGATGTAAAAAAAACTTAAGGATAACATTAAATCTTAAGTTTTGGTTTGCCACGATCCGCGCGTAGGCGCGCTGTCCGCGCCAGCCCGCCGCCGGCTTCCCCGACCTTGGATGTTCCGATCCCACGATCAAATGTCCCGCGGGCGATGCGGGAGCGTGTCAGCAGGCGCCGGGATCGACCCGTGCCGCCAGCGCCGCGCGGGTCCGCGACGCAAGGCTGCGCGCCAGCGCGGTTCCCTCTGCGACGGCGGCCCTGTCGCCTGCCCGTGCCGCGCGGTCGATCTGGTCGAGCACTTCGCCCAATGCGGTCGCACCACAGACTTTCGCCAGACCGGACAGGCGATGCACCTCTTCGGACATGGCGGCGAATTCATCCGTGGTCCGGGCGCTCGACACGTTGGACAGCACCGTTTCGGTCTCGGCGTTCAGGTTGCCGAACAGTTCGATCGCGAAATCCGGGTTCTCGGCAAGCCAGTCCACGGCTTCGACATCGATGAGCGCCTCACCCGAGGGGCGATGATCCATCGGTGCCGCCCCCGTCGCCTGCCCCGGTCCGAGGTAGCCGGGCAGGGCGGCGGCATCGACCGGTTTCGTCAGGCAGGCGGTCAGCACCCCCGCCACCACCAGTGCGGAGCTTTCGGGATTTTGCTCGGCCGTCACGCCGAGGATCGGGGTCCTGGCATTCGGGCCATCCCCGTCGCGGATCATGCGTGCCGCGCTTGCCCCGTCGAGCCCCGGCATGCGCAGGTCCATCAGGATCAGGTCGAACCGCGCGTGCTCGGCTTCGGCCACGGCTTCCCGTCCGTCCGCCACCGCCACGATCTGCGCGCCGCGCATCTCGAGGTCCCGGGCGGTCACGCGGCGGATGATCTCCTGGTCCTCGGCCAGCAGGATGCGCAGCCCGCCCAGATCCGTGGCTGTCGTGACCGGTTGCCCAAGGGCTGCCCCCGTCGTCCGGGGCAAGATGACCTTGGCGCGAAAGGTGGACCCGACGCCCGGCGCGCTGTCCACCTCGACCCCGCCGCCCATCGCCTCGGCAAGCCCCCGGCAGATGGCTAGCCCAAGACCGGTGCCACCGGGATCGAGCGTGCGCGCGCTGTCGAGCCGTGCGAATTCCTCGAACAGGCTTTCTTGATCCTCGGCGGATATGCCGATGCCCGTATCGGTGACCGACAGCGTCAGTTCGACCCGGTTCCCCGGCAGCGGCCGGGACACCAGCGCCAGCGTGATCTTTCCGTCCTGGGTGAATTTGGCGGCATTGGTTCCGAAATTCAGCAAGATCCGGCGCAGCGCTGCCGCATCGCCAAGAACCATCCCGATCTCGCCCCCCACCGCCACGTTGATCCTGTTGCCATTGCGCGCGGCGATGGGGCGCAGGATTTCGGCGGCGTCATGCACGAGGCGCGCGGGATTGAGCGGGCTCCAGTTCAGGCGCACCTCGCCCGTACCGATCCGCGCGATATCGAGCAGGTCTTCGAGCAGGGCGAGCATGTCATGGGCATCGCGCCGGGCCCGGTCGATCAGCTCGCCCCCGTCCGAGATGGGATCGCCGGTGGTCAGCATGTCGAGCAGCGCCAGTTGCGCGACAAGCGGCGTGCGCAATTCATGACCGATGACCCCGATCAGCTTTTTCTGCCGGGTCTGGGCCACGCGCAACGCCTCGACCAGCCGGGATGTCTCGTCGGCCTGTGCCTCGGCGGCCTTGCGCGCCACGCGCTGCATCACGTAACGCGCGCGGATCGTGTCGGCACCGACCAGGAGCAGGATCGTCGCAAGCACCGACAGAACCGGCCAGATGCTGCTCAATCCCAGCAGGAAAACGGGGCGATAGGGGGCCGATACCAGCAGGGTCCAGTTGGGGGCCAAGGTGAGCCGCTGCATGGCGACGATCCGGCGACCCTCCCCGGGGTCGAGTTCGGCACCGATCAGAACGGTCGCGCCGTCCCCTTGTGCCGCATCCAGGAACCCGGTGGGCAAGGGGGCCATTCTGTAGCGCTCGATGTTGTCCGAATGCGCGATGATGCGCTGCGATCCATCCACGATGGCCGAGACATGGCCCTGTGGTAGACCCTCTTCGGCCAGAAGACGCGACAGGTGCCCCGTGTCGAAGGACATGTAGAGATATCGCCCCCGCATGTAGGGGCTTGCCGCAGGGACGGCCGCCGCCAGCGTGAAGACGTATTCGCCCGCAACCTGCCCCATGAAGGCATCCGACACCGCCGGACGCCTAGTCAAGGCAGCCTCGCGTTCCGCCGCCACGATCTGCCGCGCATCGCTGCGGGGAATGGCGTCGGGAAGTGGCCCGTCCGTCCGGGTCTGCATGACGATCTCGAGCGATGGCCCGGACAAGGACAGGACGAACCAGCCCCCGAACAGGTCGCCCACCCGTTCCGCCTCGCGGCGGATCTCCGCGATATCTGTGCCGCGGGCCAGCCCATCGGACCGCGCGATCGTCAGAAGTGCGGCGCCATAGGCGCTCAACTGCCTGTCGACGAGCCCCGCCTCGGCGTGCAGCAGCGCGTCGAGATAGGCAATGTCGCGCCGCTGTTCGAGCCGTCCCGCCGCAAGGATCGAGATCACGGCCGCGATCAGGACGGCAATGGTCGCCATGGCCAGTTGCCACGGAGGGGAAATCTTTTGGGTCGGCGCTTCTGTCGGTGCGGCCACGAGCCGGTGATCCCTGAACGAACCCGAACCGATGGGCAAAGAAACCTGCACGAAAGCACATGGGCGGGCGGGAAAAACCCGCCATGTCGTCCCGATTGGGCATACGGCCCGGACCAAGGGATACGGTACAGCGACGGCCCGGGCATGGTCCTGCCCCGGCTGCGCGCAGCTTGGGGCCAACACTGCCCCTAATCACAACACCCGATCACATCACCCGATCGGAACCATGCCCCGAGGGGCGCGGATCTGGCGAAACGGCTGAGCCCTGATCATGCCACGGTACGGCGCGCGCGGTGTGGTGCCGTATTCCCGCCCGGATGCTGTCGAAGTCGGCCCGTCCTTCGGGGCGACGCCCGCACCTTTGGCTGACCTTCGGCGTTCGTCCGCGTGCTGGCCATCACCATACTTGCAAGGCGCAACTATAGTCCAGTCTTCAATTTTGGCTCTGAAAACGAAACTTAGGGGTCCGTGCGGCATGGGCCGAAGGACCCGATGCAAGCCCATGTATTGGCGTTGCAAATCGGATTCCGACCCGTTCGGCCGGGCCGCGCGCAGGGCAAAAGCTTGCTTTCGACAAAAAAGGCGATCTTTTTGTCGGTCCAATGTTTTTTTAGTAGGACTGTCTCGAATTCTGCGACCACCTGTCGTAGACTCAACTTACGTTGTGTTCGTACTAGCCAGCTCGCGTGTTTTGAGGGCACCCAAGTTGGAGCGACTCCATGAAAATCCTGATCGCTGATGATCACGCGCTGCTTGCGCAAGCCATTTCCGAAAGCCTGTCCCGTACCTCTGCTTTCGAAGTCTCCATCACCTTCACGCTTCAAGGCACGCTCGACGAGCTGAGCCTTGCGCAATACGACGTCATCATGCTCGACCTGCGCATGCCCGGCATGCATGGCCTGGCCAGCATCACCGAGGTGATCGCCAAGGCCGGCGACGGCAAGGTTGTGCTTTTTGCCGGTCAGGTCGACCGCCAGTTCCTCGACGATGCCATCACGCTCGGGGTGAAGGGCTTCATTCCCAAGACCCTGCCGCTCAAGTCGCTCGAGATCGCCCTGCGGCTGATCGCGACCGGGCAGACCTTCATCCCCCATGCCGAGCCGTCGGCCGCGGTTCAGGTGGACGACAAGCGCCCGCCGCTGTCTGATCGCGAGATCCATGTGCTGCGCCTTGCCGCCGATGGCGAGACCAACAAGGAAATCGCCCGCGAGATCGCGAATACCGAGACGCAGGTGAAGATGATCATGCGCAACATCTGCATGAAGCTGGCCGCGCGCAACCGCGCCCATGCCTGCATCATCGCCCGCGAACGCATGCTGATCTGAGGGCCGTCAGGTCGAGAGCCGCACCGGCGCGAGCGGGTCGTTTTGTGGCCCGCCCGCAATCCTGCTGCCCTGATCCGCGCGGTCCAAAAGCTGCACGCGCATGTGGCGGTGGTTGCTCAGCGCCGCAGCCAGCGCCATGGCAAGCTGCGGGCGCGTCACGGGCAGCCGGATGCTCGCATCGGCGATCAGCGCCCGTTCGCACGACAGGTCCAGCCGCGAAAAGGTGACCGAGCCCATCACGACGGGCAGGTCGGGCGCATCTTGCCGGAACTGCGCCAATGCGGTGATCGCCGCGTCGAGGTCCGTGAAATAGTCGATCCCGACCAGCACGATCTTGTCCTCGACCAGATGCCCTGCGCGCTGCCCCGCATCGCCCAGGCCGCTGCACATCTCGACCCCGCCTGTATGCTCGTCGAGCCAGCCCGCATGTTCGAGCACCTGGCAGGAGGGATCGGCCACCATGAGGATCTTGCGGGCGCAGACCTCCGCCCCCAGAAGATGCGCCGCAGCCGCGCGCAGATCGGATGGCGGGGCGTCACGGGTCTCGGGCGGCATGGCCGTCTCGGCGGCCTTGCCGGCGTGATCGCCCGAAAGCGCGCTCACCCATCCCTTGAGACCCTGCCAAACCGCCATGCGCGATCACTCCGCTATCCGGCGAATCATGCCCAAAAACCGGAACGAGCGCGATCTATCGTAAGATCGCGGGGCCAACCTTAGTTTTGCCGGCGCGCCGCGCGCGTGCATGCTGTTGCGATCCGTCCCGCAATCGACGAATGACAGGGGGCAAGACCGCCACAGGTGACCCGGCGCGAACGCCCGGCGGCGCAAGTCAAGGAGCAAGGAAGCAGGCCATGTCCGATCCCGTCATCCCCGCCCCGCAGGTGCCCATGATCCCGACCCAAGGCGGCGGTGCCTTCCCGGTGCGGCGGGTCTATTGCATCGGGCGCAACTTTGCCGCCCATGCGGTCGAGATGGGCCATGACCCCGACCGCGAACCGCCCTTCTTCTTCCAGAAGAACCCCGACAATCTCGATCCGTCGGGCCTTTTTCCCTATCCCGCGCGCTCGCAGGACGTGCATCACGAGGTCGAGCTGCTCGTCGCGCTCAAATCGGGCGGCACCGACATCCCGATCGAGACCGCGCTCGATCATGTCTGGGGCTATGGCATCTGTCTCGACATGACGCGGCGCGACCTGCAAGGCGAGGCGAAAAAGCTCGGGCGCCCGTGGGAGATCGGCAAGGCCGTGGAACGGTCCGGCCCGGTCGGCCCCCTGCATCCGGTCGCGCAGACCGGGCATCTGGGTCGGGGCGAGATCACGCTGCACGTGAATGGCGAGCTCAGGCAATCTGGCGACCTGAACCAGATGATCTGGAAGGTTCCAGAGATGATTTCCTATCTCTCGCAGTATTTCGAACTGGCGGCGGGCGACGTGATCATGGCGGGCACGCCCGCAGGCGTCGGCCCGGTCCAGCGCGGCGACCGGATGGAGGCCCGGATCGAAGGTTTGGGCGAGCTTTCGGTGACGGTCGTCTGACCCTCTGCCGCCGCGCCGCGCTGTGGGGCCCGGCCCTCAGCGCGGGGGCTTGGCCCCATGTGGTCCGAGCGCGCGCGCCATCACGTCGACACCCATCTGGCGAAACAGGTCCAGCATGTCGAGCGGCACCCAGTTCTCGCGGATCAGCCCTTCGTGGTGCAGGTAGAAATCCATCACCCGCATGAAGACCGGCTTGCCCGTGGGCGGCATCCCGCAAAAGCCCCCGCCCATATGCATCGCATAGACCGAGGGCCAGCCGCCCGTGACCGAATAGGGCCCGTCGCCGATGCGGATGTAATGGCCCGCGCCATGGCGGGCGCGTTCGGCGGTCACCTCTTCGAACGTGCCCTGCGGCCGGTGAAAGGCCACGCGGAACGGCATTTGATGACCATCGACGAACCCGTCGAGCCCCCGCGTCGTGCCGATGCCTGCCGGCCCGTACCACATCATCTTTGGGTGCCAATGCTCGCGCTGGGGCATGGCGATCAGCGCCTCGCGCGACAGCCGGCCCCGGTCGTCGAATTCGGCCAGCGTCTTGTGCATCGCCAGCGTCTGTTCGAGGCTGTCACGTCCCAGCACAGGGTCCGAGGGGTCCAGCCTGACGCCATCGGCCGTGATCGGTCCCTGCCACGGCTCCTCGACCCCGAGCGAGGGGGCAAGGGGCCACAGCCCCGCCTGCCGCATCAGGTCGAGCACATCCCACAACAGGTTGGCCTGCACCACCTGTCCCGCCTCGTCGATCTGCCAGACCTCGCCATAGCGCAGCGTCACGGTCTTGCCGGTGGCGGGGATGCCCAGCCAATCGCCCCGCATCGTGCCGCAATAATGGCCCATCGCGGCAAAGTAGCGCCGCCCGAGATAGCAGCCGCCGACCAGGATCAGGTCGCGGCGCTCCAGGTCGGGCAGGGCGGTCTTGAGCGGCCACCAGACACCGGCCAGCGCCGCCGCATTGCCCGCCATCTCGTTCATCGGATGGGCCACCCGCCACTGCGCATCGGGCCGCGCCATCCGGGCCAAAGCCTCGGCCATCTTGGCCGGAGAGGCTTCGGCCAGCGCGTCCAGCTGGCTCTTGAAGGCGGTTCGGGTCGCGCTGTCGGGCGAGGCGTCGGGGGCAAATCCATCTGACAACACGGGTGTCTTTCCTTTGGCTGTCGGGTCCTGTCCGCGCAGCCTTGGCCGAGCGCCGCGGGGCGCGCAACTTTTTTCTTGCATACGCATGCAAAAACCTTGAGCCTACATCCGGGAGCCAGCCGCTTTTGGCGATTCCCGTGCGGATCTGCCGCCGGTGAAACGGGCGCCTCGAACAGGGAGAAAGACATGAACAAGACGCTTCGCGGGCTGACGCTTTCGGCCCTTCTGGGGGGCAGCGCGCTGGCCATGACGGCGGGCGCGGCGCTCGCCGATTGCGGCATCACTGAAGGCCGCGTTTCCATCATCGGCAATGAATTCCCGGCGATCCAGGCGGTCGCGGCCCGTGCGGCCGAATGCGCCGCCGGCGGCGTGGAGGTGAACGCAAACCTCACCTCGCAGCACCAGACGCTGAACGTGGCGGGCATGTCCACGACGCCCCCCGAATACACCAGCGCGATCATCGCGAATTCGTCCATCGTGGCGCTGATCAACGACGACGTGATCCGCCCGCTGAACGATCTGGTGGCGGCCCATGGCGAGGGCATCCAGCCCCATCAGCTGATCACCATCGACGGTGACATCATGGCGGTCGCCTTCATGGCCAATGCCCAGCACCTCGTCTACCGCGAGGATGTGCTGAACGATCTGGGGCTTGCCGTGCCCACCACCTACGAGGAAGTTCTCGCCGCCGCCGAACAGATCCGCGCCGCGGGCGTGATGCAATACCCGGTCGGCGGGGCCTACGCGGCGGGCTGGAACCTCGCGCAGGAATTCGTGAACATGTATCTCGGTCATGGCGGGCAGTTCTTTGCCCCCGGCTCGGCCGAAGTGACCATCAACAACGAGGCCGGTGTCGCCGCGCTCGAGATGATGGCCGCGCTCAGCGCATACATGAACCCCGATTTCCTGACCCATGACAGCAACGCCACCTCGACCGAATGGATGGCGGGCAACGTGGCGCTGATGAACATGTGGGGCTCGCGCACGCAGGTCCTGATGGAACCCGAAGGCTCCGCGCCCGAGGTCCATACCAACACCCGCGTCGGTGGCCCGCTCATGGTGGGCGACAGCGGCGTGCCTGCCACGACGCTCTGGTGGGATGGCTGGACGGTGGCCAAGAACGCCTCCGACGCCGATGCAGAGGCGACCTTCCGCGCGCTCGCCCATGCGATCCAGCCCGGTCTCCTGAACGACGAGACCCAAGCCATGGCCGTCTGGATGATCGAAGGCTACGAGCCGACGCCGGTGTCCTCGGGGGTTCTGGCCACGATCTCGGCACAGGCGCAGCCCTATCCGATGCTGCCCTACATGGGGCTCTTGCACACGGCGCTGGGCGACAACATCGCGCCCTTCCTGCAGGGCCGCGCCAGCGCCACCGAGGTGCTGGAGGCCGTCGAGGCCGCCTATACCTCGGCCGCGCGTGAACGTGGCTTCCTGAACTGAGGCTTTGCCCGGGCATCGGCGGCGGTCTCTCGCCCCGCCGATGCCAATCCCCTGCTTTCCCGACTTTCGCGCGGCCCCTTTCGGGGTGGCCGGACCGCCGCTGACCCCATCGCGGGCGCAGGCCACCCGCCTGCCGCACCCCGACGACAGCAGGACGCCGACATGAAACACCGCACCTTCTTCTGGTTCTTCCTGCCGACGGCGGCCGCGATGCTTCTGTTCATCGCCTTTCCCATCGTCTCGGTGCTGATCCAGTCGGTCTATGCGCCGCATGAGCAGGTGATCATCGAGGTGGAAAACTGCGGCCCCTTCGGCTGCACCACCACCACGACCGTCGATCAGGAGGCGACCCGCGCCCTGCGCGAGGCGCAGCCGATGGGCCGGTTCGTTGGGCTCGACATCTATTTCAACCGCGCGCATCTGGCCGTGTCCGAGATCGGCACGCTCTGGGCCAATGCGCCCGATCTGGGCACGTTCTTTTCGCGGCTTCTGGGCCTGCCCTTCTACGGCGCGCTGTCCTTCACGTTGACCTACACCTTCCTCGTGACGCCCTTTTCGCTGATGCTGGGCTTTGTCATCGCGCTGTCGGTCAATGCGCTGCCCCGCATCCTGCGCGGCCCGACGATCTTTTTCTCGCTCCTGCCGATGATCGTGACGCCGCTGGTGGGGGGGCTGATCCTGTTCTGGATGATCGACAGCCGGGGCGTTCTGGGGGCCTTTTTCCAGTATCTCAGCGGCGATCCCGACCTGTCGGTCAAGGCATCGACCCCGATGATGTGGGTGATGCTGATCGTCTACGGCATCTGGTCATCCGCCCCTTTCGCTTTCGTCGTCTATTACGCGGGGCTTCAGACCGTGCCGCAGGACACGCTGGAATCGGCCATGATCGACGGGGCGACGCGCTGGCAGCGCATCCGCTACGTGATGCTGCCCCATCTTCTGCCGCTCACGACCTTCATGGCGCTGATCAAGATCATGGACAATTTCCGGGTCTTCGAGCCGATCATCAGCTTTCAGGCCAGCGCCCATGCGCAATCGCTGAGCTATTTCATCTATTCCGACCTTGGCGGCGAAACGCGGCTCCTGTCGTCGGCTGCGGCGACATCGGTGCTCACGATCATCGGCATCGTGATCTTGCTGTCGCCGGTTCTTGTGCGCACCTGGCGCAGTTTCGGCAAGGCCTGAGAGGGGAACCACCATGTCCACCAGCATCGCCGACCGCCGCCCCGCGACCCTGCGCGTAGCCCTTGGCGCCTTCCTCGTCTTCTGGCTCGTCCTTGCGGCCTTTCCCTTTCTCTGGACGCTCTGGGGCTCCTTCAAGGTCGAGGGCGATTTCTTTTCCCGCGCCGACTGGATGAACGCGATCTTCGGCACCCTGACCGTGGCAGAAACCGGCGCGCCCTTCACAGGTGACGGCTATTACGGCGCCTGGGTGCAGGAAGAATTCTGGCGCGCGGGCCTCAATACCGTGATCGTCACCGTGTCGGTGGTGGTCATCTCCCTGACCTTCGGCACGCTCGGGGGCTATGCGCTGTCGCGCTCGCCCTATCGCTATGCCTTCTGGCTCCTGATCCTCGCACTGGTCTTCCGCGCCATGCCGCCGATCACGCTTGTGTCGGGCTATCTGCTTCCCTTCTTCGAATGGAACCTCTGGGGGCATCTGCCGACCACCATCATCGTGCTTGTCGCGATCAACCAGCCCTTCACGCTCTGGATGCTGACGAGCTTCTTCCGCAACATCCCCAAGGATCTCGATGAAAGCGCCATGGTCGATGGCTGTTCGCGCTTCCAGGCGTTCCGGCATGTCATCATCCCGGTGATGTGGCCGGGCGTCATCACCACGGGGCTCTTTTCCTTCCTTCTTGCCTATAACGATTTTGCCGTCACCTCGATGCTGCTTTCGCGCGAGAACCTGACCATGGTGCCCAAGATCGAAAGCTTCCTCGGCACCACCCAGACGCGTGGCAACGTGATGTTCGCCGTCGCCTCGGTCGTGTCGGTGACTGCTCCCCTCTTCATCCTCGTGATGTTCTTCCAGCGCCAGATCGTCAGCGGCCTGACCGCCGGCGCCGTGAAAGGATAACCAACATGGCCGATATCCAGTTGCAGAACCTGTCCAAACGCTGGGGCACCTTTGTCGGCGTGCAGACGATGAACCTGCATATCGCGGACGGGGAATTCCTCGTGCTGCTGGGGCCCTCGGGCTGCGGCAAGACCACGACGATGCGCATGATCGCGGGGCTCGAGGATGCGACCGAGGGCGACATCCTGATCGGCGGCGCCCGCGTCAACGATCTGGAACCCAAGGATCGCGACATCGCCATGGTGTTCCAGTCCTACGGGCTTTACCCGACCATGACCGTCTATGAGAACATCCGCTTCCCGCTCAAGGTGCGCGGCATCCCGCAATCCGAACATCACGAGCGGGTCATGCGCGCATCGGCCACGGTGGAACTGGACGATTTCCTGCAACGCAAACCGGCGGCTCTGTCGGGCGGGCAGCGGCAGCGCGTGGCGCTGGCGCGTGCCATCGTCCGCAAGCCCAAGGTGTTCCTGATGGACGAGCCCCTGTCGAACCTCGACGCGAAACTCCGCGTCTCGACCCGGGCGCAGATCAAGAACCTGCACCACGAGCTCAAGACCACGACGATCTACGTCACCCATGACCAGATCGAGGCGATGACGCTCGCCGACCGTGTCGTCGTGATGAACAAGGGTGCGGTCCAACAGGTCGGAACGCCGCTCGACATCTACGACCGGCCCGCCAATACCTTTGTCGCGGGCTTCATCGGCAGCCCGGCGATGAACCTGATCGAGGGGCGGATGACAGGTGGCGTGTTCGAGGCGGATCGCGTCCGCATCCCGGGGTTTACCGGCATCGCCGATGGCCCCGTCACGCTGGGCTTCCGGGCCGAGGATGCGCGCATTGCTGAGAGCGGCGAAATCGCGGCCCCCGTCTATTCGATGGAGCTTTTGGGCGATGCCTCCATGGCCACGGTTCAGGCCGGCGGCGCGCTGGTGGCGATCAAGGCCGCAAAGGATTTCATGGCCCAGATCGGTCAGCCTATTGCCGCCCATGTTCCGGCCGATATCTGCCACCTGTTCGACGCGGCCACGGGCCAGCGGATCGAACGCCCCTGACCCGTTCTGCCAAGGAAGAGACAGACATGGCCATCACCCACCTTAAATCCGGCAAACCCGAAGCCGAGCGCGCCGAGGATGACGCCGCCGTCCGCGCGACCGTCGAAAGCATCCTCAAGGATATCGAGGCGCGCGGCGATGCGGCGATATCGGATCTCAGCCAGAAATTCGATGGCGTCACCCGCCCGGGCTTCCGCCTGACCGCCTCCGAGATCGAGGCGGCGGTGAACCGCGTCTCGACCCGCGACATGGAGGATATCCGCTTCGCGCAGGACCAGATCCGCCGTTTCGCGCAGGCGCAGCGCGCCTCCATGACCGATATCGAGATCGAAACGCTGCCGGGCGTGATCCTTGGCCACAAGAACATCCCCGTGCAATCGGTCGGCTGCTACGTGCCGGGCGGCAAGTTTCCGATGGTCGCCTCGGCCCATATGTCGGTTCTGACGGCCTCGGTCGCGGGTGTGCCGCGCATCGTGGCCAGCGCCCCCCCGGTCAAGGGCGAACCCCATCCCGCCATCGTGGCCGCGATGCACATGGGTGGCGCGCATGAAATCTACATGTTGGGCGGCATCCAGGCGGTGGGTGCCATGGCCATCGGCACCGAAACGATCGAACCCGTCCACATGCTCGTCGGTCCCGGCAATGCTTTCGTGGCCGAGGCCAAGCGCCAGCTTTACGGCCGCGTCGGCATCGACCTGTTCGCCGGTCCGACCGAAACCATGGTGATCGCCGACGATACCGTCGATGCGGAGCTTTGCGCCACCGACCTCCTGGGGCAGGCCGAACATGGCTACAATTCGCCCGCCTGCCTGATCACCAATTCCCGCAAACTGGCCGAGGCGACCCTGGTCGAGATCGACCGCCTGCTCGCCATCCTGCCCACCCGCGACACCGCCGCCGTCAGCTGGCGCGATTATGGCGACGTGATCCTGTGCGACACCCATGACGAGATGCTCAAGGTCGCCAATGACATGGCCTATGAACATGTGCAGGTCATGACCGACCGCGATGATTGGTATCTCGAGAACATGCACAGCTATGGCGCGCTGTTCCTGGGGCCGCGCACCAATGTCGCCAATGGCGACAAGGTCATCGGCACCAACCACACCCTGCCCACGAAAAAGGCGGGCCGCTATACCGGCGGGCTCTGGGTGGGCAAGTTCCTCAAGACCCACAGCTACCAGCGCGTCACGACCGATGCTGCGGCGGCGATGATCGGCGAATACGGCTCGCGGCTCTGCATGCTCGAGGGTTTCGTGGGCCATGCCGAACAATGCAACATCCGGGTGCGCCGCTACGGCGGCAAGAACGTGCCCTACGGGGTCGCCGCCGAATGACGCCCGAGGCGCTCAAATCGCTGATCGCGCCTTTGCGGGCCGCCGCCGCCACCGCGACGGCGGATGGCCTGCGGGGCGCGCTTGGGGATGTCATGGCGCCGGATGCCGATCTGCGGCTCTGCCATCCCTTCGGCGATCTGACCGGGCCGGAGGCGCTCTTCGACACCTGCTATGCGCCGCTTCTGGCCGCCATGCCCGATCTGGAACGCCGAGACATGATCGTCATGGCGGGAACCACGCCCGAGGGTCAGGATTGGGTGGGTTGCATGGGCAATTACATGGGGACCTTCACCGCCCCCTTTCTCGGCATCCGCCCGACCGGGCATCTGGCCCATATGCGCTACCACGAATTCTTCCGGGTAGAGGAGGGGCGCATCACCCAGATGCAGGCGATCTGGGACATTCCCGAACTGATGATGCTGGCAGGCGTCTGGCCCATGCCCCCGCAGCTCGGGGCCTATCTGGCCACGCCCGCGCCGATGTCGGGGGATGGGCTGTCGGTCGCGGGCGACGGGGCACTGGCCATGGATCACGTCATCGCCATGCTCACCGATCTGTGCCGCCACCCGGGCAATCCCGACCCGGCAATCATGCAGCTCGACCGCTACTGGCACCCAAGGTTCAACTGGTATGGCCCTGCGGGGATCGGCACCGCGCGCGGCACCGCCGGTTTCCGCAACTGGCACCAGATCCCCTTTCTCCAAGCCATGCCCGACCGCAAGCTCGACGCCTTGGGCGACCTGATGTCCCACTGGATCGGAGAGGGCGATTACGTCTGCGAAACCGGCTGGCCCAACATGCGCCTGACCATTTCGCAAGACGGCTGGATGGGCATCGCCCCCGCAGGCCGCGAGGTTTTCTTGCGCAGCCTCGATTTCTGGCGGCTCGAGAACGGCCTGATCCGCGAGAACTGGGTTCTGGTCGATCTGCTCGATCTCTACCGGCAGATCGGCGTCGACGTTCTGGCGCGGATGGCGATGTTCAACAAGGCGCGCAATCTCGGGCCGATCGATCTGCCGGGCGGCATGGAGCCTGTCGCAGGCGCGGGGGGGACGGCATGATCGATCTGCCCCAAACCCCCTCCTTCCGGCTCGATGGCCTGCGCGCGCTCGTCACCGGTGCCTCCTCCGGCATCGGGCTTGGCGCTGCCGCCGCGCTGGCAGGGGCGGGGGCGCATGTCACGCTCGTCGCCCGCCGTCAGGCCGAGCTTGACGCCGTGGCCGAGGCGATCCGGGCTGCGGGCGGGCAGGCGCAGACGCTCGCCCTCGACATCACCGATATCGCCGTCACCGCCGATGCCGTCGCGGCCCACGGCCCCTTCGACATCCTCGTCAATTCGGCGGGGCTCGCCCGCCACGCCCCCGCGCTCGACACCACGCCCGAGGATTACGACGCCGTCATGGGCCTGAACCTGCGGGCCGCGCATTTCCTGACCCGCGCCGTGGCGCGCGGCCTGATCGACGCGGGCAAACCCGGCAGCCTGATCACCATCTCCAGCCAGATGGGCCATGTCGGCGGCCCCGACCGCAGCGTCTATTGCGCCTCCAAGCACGCGATCGAGGGGATGACCAAGGCGATGGCGCTCGAATGGGCCCCGCATGGCATCCGCGTGAACACGGTCTGCCCCACCTTCATCCGCACGCCCCTTGGCGAACAGACGCTCAAGGACCCCGCGAAAAAGGCGTGGATCCTGTCCAAGATCAAGCTCGGCCGCGTGGGCGAGATCGCCGATATCATGGGGCCGGTGGTCTTTCTCGCCTCGCCTGCCGCAGCCCTCATCACCGGCACCCATCTTCTGGTCGACGGCGGGTGGACCGCCGAATGAGTGACGCGCCCGCCAAGGTCACCGCCCATGATGTCGCGCGGCTCGCGGGTGTCAGCCAATCGGCGGTGAGCCGGGTCTTCACCCCCGGTGCCTCCGCCAGCAAGGCGACCGTGGCCAAGGTGCGCGCGGCGGCCGAACAGCTGGGCTATCGCCCCGATCCGCTTGCACGCGCCATGATCACGGGCCGCACCCGGATCATCGGGCTGGTCGTGGCCTATCTCGAAAACCAGTTCTACCCCGTGGCGCTCGAACGCCTCAGCCGCGCGCTGCAGGATCGCGGCTACCACATCCTCGTCTTCATGGCCGAGAACTCGACCGAAAAGGTGGCCGAGGTGGTGCAGGAACTGATCGATTACCGCGTCGACGGGATCATCACCGCCTCCGTCTCCATGTCCAACGACCTGACCGCGCGGCTTCTGGCGCTGGGCATTCCGGTGGTGAACTTCAACCGGGGCCAGGATGATGCGCGGCTGACCGACATCACGTCGGACAATGTCGCGGGCGGGCGGCGCGCCACCGAATTCCTGATCGCGGGCGGCCACACACGCATCGCCCATGTGATGGGCTGGCAGGGGTCCTCGACCGGCCGCGACCGCGCCGAAGGGTTCCGGCAGGCGATGGAGGCCGCAGGTCTTGCCCCGATCGCGATGGTCGACGGCATGTATGCCCGCGACACCGCCGCCGCCGTCGCCCGCGAATTGTGCCAAGGCCCCAACCGCCCCGATGCGATCTTCGTCGGCAACGATCACATGGCTTTCGCCGTGATGGATGAATTGCGCTTCGGCCTCGGTCTCGACGTGCCGGGCGACATCTCGATCGTGGGCTATGACGATGTGCCCATGGCCGCCTGGCCCGCCTATGACCTGACCACGATCCGCCAACCCGTCAACCGCATGGTGGGCGCCACGGCGGAGGCGCTGCTTGGCCTGATCGAGGGCACGGCCAGCCCCCAGAAAACCCGCATCGACGGCCCGCTGATGGTGCGCCGCTCGGCCCGCATTCCACAAGGATACAAGCCATGAAGGGCTTTTCGAACCGCTGGAGCGATTTTCCCGATTATATCCTCGGGATCACCCGCGACATCTGGGAAGGCCGCGACATCGCGGGCCTGAACCATTGGTACGCCCCCGACATCCCGGTCCGCACACCCATGGGGGTGGCCACCGGCAATGCGGGCGTCATCGCCTCGACCATGGCGACCCTGCACGAATTCCCCGACCGCGAATTGCTGGGCGAGGATGTGATCTGGTCCGAAACCGATGGGCATTACCTCTCGTCCCACCGTATCCTGTCGACCGGCACTCACAGCGCCGACGGTTATTTCGGTGCCGCGACGGGGCGGCGCTTCGCCGTGCGCGTCATCGCCGATTGCGCGGCACGGGCCGATGTCATCGACGACGAATGGCTGGTGCGCGACAATGGCGGGCTGATCCGCCAGCTCGGGCGCGATCCCCGCGATTTCGCCCGCACCCTCATCACGCGCGAGGGCGGGCCGGAGACGGCAAACCGCCCCTTCACCCCCGCTGCCGATTGCCCCGGCTCCTATACCGGGCGCGGCAACGACAATCCCTGGGGCGCGCGCTATGCCGAAACGCTCACGCGGATCATGGCGGGCGATCTGGCCCATGTGACGGGCAGCCACGACCGCGCCGCACAAGCAGACCATGCAGGCGCCCGCCACCTGACAGGCGCACGCGCCATCGCCGACAGCTGGATGGGCTTGCGCGCATCCTTCCCCTCGGCGCGCTTCACCATCCACCACGTGATCGGGATGGAGGGCGGCCTGATGCCGCCGCGCGCCGCGATCCGCTGGTCGCTCGACGGCACCCACGACGGCTGGGGCGCCTTCGGCCCGCCCACCGGCGCGCCCGTCCATGTCATGGGCATGGCCCATGCCGAATTCGGCCCCTTCGGCCCCAATGGCCCGCGCGAGACCGGGGGACTGCGCCGCGAATGCGCGCTCTGGGACGAGATCGCGATCTGGAAACAAATCCTACTGCACACAGGTGACACGGAATGACCCCGCAAGAGATGGAAGCCCGCATCGTCCGCTACGGCGATCTCAGGCCCTGCAAGACCGCCTTCATCGACGCCCATACCCCCGGCTCGAACCAGAAGGAGAATTTCACCATCATCGGCGGCGGCGTCAGCGAAAGCCCCGATCAGCATGTCCATATCCGCGACACGCCCGGCTTCAACATCGGCGCGGCGGGCCAGCCACCCAAATGCCGCAACAGCCTGCACAGCCACCGCACCGCCGAGGTGTTTTTCGTCCTCAAGGGGCGCTGGCGCTTTTTCTGGGGCCGCTGGGGCACGGCGGGCGAGGTGGTGCTTGAAGAGGGCGACATCTTCAACATTCCCACCGGCATCTTTCGCGGCTTCGAGAATATCGGCACCGATTACGGGATGATCATGGCCATTCTGGGCGGTGACGACGCGGGCGGCGGCGTGATCTGGGCCCCGCAGGTGATCGAGGATGCGCGCGATCATGGCCTCGTTCTGGGCCGGAACGGCAAGCTCTACGACACCAAGCAGGGCCAGCACCTCCCCGATGGGGTGGATCCCATGCCGCTTCTGACCGATGCGGAACTGGCCGCTTTCCCCGAACCCACCACCGCCGATGTCGTGCCAGACTTCGTCGCCCGCTACTGGGACCTCATGGCGCTGTCCGACCGGCAGCCTGCCCGCGTGATCGCCGCCGATGGCGTCTTGCGCGACCGCCCCGGCTTCGAGGTCGAATTCCTCTCGCGCGGCTCGATCCCCGACACGCCCTACACCACCGAACGGCACGAGGTGCTGATGCCCATGCGCGGCCATTGGCGGCTGTCATGGGACGGCGGCGCGACCGTTCTCAACCCCGGCGACACCATGGCCGTGCCTCCCGGCATCGCGCGCAGCCTCACGCCTTCGATGACGGGCGAGGCCTCGCTCTACCGGGTGCGCAACACCGATGACCCCGCCGGCCTGACACGGAGATTGTGATGACCCTTCTTTCCACCCATGTCGGCAGCCTGCCGCGCAGCCAGAAGGTCGTGGATTTCCTCTTCGCCCGCGAACGCGGCGAGGATTACGACGCGGAGGCCTTCGACGCCTGCATGGCCGAGGCCGTGATGGAAAATGTCCGCCGCCAGAAAGAGGCAGGCATCGACATCGTCTCGGATGGCGAATGCTCCAAGATCAGCTACGCGACCTACGTGAAAGACCGCTACACCGGCTTTTCCGGCGACAGCCCGCGCAATGCGCCCGCCGATCTCAAGATGTTCCCGACCTTTCTCGACCGGCTGGCGAAATCGGGCGGCACGCCGACCTATGCGCGCCCGCAATGCACCGGCCCCGTGACCTCGAAAGGGCAGGGGGAGCTGCAAAAGGACATCACCAATCTCAAGGCCGCGATGGCCGCCCACGGGGTGGAACGCGGGTTCATGAACGCCGCCTCGCCCGGCGTCATCTCGCTGTTTTTGCAAAACGCCCATTACCCCGACCGCGCCGCCTATCTCGAGGCGCTGGCCGATGCGATGCGCGATGAATACAAGACGATCCTCGAGGCGGGTCTCGACCTGCAACTCGATTGCCCCGATCTCGCGCTGTCGCGGCACATGCTTTTCACCGATCTCAGCGATGCCGAATTCCTCGCGGTGGCCGAAACCCATGTCGCAGCGCTCGAACGCGCGCTGGACGGTCTGCCCACCGACCGGGTGCGGCTCCATATCTGCTGGGGCAATTACGAAGGGCCGCATTGCTGCGACATCGACATGGCCACGATGTTCCCGCTCCTGATGCGGGTGCCCGCGCGCTACGTCCTGTTCGAAACCGCCAATCCGCGCCACGGCCATGAATGGACCGTTTTCCGCGACCGGGCGGGGGATATCCCCTCGGACAAGGTGTTGGTGCCCGGTGCCGTCGACACGACCACGAATTTCATCGAACACCCCGATCTGGTCGCCCAGCGTCTGGAACGCTTCACGGCGATCGTGGGCAAGGACCGCGTGATCGCGGGCAGCGATTGCGGTTTCGGCACCTTCGCGGGCTTCGGTGCCGTCGATCCCGAGATCGCATGGGCCAAGCTCGCCACCCTGTCCGAAGGGGCAAGGCGCGCGGCATGACGCCCCTTGTCCTGATCCCCGGCATGATGTGCGACGCGCGCATGTGGGGAAAGCTGCCCGATGCGCTGGCCCCCCGGCCTGTGCATCACGCCCTGCCGGTGGAGGGCGAGAGCATCGCCGCCATGGCCGCGGCGATCCTGTCTGAGGCCCCGCCCCGTTTCGCGCTGGCGGGCCTGTCGATGGGCGGGATCGTGGCGATGGAGATGCTGGAACAAGCCCCCGACAGGGTCGAACGGCTGGCGCTTCTCGACACCAACCCGCTCGCCGAACGCGCGGAGGTCGCGGCCCGCCGCGCCCCCCAGATCGCGCGCGCTTTGTCAGGCGACCTCCGGGGCGTGATGCGCGATGAACTCAAACCCAATTACCTCGCCGATGCGGGCGATACCGCCACGCTCGACCTGTGTCTTTCCATGGCCGAGGCGCTGGGCCCCGAGGTGTTCCGCCGCCAGTCCATCGCGCTGCGGGACCGTGCCGACCGCACCGCGACACTTGCCCGCTTCACCGGTCCCGCGCTTGTCCTGATGGGGTCCGAGGACCGCCTCTGTCCCCGCGACCGCCACGACCTTATGCATGCGCTCATGCCGCAATCGCGGCTGGTGATCGTGCAGGGGGCGGGCCATCTGCCGCCGCTCGAAACCCCCATCCGCCTTCGCACCGCCCTCAAGGACTGGCTTTCCCCATGACACCGACCATGACCCCCGATCTTCTCGACCTCCTGTCGCGCGTCGACACGCCGACCGTCTGCAACGCCATCGAGGTGGCGCAGGGCAAGCGCGGCTTTGCCGCCTTCACCCGGGGCACCATGCTCTGTTCAGAACCGGGCCGCGCCATCGTGGGCCATGCCGTCACCGCCCAGATCGCGGCCCTTGCGCCCCCCACCGAACCGCCCGAGATCATCCGCGCCCGCCGCATGGCCTATTACAAGGCGATGCATGACGGCCCCAAACCCTCCGTCGCGGTGGTCGAGGATCTCGATTACCCCCAGTGCATCGGCGCCTATTGGGGCGAGGTGAACACCACGATCCACAAGGGCTTCGGCATGTCGGGCGCGCTGACCAATGGCGTCATGCGCGATCTGGGCGATCTGCCCGACGGCTTTCCCGTGGTGGCAGGCTCCATCGGCCCCAGCCACGGCTTCGTCCATGTCCGCAGCCTCGGGGAACCCGTCACCATCTTCGGCCTGACCATCGCCCAGGGGGACCTGATCCACGCCGACCGCCACGGCGCGCTCGTCATCCCGCCCGAGGTCGTGCCGCAGCTGGCCGGCGCGATCCGCAAGCTCCTGGAGACAGAGCGCCTGATCCTCGATCCCGCGCGCCAGCCGGGGTTCGATTTCGCGGCCTTCGAAGCGGCCTGGGCCGCCTTCGAAAAAGCGCGGACCTGAACGCCCCTATTCGGCGGCGATCCGCGCGGGCTTCTGCAGCATGTCCCAGACCCGCGCGGGCGTGAACGGCATGTCGACCTGCCGCACGCCAAGCGGCCAGAGCGCATCCTGAACCGCGTTGGCGACAGCGGCCAGCGCGCCCACCGTCCCCGCCTCGCCGCAGCCCTTCATGCCCAGCGGGTTCGCGGTCGAGGGGACGGGTTCGGTGTGGAACGCGATAAAGGGCGCATCATCGGCGCGCGGCATCCCGTAATCCATGAAGGTCGCGGTCAACAGCTGCCCCGTGTCGTCAAAGACGACATGTTCGGTCAGCGCCTGCCCGATCCCCTGCACCACGCCGCCATGAACCTGCCCCTCGGCCAGCCTCGGGTTCATCAGGTTGCCGAAATCATCGACCACCGTGTAGCGGTCCACCCGGACCGCCCCGGTATCGCGGTCGATCTCGACCTCGGTGATGTGGCAGCCATTGGGATAGGACCGCCCCGGCAGGGTGCGCGTCTCGGTCACCTTGGCCAGATCGGGGCGTCCGGCGGCGCGGGCGCGTCCCGCCGCCTCGATCAGCGTCACCACCACGTTCGACCCCGGCGCGCGGAACACGCCTTCTTCCGCGTCAAAGCCGATATCGGCCCGGTCCATATCCTCGGCCAGAAAGGCACTCAGCCCCGTGATCAGCGTCTCGGCCGTGGCGCGCATCGCCATGCCCTGCACCGTCACCGACCGCGACCCGCCCGTGCCGCCGCCATGGGCGATCAGGTCGCTGTCGCCCTGCACGATCTCGATGGCGTCCAGCGGCAGGCCCGTCTGGTCATGCAACAACTGCGCATAGACCGTCTCATGCCCCTGTCCGTTCGACTGGGTGCCGACATAGACCTTGGCCCCGGTCGCCGTGATCTCGATCGTCGCGGTTTCCGACGGATCGCCCAGAATGCTCTCGATGTAATAGCACAGGCCCAGACCGCGCAGCTTGCCCTGCGCCTCCGATGCCGCCCGCCGCTTGGCAAAGCCCGCCACATCGGCCTCTGCCTCCGCGCGCGTCAGCACCCGGTGGAAATCGCCCACGTCGTAAAGCTCGCCCGTGGCGCTCCGATAGGGAAATTGCGCGCTTGCGATGAAATTCCGCCGCCGCAACTCCAGCGGGTCCACCCCCAATTCGCGCGCCGCGAAATCCATCGCGCGTTCCAGCGCATAGATCGCTTCGGGCCGCCCCGCGCCGCGATAGGCGTCGATCTGCGTCGTGCTCGTATAGATGCCGCGATTGCGGAAATGGTAGGTCTGCACGTCATAGGTGCCGGTCAGAACCTTGGAATAGAGCGATGACTGGATGTTCATCCCGAAATTCGACGGATAGGCCCCCATGTTCGACAGGCTGTCGGTGCGAAAGGCCACCAATTTCAGATCGGCATCGAAGCCCAGCGTGGTCGTCACGATCAGGTCACGCCCGCCATTGTCCGACAGCATCGATTCCGTGCGCTCGCCCATCCAGCGCACCGGGCGGCCCAGCATCCGCGCCGCCTGTGCCGCGAGCAGGTTCTCGGGGTAATTCATCCCCTTCATCCCGAACCCGCCGCCCACATCGGGGTTGGTCACGCGCACCCGATCCTCGGACCAGCCAAACCACTTGGCCAATTCGCCCTTGGTGCCCCAGACGCCCTGACCGTTGACGGCCAGATGGATACGCTCGCCCTCGGGCTCGGCGTAGCAGCCGCGCGGCTCCATGCTGTTCACGATCACCCGGTTGTCGTGGCTCGTATGGGTCACGACATGGGCAGCCCCCGCCAGCGCGGCCTCGGTCGCCGCCGCATCCCCCATGGCGAAATCATAGGCCACGTTGTCGGGGGCCACCTCGTGCAGCACCTCGCCCCCCGGCGCGATATCCAACTTGGCGGGCCTGTCCTCCAGCTCCAGAATGATCAGCTCGGCAGCATCCTTGGCCTGCGCAAGGCTGTCGGCCACGACAAAGGCCACGGGCTCGCCCACGAAGCGCACCCGTCCCTCGGCCAGAACGGGGCGCGCAGGCAGGGGCGGGCGCGATCCGTCGCCGTTCTTGACGGGTGCATATTTCATCGCGTTCTTCAGACCCGCTTGCGCCAGATCCTCCGCCGTCAGGACCAGATGGACACCCGGTGCCTCCCGCGCCTCGGACACGTCGAGCGCCGTGATGACGCCATGGGCCGCCGTGCTGCGAAAGACAAAGGCATGGAGCGCGCCCTCGGGCGCGATATCGTCCACATAGCGGCCCTTGCCGGTCAGAAACCGCGTATCCTCCAACCGGGTCACCGGCTGGCTGGTTCCGAACTTGCTCATCGCTTGCGCCCCTTTTCGTATCCCGTGACGGGACACTAGGCGCATGGGCGGTGGTGTCCAGTGCCGCTTGGCTCGTTCAGCGCCCGCACCGTCGCCAGCCGCAGGCCCCCGTAGCCATTGAACCGCGTCACCGTCGCCGTGGAATAGGCCCCCATCCCGTCGATCAGCAGGTAATCGCCCTCCGCCATGTCGCAGGGCAGGGGCAGTTTGCCCGGCAACCGGTCCAGGCTGTCACAGGTCGGCCCCCAGACCAGCCTGTCACGGGCTGCGCCCGCCCTTGCCCGCCCGTCGGGGGCCATCACCCGGATGCGGTCGGTCATGCCCATCAGCGGCTGTTCCGCCAGCGCCCCGTAGATGCCGTCGTTCAGATAGACCTCGCCCATGCCGCGCAGCGATTTCACCCGCAGCGCAAGGCTGACCGCCTCGGCCACCAGCGCGCGCCCCGGCTCGCAGACAAGCGTGGGCGCCTCCTCGCCAAAGACCTCCCGCACCGCCGCCCCGATCCGCGCGAAGATCGCGTCGAGCGGCGGCACCTCGCCCCGCATCCTGTGCGACGGAAACCCCCCGCCCACGTTCAACCGCGCAAGCCGCACGCCTGCCGCCCCCGCGATCCGGCCCGCCGCCTCGATATAGGCCGCCCAGGCCTCGGGGTCCGCGCATTGCGTTCCGGGGTGAAAGGTCAGGGCAGGGCGGAACCCAGCCCCCGCCACCTGCGCCAAAAGCGCCACGGCCTCCGCCTCCGTCGCGCCGAATTTCTCGCCGAAATCATAGGCCGCGCCGCTGACCGCCAGCTTGAACCTGACCGCGACCTCCGCCCCCGGCGGCAGCGCCCCGTCCAGCTTGCGCCATTCCCCCGGCTGATCCACGCTCCAGGACGCGACACCGGCAGCCACCCCCATCGCGATCTCCGACCGCGACCTTACCGGGTTGTGGTAATGCAGCGCCGCCTCGGGGCTCAGGGACCGCACCAGCGCGATCTCGGCGGGCGAGGCCACGTCGAACCCCGCCACCCCCGCCGCCATCAGGTTGAGCAACACCGCCTCCGCCGGATTGGCCTTGACCGCATAGGTCACCATCCCCGGAAACCCCTCGCAAAACCGCCGCGCGCTGGCCTGCAACACCTCGGGCGACAGGAACAGCACCGGCTCGTCAGGCGCTTCCGCCACAAGGTAGTCGCGCGGGCTCCGGTGCAAGGGCCGTGTCTCGCTCATGCGTCTGTCCTTTGTCTTGCCGCTCCTCTCCCCAAGCCTGCCGCCAAATCCGGGCGATTTCTCTGGTCACTCTGCGCGAAATGCCCGATCATGCCGTCATATCGACAAAACTGATGGCAAAATGCCCCATGGATGATCTCGACCGCGATATCCTGCGCCTTCTGGCCGGTGACGCCCGCATGTCCGTCGCCGTCATCGCCCGAAGGCTCAAGGTCGCGCGCTCGACCGCCCAGGCCCGCCTCGAACGCCTCGAAAGCTCCGGCGTGATCGCGGGCTACACCCTCCGTCTGGGCGAGGCGCTGCGCGCGGGCCGCATCCGGGCCAGCGTGCTCCTCTCCGTCGATCCCCGCAGCCAGCCCGCCATCCTCGCCCGCCTCAAGGCCGTGGCCGAGGTCGAACGCATCCACACGATTTCCGGCCGCGTCGACCTGTTGCTCGAGGTCGGCGCTCCCACCACAACCGCGCTCGACGCCATCCTCGACCGCATCGGCGAGATCGAGGGCGTCCGCTCCTCCGAAAGCCTCATCCACCTCTCGACGAAACTCGACCGCACCCTCTGACGGGCAGGGCCCCGCCTCAGGAAAACACGATCCGCTGCCCTTCGGTCACCACCCCGATCTGTGCTGCGTCAAACCCCGCCCCGATCAGCGCCGCAACCGCGGCCTCCGCCCGCTCTTCCGGCACCGCGGCCAGCAATCCCCCCGCCGTCTGCGGATCGAACACCAGATCGCCCAACGCCCCCTCCGGCACCGCGACCCTTTCCCCCAGCGCCGCCCGGTTCTGCGCCCAAAGGGTCGACCGCACCCCCAGCCCCGACAGCCGCAGCGCCCCCGCCAGGACCGGCACTTCCGCCAGGTCCACCTCCGCCCCCACGCCCGACGCCGCGCAGATATTGCCCAGATGCCCGGCAAGCCCGAACCCCGTCACATCCGTCATCGCATGGGCCACGGGCGCCAGAACCGCCGCAGCTCCCCCCTGCGCCTGCCCCATCCGGGTCCAGGCCGCCGCCACCTCGGCCCCTGTCGCCAGCATCCGCATCTCGCCCGCCAGGACCACGCCGGTCCCGATCCCCTTGGTCAGGATCAACGCATCCCCCGGCCTCGCCCCCGCCAGCGTCACCGGGTCCCGCTCCAACAGACCCGTCACCGTGAAGCCGATGGTCACCTCGCTGCCCATCGACGAATGCCCGCCCACGACCGCGACCCCCTCGGCCGCGAAAACCGCGCCCGCCGCCGCCATCACCTCGTCCAGCCACGCGCCCTGCATCCGTGCCGCCATCCTTGGCAGGATCACGCTGGCCAGCGCCGCCTGGGGCCGCGCCCCCATGGCCCAGATATCGCCCAGCGCATGAATGGCCGCCACCCGCGCCACAAGGGCCGGGTCCTCGGCAAAGCCCCGCAGATGATCGGTCGAGATCACCTGGCGCGCCCCCCCGACCTCCAACACCGCCGCATCATCCCCGGGCCGCCCGCCAAGAACACCGGTCAGCGCCCCGGCGCCCAGCTTCGCCCCGCATCCGCCGCAGGGCGCAGGGCCCGCCATCTCGCTTGCCACGCCCTTGGCAGCCCCATCGGGCGCGCGCGGCCCCGTCATCGCGGGCAGATCGCGCAAGCCCTCCATGAACCGCGCATCGATCCGGTCCTTCCAGCGCCACATCGCGGGCCCCGCCACCACGAAACCCGCCTTTTCCGCCAGCGCCGACTTTCCGCCGAGCGAGACGAGCTTCAGGAAATCGCGCTGCGGGGCAAAGCGCCGCCGTTGCGCCCCCACCAGGTCCGCGCGCAGGTTCCAGGCCAGGACCGGGGCCGCGCGCACGGCGAAAACACCCGCCTTGGGGCGCGGCGCATGGCTCAGATACACGCAATCGCCCGCCCCGTAGATCTCCGGGTGACTGACCGAGCGCAACTGGTCATCGACGACCATGTAGCCGTCCCGCATCTCCATCCCGCAATCCGCCAGCCAGCCATGCGGCACGGCACCTGCCGCCCCCACCACCAGGTCGGCCTCGACCACGCGCCCCCCCTCCAGATGCACTGCGCTGGCACCCACGCGCAGCGGGGCCGCCCCCTCGATCCGCGTGATGCCATATCCCTCCATCGCCGCGATTAGCCGCCCCCGCGCCGGATGCCCGCCCAGCACCGCGCCCCGGTCGATCACGCAAACCTCCGCCGCCCGGCCAAGCCCGCGCATCCGCTCGGCCATGGCCATGGACAATTCCACCCCCGCGATGCCGCCCCCGATCACCGCGATCCTTGCCGGGCCTTCCCCCTCGCAAAACGCCGCCCACCGATCCGCGAAAGCGCCAAGCGGCTTGGCCGCCACCCCATGTTCGGCAAAACCCGGCAGATCGCCCATCTCCGATGTGATGCCGATATCGATGGACAAGAGGTCATAGGCGAGGGGCGCGCGCCCCGGCACCGACACGCGCCGCGCCACCGGATCGATCAGATCGACCGCCCCCAGCACCAGCCGCGCGCCTGCGAACCGCGCCAGCCGCACAAGGTCGATCTCCAGCGCCTCCCTCGGGTAATGCCCCGCAACATGGCCGGGCAACATGCCCGTATAGGGGGCCGAGGGTCCGGGGTTCACCAGCGTCACCCTGACCCCGGGCACGGGCCGCATCCCCCAGCGCTTCAACACCAGCGCATGCGCATGCCCGCCCCCGACAAGAACCAGCTCCCTGACCAGCGGCACCGACCCGTCGCGCATGTCCGTCCTTCTCTGTTTCCCAAATATCCCGGGGGAGTCGCCAAAGGCGACGGGGGCAGCGCCCCCAACCTTGGCCTACCCCCCGCGCGGCTTCGCCCGCAAGGTCGCTTCCGCCGCACGCGGGTCCTCGGGCCAGGGGTGGCGCGGATAGCGCGCGCGCATCTCCTTGCGCACCTCGGCATAGGACCCGTCCCAGAACCCCGGCAGATCATTCGTCACCTGCACCGGGCGCGATGCGGGCGACAAAAGCACCATTTTCAAGGGCATCCTGTCCGGTCCCACAACCGGATGCACCTTGGTGCCAAAGACTTCCTGCAACCGCAGCGCCACTTCCGGCACCTCGCCCGAATAATCGATGGGAATGGCACGGCCCAAGGGGCTTTCCCATGTCGCGGGCGCAAGCCTGTCGACCTCCGCCATGGCCGGATGCCCCAGCCACAGCCGCAGCGCCTCGGTCGGATCGAACCGGCCGAGGTCGGCGGCACTCCGCTCCCGCGTGAGCCAGGGCGCCAGCCACTCCTCCAACGCCGCGAGCAACGCCTCGTCCGACACATCCGCCACGCCAGAGACCGCGATCCGCGCGCGCAACAGCCGCGCCTTCTCACTCCAGTCCAGCGCCGACAATCCCAGGTCGCGAACCCCCTCGATCAGCGCCGCGATGACCGCCTCGGGCGGCGCATCGCGCCAGGCGCGATCCTCCAGCACCAGGGCGCCAAAGCGTTCCTGCTGGCGTGCCTCGACCCTCCGATGGCGCTTCGACCAATGGCAATGATCGACCCAGGCGATGCGATCGGCATAGAGCGCGCGCAACTCCGCCTCGGACAGCGCCACGGCCTGCCGCACCCGCGCCTCGCGCCTGTCGCCGTCCAGGTCGGTGGCCACGATCAGGCGTTGGCCCGCCAGCCCGTCCCCCTCGGGCAGGATCGCGCCCGCCCCGCCCGACAGGACATAGCGCGGGGCCTCGCCCGACCGCCGCAAGCCGATCCTGTCAGGATAGGCCAGCGCCGCCTGCGCGCCCGGGGACAACCTCTCTCCCGCCTCGTAGCGCCTGAGCCTCCTCGCCTCCTCCCGGATCTGCGCCACCGCGCCCCGATCCGCCCCCATCCCGCCCGGATCCTCCAGCGCGCGCAAGCGCAGCATCAGGTCGGTGCCCTGTCCCCTGAGCGGATCGCGCGCCGCAAGAAGCGCCGCAAGGCGCGCCGCGCCCGCCCCCCCGGTCACCACCATATGCCCCAACCGGGGATGCAGCGGCAGCCGCGCCAGCGCCCGCCCATGCGCCGTGATCCTGCCCTGACCATCCAGCGCGCCCAACTCCGCCAAAAGCGCGCGCGCTTCCGCCAGCGCCCCCTCGGGCGGCGGCGTGAGGAAGGCCAGCCCCTCGGCCCCGCCCCAGATCGCCAGTTCCAGCGCCAGCCCCGCCAGATCCGTCGCCGCGATCTCGGGCGGCGGAAAGGCGGGCAGCGCGCCCTCCGCGCCCTTGGTCCACATCCTGTAGCAGATGCCGGGGGCCACCCGCCCCGCGCGCCCGCGCCTTTGATCGGCCTCCGCCCGGCTCACCGGCTCCGTCACCAGCCGCGACATGCCCGATGCCGGATCGAACCTTGCCCGCCGCGCACGGCCCGCATCGACGACCACCCGCACATCCTCGATGGTGAGCGAGGTTTCCGCGATGGCCGTGGCCAGCACCAGCTTGCGCCCCTTTTGGGAGGGCCGGATCGCCGCGCGCTGATCCTCGATCCGCATCGCGCCATAAAGCATGTGAAGCGCCACATCCCCCGGCAAGGCACCCTGCAGCCGTGCCGCCACCCGCCGGATTTCCCCCTCTCCCGGCAGGAAGACAAGACACCCGCCCTCGGTCGCGGCCAAGGCCTCCAGCACTTGCCCCGCCACCGCCTCCTCCAGCCGCCGATCCTTGGGCAATGGCCGCTCCAGGTGCCGCGTCTCGACCGGATAGGCCCGCCCCTCCGACGTCAACAGCGGCGCATCCCCCAGCATCGCCGCCACCGGCCCCGCATCCAGCGTCGCCGACATCACCACCACGCCCAGATCGGGCCGCAGCGCCTGCCTTACCTCCCAGACCAGCGCCAGCCCCAGATCGGCATTGAGCGAGCGTTCGTGGAATTCGTCGAAGATCACGCAGCCCACGCCCGGCAGGTCCGGCTGATCCTGCACCATCCGCGTCAGGATGCCCTCGGTCACCACCTCGATCCGTGTCGCCTCCGACACCGCGCTCTCGCCCCGGATGCGGTAGCCCACCGTCCGCCCCACCGGCTCGCCCAGCATCTCGGCCATCCGCTCGGCGGCGGCCCGCGCCGCCAGCCTGCGCGGCTCCAGCATCACGATCCGCCCCGCCACCTGGTCCATCAGCGCGGGCGGCACGCCCGTGGTCTTGCCCGCCCCGGGGGGCGCCTGCAGCACGGCCCGCCCCTCCCGGGCAAGGGCCGCCTTCAGCGCGGGCAGGATCTCGTCGATGGGCAAGGGCACGCGCGTCCGGCTCCCGTCAGGGGTGAATGCCCTTCACCTGCGCCAGCGCCCCGACCGCCGTCAACCGGCGAATGCCGCTCGGCACTGGACAGGCCGCCGCGTGCCGGGGCAGATACGGGGACCAATGCGCGCGCCCCGACCCGAAAGAACGCCCAGCCCATGACGGATGCCCCCACAGCCCGCGATCTCGCCCCCCGCATCCTTGCAGGCGACCGCCGCGCCCTTGCCCGCGCCGTCACGCTCGTCGAAAGCACCCGCCCCGATCACCGCGCCGACGCCACCGCCCTGATCGAAGCCTTGCGAAAACCCACGGCCGATCTCGGGCGGCAGGCGCTCCGCATCGGCCTCTCGGGCACGCCGGGGGTCGGCAAATCCACCTTCATCGAGGCCTTCGGCATGGCGCTGGTCGAGGGTGGCTTGCGCGTCGCGGTTCTGGCCGTCGATCCCTCCTCCTCCCGCTCGGGCGGCTCGATCCTGGGCGACAAGACCCGGATGGACCGCCTCTCGCGCGAACCGGCCGCCTTCATCCGCCCCTCGCCCTCGGCCACGCATCTGGGCGGCGTCGCCCGCCGCACGCGCGAGGCCGTGGCGCTCTGCGAGGCGGCGGGCTTCGACGTGGTGCTGATCGAAACCGTGGGCGTCGGCCAGTCCGAAACCATGGTCGCGCAGATGTGCGATGTCTTCGTCCTCCTGCTCGCGCCGGCGGGCGGCGACGAATTGCAGGGCGTCAAACGCGGCATCATGGAAATGGCCGACCTGATCCTCGTGAACAAGGCCGATGGCGACCTCAAGCCTGCCGCCACCCGCACCGTCGCCGATTACGCGGGCGCGCTGCGGCTCTTGCGCAAGCGCCCGCAGGACCCCGAGGGTTTCCCCAAGGCGCTGCCCGTCTCCGCCATGACAGGCGCAGGCATCGCAGAGGCCTGGGCCGAGGTGCAGGCGCTCGCCCGCTGGCGCAAGGATCAGGGTTGGTGGGACCGCGCCCGCGCGACCCAGGCCGCCCATTGGTTCGAGGCAGAGGTGCGCGAGGGCCTATTGTCCCGTCTCCACCGCGACCCCGACCTGCGCCGCGCGATGGCCGATCAGGCCAAGGCCGTGGCCGAGGGCCGCCTCACCCCCGACGCCGCCGCCGCCGAAATCCTCTCCAACCTGTAGGGTGGGCAATCTGCCCACCAAAACCACCCCACCGCCTCACCGCCGCCGCCCGCATGGTGGGTCCGCGTGGTGGGTCCGCATGGTGGGTCTGCGTGGTGGGCAGATTGCCCACCCTACGCCTCCCCCCTCAACCAAATCTCAACCCGACCATGCTTGCACCCGCGTCCCAAACGGCCCCCGGACCCGTTGCACGACCCCCGTCAAGACCGTTCGCGGCCATGCCCAACAAACCCTTGCCCGGCCCCATCCCCGGCAAGATCCCGTTCACATCTCTCGAAAAATCTTAACCTATCGGTCATTTTCGGCCGAAAATCGTAACCCGATCTTAACCGAAAATCCGCTCACCCTGCTCGTCGATGACCTGCTTGGCCTTCCGGATGGAAAAGGCTTCGGCCTCCTCCAGCGTCTGCAACGTATCGGCTCGCATCAGCTGATGAACCTTGGTTTCCCCGCCCAGATCCTTCTCGATCCGCGCCGCCACCCTGTATCCGCCCGCGGCCCGCTGCGGCTCGGGGAAGATACGGAAATCCTTGTAGATTTCCGGCTCCTTGCCGGGTTTGGCGCTGCTGCCGAAAAGGCGGGAGAAGAGGGACATTGGGATGCGCTCCGTTCTGCCTAAGAGCCTAAACCTAGAACAACTAAATTGATCAAGAAAGGTTCAATAAGCTACGCAGTCAAAACTAGATTTCAAAAATTTAAAGGCAGCAGTGTTCTTGGTTTAAAAGCACCAATGCAAAAGCCGCACTACTCGTCGAAGTATTTAGGTAGATCTGTAAATATTCCTGATTTAATTACGTTCTTTTTATCATGCGCAGCATGCACACTTCGTTTATTCTTTCCAGGGCGCATCCCGCCATGCCTCTCTACGTATTCTATGTATGAGTTCCTCGAGAAGCTAGCGAACTCTTTTAATTTAGTGCAAAAAAACTCATCATTCCCGATACTGCTACCTAAGAACACAATTAAAAGGTCAATGTTCAGGTCAAGGTAGTCGTGAATATCTCCAATAATTTGTTTTTCATTTCCATCCGCACCTTCAAATTCGATTCGAAAAAACTTGTTCGCTGTATATTGAAAGGCACCTTTGGAAATGGTCTTTACTTGAATTGCGCGCGTTTCTTTCCTTCGGTATGCCCATATATCGACTGCAGGCGAATTTCCTGTCGGCATCGCAATCGTGAAGCCTAGCCTCGCAAGTTCGGAGGCCACGAGATATTCACCGACCTGCCCTGTCGAATGCAGATTTGCTTTACCGCTCACTGATCGAGGAAACTCCGCAGCTTCCGGCTCCGGCTCGGATGCTTCAGCTTCCTGAGCGCCTTGGCCTCGATCTGCCGGATACGCTCGCGGGTCACGCTGAATTGCTGGCCCACTTCCTCGAGCGTGTGGTCGGTGTTCATCCCGATCCCGAACCGCATGCGCAATACGCGCTCCTCACGCGGCGTCAGCGAGGCCAGAACCCGCGTCGTCGTTTCCTTCAGGTTCTCCTGAATGGCCGAATCGAGCGGCAGGACGGCATTCTTGTCCTCGATGAAATCGCCCAGCTGGCTGTCTTCCTCGTCGCCGATCGGCGTCTCGAGGCTGATCGGCTCCTTGGCGATCTTCATCACCTTGCGGACCTTTTCCAGCGGCATCTGCAGCTTTTCGGCCAATTCCTCGGGCGTGGGCTCGCGGCCGATCTCATGCAGCATCTGCCGCCCCGTCCGCACCAGCTTGTTGATCGTCTCGATCATGTGGACCGGGATACGGATCGTGCGCGCCTGGTCGGCGATGGACCGCGTGATCGCCTGCCGGATCCACCATGTCGCGTAAGTGCTGAACTTGTAGCCCCGGCGGTATTCGAACTTGTCCACCGCCTTCATCAGGCCGATATTGCCTTCCTGGATCAGGTCCAGGAATTGCAGGCCGCGGTTGGTGTATTTCTTGGCGATGGAAATCACGAGCCGCAGATTGGCCTCGACCATTTCCTTTTTCGCCTGGCGGGCTTCTTTCTCGCCCTTTTGCACCTGGTTCACGATGCGGCGGAATTCGCTGATATCAAGGCCCACGTATTGGCCGACCTGCGCCATGTCGCTGCGCAATTCCTCGACCTTGTCGCGGGACCGCTCCATCAGCGCCTGCCAGCCACGCCCGGCCTTTTCGGCCATCCGGTCGCACCAGGCCGGGTCCAATTCGCAGCCGCGATATTCGTCGATGAATTCGCGCCGGTTGATCCGCGCCTGGTCGGCCAGTTTCACCATGGCGCTGTCGATGGCCATGATCCGGCGGTTGATCCCGTAAAGCTGATCGATCAGCGCCTCGATCCGGTTGTTGTGCAGGTGCAATTCATTCACCAGCACCACGATTTCCGAGCGCAATTGCTGATAGATCGCCTCGTCCGATTTGGAGAAACTGCCATCCTCGTTCAGCGTCGCGGAAATGCGCTTGTCCTGCATTTCCGACAGCTTGACGTAATCGGCGGCAATCCGGTCCAGAATGTCCAGAACACGCGGTTTGAGCGCCGCCTCCATGGCGGCAAGGCTCATGTTGGCCTGTTCGTCCTCGTCATCCTCGTCATCGGCCGCGCGGCGGATCGGCTCGCCATCGGCGTCCAGCTCCTCGTCCGCCTCGCCCCGCGCCTCGACCGGCTGCGGTTTCGCGCTGGCGACAGGGGCCACCACCGGCTCGTCGTCATCCTCGCCCATCGACCGGCCAAAGGTCGCGTCGAGATCGATGACATCGCGCAGCAAGATGTCCTCGTCCAGCAATTCGTCGCGCCAGATCGTGATCGCCTGGAAGGTCAGGGGGCTTTCGCAAAGCCCTGCGATCATTGTGTTTCTGCCCGCCTCGATCCGCTTGGCGATGGCGATCTCACCCTCGCGCGACAGGAGTTCGACACTCCCCATCTCGCGCAGGTACATCCGCACCGGGTCGTCGGTCCGGTCCAGCTTCTCGGTCTCCGACGACGCCAGCGCCACCTCGCGCGAGCTCGAGGTTTCCACCAGGTCGGTGGACCCCTTGTTCGCATCCGCGTCCTCGTCGGCCTCGTCATCCTCGATGACGTTGATGCCCATCTCCGACAGCATCGACATCACGTCCTCGATCTGCTCCGAGGACACCTGCTCGGGCGGCAGGACGGTGTTGAGCTGGTCATAGGTGATGTAGCCGCGCACACGCGCTTCCGCGATCATCTTCTTGACCGCAGCCTGGCTCATATCGAGCCCGATGTCGGTTTCCTCCCCGTCCTGCGGCTTGCGATCTTCGGTGTCTTTGGCCATGGGCGGGCTTCCTTTGGCGGTTCGTGGCGCGAAGCCGGCGGGGCGGTCGGGTCGCCGAATCTTTGCTACTGCAACTTATGTAAGGCGAATCACTGATTCGCATAGGGCACTTAACGGGTTTTCTTCTCCCAGACGCGGGCCTCTATCAAGGCACGCAGACGATCCGACAGCGCGTCTGTGTCTTCGCTGACAGCGCCTTGCATGTCCGAGCCCGCAGAACGACCCGCCGTAAGGCGGCGCTGAACGGCGTGGTTGAGACGGCGACCAAGCCGCGTATCCCCCTCGGATAAATGGTCAAGATCCTCCAGTGCCTCGGTCATCTCGGCCTTCAGCGCGCGCTCGGCGTGATACTTCGCGAACTCCTCGGTCAGGCAGGCCTCGGCACGCGCTGCATCCGGCGGGCCCGCAAGGATCGGGTTGATCCGCAGATGGGCCATCGACCGCAGGCTTTCAAGGGCGGGCCCGAGACCGGCGGCGGTGCAGGCCGCCGTCATCGCCGCGTCATCCGCCGCCTCGGCGGTCAGGATCAGGTCGACCAAGGCCGCATGATCGGCGTGGCGGGGCGCAAGCCGGTCAAGATCGGTCTCGAACCGCGGGGCAAGCGCGGGATACCGGCAAAGCGTAGCGAGGATCAGCATCACCCGCAGGTCTTCGGCCGACAGCGCCCCCGACCCGAGCGCGGAGGATCGCGTTTCGGCCAAGGGCATCTGCGCTTCGGCAAAGCCGCGACCACGCCAGGGCGCGCGGTCGCGTCCCTGTTGCGCGGCGGGCCGGAACAGCGCGCGGCGCAGATCGGCCAGCGCTTCGCCATAATGGCGGCGCAGGCCCTGGTCGGGGATCTGGCCGATGGCCTGCCGTAACCGGCGGTCGAGGGCCGCGCGCCGCTCGGGCGTGTCGAACACCTGCCCCTCGGTCTCGCGCCGCCAGAGCATCCGCACCAAGGGTTCTGAGGCATCAAGCTGCGCCTGCATCGCGTCGCGTCCGCGCGCCTTGATCAGCTCGTCGGGGTCCAGCCCCTCGGGCATCAGGCAAAAGCGCAGCGTCTTGCCGGGTTCGAGCATCGGCAGGGCCAGATCGACCAGCCGCAGCGCCGCGCGCAGGCCCGCCTTGTCGCCATCCAGCGCGATGATCGGCTCATCGGCGATCCGCCACATCAGCCGCAACTGGTCGGCGGTGATCGCGGTCCCCAAGGGCGCGACCGAGGCCCCAAAGCCCGCCTGAACCAGCGCGATCACATCCATGTAGCCTTCGGCGACGACAAGGGGCTGGCCCTTGCCCGCCGCGTCCCGCGCAGGCCCGTGATTGTAGAGCGCGCGTCCCTTGTCGAAGAGCGGGGTTTCGCGGGAATTGAGGTATTTGGCCCGGGCATTGGGGTCCATCGCCCGCCCGCCAAAGCCGATGCAGCGCCCGCGCGCATCGCGGATCGGGAACATGATCCGGTCGCGAAAGGCGTCATAGGGCGCGCCGCCGTCATCGGGACGGGTGGCGATGCCGGCCTCGACCACGTCGGCCTCGGGGATGCCCTTGCCGGTCAGGGCCGTCAGCGCGCCTTGGCGGATGCCGGGCGCGAAACCGATCTCGAACCTGTCGAGCGCGCTGGCATCGAGGCCGCGGCGATCCAGATAGGCGCGCGCCTCGGCCGCGGCACCGGTTTTCAGCTGAAGCCGGTAATGCGCGACGGCGGCCTCCATCGCGGCGGCAAGCTTGGTGGCGCGGTCGGCCTGTTTCGCGGCTTGGGGGTCGCGGGCAGGCATCTGCATCCCGGCCTCGCGGGCGAGGATTTCGACAGCCTCCATGAAGCCCACATTCTCGGTTTCCTGCACGAACCCCAGCGCGTCGCCTTTGGCGTGGCAGCCGAAACAGTAATAGAACCCCTTGCGGTCATCGACGTGGAAACTGGCGGACTTTTCCTGGTGGAACGGGCAGGGGGCCCAGAAATCGCCCTTGGCCTGGTTCGATTTGCGATTGTCCCAGATCACCTTGCGGCCCACGACCTGGCTGATCGGGACGCGGTTGCGTAACTCGTCAAGGAAGCCGGGCGGGAGACTCATGCCTAGTAATATCGGGGGGGGGACGGGCCCTGTCCAGATGCGCTGCCAAGAAAGGCTGGGGATGAATTTCCGGTAGACGTGATCTCAGGGCACGCTGTGCCCGTCGCGGGCCCGCCGCGCGGCCACGGCCGTCATGGCACGGGTCAGCTCATGCACGGCGCTGTGGGCCATGGACCGAAAGACGAAGATCTCGAACGCCGCGCCGCCCGGATGCAGGATGAGGCAGGACATATGCCCCAGAAGCGTGCGCCGCGCCGATCCCTTGGGGCAGGCGGCGGGGGACAGGTCGATCGGGACAAGGCGGGCCAGCACATCGCGGCTGTCCGCCCCGTCGAGACAGAGATGCGCCCAAGCGTCGGATTGATCGATCAGCGCCGCATGCGCGGCAAGGGTCTGCGCGGGGGCCGTCCCGATCAGGAATGCCTGATCAAGACCCGACCACGCGATCCGCGCGGGGCCCGCGTCGTGAAAGCTGCCCGGTGCGGGAAAGGGCAGGCCATGGGCCGCCTGCAGGGCTGTGCCGACAGCCGCTGTCTGAGCGCGGAGCGGCAGGATGGCCCAGATCGGCGCTTGCGGGGCTTCGGTCAGGGTCACGCCGCCGACACTGACCGGGGTCAGGCCATGGGTGGGCGATAGCGCGATCAACTCAGCCACGGGCGCGCCCTCCCTCTGGGTCGAAGAACACGGGCGATACGACCTCCACCTTTGTCCGGATGCCGCGCAACGCATCGACCATCATGATCTCGTGCCCCTCGCGGTCCGGCCCATGACGCAAGAAGGCGAGCGCGATCATGTGGCCCAGCGTGGGCGAGGATCCGACCGAGGTGACATATCCCTGATCGTGGCGCGCGACATGTGGGTCATCCTGGTTGAAGAGCCGCGCGCCTGCGGTCAGAACCCCACCAGCCTCAATGGGTTTGAGGCCCACCAACCGCTCCCGCGCGGGGGCGAGCAGGCCGGGGCGGGCGGCGGCGGCCTTGCCGATGAAATCCTTCTTGGCCGACAGCATCCCCTGCATCCCGATGTCAAAGGCGGTGACGCGGCCATGGATCTCGGCATGGGTGATGAAGCCCTTTTCCAGCCGCAGGACGTTCAGCGCCTCCATCCCGTAGGCACCGCCGCCCAAGACCTCGGCCCGGGCGACGAGATCGCGGTAGAGCGCCGCCCCATTGCGCGCGGGCACGGCGATCTCATAGGCGCGCTCACCGGAAAAGGAGATGCGGAAAAGCCGCGCCGCGATGCCATGCACCCGCACTGTGCCGCAGCCCATGAAGGGGAAGGCCGTATCGTCGATGGGCGCGTCCAGAACCCCGTTCAACAGCGTGCGCGCCAGCGGCCCCGCGATGGAAAACTGCGCCCATTGTTCCGTCACCGACAGGAACCGCACGTCCAGATCGGGGCAGAGCGCCTGCGCGGCGAAATCCATATGGGCCATGACCTGCCCGGCAGCGGCGGTGGTCGTCGTCATGACGAAGTGATCTTGTCCCAGACGCGCGCTGGTGCCGTCATCCATGACATGCCCATCCTCGCGCAGCATGAGGCCATAGCGGACGCGGCCGACAGGCAGGGTCGAGAAGGTGTTCGTATACAAGAAGTCGAGGAAGGCGCCTGCATCCCGCCCCATGATCTCGATCTTGCCCAGCGTCGAGACATCGACGATGCCCACCGCGTTGCGCACCATCGCCACTTCGCGGCCGCAGGCTTGCTGCCATGTCGTCTCGCCCGGCGCGGGGAAATAGCTGGGGCGATACCACAGACCCGCCTCGATCAGGGGCGCACCGCGCGCGACACTGGCGTCATGGCTGGTGGTGAAGCGTTCGGGGGCAAAGCCCTTGCCCTCGGCGCCTGCGCCCATCGCCTTGAGCGTCACGGGAACAAAGGGCGGGCGGAAGGTCGTGGTGCCGGTGTCCGCGATCCCGCGCCCCGTGGCATCGGCCAGGATGGCGAGCGCCCCGATATTCGACGATTTGCCCTGATCGGGGGCCATGCCCTGCGTCGTGTAGCGCTTCATGTGCTCGACGGAGGCGAAGCCCTCGGCGGCGGCCTGTTTCACATCCTTGGTGGTCACGTCATTGGCGAAATCGAGCCAGGCGCGGCCCGCTGCCGCCACTGCCCAAAGCGCGCGGCCCCGGCCCGGATCGTCGCTGGCCGGGGGCAGAGCGATCTTGCGCGGTTTGCGGCCAAGGGCCGCGAGCGCCCTGAGCGCCGCCTCATGCCCCTCGCGCAGGCAGCCCGCGACAGACAGCGTGCCGTTGCAGGACCCCGCCGGATGCAGACCGGGCACGGCCGCAGGCGCGGGCACAAACATCGCGCGCGCATCGTCCCAGACGGGTCGCGCGCCCAGATGGCAGGTCAGGTGCACCGCCGGGTTCCATCCCCCCGAAACCCCAAGGCAATCGAGGTCCAGCCGCTGTTCGGTCCCGTTCCGGCGGATCGTCACCTCGCTCAGGCCAAGCCGTCCGCGCGTGCCTACGACCTCGGCCCCGGCGATCAGGCGATAATCGCCTTGCACCACCGCATCGGGGCGGGGGTCGATCACGGTGAGCCTGGAAAACCCCTGCTGCCCGGCAAGCGCCGTAATGGTGCGATGGGCGTGGTCGTTGGTGACGAAAAAGCCGATGCGGCGGCCCGGGGCCACGCCGAAACGCTCCGCATAGGTGGCGATGGCCGAGGTCATCATCACGCCGGGTCGGTCATTGGCCGGAAAGGCGATGGGCCGTTCCAGGGCACCGGTGGCCAGCACCGCCTGCCGCGCCCTGATCCGCCAGAAGGTTTCGCGCGGCAGGTCGGGGTCGGGGGCCAGATGCAGCCCGGTGCGTTCCAGCGCCCCGTAGCTGCCGTCATCATAGACGCCGGTCACGGCGGTGCGCAGCATGATCCGCACATTGGGCAGGCTTTTCAGATGGTCGAGCCAGACCTGCGCCCAAGCGGCTGCGCCCAGCTCTCCGATCTGGCCATCCTGCGGGCCGGTTTGCCCGCCTGCGACCATCGCATCCTCGGCCAAGATCACATCGGCCCCGGCCTCGGCTGCTGTGAGCGCCGCCATGATCCCCGTGATGCCCGCCCCGATCACCAGCACATCGCAAAAGGCGAAAGCCTTTTCCGACGGCGCGCCGCCTGCCTCGCCCGACAGCGCGCCAAGACCCGCCGCGCGGCGGATCAGCGGCTCGTAGACCCGTTCCCAGAAGCTGCGCGGCCACATGAAGGTCTTGTAGTAGAACCCCGCGCCGAGAAAGGGATGCAGCAGATCGTTGACCGCCATCAGGTCGCGGTGCAGCGGGCCGAGGTGGTTCTGGCTGATGACCTCGAGCCCCTCGTAGATCTCCTGCACGGTGGCGCGGATATTGGGCATTCGGTCAGGGCCGTTGCCCACCGTCACCAGCGCATTCGGTTCCTCGGAGCCTGCGGTCAGGATGCCGCGCGGACGGTGGTATTTGAACGAGCGCCCGACCAGCCGGATATCATTGGCCAGAAGCGCCGAGGCGACCGTATCCCCCGCGCGCCCCGTCACCCTTTGCCCGTTGAAGGTGAAGGTGACATTGGCCGCGCCTTCGCCCTGCCATGTGCTGCCGACCCTCATCGCGCCCCCTCGCGGGCGAGCGTCGCACCGGCGATCGCATGGGTCACCGTGTTGCGCGACACGACCAGCCATGCGCCGCAGCCCGCCCCGTGATACCACAATTCGCGCGTTGGCCCGGCGGGGTTGTCGCGGTTGTGCAGGTGGTCGTCCCAAGCGGTCGGCGGCGCGTCGGGGGCGGGGCGCTTCATATGGGTTTCATGCCCTTTGCAGGTGAATTCGCGGATGTCGCGGGGCCCGCATTGGGGGCAGGGGATGAGCATCTGGTCCGGCCTCTCAATGAAGGTTGTGCTGGCTGCCCGTGCCCTCTTCGTCCATCAGGCCATGGCCCGTGGCGAAACGGTCGAGACGGTAGCGCGCGGCGGCGGGGTGCGGTTGGTCGGTCGCGATCAGATGGGCAAAGCAATCGCCCGATCCCGGCACCGCCTTGAACCCGCCGTAGCACCAGCCGCAATTCAGGTAGAGACCCTCGACATGGGTGCGGTCGATGATGGGCGATCCATCGGGCGACATGTCCATGATGCCGCCCCAGCTGCGCAGCATCCGCGCCTGTCCGATCACGGGCATCAGCGTCATCGCGGCCTCGACCACATGTTCGGCCATGGGCAGGTTGCCGCGCGCGGCATAGGAGGCGTAGAAATCCAGATCGCCACCAAAGACCAGCCCGCCCTTGTCGGATTGGCTGATGTAGAAATGGCCCATGCCATAGGTCACCACATGGTCGATCACGGGTTTCAGCCCCTCGGTGACGAAGGCCTGAAGGATGTGGCTTTCGATGGGCAGACGCATCCCGGCCATGGCCGCCACCTGGCTCGAGCGTCCCGCCACCACGATCCCGACCTTTTTCGCCCGGATGGAACCGCGCGTGGTCTGCACGCCGGTCACGCGCCCGTTTTCGATGTCGATCCCCGTGACCTCGCAATTCTGGATCAGGTCGACGCCGCGCCGGTCGGCGGCGCGGGCAAAGCCCCAGGCCACCGCGTCATGCCGCGCCGTGCCGCCGCGCGGATGGTAAAGCCCGCCATAGATCGGGAACCGCGTCTGGTCATAGTCGAGATAGGGCAGGATCTCGCGGCAGCCGTCGCGGTCCAAGAGGATCGCATCATCGCCTTGCGCGATCATCATGTTGCCCCGCCGGGCCGCCGCGTCGCGCTGCCCGTCGGAATGGAACAGGTTGATGACGCCGCGCTGGCTGTGCATCACGTTGTAGTTCAGGTCCTGCTCCAGCCCTTCCCAGAGCTTGAGGGAATGGGAATAGAATTCGGAATTGCCGGGAAGCCCGTAATTGGCCCGCACGATGGTGGTGTTGCGCCCCACGTTGCCGCCGCCCAGATAGCCTTTCTCGAGCACCGCGACATTGGTCAGCCCGTGCCGCTTGGCCAGGTAATGCGCGGTGGCCAGCCCGTGGCCGCCGCCACCGATGATCACGATGTCATAGGCACCTTTCGGCGCGGGGTCGCGCCAGGCTGGCCGCCAGCCGCGATTGCCCGTGATCCCCTGTGCCAGCACCTGCCAGCCCGAATAGCGCATGTTCTGCCCCTTGGCCGTCCTGCAGGGGCACTATCGGGGTGTGATCGGGCAAAAGAAAGCCCAGCCGCGACACGGGCGGGCATGCGCGCGACGCGGCATGGCCGGGTCAACAGCTGTTCTGTGTTTCGTAGGGGACCTGGCCTGCGTATCGCGGCCGGGTAAAGGTGAAATTCGTGAAGGTGATCAGGTCGATGCCCATATTGAAGGCCGGGCGATAGGGGATGAAGGACTGCACGAGGATCAGCCGCTCGGCATCGACCATGTCGGGCAAGAGATCGCCCATGTCGACGAGGTTGGACGTGAACAGCGCCGCTTCGCCGTTGGTGGCAGCGGACCATTCCACGCAATGGCTGTCGGTCTCGGCCTCATACACGATCTGGGAGACCCGCAAGCGTATGCCGCCGGTGTTGCGCACAAGACCATCCACCAAGGTCGCGTAACCGTCGATGTCGCTCCGCCGCAAGGTCATCGTCTGCCGCGAGATCACGTCGGAAATCGCATAGGTCGCCTTGATCGAGCTGTTGTAGCTGCGAAACGCGTCGAAAAAGACGAAACTCGAGATGTAGCACCACGCAAGAACCGGCGTGATGATGGCCGTCTCCATCGCGATGGCGGCCCGTTCGTCGCGCCAGAATCTGCGGATCATCCCTATCGGCATGGCCATCCCCTCATTGCGGTTCGTTCACGAAGACGGAGGAGGCGACGATATGCAGACCGCCCGTGTCGTCGCGCACGAGGTTCAGGCCAAAGCCCGAAAAGGGCAGGAGCCGGTCCACGATGGCGCAGACACGGATCACCACGAGGTCATTGTTCTGACCCTGCCGGAATTCGTTCGCCGGCTGGATCGTGAGGTCCCGGCGATCGACGCAAGACACATCCGCCGCAGGCAGGGCATAGGTTGTCGTGTCGATCACGCGCAGATCGACCACCAGCACGGTGTCGCAATCGGGGATCGCGCCGGTGTTGTCGCAGATCGCCTCCGAAATATCGGCGGCGGTCAAGGCACGGGGCTGGCCGGTTTCCGCATCCGTGATGGTGCGCGCAAGCCGCAACAGGCGCACCGCCTCGTCCAGTGAGCGTTCCAGCAAAACCTGCCGCGTCAGGATCACGCCATTCTCGAAAACCGCGATGAACAGGGTGATGACGACCGGGAACATGATGACGAATTCCATCGTCGCGGTGGCCCGTTCATCGCGCGCGAAACGGGTGATCAGCTTGCACAGACCGGTCATGCCTTGCCCCCCGTTGTCATTGCACCAGCCGCAGGCGGTTGATCGATTGTGCGATCGAGGCAAAGGCATTGCCGATATTGGCATCAGTGACGTTGTAATGATGCGCAGGCGAAGACGCGCAGGCCTGCATTGCGGTCTGTCCGCTCTCGGGCGCTGCGAAGGCGATGGTGAAGATCACGATGCCGCGCGCCTTTGCGGCGGTGCAGACCGCATTCAGCCTCTGGTCGCCGATGGTCCCGTTCGGGGCGACGAATTCGTCAAAGACATTCGGGAAATCGAATTGCGCCTGAAACGCCATGATCGCGGGCTGGCGCCAAGCGTTCACGGTGGATGGCACGCCGTCATGCATGAGCCAGCCATCGGGGCTGAACATGTCCAGAAGCAGGGTGACAAGCGACATCTCGTTCCAGACGTCGCGGTAATCCAGCTGAACGGCCGCCGCCTCGCCATCGGGAAAGTTCCGCCAACGGTCATGGGCTTCGTGCCAGTATTCGTTCCATTGCGCGTAATAGACCGAGATGTTTCCCGTGGCCGGATCGCGCCAGAAGGGGCTGGGGCCTGTGCGGTAGGCGGGCTTCAGGTCATATTGCCGAGAGCTCGCCCCATCGGTCATCAAGACGATGACCTTGGCGGTTCCGGTGTCGTCATAGGCTGCCGGACGCCCCTGGAAATCGGCATGGACATCGCCGCTTGTGATCAGGCCCGACAGGGCCGGGCGTGCTGTGGGATCGAGAAGGGCGGCGGCCCAACGCATCCCCACGTCGATGGCCGTGGCCCCCCTTGGGTCCAGCGCATCGATGGCCGCGTGCAGGTCGGCGATGCTGTTGGACCAGGGAACGACCTGCGCACGTGTCCCCCTGTTGCAGGCAGGTTGGGTGATGGGACGCTGACCATACGTGAGGGACGAGAAATGCCCAAACCGCTGCAGCGGGACCGTCGGGTTCAGACCCAGATCGGGATCGACCGTGGCGAAGGTGTAATGCTGATCGTAGAAGCGGGCGCAGGTCGAATAGCTGTGCTCGTTGGTCAGCGCATAGACCGAGGCAAGTTCGGGCCCGATGTTCACCGTGTAATCATAGGGGATGAGCGACACGGATACGAATTGCTCGCCCGTGCCATTGCCGTTTGCGGCCATCACGGTGCTGACGAAATTGCGGGCCGCCGGTCGCAGGTCATTGATGCGATAGGTCGGGTCCTCGTTCATCGAACCCGAATGGTCGAGCACCAGCGACACCTCGATGTTGCGGGTGCGCTCCTCGGCGGCACCCGCAGCGTAGGAGGTCAGGATCGGCTGACCGAAGAGGTTCATGAACAGGGTCTGGGTGTCGATTTCGGCCCGCGCCGTGACGCGGCGGAAATTGATCCCCGGCTCGACCTCCACCCGGAGCCGATAGTTCTCGAGACCCGAGGTCGCGAAATAGTTTTCGACCACGGCGCGGGGGCTTTGCGTCTGCGTCAGCGAGGCTGCGGCCAGAACCGCCCGGTCCAGCGTGTATTGCAGCTGCACGCGCTGCGTTTCGAACCGCATGACATCGATGGCGATCCCGCCGATCCCCACCATCAGTACGAAGACGACGGTGGCAAAGATCGTGGTGGAGCCATCCTCGCGCCGCCAGAAACGTCGCGCCAGCCGGTGCAGCGCACCCCCCGCAAGGGTCTGCTGGAATGCTGTCGTTCTGTGCATTGCGCAGGCTCCGGCCAATTCCGTCTTCGGGCATTCCCGCGCTGCGGGCCATGCCGTCGCACTGATTGCCGTGCGAGCAGGGCGAAAATGGGGCAGCTTCTTGCACGAAAGACGGTCGTCGCATCTTCTTGCGCGTCGCCGGGCATCGAATGGGTTGAGACACGTGCCCGGCTGTGCACTCCTGAAGGTTGAGTCGGCGCGGGCCTGACCGTCCGACCAACCGGCAGTGGGAGGAGATGCCAATGAACCCGCGTAGTGGTGAACCGAGTTTCCGACAATCCGTGGACCTGATGTTCACCCGCGCCGCAGCGCTGATGGATCTGCCCCCGGGGCTGGAAGAAAAGATCCGCGTCTGCAACTCGACCTATACCGTGCGCTTCGGCGTCCGCCTGCGGGGCGAGATCCATACCTTTACCGGCTATCGGTCGGTCCATTCCGAACACACCGAACCGGTCAAGGGCGGTATCCGCTACGCGCTGTCCGTCAACCAGGACGAGGTGGAGGCGCTGGCCGCGCTGATGACCTACAAATGCGCGCTGGTGGAGGCGCCCTTCGGCGGGTCAAAGGGTGGGCTTTGCATCGATCCCCGCCAATGGGACCAGGACGAGATCGAAAAGATCACCCGCCGTTTCGCCTATGAGCTGATCAAGCGCGACCTGATCCACCCGGCGCAGAACGTGCCCGCCCCCGACATGGGCACGGGCGAACGCGAGATGGCGATCATCGCCGATCAATATGCACGGATGAACACCACCGACATCAACGCGCGGGCCTGTGTCACCGGCAAGCCGATCCATGCGGGCGGCATCCAGGGGCGGGTCGAGGCGACGGGCCGGGGGGTGCAATACGCGCTTCAGGAATTCTTCCGCCATCCCGAGGATGTTAAGGCTGCGAAGCTGTCCGGCACGCTCGACGGCAAGCGCGTGATCGTTCAGGGCCTTGGCAATGTGGGCTATCACGCGGCGCTGTTCCTCTCGACCGAGGACGGGTGCAAGGTCACCCATGTGATCGAACGCGACGGAGGGCTGTCGAACCCGGACGGGCTCGACATCGTGGCCCTGCGCGACTGGATCATCCGCAACGACGGCGTCAGGGGCTGCCCCTTGGGGATCTATCACGAAGATGGCGCCAAGCTCTTGGAGGCCGAGTGCGACATCCTGATCCCCGCCGCGATGGAAGGCGTGATCAACATGCACAACGCCCCCGCGATCAAGGCCCCGCTGATCATCGAGGCGGCGAACGGCCCGGTGACGGCGGGCGCCGATGAAATCCTGCGCCACAAGGGGACGGTCATCATCCCCGATCTCTACGCCAATGCGGGCGGCGTGACGGTCAGCTATTTCGAATGGGTCAAGAACCTGTCGCATATCCGCTTTGGCCGGATGCAGCGCCGCCAGGAAGAGGCGCGCCATCAGCTCATCGTGGACGAGCTCGAACGCATCAGCCGCGACAGTTCGATCAACTGGACGCTGTCACCCGGCTTCAAGGAGAAATACCTGCGCGGCGCGGGCGAGCTTGAGCTGGTGCGCTCGGGCCTCGACGACACGATGCGCGCGGCCTACCAGTCGATGCGCGAGGTCTGGTGGACCCATGACAATGTGACCGACCTGCGCACGGCGGCCTTTCTCGTCAGCATCGACCGGGTGGCGAAAAGCTATACCGCCAAGGGGATCTGAGGCAGTTCAGCGACGGCGGGGCAATTCGCCCCGCTGCTCGGCGACGATGATCCGGATCAGGTCGGCGACCGGTTTCGCCTGGCTTCCGGCGGTCGCCCCGCCCACGGCCACGCGCCGTCCCGACCGGTACCAGAGCGCCGGCGCATAGACCCGGCCCCGCGTCGTGGGGGCCTTGAGCCGCACCAGGAACCCGCCTGCGGGCTTGAAGGCAAAGATCGACCGGTCGACGCTGTCGACCTCGTCATGGGTGAACAGCACACGCCCGCCCGCCTCGCGAAGCGCGCTGCGCGTCAATTCCAGCGTCACGCCCGTGGCCAGCCAGACTTTCCACGACAGGTAGAGCGCACCCGCCCCCATCACGATCAGGAACAGGAGCCAACCGGGATCGGCAGGCGGCGTTGCCGCCGCGACATAGATCAGCAACAGCCCCAAAAGCCCCACGACACCCGTCGTGAACACGCGCCGGATCGGATGCGGATCGATCGTGGCCAGCACCTCGTCCGGGTCGGGGGTCTTGTCGCGTTTCGCCATCTCTTGCTGCCGTCTGTCCGCCGTGACTGCCTGATGCCCCTTAGCGCGTCAGGCAAGGATTGGCGAGGGGGCGGCCATCCGTGTCCCTGCACCAATGCACACTCACCCTGTGGGGCGCTCCATTGCACGGCCTTCTGCGCCTGCTACATCTGTCCCGACACGTCAGATGAGGGATGTTGCCATGTCGATCCGCCCCGTTCTCGAAACCCGCAAGGCCCGCCCGACGATGGAAGGCGCAGGCGTCCACCTGCACCGCGCCTTCGGCTTTCAGGATCCGACCGAACTGGACCCGTTCCTGCTCTTCGACGATTTCCGCAACGACCACCCCGATTTCTACCGCGACGGCTTTCCCTGGCACCCGCACCGGGGGATCGAGACCATCACCTATGTGCTGGCGGGCACGGTCGAACATGCTGACAGCCTTGGCAATCGCGGGCGGCTTGGCGCGGGTTCGGTCCAATGGATGACGGCAGGATCGGGCATTTTGCATCAGGAAATGCCGCTGGGGAACGCCAAGGGGCAGATGCATGGGTTCCAGCTTTGGGGCAATCTGCCCGGCAGCCAGAAGATGACCGCGCCCCGCTACCAGGACATCCAGGGCGCCGATATCCCCGAGGTGACGGATGACGACGGCACCCATGTGCGCGTCATCACCGGGGAATTCTGGGGCAAGCGCGGCCCCGTCGACGGGATCGCCGCCGATCCGCAATATCTGGACGTGACCGTCCCCGCCGGTCTGCGAAAGACCTTTCGGATCGACACTTATCGCCGCGCCTTTGCCTATGTTTTCGATGGGGCTGCGTCCTTTGCCGATGCCTCCCGCCCGCAGGGTGTGCTGCTCGAGAAAGAGGTCATGGGCCAAGAGGTCAACATCCGCGACCTGTCGGGCGACCGCACCCTGGTGCGCTTTGGCACGGGCGACGAGGTGACGGTTCAGGCCGGGCCGAAAGGCGTGCGGTTCCTCCTGATCTCGGGCGCGCCGATCGAGGAGCCGGTCGCGTGGCACGGGCCTATCGTCATGAATACGCAGGCGGAATTGCAACAGGCGATGCGCGATCTGCGCAACGGAACCTTCATCCGGCCCGCGCATTGACCGGCCTCGCCTTGTGCCGTTTCCGGTTTGCTCTGGCCATCGGCCCGCGGCTTGCCCTATCCCTTGAGCCATGCTGCGCATCCTGACCGAGGGCGACGAGAGCGCCCAACCGCCCATCCTGATCGCCCATGGCCTGTTCGGCTCTGCCCGGAACTGGGGCGTGATCGCGAAACGCCTGTCCGACACGCGCCGCGTGATCACGGTGGACATGCGCAACCATGGCGAAAGCGATTGGACCGACAGCCACAGCTACCCCGACCTGGCCGAGGATCTGGCCGAGGTGATCGCGGCCCACGGCGGGCAGGCGGATGTGCTGGGGCACTCGATGGGGGGCAAGGCGGCTATGGCCTTGTCCTTGTTGTATTCTTCGGCGGTGCGCCGGTTGATCGTGGCCGATATCGCGCCGGTCGCTTATGGCCATACCCAGCAGCATCTGATCGACGCGATGCGGGCCATCGACCTGTCCCGGGTCGAGACGCGGGGCGATGCGGACCGGCAGCTGGCGGCGCATGTGGAGGCCGCGGGCGTGCGCGCGTTCCTGCTCCAATCGCTTGATGTCAAAGCGAAAAAATGGCGTTTGAACCTGGATGTGCTGGAACGCTTCATGCCCGAGATCCTGGGCTGGCCGGAGCTTTCGGGGGCCTTTGAGGGGCCTGCGCTGTTCCTGTCGGGGGCAGCCTCCGACTACGTGAAGCCCGAGCATCGCCCGGCGATCAAGGCGCTTTTTCCGGGCGCGAAATTCGCCAAGATCCCCGGCGCGGGCCACTGGCTGCATGCCGACCGCCCGCGCGAGTTCGAAGCGGCGATCCGTGCGTTTTTCGGCGCCGGGGCTGTCGGGACGGCGTAGGGAAAACGTAGGGTTCCTGTCGTGCATCCGTCGTTACAGCCGCAGGGCGGGGCGGCGCGGGTCGGGCCGCAGCCGTTTACGCAGCCTTAACCCTGTTTCGGGCAGGCTGATCCCGATGTCGGAGTATCGCCGCCCGCCCGTGACCGGGGCCATCGTGTTCTTCACCGTGACGCTTGCGGCGCGGGGCGGGGATGTGTTGGTGCGCGAGGTCGGTCTGTTGCGCGACGCGGTGCGGGCGACGCGGGTCGAGCGGCCATTCGGGATCGAGGCATTCGTGGTTCTGCCCGATCATATCCACGCGGTGTGGCAGATGCCGCCGGGTGACCGGGCCTACGGCGTGCGATGGGGCGCGATCAAGTCGCGGTTCACCCGCGCGGTGCGGGAGAAGTACGGGTCGGATGGATCGGGGTGTAGGGTGGGGTTCCACCCCACCGATGGCGCACGGGTCGGGCCGGGGGTGGTGGGGTGGAACCCCACCCTACGGTCGGCGTCGAAGATCCGCAAAGGCGATGCGGGGTTGTGGCAACGCCGGTTCTGGGAGCACCACATCCGCGACGAGGCGGATTATTGGGCGCATGTGCGGTATTGTTGGTGGAACCCGGTGAAACACGGGTTCGTCACGCGGCCGGAGGATTGGCCGTTTTCCTCGGTCCATCGGGATGGGCGGTATGTGCCGGGGATGGATTTGGGGGTTTAGGGTGGGTGAAACCCACGCGAGTGTGTGGGGGGGAGGGGAAATGTTCCTTGCGGCTTACTAAACATCCTCGTCGTCAAGCGGATCAGCTTCATTCTTAATTTCCGCTACATCAACAAGTATTGCAGCAGCGGCTAAGCCTGCGAAAATTGAATATGAGAATAAAAAATATGCAATAGCGCTGGTTACATTATTCGTGTATGCCAAATAAAAAACAGATGCAAAAAGTGCTGATATTTGCACAAGAACGAAATGAAAGAATGCAGAAACGACCCGCAAAAAGAAGCTTTTCTCTCCACCTTCTTGGATGGCCGCCAAAAACAAACCTCTCGAAAGCGCAATAAATATCGCAATTGCTCCTAGCGAAAATGCAGTCAAGCTGGGGAGTATGGTAAAGGCTAATGATGGCCACTCATCAGCATGCCGTATTGTCCCGTTATCGTACCAAAGGCTGTTTGTGGCCAATGTGAATAAGATTGCGCATAGAAGATAAGGTGAGCGTAGCAACGAGACGATGCCACCATAGGCTCTCCAATATGTTTGATATGCGTTCACTCAGCAGCCTGTCCAGCGATAACACGAAGGAGAGTCACGCTGCTGTCACTTGACTTAAGGTCGCGCGATAAAATCCTAGGCTTAGCTGCAGTATTAATTTCATCTGCTGATCCATCTTCCAACTTGCCCTTTGCAATCACATGGCCGTTTTCTGCGCCCACCTCAATCTCGGCCTTTAGTTCTTCGTCGAGTGCGATAGTATTTGCGTGACTTGATTTCGTGTACTTTGATATTTGTCTTTTGACCCCGCGATTGCGAAGCTTGTCTATTAGGTCTTTTTTCTCTTGTGCAAGGCTATCGCCAGCATTTGGTATGGAAAAGTCAATCTCTAGGGATTTCAGAACTGGGAGGTTGTAGATCCTTTCAACTGTGCCTATCTCTGGCAATACGGTCACGGAGAGATCGATTTGTAATTCATTTGCAACTGGAAGAAGCACAGCCCGAAAGGCGCTGCCTAGAGAGGTCGGCGAGATAGTTTCACCTTCATCGTTCTTTATTTCTGAGAATAAAGAGTGATCCGACTCTCGAAACGACCAAGAAAACATTTTTGATGGATAGCCAAAGTCTTTGGCGCCATCCACTAAAAGTGCCTGCACATCAGTTTGTTCCATGGAGGACTCTTGGATAGCTTTTCCTGCGAGTCGATGCCATACTCCTATCTTCCCATGGAAAAGCCCATCTAACCTTTTTGTCGGAGGAGTCAGTTTGGCATACCAATCTCGGCCGTAAGCTTGTCCTTCTTTTTCACAAGAAATTTCAAAAATCTTATGATATATGCCGTCAGGATGTGGATCGGCAGCAACATTTATAACCGTATACTTTGCGGACCGCTTTCTCATCGTACCTCCAACCACTTGAAAAATAATTGTCGCAGAACGTCTTTATTTTCAGTCCGAGCTTTTCAGCCTGTCCCTCGAATTGAGCGGAACGTTAAACCCATCCACCTTCAACGCATTTTAAACGCGCTCTGCGACATCTCCACCTCCTTGACCCGTCCCATCACTGCGCCGACATCCCCGGCACCTCGGCCATGAGGGCGGGCACCGAGATGTCTTCATCGAAACGCAGGTCGGTTGCCGAAACGGCCATGGATACCCTTTTGATATTCTAAGTGTATCGAAAGTTTCTCACCCTGTCACCAGCCATGGTGCGCCTCAAGGCGCACCCTACGCGGGGGCGGCGGTGCCGGGGTGGAGCCGGGCCTGTGGGGGGGAGGGGTTGGTGGGTTTCACCCACCCTACGGGGTGGTGCGTCTCAAGGCGCACCCTACGCGGGGGCGGTGGTGCCGGGGTGGAGCCGGGCCTGTGGGGGGAGGGGGTGGTGGGTTTCACCCACCCTACGGGGGGCGTCGTGACAGGCGGGGCGTGAGGGGGACGCGCGTGGGCCGGGCTGAAGCCCGGCCTACGGGTTGTATCGAGGATTGGTTTCCGGCGGGGGTTACGCGTGGTGGGTTGCACCCACCCTACCCATCCATCTTGAGCGCGTTGATGAAGGCCGATTGCGGGATCTCGACCTTGCCGAACTGGCGCATCTTTTTCTTCCCGGCCTTTTGCTTGTCCAACAACTTCCGCTTGCGGGTCGCGTCGCCGCCGTAGCATTTGGCCGTCACGTCCTTCCTGAGCGCGGCGATGGTTTCGCGCGCGATCACGCGGCCGCCGATGGCTGCCTGGATCGGGATCTTGAACATGTGGCGCGGGATCAGGTCCTTGAGCTTTTCGCACATGGCCCGCCCCCGCATCTCGGCCCGGTCGCGGTGGACCATGATCGAGAGCGCATCGACCGGTTCGTCATTCACGAGGATCTGCATCTTGACGAGGTAATCCTCGCGGTAGCCGATCATCTGGTAATCGAAGGAGGCATAGCCCTTGGTCACCGATTTCAGCCGGTCGTAGAAGTCGAAGACCACCTCGTTCAGCGGCAGGTCATAGACGACCATGGCGCGCGAGCCGGCATAGGTGAGGTCGAGCTGTTCGCCGCGCCGGTCCTGGCAGAGTTTCAGCACGTCGCCGAGATATTCGTCGGGGACAAGGATGGTCGCCTTGATCCGCGGCTCCTCGATATGGTCGACATGGGTCAGGTCGGGCATGTCGGCGGGGTTGTGCAGCTCGATCATGGAGCCGTCGCGCATGTGGACATGGTAGATGACCGAGGGCGCGGTGGTGATCAGGTCGATGTCATATTCACGCTCGAGCCGGTCGCGGATGACCTCGAGGTGCAGAAGCCCGAGGAACCCGCAGCGGAAGCCGAAGCCAAGCGCTGCGGAGGTTTCCATCTCGAAGGTGAAGGAGGCGTCGTTGAGCGCGAGTTTCTCCATCGCGTCGCGCAGGTCTTCGAAGTCATTCGCATCCACGGGGAAGAGGCCGCAGAAGACCACGGGGATGGAGGGTTTGAAGCCCGGCAGCGCGGTGGCGCATTGCTTTTTCTCATGCGTGACCGTGTCGCCCACGCGGGTGTCGCGGACCTGCTTGATCTGGGCGGTGAAAAACCCGATCTCGCCCGGTCCGAGTTCCGCGATGTCCTGCATGGCGGGTTTGAAGACGCCCAGGCGGTCGATCTGGTAGGTGCCGCCGGTTTTCATCATGCGGATGCGGTCGCCCTTTTTCACCACGCCGTCGATGACGCGGATGAGGACGACGACGCCGAGATAGGGGTCGTAATAGCTGTCGACGAGCATCGCCTTGAGGGGCGCGTCGCGTTCGCCCTTGGGCGCGGGCAGGCGAGTGACGATGGCCTCCAGCACCTCGGGGATGCCGAGGCCCGTCTTGGCCGAGATCGGCACGGCGTCGGAGGCATCGATGCCGATCACATCCTCGATCTGTTCCTTGACGCGGTCAGGCTCGGCCGCGGGCAGGTCGATCTTGTTGAGGACGGGCACGATTTCATGGTCGGCATCGATGGCCTGGTAGACATTGGCGAGCGTCTGCGCCTCGACCCCCTGGGAGGCGTCGACGACCAGAAGCGAGCCTTCGACCGCCTGCATGGAGCGGCTGACCTCGTAGGCGAAATCGACATGGCCGGGGGTGTCGATGAGGTTCAGGATATAGGTGTGGCCGTCCTGGGCGGGGTATTCGATGCGGACGGTGTTGGCCTTGATCGTGATGCCGCGCTCGCGCTCGATATCCATGCTGTCGAGCAGCTGCTCCTGCATGTCGCGTTCGGCGACCGTGCCGGTCAGCTGGATCAGCCGGTCGGCGAGGGTGGATTTGCCGTGGTCGATATGGGCGACGATGGAGAAGTTGCGGATGCGGTTGAGGTCGGTCATGGCGGCCTGCATGGGGTATGGGTTGCAGGGGGAGATAGCGGAAGGGTGGGGGCAGGGGAAGGGGATGCGGCGATTGAGGCGGTCGGCAGGGTGACACGATTGCATACGTCGGAATCAACTATATCAGCGGCGGAAATGCGCCCCCAGCGCGTTAACAGCGGGCCGAGGGCCGGCCGCGCCATCAAGCTGTAAGCATGCCTTCGGCATGACGGGCCTGCCCCGGGCCCGGCGATTTGGTGACGCTGGGTGCTTCGCTCGGGCAGCAAACGGACTTGGTAGGCATAAAGCGCTTGGAATGTCCGTTGGATCGCCGACCCCAGGCCCGTCGATGGCGCGGGGTCATGCTTCCGGGCACCCTGTCGCATCCGCGTGGACTTGGCGCGCGATTCGGCGCAGAATGGGTGGATAACCGGGCAAAAGACCCGACCCCGAGGCAGTTTCAGATATCGAGGCCCGAGATGACCCGACGCTTGTCCATCCTGTCCGCCCTTGCGCTGGCCGCGCTGGGCGTGATCGCAGCGCCCCAGACGGTCGGGGCCAATGTGATCGAACGCGCATGCCTGCAATCGGGGCGGCCCGCCGCCAGCCGGGCGCTGTGCGATTGCATCGGGCGCGTGGCGCAACAGACCCTCACCGGTGGCCAGATGCGCGCGGGCGCACGGTTTTTCCAGGACCCCCAGCGCGCGCAGGATGTGCGCCAGTCCAACCGCCGCAGCGACGAGGAATTGTGGCGCGCCTGGCGCAATTTCGGCGATACCGCCGAAGCGATGTGCCGGTCCTGAAACCCTGACCCGGCGCTGCCGCTAGAGCGCGTCGCGTTCCTTCGCAGTCACGCGCCGCACTCCAACCTTTTGATGTCGCATGTCCGGGGAGCGCAAAACCGGTTCCCGTTTTTGCGAGACATGCTTTCTGAGTCCGCATGTCCGGGGAGCGCAAAACCGGTTCCCACTTTTGCGCGACATGCTCTAAAGGCTTTCCGCCCAAGCCCCCGCCGCCTGCACGATCTGGGCGGCCACCCCGTCGAAATCGCGGGTGTAATACGGGTCGGGCACATCGCCACCGCCCAGGGGATCGAGGTAGAGCGCCAGCCGCGCCCCGCCGCCGGGGTCAAGCGCCTGCAGGTCGCGCAGGTTCTGCCTGTCCATGGCCAGGATCAGGTCGAAGCGCCGGAAATCGGCGAGGCTCACCTGCCGCGCGCGCAAATCCGCCATCGCAAGGCCGAGCCGCCGCCCCGCCGCCTGCATCGGCGGATAGGGCGGTTCCCCCACATGCCACGCGCCCGTGCCCGCGCTGTCGACCTGCGCCCCGTCGCCCAAGGCGGCGCGCAAGGCGGCCTCGGCGGTGGGCGAGCGGCAGATATTGCCTAGACAGACGCAGAGGATGCGGGTGGGATGGGGCATCGGATCGGGACCTTTGGGGCTGCCGCATGAACCGCAAGACCTTTAGCCTCTCGCCGCAGCCTCTGGCCAGCCCCGCCCGGACCATCGGGGGGCAGGGGGGCTGATGCGGATCGTCATCCTGACCGGGGCGGGGATTTCGGCGGAAAGCGGGCTTGGCACCTTTCGTGACAAGGATGGGCTCTGGACGCGTTACGACCTGTCGGAGGTCGCCACCCCGCAAGGCTTTGCGCGCAACCCCGCGCTGGTCCATGCGTTCTACAATGCGCGCCGGGCCAATGCGCTGGATGCCGCGCCGAATGCCGCGCATCGCGCGCTGGCCCGGTTGCAGGGCGCGCGGGCGGGCGTGACGCTGGTCACGCAGAATGTCGACGATCTGCATGAACGCGGCGGCGCGCGCGAGGTCATCCACATGCATGGCCAGATCACCCGCGCGCTTTGTGCGGCCTGCGATCATCGCTGGGAGGCACCGCGCGTGATGGGACGGGACGATGCCTGCCCCGCCTGCGGGGAACGGATGACGCGGCCCGATATCGTCTGGTTCGGGGAATATCCCTATCACATGGACCGCATCGCCGAGGCCTTGGCGGCCTGTGATCTTTTCGTCGCCATCGGCACCTCGGGCGAGGTCTATCCGGCGGCCGGTTTCGTCGAGGAGGCGGCGGGTTTCGGGGCCGAAACGCTGGAGATCAACCTGGAGCCTTCCGCGCCGGGACGGTTCGACCGGGTCATCACCGGGCCCGCGACCCGCAGCGTTCCCGCCTGGGTCGCGGAGGTTCTGGGCGGTTAGAGCGCGTCGCGTTCCTTCGCAGTCACGCGCCGCACTCCAACCTTTTGATGTCGCATGTCCGGGGAGCGCAAAACCGGTTCCCACTTTTGGGCGACATGCTTTCTGAGTCCGCATGTCCGGGGAGCGCAAAACCGGTTCCCACTTTTGGGCGACATGCTCTGGAGCGGGCTCGAAAAAACGCGCCCGCCTGTCGGAGGAAACAGGCGGGCGCAAAAGGGGGCGCCGGACAAGGGAGGAGGTCGGTGCCCCTGTTCGGTCTCAGCCGCCGTGGCCGTGGCCCTGACCATGGCCCTGGCCGTGCTGCATGCCGCCGCCATGGGCGGGCATGCGGTCGAGATCGACGGGCACGGTCACGGTCAGGGGGGCTGCGGTTTCGAATTCGAGCGTCACGGTGATCTCGTCGCCATGGGCAAGCGGCTGGCGCAGGCCAAGCAACATCACATGCAGGCCGCCGCGTTCCAGAAGCACGGTTTCGCCTGCGGGAAGCGGAATGCCGTCTTCCAGCTCGACCATCCGCATCACGCCATCCGCGTTCTGGATATGGGTGTGCAATTCGACGCGGTCCGCGATGTCGGAGGTCACGCCGACGAGGCGGTCATCGCTGTCGCCGGTGTTCGTCACGGCCATGAAGGCCGCGCCCGAGATCGCCATCGGGCTGGCGGCGCGGGCATAGGGGTCGGTCACCTGCACTTGGGCGAGGGACAGGTTGGGCAGGGCGGCAAGCGCGCCTGCGAACAGGATGGATTTGAAGGACATGGGTCCGGTCTCCGGTCTGGATGAGGATGGGAAAGGTCAGGGGATCGCGTCACGCCGGGACGGGCGGGGCGCGGGCCTGACCGCCGGGGCTGGCCCCGGTCGGCATCCAGTCGGAGATATGGGGGATCAGGGCCGCCGCGCGGCAGGTTCCGGGGGGAACCGGCGTGGCGGGGGCGGGCGGCAGATGGCCTGCGGTGATCACGCAATCGAGGCAGATGTCCCGGTCGAGCGTGACCGGCGCGCCATCGGCATCAAAGAGCGGCAGGCCGTCATGGGCCAGAACCACGGGCGTGGGCCCCGTGACCGAGCAGAGCTGCCGGTCGGCGGCCATCGCGCCGCGCGCCATCCCCAGCCCGATGCCGGTCAGCACCAGCACGAGGATCAGCGGGGGCAGGAAAAGGGCGCGCAGGCGGGTCATGGGCGCTATCTGCGCGAAAGCTTCCCCTTGGGGGAACGCGACAAAACGACAGGTGGTCCGGCGCGGTCGCGGGCGGGCCGCGCGCGCCGGACCTCTGCCTCAGCCAAAGACGAGGCCGCCATCCACGACCAGGTTCTGCCCCGTCACCGCCCGCGCCCAGGGCGAGGCGAAGAAAAGCACCGCATCGGCCATCTCGGCGGGCGTCGTGACATGTCCAAGCGGCGTCTGGCCCGCCACGATGTCAAAGACCGCCTCGGGCGTGGCGCGGCTGGCATCGGTGGTGCGCAAGAGCCCGCCCGAGACCATGTTGACCGTCACGCCCAAGGGCCCCAGTTCCTTGGCCGCTGTCCGGGTGAGCGCCAGAAGCGCGCCCTTGGCGGCGGTGTAATCGTGGTAGGGCACGACCGGGTTCTGGAACAGGTTGGTGCCGATGGTGATGACCCGGCCAAAGCCTTGCTGGGCGAAATGCGGTCTGAGGGCCTGGATGCAGGTGAGCGCGCCGCCCAGGGCGGTTTCGGCCTGCGCCGCGATCTCGGCCCAGGTGAGCTGGTCCAGATGGCTGCGCGCCTCCCCGTTGAAGGAGAAATCGGCCAGCGCGTTATGGACGAGCACATCAGGCGTGCCGAAGCGCGCGGTGATTTCCGCGACCATGGCTGTGACGGCGCCCGCATCGGTCACATCGGCCTGAAAGGCCGCCGCGCGGGGCCCGAGGGTTTCGGCCAGCGCCTCCGCCTCGGTCCGGCTGTTGCGGTAGTTGATCGCCACCCGCGCGCCGTGATGGGCAAAGGCCGTGGCGATGGCGGCCCCAAGGCCCCGGCCCGCGCCGGTGACAAGGACGGTGAGATCGGAAAGCGGTCGGGTCATGATTGGGGGTCCTCGAAGAAAGAGTGGAAATGGTGGGTGGGGCCGTGCCCCTTGCCGACACTCAGCGCATCGGCGCGGGCGATGGCGCGGGCGACATAGGTCTTGGCCCCAAGCGCCGCCTCGGGCAGGGGCAGGCCGCGCCCCAGGAGCGTCGCCAGCGCAGAAGACAGCGTGCAGCCCGTGCCATGGGTCTTGCGCGTGGCATGGCGGGGACCGGGCAGCCAGGTCAGGCCCTCAGCCGTCGCGAGCAGATCGGGGCATGCGCCGCCCGGCAGATGCCCGCCCTTGAGCAGCACCGCCTTTGGCCCCAGCGCCAGCAGGGCTGTCGCCTGATCCTCCATCGCGGGGGCGCTGTCCGCCTCGGGGCGGTCGAGCAGGTCGGCGGCTTCGGGCAAGTTGGGCGTGAGGATCGTGGCCCGCGCCAGCCCCGCGCGCAGCGCCGCCACGGCATCGGCCTGCAACAGGCGGTCGCCGCTTTTGGCCACCATCACCGGGTCGAGCACGATGGGGGCAGACAGCCCGTCAAGCGCCCCCAGAACCGTGTCGACCATGGCGGCCGTGCCCAGCATGCCGATCTTGACCGCGTCGATGCGGATATCGTCGCGCAGGCTGGCGATCTGGGCCGCGACGAAAGCGGGGTCGATCATCCGGACCCCGCTGACGCCTTGGGTGTTTTGCGCGGTGAGCGCCGTGATCGCGGCCATCGCATAGCCGCCATTGGCCGAGATCGCCTTGATATCGGCCTGTATCCCGGCCCCGCCCGATGGGTCGGAGCCTGCGATGGACAGGATATTGGGGATCATGCCGCCCTCCATTCCGCGACGAGGGCCGCCGTGGCCGCCTCCGGATCGGGGGCGCGGGTGATGGCGCTGACCACGGCCATGCCGATGGCCCCGGCCCCCTTGACCGCGCTCGCATCGCCATGGGCCAGCCCGCCGATGGCATAGGTGGGCAGGCCCGTCGCCGCGACGATGGCGGCAAGACCCGCAAAGCCGATGGGGGCTGCATGGTCGGGTTTGGTCGCTGTGGCGCGGACAGGCCCCGCGCCGATGTAATCGACGCCCCGGGGCACGCGCCCCGCCTGCGCGATGGTTTCGACCGAGAGGCCAAGGATCATGCCCTTGGGCAGGCGGCGGCGGATCGCCGTCGCATCCCCGTCGCCCTGGCCCACATGCAGGCCATGCGCGCCGGTGGCGATGGCGACCTCGACCCGGTCATTGACGATGAGCCGCGCGCCAAGGCTTGCCACCTGCGGCAAAAGCCGCGTGACCAGCGCCGCGAGATCGGCATCGGGGGCGCTCTTGTCGCGGATCTGGATCAGGCTTGCGCCGCCCCGGGCTGCGGCCAGCACCTGGTCGGCGACGGGCAGGGGCGCATGCGGATCGGTGATGGCATAGACCGGGCCCATCATGCGCGGCTGACCCTTGCGCCGGTCGTGAGCGTCTCGGGGGTGAGGGCGGCGAGCGCGTCCAGAAACGCGGTCTGGAAACTGCCCGGCCCCTTGGCGCTCTGGGCGGCCCTTTCGCCCGCAAGCCCGTAAAGGGCGAGCGCCGCGACGGTCGCTTGCAGGGCGGGCTGGCCCGGCAGAAAGGCCGCGATCACGCCGTTCAGCGAACAGCCCAAGGCCGTGACACGCGGCATCAGGGCATCGCCATTGGCGACCCGGTAGGCCGCGCTGCCATCGGTGACGTAATCGACGGCACCCGAGACGGCCACGACCGCGCCGGTGCGCTGGGCCAGATCGCGGGCGGCGTCCTCGGCCGCCTCGACGGGATCGGCGGCATCCGCGCCGCGCCCCTTGGCCCCCGCCCCCGCAAGGGCGAGGATTTCGGAGGCATTGCCCCGGATCACTGTCGGCTTTTCCTTGAGCAGATCGGCGCAAACCTCCTGCCGGAAGCGCGTCGCGCCGACACCCACGGGGTCGAGCACCCAGGGGCGGCCATTGGCCCGCATCACGCCCGCCGCCGTCACCATCGCCTCGGCCCATGCCGGATCGAGCGTGCCGATATTGACCGAGAGCGTCTGCGCGAGCCCCGCGAAATCCGCCACTTCCTCGCGCGCATGGACCATGGCGGGGGAGGCGCCCACCGCCAGAAGCACATTGGCCATGATGTTCATGGCGACGTAATTGGTGATGCAATGCACCAGCGGGGGCGATTGCCGCATCCCCGCGAGATAGAGTCCTGTGGTGTCCATTCTCGGTCATCCTCCCGCCAGTGTGGGAGGGCCGGAGCGGGTGCGCGAGGGGCCATGACCGGACCCCAGGGGATGCACCCGCAGCGGACTCCCTACGCCAGCATGATCTGGTTCAGGTTCAAAGGGTGCTTCTCAGCCCGGTCGCCCGGACGCCCCTGTCGCGGGACGCAAGATGCCAGCCCGCGCGGCACCGTCAAGGGAGGGAGCGACCGACGAAGGAGGGATGGACGCGGGGCGGGGGAGGTTCTACCGATCCGGCCATGACCCATGCCCCCGACACGCCCGCCCCAGATCGCATCCTTGCCGGTGTGGCCCTCATGCTGGGCTTTTGCGTGACCGCGCCGCTTCTGGACGTGGCGGCGAAACTGGCCTCGGACAGCGTCCCGGTGGGCCAGGTCACGGCGGCGCGGTTTGTCGTGCAATGCGCGCTGATGGCCCCGCTTGTGCCCCTGATGGGCCTGTCGTTCCGGGTGGCGCGTGCGCAATGGTCGGCGCTGGCCCTGCGCGCCGTGTTCCTGATGGTGGCGACCTTTTGCTTCATCGCGGCGATTGCGGTGATGCCGCTTGCCGATGCGCTGGCCATCGCCTTCGTCTCGCCCTTCATCGTGCTTTTGGTGGGCAAGTTCTACCTGGGCGAGGATGTGGGTCCGCGCCGGGTGGGGGCGGCGCTCGTGGGGTTTCTGGGCGTGCTCTTCGTCATCCAGCCAAGTTTCGCGGCCTTTGGCGCGGTGGCGCTGTTGCCGCTGGGGACGGCGGTCTTTTTCGCCTTCTACATCCTCGTCACGCGGGGGCTGTCGCGGCGGGTCCATCCCGTGGCGCTGCAATTCCACACCGGGCTGATCGCAAGCCTGATCTGCCTGCCGATCCTGTGGCTTGCCGATGGCACGGGGTCGGCCATGCTCGACCCGGTCCGGCCGCAGGGAATGGCCTGGGCCTGGCTCATCGGGGTGGGGTTCTTTGCGGCGCTCAGCCACATGATGATGACCTATGCGCTGTCGCTGGCGCCTTCGGCCACGCTGGCGCCGCTGCAATATTTCGAACTGCCGGTGGCGACGCTGTTGGGCTACCTGATCTTTGCCGATTTTCCCAATGCGCTGGCGCTGGCGGGCATCGCGATCATCATCGCGGCGGGGCTTTACATGATCCACCGCGAAAGGGTGACGGCGCGCAGGTTGGTCACCGAACGCGCCGCCCCCCCGATCTGAGGCGGCGGACCGGACAGGCCCGCAGCCCTTGGGGCGTCAGAGCCCGTATTGTTCCCGCGCGAAATCGCCAAGGCCCACGGCATCAAGCTTTGCCAGCGGCGCAAGGAAGGTCACCTGGATCACGCCCGGCGCGCGCCCGATCTCGATCGCGCCATTGACGGTGGCGCGGTTGCGCACCTCGGCCACGCTCATCCCCAGAAGGGTCGCGGCCCGCGCAAGGCCGTTGTCGATGGCCGCGTTGAGATTGGCGGCCGTGCCGATCACGGAAACCGGGGCCAGCGCCTCGATCTCGGTCACGCCCCATTTCGCGGCAAGGCGGCGGCCCTTGGCCATCTCGGCCTCGGTGAAGGGGCGGGCAAGGGGCGGCAGATCCTCGACCAGCGGGAACAGGACGGGGCCGTCGATGGGGTAATCCTTCACCACCTCGACCTGCAGCGTCACGCTGCCCGCCACATCCATCGTGTGACCGGCGATTTCCCCGTCACCCTGGCCTGCATGCATGTCGCCCATGTAGACGCCCGCGCCCGGCACCTTGACCGGGCAGACGATGATCGCGCCCGCGCGCACCGCGTCGATATCCATGTGGCCGTCGGTCTTGTGCTCGGCCAGCTGCTCGGCGGTGATCGCGTAATCATGCGGCGCCCCCACGAGGAAAGCCCCGAAATCCCCCGCATTGTGGCTGTCGGGCATGGCCATGGAGGGGCAGGTCCCCAGCTGCCCCATGAAGGGCCGCATCCGCACAAGCGTGCCCGGCATGTCGGAGGGGGCGAAGGTCAGGATGGAATGCTGGCGGCTCTGGTCGGGCAGGGCCGCGTAATGGTCGGCATCGCGCGCGATGGTTTCGGCGGCGGCTTGCGGCAGGGTCAGGCCCACGGCGCGGGTCTCGTCGAAGGTGACGGTGTAGCCGTGCACGATCTCGAAGGGTTTGACCGCATTCCCGCAGGCATCGCATTTGACCGCATCCTGACCGATTCCCTCCACATGGGTTTCGGGCCAGGTCGTGTCGCAGACCGGACAGCGCGCGGCGACATAGGGGTCGCCAAGGCAAAATCCCTCGGGCGAGCTGTCATGCCCCGAGGCGGTGGCCACCGAGGTCACGGTGATGTCGCGGATGCGGATCGCGACTGCATCGCCCACTTCGGCCCCTTGCACGAAAACGGGCCGCGTCACCTCGTGACCGCCGCGCAGGCGGGGCGTGATCATCGGGCCCCAGCAGCCCGGCGCGGTATTGGCGATGATCGTTCCGCCGTTTTCCACCGGCCCCAGCATGGGTTCGTTGGGGTCCAGAACGCTGTTGGTAAACTCGGAAACCACGACGCTGCGACGCGACGGGGATTTGCTTCCATCCGGCATGTTGCCCTCCCTCGGTTGTGTTCACGAGCCGAGCATAGACCGCGCGCGGGGCGCGGCAATCCTGCTACTGGGCCGGAGGGGGACACAAAACGGAAAACGCCCCGGCGGGCGATGCCGCGGGGCGCCTCGACACATGGGTCGGTCGGAAGGATCAGGCCTGTGCGGCCTGTGCCTTTTCGATCTCTTTCTTGATCTTGAGCGCCTTGTCGGACAGCTCGGCATCCTTGGCTTTCGCCATGAACGCGTCGAGGCCGCCACGATGGTCGACCGTGCGCAGCGCCGCGTTCGAGATGCGCAGCTTGAAGCTGCGGTTCAGGATGTCCGAACCCAGCGTGACATCGGTCAGGTTGGGCAGGAAACGGCGGCGGGTCTTGTTGTTGGCATGGCTGACATTGTTGCCAGTCATCGGGCCTTTGCCGGTCAATTCGCAGACGCGCGACATGGGGTGATCCTCGACAGCTCAGAAACGGAAAGGGCGTGTGGCATGGCCCACGCCCGCAAATCTGGGCGGGGGATACGGGGGCGACCTGCCGGAGTCAAGCCGGGAATCGGCATGGGCCGATAACCCCCCGCTTGTCGCGGCCCGCGTCGGGGGGCAGGATGGGCGGACCCGGCACCAGACCGGACCGGAGGGGGCAAGTCTTGCACGAAACCGCGCTCTACCCGCCCGTCAAGGCGTTTCTCGAAGCCGCGGGCTACGAGGTCAAGGCCGAGATCGGGCCCGCCGATGTCGTGGCGCTGCGCGCGGGCGAGGATCCGGTGATCGTCGAGCTGAAAACCGCCTTTTCGCTGGCGCTGTTCCACCAGGGCGTCGCGCGGTTGTCCGTCAGCGACCGGGTCTATCTGGCGGTGCCGCGCGGCACGGGGCGGCGCTGGCTCAAGGCGCTGGGCGAGAATACGCGGCTTGCCCGGCGGCTGGGTCTGGGGCTGATGGTGGTGCGCCTGTCCGATGGGCAGGTCGAGATCGCCTGCGACCCCGGCCCCTATGCGCCGCGCAAATCCGCCCCGCGCCAGCGCGCCCTGATGCAGGAATTTGCAAAGCGGCAGGGCGACCCGAACATGGGCGGCACCAACGGCCAAAGGATGACCGCCTACAGGCAGGATGCCATCGCCTGCGCGCGGCACCTGTTGGGGGCGGGTCCGTCGCGCGGCGCGGCGGTCAAGGCCGCGACCGGTGTGGCGCGCGCCACGACGCTGATGCGCGACAATCACTACGGCTGGTTCGAGAAACAGGGCACGGGCATCTATGCCTTGTCCGAGACGGGCCGCGCCGCGCTGGAGGAGGCGGGATGCAGACCGAATTCGTGATCGACACCCATGGCCCCGGCATGGTCGAGTTCACCGCCGATGTGGCGCGCTGGCTGGCGCGGTCGGGCGACGGGCTTGTGACGCTGATGATCCGCCACACCTCGGCCAGCCTGCTGATCCAGGAAAACGCCGATCCCGAGGTGCAGGAGGATCTGATCGACTGGCTGGGCCGCCAGGTGCCGCCCGCCGATCACCCCGCGATGTCCTGGTTGCGCCACGTGGCCGAGGGGCCCGACGACATGCCCGCCCATATCAAGGCCGCACTTCTGCCCGTCAGCCTGCAGATCCCGGTTGCGGGCGGGCGGATGCGGCTGGGCACATGGCAGGGGATTTATCTTGTGGAACATCGGCTTGCGCCCCATCGCCGCCGGGTGGCCGCGCTGTTCCAACCCATGGGGTGAGGCATGCAAGCCCCACATCCTGTGGGCGTGAATTGCCATCTACCCAATACTTGACGGCTCGCCTATAGTGCCTGTGGATAACAGGGGCACCAGACCCCATGGATGAGGCAGGGGCAGGCCATGGCGGGCCGCCCGAGGGACGAGAGAGGGGGAGGCCGATGCGCTGCCCGTTTTGTGGAAATGTCGATACGCAGGTCAAGGACAGCCGTCCGGCCGAGGATCATGTCGCCATCCGGCGGCGCCGCTTCTGCCCGGCCTGTGGCGGGCGCTTCACCACCTATGAGCGCGTGCAGCTGCGCGACCTGGTGGTGGTCAAATCCAATGGCCGCCGCGAGGATTTCGACCGCGACAAGCTGGAACGCTCGGTGCGCATCGCGCTGCAGAAACGCCCGATCGAACCCGAACGGATCGACCAGATGGTCTCGGGCATCGTGCGCCGTCTCGAAAGCATGGGCGAAACCGACATCTCCTCGAAACAGATCGGCGAGATCGTGATGGAGCGGCTCGCCGCCATCGACACGGTCGCCTATGTCCGCTTTGCCAGCGTCTACAAGAATTTCCAGGCGACGGACGATTTCGAGGATTTCCTGGCCGAGCTGGCACCGCCTCAACCCAAGTCCGAAAGCTGATCCATGGCGTCCACCGCGGACGCCCGCTTCATGCGGCTGGCGCTGAACCTCGGCGCGCGGGGTCTGGGCCGGGTCTGGCCCAACCCTGCGGTCGGCTGCGTGATCGTGGCGGGCGGGCGCGTTCTGGGCCGGGGCTGGACGCAACCGGGCGGGCGGCCCCATGCCGAAACCGTGGCGCTGGCCCAGGCCGGGGCGGCGGCGCGCGGGGCCACGGCCTATGTCAGTCTTGAACCCTGCAACCATCACGGCCTGACACCGCCCTGTTCGCATGCGCTGGTCGCGGCGGGCATCGCGCGGGTCGTCGTGGCCATGGGCGATCCCGATCCCCGCGTGGCGGGCCGTGGGCTCGAGACGCTGCGCCAGGCGGGGCTCGAGGTCGTCACCGGCATCTGCGCCGACGAGGCGGCAGAGCTCCATCGCGGCTTTCTGACCCGCATCGGGCAGGGGCGGCCCATGCTCACCCTGAAACTGGCCAGTTCCGCCGATGGCCGCATCGCCACCGCGACCGGCGAAAGCCAATGGATCACGGGGGCCGAGGCGCGGCGGCAGGTCCATGCCATGCGCGCGCGCCATGATGCGGTGCTGGTGGGCGCGGGCACGGCGCGCGCCGATGATCCCAGCCTGACGGTGCGGGGGCTTGGCATGTCCCATCAACCCGTGCGCGTGGTCCTGTCGCGCAGGCTCGATCTGCCCCTCGACAGCGCGCTCATGCGCAGCGCGGGGCAGGTGCCGGTCTGGCTCTGCCATGGCCCCGATGCGCCCGAGGCGGCGCGCAACGCCTGGGACAGCGCAGGCGCGCGCCGGATCGAGGTTTCCGCCGGTCCGGGCGGGCAGCTCGACCTTGGGCAGGTGATGGCGGGCCTGGGGGCTGCGGGCCTCACGCGGGTCTTCTGCGAAGGGGGCGGGATGCTGGCCGCGGGGCTACTGTCCGCCGACCTGGTGGATGAGCTGGTGGTGATGCAGGCGGGCATGGTTCTGGGGGCCGAGGGCACGCCGGCCGTGGGCGCGATGGGCATCGCCGCCTTGGCCGAGGCCCCGAGGTTCCGCCTGCGCGAGACGCGCGACATCGGCGGCGATGTTCTGGCGATCTGGTCGCGCTGACGCGCGCGCACCGGGAAAACCCGGGTTTTCCGGCCTTTCACCGCCGCCAGAGCCAGCTTTGCCCCGCAAGCCACCCCTGGATGAGCGCCAGCGCGCGCAGGTCTGCCCCGGCCCGCATCCCCGTGCCGCTCGCCAGCCGATCCACCGCGACCTCCACAGGGCAGGGCAGGCCCGTGACCGGATCGTGGTAGCGCGGATAGGCGATCAGGCAGGCATGGGCGAGCGCCGCAAGGCTGGGCCGCGCCCGCCGATGCGCGGGCACCGGACCCAGATCGCGCGTCAGCCCCCAACCGGCGTAGAACGGCGCGCCCAGAACCGTCACCGGCACACCCCTCAGCAGCGCCTCGAACCCGAGGCCCGAGGTCATGGTGACGACCCGGTCCACCTGTGGCAGCAAGGCGGCGCTGTCCACCTTGGACACCACCGCATCGGCAAGCCCCTGTGGCTCGACCGCGCCCGCGCGCAGCCCGGCGACCACATCGGGATGCGGTTTGTAGACAATCCACCCCTCGGGATGCAGGTCGCGCGCCGCAGCCAGCAGCGCCGCATTGCTCCGCACCTCCCCCGCGCCCAGAAGGATCGAGGCGTCATCCTCCACCTGCCCGGGCACGAGGATCACCTCCCGCCCCTCGGGCAGGGACAGGTCGGGCGCCTCCCCGCCAAGGTTGTATTTCGTGAGCCCCAGCGCCACCAACCGCGCCACCAGCTTTTCGGCGCGGACCAGCCGCTTGGGGTCAAGCCCTGCGGCCTCGGCGATCAGCCGGTCCAGACGGCTTTCGCGGCTCGGGTCATAGTAGATGCCCAGGTCGTCCAGAACGAGCGACAGGGGCGGCACCAATTCCGCCCCCAGACCGCGCGAGCGCAGGAACCCGTCCTCCACCCTGTGTAGCGACCGCTTCGCACCCTCGCAGGCCCGGCGCAGCCCCCCCGTCTCGCGCCCCGCCCAGACCATGACCGGGCGGCCATCTGCGGCGGCCTTGACCGGGTCATCTTCGAACCGCAAAGGCCCGAAAGTTTGCACCAAGTGCCGCCGTTTCCAGGCCCGCATCCCCACGGCCACATGGCCCGCCCGATCCTGCCGCCAGGCGCGCGCCTGCGCCTCGAGCGTGCCGATCACATCCTCCAGCTCGCAGAGCCGGTCGCGGTAGGGGTCATACCAGACAGGATGCAGGATCAGGGTCGCCGCCGCCATCTGCGCGCGCGTCAACAGACGCTGGCGGCGCGCGGGCGTCAGGCGGCGATCCTCGGTCAGACCCCATCCGGCATAGAAGGGCAGGCCGAAAACCACCGGCTTGTGGCCCGCGAAAATCGCCTCGAACCCCAGAAGCGAGGTGACGCAATAGACCGCGCGCGCGCCCTCGAAGAGCCGACGAGGCGCGATGGGCCGATCCTCCAGCGTGACGCCGGGGGGCAGGGTCGCGGCGTCGAAATGGCCGGGCCTGTGACCGGCCTGCGTCTCGGGATGGGTCTTGATCACGATGGGCGCGCCGGGGTGATCCTCCTGCGCATGGGCCAGCATCTCCGCGAAACTATGGGCGTTGGCCCCGCCCAGCCGGATCGCGGCATCGCCTCGCGTCTGGTCGATCAAGAGCACGTAACCGGGCGGCGGCGGCTCCAGCGTCGGATCGACGGCGGCGTATTTGGTCAGATGCGCCTCTGCGATCCGGGCCAGCGCATCCCGCGCCCGGTCCAGAAGGGCCGTGTCATCCAGCGGATGCGTCGCCAGAAGCGTTTCCAGGTCCGAGGGCCGGCTTGCGTCGAAATACACGCCGCTCCGGTCGATCACCAGGCCCAGCGGCGGATCGCCCGCCCGCCCGGGATGCAGCGAGCGCAGAAAGGCATCCTCTACCCGCACCACATGAGCGCCGGTGGCCGCCGCCACCCTTTCGCCGCGCGCGGCATAGGGCGAATGGCCCCAGACCAGAACGTCATCCTGCGGTCCGGGCCTGCCCAGCTTCAGCGCGTATCCCGACAATGTCAGGATACGGCGCAGGCGGGCATTGGTCAGGAAGCCCGCGGTATAGGGATAGCCGCGCCGCGCCTGGCCCGCATTGGCCATGGCCGCATCAATTGCCTGCGGCCGAACCGACCGTCTGCGCCGCGCCAAGCGTGCCGGTCAGCGCGCTGATCGCATTGTTCCACTGCGTGATCGGGGCGGCGGTGACATAGACCGTATCGGCATCGCGGATAACGAAATCGCGCGCCTCGAACATGCCGGTGGGCGCGGTCAGGTCCAGCACATAGACCATGCGCTGCGCCCCGATCAGATCGTCGCGCCCCAGGACGGCGCGCGCGATTTCCTGCGGTTCGTTGCGCAGCACGAAAACGCCCGTGGGGTCGGCCAGAAGCGGGTTCAGACCCCCGACCGAGGCGATGGCCTCGATCGCCGAGATCACCTGGCTTTCGAAAGGCACGATGGTCTGCGCCCCCGTGGCCCCCAGCGCGGTAAAGGACCGCCCGTCCTCTTCGACAAGGATGCGGTCGCCGCCGCGCAGCGCGATATCGACCGACGGGTCACGGAACAGGTCCTGGAACCAGATCGTGCCGCGATGATGGCCGCGCACCACGGTGACCTGTGCGATCTCGGGCGGGACGGTGACGCCACCTGCCGCCGCCAGCATCGACGACAGCGTCCTTGTGGGCCGCTCGATCGGATAGACACCCTGCCCGCCGACGACACCCGTCACCGTCACGGTCGATCCGTCGCCCGCCACGCGGCGCACGATGATCTGCGGATCGGGCGTCTGTTCGTCGAGGTTGCGGGTGATGACGCCCCTCAGCGCCTCGGGCGTGTTGCCCGCCGCCCGGATGCGCCCCGCATAAGGGATGAAGATGAAGCCCGCGCTGTCGACCTGCACTTCCTCGATCTGGGCGGCCGATGCGCCCTGACCGGCCAGAAGCCCGTCGGTCACGTTTTCATAGATGGTAAAGGAAATGCGGTCGCCGGGCCGGATGATGTCGCTGTCCGACAGGCCCGCATTCACCAGTTCCGGCGGAAAGCCGAGCGCGGGCACGACCGCCGTTGCCGCCGTCACGCGCTGGTTCACCTCGACCACGAATGCATCGCCCTCGCGCTGAACGGAACCCGCGAAGATCTCGTTGCGCGTCGGGCCAGACCGCGGCAGCAGGCCACAGGCGCCGACAGCGGTCACGAGCACGCACAGCACGCCGATGCGCGCGCTGCGAAAAGCCATCGATGTCACGGGGTGGCTCCTTGTTGCCTTGAACTGCCTCGGTACTCTTTTTTCGTCAATCTATCGATTTTCCACTTTCGATGCCAGCATTTGTTCAGGTGACGAGCCGCAGGTGTTGCCGTGGTGCCGGTCTGCCCGCCTGAAGCGCCTCGTAGGGGTCCTCGGGCGACAGCATCATGTCCACCACCTGCCGCAGCAATTGCCGCCGTCCGCGCGCCGAATAGAAGCTGCCGGTGATCTGCGAGGTTTCGAGCAGGAAATGCCGGTAATCGCGGTAGGCGCGGCTGTCGGGGCGGGTCGGGTTCTGGAAAAACGCCTCCAGCGGCTGGTCGGATACGAATTCGGGTTTCAGGTAGACCGCCTGCCCGAAGGCTTTGAGCGGCAGACCCCGCCAAAGCGCCTGTTGGGCGGCGGTGGAATTGACCGTCACGGCCGATCGCGCATCGTTCAAGAGCCGCGCGAGCTTGCCGCCGCGCAGGTAATGCACCCGCCCGCCCACGCCATGGGCGCGGGCGATGCGGTGGATATCGGCGCGAAGGGGCGTGCGCCCATCCTCCAGCGGATGGGCCTTGAACACCAGGTGATGATGCGCGGGCGCGCCGCGGGCAAAACCCTCGATCAGCACGGACAGGAATTGCTCCATCCGGTCAAAGGGCCCGTGGTCGCGGAAACTGGCGTCATGTTCGAGCTGCAAGAGCGCGAGGTGATAGGGAAAGCCGCCGGTCTTGACCCGCCATGTCGCCAGGCTGCGATCCAGCCAATGGAGGGGCATCAGCGCCAGCCGCCGCAGGTAGAGCCGGAATTCCTGCCCGACGCTCAGCGCCCGATGGGTGCGGAACCCGGCATAGGCGCGGTTCAGGACAAAGACGAAGAAATGGTAGAGCGCGCCGTAAAAGACGTGCTGGCGCATGTCGCCCCAGCGCGCGGGTGCATCGGGCAGGTCGAGATCGAGCCCCTCGAGCGCCTGGCGCATCTGGGCGACCGACATCTCCATGATCCGCGAATGCCCGTTCGCGCCACCGCGTTCATAGGTGATCCAGTAGGGGCGCAGATAGCCTTCCTCGAAGACATGCACGGTGATGCCGCGCGCGCGGGCGGCGGCGATGGCCACGGCATGGATCGGCCGCGTGTCGCCGTAAAGCACCAGATCGGTGACGCCCTTTTCATCCATCAGACGGGCGGCGCGCGGGGCCCAATCCTCGGGCGGGTCGACATGGGCGATATAGCCGGCCCGGTCGGACCAGAAGATCTCGTCACCCCGGTTGAACCCCACCCGCCAGGTCCGCGCGCCCGCCGCCCGCAGCATCCGGCCCAATTGGTCGAAAAACGGCCCGTGCGGGCCTTGCAGGAACAAAAAGACGCGGGTCGCGTGGCTGGGGGCCATGATCGGGATCACTCGTAAAGCCCGCGAAAAATGCGGGGATGCCTCGATCAAATCAAGCCAAGGCGGCGGCCACGGGGCCAAAAGATGGCGCAAGGGTGACGTATCGCACCCTTGAAGGCCGGCCCTGCGCGTGGTTTCTGACTGTCGAGACCATCAGGGGGCGAGGGCGATGTTCACCGGAATTGTGACCGATCTGGGCGAGATCCGCGCCCTGCACCAGGCGGGCGATCTGAAAGCGCGCATCGGCACGGGCTATGACACGAGCGGCATCGCCATCGGCGCCTCCATCGCCTGCGACGGGGTCTGCCTGACCGCCACCGCGCTGGGCGAGGATTGGTTCGAGGTCGATATCTCGGCCGAAACCGTATCCAAGACCAATCTGTCCGATTGGGCCCCGGGCCGCCGGATCAACCTCGAACGCTCGCTGCGCGTGGGCGACGAATTGGGCGGTCACATCGTGTCGGGCCATGTCGATGGTCTGGCCGAGGTCATCGCCATGTCGGACGAGGGCGACAGCACCCGCATCACTTTCCGCGCGCCCGAGGCCTTGGCGCGCTACATCGCGCCCAAGGGGTCGGTCGCGCTGAACGGCACCTCGCTCACGGTGAACGAGGTCGAGGGCGTGACCTTCGGCGTGAACCTGATCCCGCACACCAAGACCGTCACGACCTGGGGTCAGACGAAGGTGGGGGACCGCGTGAACCTCGAGATCGACACGCTGGCCCGTTACGTGGCCCGGTTGCAGGATTGGCGCTGAGCTTTCGGACGGCGCGCCCGTGGCGGCTGCGGATGCCTCCGGCGGGGATATTTTCGAAACAGAGAAGCATCGGTCCGTCATGGCGATCCCGCTGGACGCCCCTGAGCCCCGATGCCATCCTGCGAGGACGGAGGGCGCATCATGAGCGGGCTGGGGCATAACGGCGGACCGACGATGGAGGCGGGCTACGGCTTTCGCAAGCTGGCCTGGACCAAGGCGCGCGCGGCGCTTCTGCCCAGCCTGCCCTTGGAGGTGGTGCGGCTCCGCGTGAAGCGCGCCGAGCGGCTGGGCCTGCCCTACAGGACCTATGCCACGATCCGCGCGACATCGGGGCAGGATATCGTGGCCTTTCTCTTTTCGGGCAATGCGCTCGACCTGCGGCGGGGCGAGACGCGGCTGTCCGCGCCCGTCGCCGCACGGCTTGGCACGCTTGACGGGGCGGCGACCCGGCTTGCCGCCATCTATGCGCCCACCGCGCCCGAGGCGGTTCTGGCCGCCCAGCCCGAGCTGATCGAGGGGGCGGGCCGCGCGCCCGCCTTCACCGCGCCCTGGCGCGAAACCCGCGACAGCCTGCGCGCGCTCATGGCAGGCCACAGCCTGCCCGCCGATGCCGTGGTTCTGGTGGCGGCCACGGGCATCGAACGCGGCTGGGGGTCGGTCGCGGGCTTTGGCGGCGTTCTGGACCGCGACGTCATCTTCGGGACACCGGGCGCGGCCTAGTCATCGCGCAGGGCATGGTCTATGTGCGGCCCTGCAGGGGTCGCGCGGATTGCGCCCCTGCCGGGCACGGGCTATCTGCCGCCAGACCCGCCATGCGGCAAGAGGACGACGATGACGCAACCCTACGAACAGCCCGGCCCCGTCGAGCGCGACTGGTCGGACGCGATTTCCCCCATCGAGGAAATCCTCGAGGAGGCCCGCAACGGCCACATGTTCATCCTCGTCGATCACGAGGATCGCGAGAACGAGGGCGACCTGGTGATCCCCGCGCAATGGGCCACGCCCGATGTGATCAATTTCATGGCGACCCATGGGCGCGGGTTGATCTGCCTGTCCATGACGAGCGCCCGGATCGACGAGCTGGGCCTGCCGCTCATGTCGACGAACAATTCCTCGCGGCATGAAACCGCCTTCACCCTGTCGATCGAGGCGCGCGAGGGGGTGACGACCGGCATTTCCGCCGCCGACCGCGCGCGCACCGTGCAGGTGGCCATCGATGCCAGCCGGGGGGCCGCCGATATCGCCACCCCCGGCCATGTCTTTCCGCTGCGCGCCCGCGATGGCGGGGTGCTCGTGCGCGCAGGCCATACCGAGGCGGCTGTCGACATCAGCCGCCTTGCGGGCCTCAACCCCTCGGGCGTGATCTGCGAGATCATGAACGAGGACGGCACCATGGCGCGGCTGCCTGACCTCGTGGCCTTCGCGCAGCGCCACAACCTCAAGATCGGCACGATCAGCGACCTGATCTCCTACCGTCGTCGGCATGACAACCTCGTCAAGCTGCGCGAGGAACGCACGATCACCAGCGAATTCGGCGGCGACTGGACCCTGCGGATCTACACCGACGAGACCCAAGGGGCCGAACATATCGTCCTGGTCAAGGGCGACATTTCCGGCCCCGATCCGGTTCTGGTGCGGATGCATGCGATGGACCCGCTGCTCGACGTGGTAGGCACGGGCCCCCGTGGCCGGGCCGGGGAATTCGGCGATGCGATGCGCCTCATCGCCGCCGAAGGGCGCGGCGTCCTGGTCCTCTTGCGCGACCTGACCATGAAGCTTGCCGTGGGCGACGAGGTCAGCCCCCAGATCCTGCGCCAATACGGTCTGGGCGCGCAGATCCTGTCGTCCTTGGGCATCAGCGAGATGATCCTTCTCACCAATTCGCCCAAACCGCGTGTCGTGGGTCTCGAGGCTTACGGCCTCTCGATCACCGGAACCCGCAAGATCTCGGAGCTTGGATGATGGCCGGACATTCCGACAACGACATGGGCCTGCCCGCCTTCGACAAACCGGTCAAGATCGCCATCGTCATCGCCCCCTATTACACCGCCATCGCCAAGGCCCAGCTTGATGCCGCGCGCGCCGTGCTGGATCAGGCGGGCGCCACCCATGAAACGATCGAGGTGCCGGGCTCGCTCGAAATCCCGACCGCCATCGGCATCGCGCACCGCCTGTCGAATTTCGACGGCTTCGTCGCGCTGGGCTGCGTGATCCGGGGCGCGACCAGCCATTACGACGTGGTCGTGAACGAAAGCAGCCGCGCGCTGACGCTTCTGGGGATGCAGGGGGTCTGCATCGGCAACGGCATCATCACCGTGGAAAACCGCGAACAGGCCGAGGAACGCGCCGATGCCGCGCGGCTGAACACCGCGGGCGGGGCGGCGGCGGCGGCCCTCTACCTCATCGCGTTGACGCGCCGGTTCGGCCAGCCTAAAGGCGGCGTCGGTTTCAAGCCCCGCCCCGATGTGATCGAGGTCGCGGGCGATACGAAAGGCCCGACCACGGCATGACCGACGATCCCGATCCGACCCCGCGCCAGCCCAAACCCCCCACGCGCGAGGAACGCCGCCAGATGAAATCGGCAGCGCGGCTCTATGCCGTGCAGGCGCTCTTCCAGATGGAGGCCTCGGGCCAGACCCGGCAGGTGGTGCGCCGCGAATTCGAGACGCACCGCTTCGGCGCGATCTACGAGGGCGAGGAGATGGCCGAGGGCGATCCCGATCTCTTCGCCAAGACGCTCGAGGATGCGGTGACCTGGCAGGCGAAGATCGACCAGATGACCGACCGCGCGCTGGTGGCGAAATGGCCCATCCATCGCATCGATCCCACGCTGCGCGCGCTCTTTCGCGCCGCCGGGGCCGAGCTTGTGGCGGGCGACGCCCCCCCCAAGGTCGTGATCAGCGAATATGTCGATGTCGCCCGCGCCTTTTTCCCCGAGGGGAAAGAGCCGAAATTCGTCAATGCCGTGCTCGACCACATGGCGCGCGAGGCAAAGCCCGAGGCGTTCTGACTTGGCCGCCACAGCCCCGGTGATCGACACCGCGCGGCTCCGCCTGCGCCCCCATCACGACGGCGACCTGCCCGCGATGGTCACGATGTGGTCCGATCCGGACGTCGTGCGCTTCATCGGCGGCAGGCCCTTTGCGCCGGACGAGATTGCGGCGCGGCTGGACCGCTACCGCGCGATGTGGCCCGCCCATGGGCATGGCTACTGGGCGGTGGAGGATCGGGAAACCGGCACCTTTCTGGGCGAGATGGGGCTGGCGCGGTTCGGTCGCGATCTCGGCCCGGATTTCGACGATTGGCCCGAAGCGGGCTGGGTCCTGTCGCGCCCGGCCTGGGGTCGGGGGATCGCGACCGAAGGCGTGGCTGCCATGTTGGGCTGGGCCGACAGGGCATTCGGGGCCGCGCGCCTTGTCTGCATGATCGAAGAGGGGCATGTCGTCTCGCGCCGCGTGGCCGGGCGCTTCGGGTTCTCTCCCATGCGGACTGCCGTGTTTCGCGGGGCCGCCGTGACCCTTCTGACCCGTGCGGGGCCGGAGGCGGGGCGCTAGAGCCTGTCGCGCAAAAGTGGGAACCGGTTTTACGCGCCCCGGACATGCGACATCAAAAGGTTGGAGGGCGATGCGTGACTGCGCATGAACGCGACGCGCTCTAGCGCCTGTTGCCCGCAACGGGGGCGCGGTTGGCACCCCGACAGACCGCCCGTGACCGCGCCACGCCCCGGCCTGACCGGCCCGCGAAATCACCGCCACGGGGGCTTGCCGTGACCCCTGCCTCCCCCCACCTGAGCCGAGGGGACAGGCCGCGCAAGCATGGCGCCGCCGCCCGGTCGCGAGGGACGGATGGATATCTTGATGGTGGTGATCGGCCTCGCGCTCCTTCTGGGCGGGGGCGAGGGGTTGGTGCGCGGCGGTGTGGCGCTGGCCACACGGATGCGGCTTCCCATGGCGGTCGTGGGCGCGGTGGTTCTGGGCTTCGGCACCTCCATGCCCGAGATGCTGACCTCGGTCTCTGCCGCGCTTGCCGGTGCGCCGGGCATCGCCATCGGCAATGTCCTGGGCTCCAACATCGCCAATATTCTCCTGATCCTCGGGCTTGCCGCCCTGATCGCGCCCGTCACGGCTGAAGCCGCGGGGGTGGAGGATCGTATCTGGCTCATCCTCGCCACGATCATGGGCATCGGCGTGATCCTTGTGGGCGTCACCGTGGGCCGGGTCGAGGGCGCGATCCTGCTCGCGGCCCTCGCGCTCTATATCTGGCGGCAACTGGGCCGCGACGGCAGCGCGGAACTCGTGCCCGAGATCGTGATGGGCGTGGCCCCGATGCTGCTCTACATCCTTGGCGGGCTGGCCACGCTGATCGCGGGTGCATGGCTTCTGGTCGAGGGGGCAAGCGGCATCGCACGGGCCATCGGCATCAGCGAAACCGTGATCGGCCTGACCGTGGTGGCCGTGGGCACCTCCCTGCCGGAACTGGCCACCTCCATCATCGCCGCCCGCCGGGGGGAGGCGGGGCTGGCGCTGGGCAATATCCTTGGCTCGAACGTGTTCAACATCCTGGCCATTCTCGGTCTGACGGCCGTGATCGTGCCCATCCCCGTGCCTGCGGCGCTGTCCATCGTCGATCTGGCGCTGGTCGCGGGATCGGTGGCGCTTCTCCTCCTGTTCCTTGCCACGGGGCGGATCGGGCGCGGGGCGGGCGCGGGCTTTCTCGCGGTCTATGCGGGCTATATCGGCTGGCTCGCGCTGTCCTCTGCCTGATTTTCGGGCAATCGCGCGCCGATCTTGCGACCCTGATGTCGCGCCCCCTTGCAAGGCACCGGGCGCGGCATAGACTTCATTCCAAGCAACAGGAGTCGCCCATGCCTGACCATATCCGCTTCATCCTGCGTCACGCCGCCTTTGGCCTTGTCATCGCGCTGGCCTTCGTGGGGATGCTTCTGGCCTTCGACGTGGGCGGGCTTTGGCATCTCGTGACCCATACCGCCGAAGGGCCGATCGCCCTTTTGATGCTGGTCGTCTTCTGCACCATCACCTTCGGCTCGGCCCAGATCGGCTACAAGATCATGACCATGGGCGAGGATGACGACGACGATCGGGGCGGCAAGCGCGACGCGATCCGCAGCTATGACGCGATCCCGATCCCGGTCCGCACCGACGACCGCCGCCGCTGACCCATCACGCCCTCACGAAAAACGCCGCCCCTGATCAGGGCGGCGTTTTCCTGTGACGGGGACCGCAGCATCCGTGGAGGCGTCAATTCCCGAGGACCTGTAAATACAGGTGGGCGCCAGGTAATCGAACCAGGATCCGATCAGAGCCAGCTCCCTCGGAAATGCTTAAGGCCACCGGAATTTTGCCACAGGCACGGGACGAGCAGATCCGTCAACACCGCAGATAGGGGTCATGGCAGATTCTGACAAGGCCTGCGCCCACCTTGCCTTTGTTCCGCAAATGTTCCATCTTTCCGCCCATGTTCGACCCGGCCCCCCATGCCCCCGACGCGCTTGCCCCCGGCCAGCTTCTGGCGCGGGGCGTGTGTCGGCATCTGCGCAGCCATGATTTCGTGACGCTGCCCGAATTCACCCCCGAACGCGGCAAGCGGCTGGATGTGATGGCGCTTGGGCCAAGGGGTGAGCTGTGGGTGATCGAATGCAAATCCTCCCGCGCCGATTTCACCTCGGACGCCAAGTGGGAAGGGTATCTGGAATGGGGCGACCGCTATTTCTGGGCCGTGGACGACGGCTTTCCGACCGATCTCCTGCCCGATGGCACCGGGCTCATCATCGCCGATGCCTATGACGCGGAAATCCTGCGCATGGGGCCCGAGGTGAAATTGCCCCCCGCGCGCCGCAAGGCCGTGACCCAGCGCTTCGCGCGCCACGCGGCGCTGCGCCTGCAATCCCTGCGCGATCCGGGGCTGGTGCTATGATGTCGCCTGTCCGGGACGCGGAAAACCGGTTCCCACTTTTCCGCGACAGGCTGTAACGCTCAGCGCTGCTTCTTGCCCATCGCGCGGGCCGCCGCCGCCGCCGCGCGCAATTCCTCGGCGATCTCCTCGGCCTCTTCGGGGTCGAAGTCGAGCGGCAGGTCGATCCCATCGCCCTCCACGTAGATCCTGACCATGCCAAGCGTCGTCGGCCCGATCTGCAAATTCGCCGCCATGTCGCTTTCGCTGTTGATGCCCATCGGTGCCATCTCCAAAACTGAAGACCGGAGGTAGCGGCAGATGGCGCTTTCTGCAAGCGAGGTGGTGCTTGATACCCTGCGCATCGGCGATGCGGGCTGGCTGATCCAGCGCCATGCCGAGCTTTATGCCGCCGAGGCGGGCTTTGACGCGAGTTTCGAACCGCTCGTCGCCCGCATCCTGGCCGATTTCCTCGACCATCACGACCCCGCCCGCGAACGCGGCTGGATCGCGCGGGCCGGGGGGCGCCGCCTTGGCTCCATCTTCTGCGTCGCGGGGCCCGCGCCCGACACCGCCAAGCTGCGCCTGTTCCTCTTGGAGCCGCAGGCGCGGGGCATCGGCCTTGGCCAACGCCTGCTCGACACCTGCATGGAATTCGCGCGCGGGGCGGGCTATGGCCGTATGACGCTCTGGACCCATGAAAGCCACCGCGCGGCCTGCGCGCTTTATGCGCGAAACGGCTTTGCCTGCATCGCCTCGAAACCCGTTCACAGCTTCGGCCAGGACCTCGTGGAACAGGAATGGGCGCGCCCGCTTTCCCCGCGCGCCTGACCCCTTGCAATCCTCGGCCCCCGGCGCTATCCCCCGCGCCAGACACTGTTGTGCCGGCGTAGCTCAGTTGGTTAGAGCGCCTGATTGTGGATCAGGAGGTCCCCCGTTCGAGCCGGGGCGCTGGTACCATCCCCCCTCATTCCACCGGTATCTCGCGGATCATCTCCCGGCTTTCGCTGTCGAAAACCCGGATCATCCCGTCATCGCCCACGACGACCACGCGCCCCTCGACCACGCTGATCCCGACCAATCCCACGCCATCCGGCAGCACGAAATCGCCCGGCGCGACGAACACCGGCGCGCTTTCGGCGTTCAACCGGATGACAAGCACCGCGCTGATCGCTAGAACCCCGCCGATCATCGTCACGGTCAGAACCGTCACCAGCCGCTTCAGCCAGCGCAGCTGGGGGGGCAGATCGCCCCCGGCACCCGAGGTTTCAGGAGGCTCCACGCCCATGCCCACCCATATCGTGACGGTCGAAATCGGGCCGGACCCGGCCCCCCGCCTTGATAAGGCACTGGCCCGCGATGTGCCAGAGCAGGCGCATCTGAGCCGCTCGCGCCTCATGCGCCTGATCGCAGACGGGGCGGTGCGCCTGAACGGCACCCCCGTCACCGACCCCCGCACAAAGGTGGCCGAGGGCGATGTGATCGCCATCACGGTCGAGGAATCCGTCGATGTCGAAACCGCCCCCGAGGCCATCGACCTCGACATCCGCCACGAAGACGCCGACCTGATCGTCATCAACAAGCCCGCCGGCATGGTCGTCCATCCCGCCCCCGGCTCGCCCGGCGGCACGCTCGTCAACGCGCTCCTCCATCATTTCGGCGGCAACCTGTCGGGCGTGGGCGGCGAAAAGCGCCCCGGCATCGTGCACCGCATCGACAAGGATACATCGGGCCTTCTGGTCGTCGCGAAATCGGATGCCGCCCATCACGGGCTGGCCGATCAATTCGCCGCCCATAGCGTCGACCGTGAATATATCGCGCTCTGCCACGGGCTGCCCGATGCCGCCGACCCGCGCCTGAACGGGGTCAAGGGCGTGAATTTCGAACCCGGCGCGATCCTCAAGATCACCACCCAGCTCGCCCGCCACAAGACCGACCGCCAGCGTCAGGCGGTCCTGTTCCAGGGCGGCCGTCACGCCGTCACCCGCGTCCGGGTCGAGGAACCGCTCGGTCCCGTCACCCTTGTGACCTGTCGGCTGGAAACCGGGCGCACCCACCAGATCCGCGTCCATATGGCCCATGTCGGCCATGCCCTCGTCGGCGATCCCGTCTATGGCGGCCGGCGCAAGGTGTCGGACAAGACGCTGGGGGCGGATCTGGCCGAGCGCATCAACACCTTTCCCCGGCAAGCGCTCCATGCCGCGCGGCTGGGCTTTGTCCATCCCGTGACGGGCGAGGAAATGGCGTTCGAGGCCGATCTGCCCCCCGAGATGGCCGAGCTGATCGAGGCGCTCCGCGCGCTCTAACCCCGCGCCACGCGCGCCCCGAAGAGCAGCACCAGCGCAAACCAGCTTTCCGCGACCAGCGCCACGCCATAGGCAGGCTGCACCAGCGCGTTCCACTCAGGCGCCGCGATGCGTGTGACACTGCCCGTGACATAGACCAGCGCCGTCGCCGCCAAAAGCCAGGGCAGCGCGCGCGGCACCCATCCCGATCGCGCCAAAAGCCACGCGGTCAGCCCGGTATTTGCCGCAAACAGGATCAGCCCCAGGTCATAGCCGATGCCATGCACCTCCATCAGGCCGCGCACCAATCCCGCCTCCACGCCCGCGCCGCGCAGCGCCAGCGCATCGACCGCCACCAGCGCCAGCAGGCTTGCCGCGATCACCGCTGCCTGCATCAGCCGGAACACCATCGCCGCCAGCGCCACGGGTTCCGACACAAAGCGCAACAGCCGGTAAAGCAGGATGGCCAGCGCCACATCGGCCACGATCATTGCCACATCGAGCAAGATCGCCCCCCGTAACAGTCCCGGCGCGGCAAGGATCGCGGCCAGCACCCCCTCCGCCGTGCCGGGCGCAAGCAAAGGCCCGCGAAAGATCAATTCCGCGCTCATCCCGCAAAGGATGATCACGACATAGAGGCATCCGGCGATGCGCGCTTGGGTTCTGGCAGGCATCTTGCCTCCTTCCCTGTGGCCACCCTTTGGCTGAAGCCGTTCGGATCGGCTCTGAAACATGTGCACACATGCACGTGAAATCACGGTAACGCGACTTGCTGTTCGCAATCGCAAGATGCACATTCTGAACCGAAACGTTCACTTCGGCTCTTGACGAAAAGTTAAGCGGGTTTACATAAACCGCAACAGGAGCCTAACAGGGGGTCCATGCCCATGTCGACCTACGCAAATCTCCCGGCCCCGTCGCCGGAACAGGGACTGAACCGCTATCTTCAGGAAATCCGCAAGTTCCCGATGCTGGAACCCGAGCAGGAATACATGCTCGCCAAGCGCTGGGTCGAGGATCAGGATACCGAAGCCGCCCACCAGCTCGTCACCAGCCACCTGCGCCTGGCCGCCAAGCTCGCCATGGGCTACCGCGGCTATGGCCTTCCCCAGGCCGAGGTGATCTCCGAGGCGAATGTGGGCCTGATGCAGGCCGTCAAACGCTTCGATCCCGAAAAGGGTTTTCGCCTTGCGACCTATGCGATGTGGTGGATCCGCGCCTCGATCCAGGAATACATCCTGCGGTCCTGGTCCTTGGTGAAACTTGGCACGACCTCGGCGCAGAAAAAACTCTTCTTCAACCTGCGCAAGGCCAAGGCCCGCATCGGCGCGCTGGAAGAGGGCGATCTGCGCCCCGAAAACGTCGCGCGCATCGCCCATGACCTCGGCGTGACCGAGGATGAGGTGATCTCGATGAACCGGCGTCTGTCGGGCGGCGACGCCTCGCTCAACGCCACCATCGGGTCGGATGACGACGGGTCGGCCCAATGGCAGGACTGGCTCGAGGATGAAAGCGCCAACCAGGCCTCCGATTACGCCGAGCGCGACGAATTCGACCAGCGCATGGCGCTCATGTCCAAGGCGCTCGAGGTGCTGAACGAACGCGAGCGCGATATCCTGACCCAGCGCCGGTTGCAGGATGAACCCGTCACGCTCGAGGATCTGTCCTCGGTCTACAATGTCAGCCGCGAACGCATCCGCCAGATCGAGGTGCGCGCCTTCGAAAAGCTGCAAAAGCGGATGCGCGATCTGGCCCGCGAACAGGGGATGCTGGCGACCGCCTGACGGTCCCGCGATCCTCCCATGCCGCCGCCTGTCGGGTCCTCCCCCCGCGGGCGGCGGTTTTGTTTCCGAAACGTGAACAATGAACCCCCGCCTTCGGAAACCGTTTACGTCTGCCCCGAAAAATTAACCCTGTGGCAAGACATTCGGGGTCTTTCCCGCCCCCCTGCCGCCGCGCTACGCCTGTTGCCATGACACGCGATCACATCCGATGGGGCATCCTTGGCGCCTCGGGCTTTGCCCGCAAGACCATGGCCCCCGCGATCAACGAGGCGCGCCGCTCGCGCCTTGCCGCCATCGCCACGCGCGACCCGTCCCGCGCCGCGCCCTTTGCCGCCATCGCGCCGGGGCTGAAAATTCATCAATCCTATCAGGAACTTCTGACCGATCCCGAGATCGACGCCGTCTATATCCCGCTGCCCAACGCGCTCCATGTGGACTGGTCGATCCGCGCCGCCGAGGCGGGAAAATCCGTGCTCTGCGAAAAGCCCATCGCGCTGAAATCCGGCGAATTCAACGATTTGATCGCCGCCCGCGACCGCACCGGCCAGATCATCGCCGAAGCCTGGATGCCCGCCCATCACCCCCAATGGCACAAGGCGCGCGCGCTGATCGCCAAGGGCGCGCTGGGCAAGCTTCATACCGTCACGGGCGCTTTCACCTATGGCCTTGAAGATCCTGCAAATATTCGCCTTTCCGTCGATCTTGCGGGCGGCGCATTGCGCGATGTGGGCGTCTATCCGATTGGTGCCTTCCGCTTTGCCACGGGGCTGGAGCCTACGATTCTCTGGGCCGATGCGACCGTTGAAAACGGCGTCGACACCTCGACTTGGGTGCAGGCGCGCGCAGGTGACATCCGCTTTTCCTTCCACGTCTCGATGCGCGCAACCCGTTATCAAACCATGGTTTTTCAGGGCAGCGCGGGCCGGATGACCCTCACCGCGCCCTTCAACGCGGGCCAATATGCGCAGGCCGATCTGCTCCTCGCCCACGACGGCCAGCCGTTCGAGACCCATTCCTTCCCCGAAGCGCGCCAATACGCGCTCCAGGTCGAGGCGATGGCCGCAACCCTTCTCGACGGCGCGGATTTCCCCTATCCTCTGGAAACCGCGCGCGGCACCCAGATCGCCATCGACGCGGTTCTGGACAAACTGGGGATGTCACGATGATGGATCGCAACGACGACGAAAGGATCGCTGGCCGCCTGAACGGGGACCAACCGGAATCTCCCCGTGAAAGCATGGCCTTGCGCCTTGTTCACATGGTGATCATCGCCGTCATGCTCAGCCTCGGCCAGACCGTTCTGACGCTTTTGACGGTGGTGCAATTCGTGGTGATGCTGATCAATACCGGCGAGCGCAACCAGCGCCTTGCCGATTTCGGAACCGATCTCGGCATCTGGATGGCCAAGGCCGCGCGCTATCAATCGGCGGCCTCCGACGTGAAACCCTGGCCCTGGACCGATCTGGATTGACGCTGCGCGCAAGCGGCCCAAGTTGCGGACAATCATCCAGCCAAGGAACCCTGCCAGATGTCCGACAACATACCCGTCATCGCCCAGAAAGCCCCGTTCCCCGTCGAGGTGACCGAGGGAAAAACCTATTTCTGGTGCGCCTGCGGCAAATCGCAAAAGCAGCCGTTTTGTGATGGATCTCATAAGGATACGGGCTTTCAGCCGCAGAAATGGACCGCCGAAAAGGACGGAAAGGTCTTCTTTTGCGGCTGCAAGGCCAGCCAGCGCCAACCGCTCTGCGACGGGTCTCACAACAAGCTTTGAGGCCGGGTCACAATAATTAGCCGATCCTTTTAGTAAGGATTGACGTGTCCGACTGAATTTGTCAGGTTTGGGCCATCCCGTTGCGAGGTGGCCCATGACCCGTCCCACGACCTCATCGCCGCGATCCGTCCCCGCCGCCGGTCCGGTGGCGCTTGCCGCGGACCTCCTGTCCGAATTCGGCGCGGCCTGCTGTCCGTCCCTTTCGGCCATGATCGAGCGGCTGATCGACCGGCAGGCCAATCCTGTCAGCCGGGGACAGCGCCCATGATCGTCTGTTCCTGCACCGGCATCAGCGACACCGACATCCACGGCGCCATCGACTGGATGCGCGCCGCCGATCCCGACACGATCATCACCCCCGGCAAGGTCTATCGCGCGCTGGGCCGCAAGGCCGATTGCGGCGGCTGTCTGCCCCTGTTTCTCGCAACGATGGAGAGCTCACCCGCCCTTGGCGTGCCCGCCGACCTGCGTGGCCTGCGCCGCCGCAAGGCGCGTCCTTGACGCGGCCCCCGTGAAATTTCGGACGTGAATACATAGGTTTGACCAATCACCAGCCCTGGGGGCGACGCCCCCGGCCAGGAAAAGGAGAACATGCCATGAAAGGCGACGCCAAGGTCATCGACTATCTCAACGCGGCGCTGCGCAGCGAATTGACGGCGGTCAGCCAGTACTGGCTCCATTATCGCCTGCAGGAGGATTGGGGCTACGGCCGCATCGCCGCCAAATCGCGCGAGGAAAGCGTGGAAGAGATGCACCATGCCGACCGGCTGATCGAACGCATCATCTTTCTGGGCGGCCACCCGAACCTGCAAAAACTCGACCCGCTGCGCATCGGCCAGACTTTGCGCGAAACGCTCGACGCCGATCTCGCCGCCGAACACGACGCCCGCACCCTCTATATCGAGGCGCGCGATCATTGCGAAAGCGTCAAGGATTACGTCTCCAAGGCGCTCTTCGAAGAGCTGATCGCCGACGAGGAAGGGCATATCGACTTTCTCGAAACCCAGATCGATCTCTTCGACCGTCTGGGCGAGGCGAATTACGGCCTGTTGCAGGCCAAGCCCGCGAACGAGGCCGAGTGATCGCTCACCCCGCCTGATGCGCGACCGCCGCCACCGTGGCGACGGTCAGCCGCGTCGCTTCGGTCAACCGGTCGAAATCGATCCGGTCGACCGTGTCGGCGGTCGAATGATAGCCCGGCGCGCCTTCGACCGCCGCCCCGTCGTAAAAGCCGATCGCCGGAAAGCCCGCCGCCTCAAAGGGCATGTAATCGCTGCCCCAGATGTCGGATCGCGCGATGGTGAGCCGCGTATGCGCCGCCGCCATCCGCGCCGCGACATCGCCCGCCGCCTGCGCCGCCGCGTCATTCTCGGGCCGCGCGTTCCCCTCATCCGCCTCGATCCAGAAGGGCGCATCGGGGCCGGGATGGCTATGGCCCAACATGTCGAGGTTCAGCATCAGCCGCACCCGCCACCCTTTGGACCGCGCCATCGCGGCAAGGGCGGCAGAGCCGCGATAGCCCTGTTCCTCGCCCGCAAACGCTACCGAAACCAGACCACAGGGCAGGGCGGCCCCGGCCAGAATCCGATGCGCCTCGATCATCGCGGCGACGCCCGTCGCATTGTCATTGGCACCGGGCGCAAGCCGCATCGGGGTTTCGGACAGGCTGTCCATATGCGCGCCCACCACGATCACCCCGCGCGGATCGGCGGGCGATCCCGCGACCACGTTGTGGCGCAGCAATCCGCCCTCCATCGTGAAGGGCAAGAGCGCCAATCCCCCCGGCGCGACCCCGATCTCGCGAAAGCCCTGGGCCACGTGCGCCGTAACCTGCGGGAAATCGGGGTGCAGCGTGTAGCGCGTCGGAAAGCCCGCCAAGGCCACGACCGTGGCGCGCAACCGCTCGGGCGAAACCTGCGCGACCAGCTCCGCGATCCTGTCGCCCTCGGTCCGGCCCACACGTGGCGCAAGACAGGCCAGCGCCCCCGCGATGGTGTCCCGCCGCGTCAGGCGCAAGGGCACGGCTAACGCCCCCCGCGCAGCCAGCGCAGCGCCGGCACCACGTCGAGCGAGGCAACGGCGAGCCCCAGGGGCAGCATCCACAACCCCAGCACCGGCAAAAACGCCAAAAGCCCGCCCATCATCAGCAAGACCCCAAGCACCAACCGCCCCCCCGGCGGCACGACCTGCCGCACGCGCACCAGGAACCGCCGCGCCCGCGTCTTCCAGCGCGACAGCTCCGCGTCCGACAGGAAAGGGATGCGGCTTTTGCCCATCTCAGGCTTCCATCGCCTCCAGCTCGTCGATGAAGCCCTCGATCATGCTCAACCCCTTGTCCCAGAACGCAGGGTCCGAGGCATCCAGCCCGAAGGGCGCCAGCAAGTCCTTGTGATGCTTGGACCCGCCCGCCTTGAGCATGTCGAAATACTTCTCCTGAAAGCCCGGCGTGCCTTCCGCATAGACCGCGTAAAGCGCGTTCACCAAGCCGTCGCCAAAGGCATAGGCATAGACGTAGAAGGGCGAATGCACGAAATGCGGGATATAGGCCCAGAAGGTCTCGTAGCCTTCCATGAAATCGAACACCGGCCCAAGGCTTTGCGCCTGCACCGACATCCAGAGCGCGTTGATATCCTCGGGCGTCAGCTCCCCCTCGCGGCGGGCGGCGTGCAGCTTGCATTCGAAATCGTAGAACGCGATCTGGCGCACGACCGTGTTGATCATGTCCTCGACCTTGCCCGCCAGCAACACCTTCTTCGCGGCATCGTCCTTGGCCTCGGCCAGCATCTTGCGGAAGGTCAGCATCTCGCCAAAGACGCTCGCCGTTTCCGCCAGCGTGAGCGGGGTGGAGGACAACAATTCCCCCTGGCCCGCCGCCAGCCGCTGGTGAACACCATGGCCCAGCTCATGGGCCAGCGTCATCACGTCCCGCGGTTTGCCGAGATAGTTGAGCATCACGTAGGGATGCACCTCCGCCACCGTCGGATGGGCAAAGGCGCCGGGCGCCTTGCCCTCCTTCACGCCCGCATCGATCCAGCCCTGGGTGAAGAACGGCTCCGACAGCTCGGCCATGCGCGGATCGAACCCGGCATAGGCCTCGGTCACGAGCTTGCGCGCCTCCTCCCAGCCGAAGATGCGGTTCTCCTCCATGGGCAAGGGCGCGTTGCGGTCCCAGACCTGCAACCGCTCCAGCCCCAGCCACTTGGCCTTGAGCGCGTAATAGCGGTGCGAGAGCCGCGGATAGGCCGCGACGACCGCGTTGCGCAGCGCCTCGACCACCTCGGGTTCCACGTGATTGGACAGGTGCCGCCCCATTTGCGGCGTCGGCAGCTTGCGCCAGCGGTCCGAGATTTCCTTGTCCTTGGCCAGCGTGTTGTGGACCCGTGCGAACAGCGGCAACCGCTCGGCGAAACCGTCGGCCAGCGCCCGCGCGCCCGCCTCGCGCCGCGACCGGTCATGGTCGGTCAACAGGTTCAGCGTCGCCTCGATCCCCAGCCTGTCGCCCTCGACCTCAAAGGACATGCCCGCGATCGTCTCGTCGAACAGCTTGTTCCACGCGCTCGCCCCCACGACCGATTGATCGTGCAGGAATTTCTCCAGTTCATCGGACAGCTGGTAGGGCTTTCTCGCCCGCATCCGGTCGAAAACCGGCTTGTAGCGCGCCAGCGCCGGGTCGCCGCCAAAGACCGCCGCGTAGCCTGCATCGGGGATGCGGTTGAATTCCAAATCGAAGAATACGAGCGCGGTGGTATAGGTCGTGATCTTGTCCTGCATGTCGGACATGAACTTGGCCCGGCCCGCATCCGTTGTGTGCTGGTAATACCGCAGGCCCGCATAGGACATGATCCGCCCCGCCACCACGTCGATCCGCTCGTAGCGGCGCACGCAAGCCAGCATGCCGGCCGTGTCCAGGCCCGCCAGCTTGCCCTCGTAATCGGCGGCGAAATCCGCGCATTCCTGCGCCAGCCAGTCCAGATCCCGCTTCAACTCCGGCGCATCGGGCGCGGCATAAAGATCGCTCAGGTCCCAATCCGGCAGATCGCCCAAGGGCGCCCCACCCCCATCGCGCGCGGCATCACGGGGCAGGGGGGCGGAAAACTGGGACATCAGCATGGACAGACCTTTCGGAATTCGTGTTCCCGCCAGATATGGCCCCCCGCGCGCCCAGTCTCAACCCACGGCGCGCCTGCCTCTTCATCTTGGCCCAAAAACTCCGGGGGAGGCGCGGAACGCGCCGGGGGCAGAGCCCCCTCTCACAACTCCACCTCGCCCCCCTCGCCGACCTCGGGCAGGGGCGCTTCGCCCCAGGGCGGCGCATCGGGGCTTCGGCGGATCAATATGTCGCCATTGGGCAGCCGCTCGGGCAGTTCGTAGTAGGACAGATCATCCACCACCTCGCCCAGGCGCTCCAGAAGCGGCATCAGCTCCTCCTCGAAAAAGGGCCGCGCGCTGTCGAGCATCGGGCGCATGTCTTCAAGGAGCCGCTCGAGGATCATCCGGCTTCCCTCCCCCAAAAGGTCGAGCCCCTCACCGAACCCGCCGCCCTCGTCCTGCGCCGCAGCGGGGGCGGCCGCCACCAGCGCAGCCGCGAAAAGCATCCTGAACCGCATTCCCATCCCCTCCGTGTCCACCAAGCGCATATGGGAAGGCCGCCGCCCCCTGTCACCCCTCCGCCACCAGGTCGAGCGTCACCGGGAAATGATCCGACGCCGCCAAAAGCGCATCGCGCAGCCCCTCGTTTTCCCAGCAATCGGGGTCTTCGAACGGGTGCCAGACCCGCCAGCGCCGCGCCATGGGCCGCAGGTCGGGCGAGACCATGATGTAATCCAGAAGCGCCGAGATATAGCGCCCCTCCGATGCGATGTAGAACCGCGCCGTGGTGGGCGCGGCGATGATCCGGCGTTCCAGCGCGCGGGCGGCATTGGGATCGAAAAGCGCGCGCTCGGGCTCCTCGCCCCAGCCCATCACGATCTCGATCCCCGACCGCCCGAACAGGTCCTCGAAGACATCGAGCCCCGGACCATCGTTCAGATCGCCGAGCAGGATCAACGGCTCCCCCTCGTCCAGATGGGCCAGGACCCTCTGGCGCAACCAGATGCATTGCGCCAGCTGCTTGCGCCGGTTCGCGATGGCCAGCTTCATCGCCTGATCGGCGTTTCGCGCCCCATGGGGCGCTTTCGATTTCACATGCACCCCGATCATCCGCATCACGCCCAGGGGCGTGTCCAGCCGCATCTCCAGCGGCGGCTTGGAAAAGGTCACGACATCCTCGGTCGCATCCACGTCCAGATCGATCCGGAAACTCTGGTCGAACCGCGGCGCGCCCAGGTCGCTTGGCGCATGGCGGGCGCGGATCACGTCGGGATCGAAAAGCAGCATGATCTCTTGCTGCGTGTCATTGGCAAAGCCCAGGCAGACCTCGCGCGCCCGGATGCCCGCTTCGCGCGCGAAAGTGGCAAGCGCCACCGCGCCGTTGCGGTGCCGCGACACGTCGGGCGCTTCGACCACCAGGATGCCGTCGGCATCCATCGCCCGAAAGACGGTGATCAACCCCGCGATCTGCTCGGCCCGCGTCACGTTGTGCCGCCCCGACCAGGCGTTGGTGTCCAGAAGCCGTCCCTTGTCGTCGAACAGCTCGTGGAACCATTCCACGTTATAGGTGGCGATGCGCAGGGCGCGCGCGTCCATCACACCCGCTCGGGCGCGCGACCGGGCGACCGGGCCGAGATTTCCTCCCAGGCGCGGTTGACGGCGATCAGGCGTTTCTCGGCCAGTTTCACCGCCTCCTCCGGCACGCCGCGCGCGATCATGCGGTCGGGATGGGTCATGCGCACCTCGGCCCGCCATGCGGCGCGGATCTCGTCCATCGGGGTCTCGGGGCTGACACCCAGAACCGCATAGGGGTCGGGGGCGGCATCGGGGACGTGGCGCGCGCGCATCCGGCGGAACTGCGCCTCCTCCATCCCGAAAATCTCGGCCACGCGATGCAGGAAGGCATCTTCGGCCGGGTGGTAATCGCCATCCGCCGTGGCGATATGGAACAGCCCTTCCATCAGGTCGCAGAGCACGCTGTCCACCCCGCAGGGTCGCCCCTCGGCACGGAACATCGCGGCGATGCGGGCGGCATAGGTTTCGAAGCCCGCCACATCCTCCCGCGCCAGGTTGAAGACGCGGGCCGCCGCGCGCTCATCCTCGGGCGGGATATGGAACACCTGCCGGAATGCCGTCACCTCGTCGCGTGTCACCAGCCCGTCGGCCTTGGCCATCTTGGCCGACAGCGCGATGACGGCGATGGTAAAGGCGACGGTCCGTTCGGGCGGCGCGCGCAGCTTGTCGAACACCGCCGAAAGGCCTTCGCCCTTGGCAAGCGCGGTCAGCGCCTCGGTGATGCGGGTCCAGAGCGACATGGCTCCATCTAACCCCAAGACAGCCCGCTTGTCAGGCGAAAGCGCGAAAGATCACAGGATTTTCTGCATCAGGACCAGATCGTGCCAGCGCCCGAATTTCCACCCCACCTGCGGCAGGCGGGCGATCTCGCGATAGCCTATGGCGGCGTGAAAGGCCGCACCGCCCGCATTCTCGCCCGCCACGCCCGCGATCATCGAATGATGGCCCATGGCCTTCGCCTCCGCCTCGGCGCGGGTCATCAGCGCGCGCCCCAGACCGCGCCCGCGCGCCGCCCTCGCGATATGGATCGAATGTTCCTGCGTATGGGCATAGCCGGGGCCTGCGCGGAATTGCGACCATGTGACGAATCCCACGACGGCACCCCCCTCGCAGGCCACGAAATACGGCTGTTGCCCGATCTGGGTCGCAAGCGTGGCGGGGTCTTTCTCGGCGGTGGTAAAGGTGTGGCTCGTCTCGCGGATGATGATGTTCCAGATCGCCGCGATGGCCTCCGCATCCTCGGGCCGGCCCGCGCGGATCACAGCACGACCTCACCCTTCGGCGTTGCGATAACGACCTCCATCCGGGGCGCATCGGCCTGGGTCACCGTGACCCGCGCATCCGTGATCAGGGGGGCAAGGGCCGCCCGCAATCCCTCGGCCTGCGGCGAGAACAGCCGCAACGCAGCAAGCTTTGCCCCCACATCCGTCAGGCGCGGGGCAGGGTGGGCCACCCCCTCCCACTGGATCAGCGCGGGGAAGAGCCCGTCAAAGGGCAAGATGCCGTCCACCGGCACCGCCATGCGCCAACGCAGATCGCCGCGCGCCAACGACCATGGCACGCCCGCACCGGGCGGGCAGGCCGCCAGCGCCGCCTCCAGATCGTCGCAGCGGCAGATCCATGTCGTGGCGCGCGTTTTCCCCGTGAACCGGTCCAGGTCGAACCAGCGCGGCTGGGCCGGGGCCTGTCCCTCGGGGTCGATGGCGATCACCTCTAGGTAATCCGCCCCCAGCCCCATCAGCCGGTTATGCGTGCCCATCGCCGCATGCTGCCCGCCGCCCTGCAAGGGCAGGCCAAGGGCCGCCTCCACCGCTGCCGCGCCGGTTTCCAGATCTTCGGCCGCCACCGCGATATGGTCGAGTGTGAGCATCCTGTCGCCTTTCCCTGCCGTCCTGTCGCGCCCCGCCTTGCGCGCGCCCCGTAAAGGGTTTTGGGTCCCTCCCATGAGCGACGTCAAGGCCAGCCTGCGCCAATCCGCCTTTGCCGCGCGCCAGCGCGCTTTCGACCTGCGGCACGAAAGCGGGGCGGTCGCGCGCGCCACCGCGCATCTTCTGGCGCTGATCGGCCCGGCCCATGGCCTGACCGTCGCAGGCTACATGCCCATGCGCTCCGAGATCGATCCCCTTCCCGCCATGACGGCGCTGCACGAACAGGGCGCGCGGATCTGCGTGCCGGTGATCGCGGGGCGTGGCCAGCCGCTCGATTTCCGCGCCTGGACGCCCGAGGCCCCGATGATCGACGGCCCCTTTGGCGCGCGCATCCCCGAAAGCGGCGATTGGCTGACGCCCGACACGCTCATCGTGCCGCTCGTGGCCTTCGATCACGGCTGCAACCGTCTGGGCTATGGCGGCGGCTTCTACGACCGCACGCTCGCGCGCCTCGCGGCCACCCGTCCCGTTCGTGCCATCGGCCTTGCTTTTGCCGCGCAACGCCTGCCCAGCCTCCCCGTCGAACCCACCGATGTGGCGCTCGACGCCATCGTGACCGAGGATGGCATCCTGCGCCCCTGACCCCAGCCCTCCATTTCCACCTTGCCCAAGCGCGCGCCGCGACCTAAGCCCGGGCCATGCGTATCCTCTTTCTCGGCGATGTCATGGGCCGCGCGGGCCGGGCGGCGATCACGGAAACTCTGCCGCGCCTGCGCGTCGACTGGCGGCTCGATTTCGTCGTGGTCAATGCCGAGAACGCGACCGGCGGCGCGGGGCTGTCCGCCGCCCATGCCAAGGCGGTGCTGGATGCCGGGGCCGATTGCATCACGCTGGGCGATCACGCCTTCGACCAGCGCGAGATGCTGCAATTCATCACCGAGGAGCCGCGCATCCTGCGCCCGCTGAACTACGCCAAGGATGCGCCGGGCACAGGCGCGCGCGTGTTCAAGACGACGCGGGGCCGTCAGGTCCTTGTCGCGCAGGCCTTGGGGCAGGTCTTCATGAAACGCCCCTTCGACGACCCGTTTTCCGCGCTCGACGGCATCTTGCGCAAATACCCGCGCGGCGGCGCGGTTCAGGCGGCCCTGATCGACATCCACGCCGAGGCGACATCGGAAAAGATGGCGACAGGGCATTTTTGCGACGGACGCGCCAGCGTCGTCGTGGGCACCCATACCCATGTGCCGACGGCCGATGCGATGATCCTGCCCGGCGGCACCGCCTATCAGACCGATGCCGGCATGTGCGGCGATTACCATTCCGTCATCGGCATGGAAAAGGCCGAACCGATGCGCCGCTTCATCACCGGCATGCCCAAGGACCGTTTCACCCCCGCCGAAGGGCCTGCGACGCTGTCGGGGCTCTTTGTCGAAACCGATGACAAGACCGGGGCCGCGACCGCCGCCCATGCGATCCGGCTTGGCGGGCGGCTTGCGCCGCAGGGCCCGCCCGATGTGGCGTGATCTTCCGCGCGAGCGGCTGGGTTACGTCCTGATCCTGATCCTGTGCGGCGCGGGCTGGGGTCTTGGCCAACCCATGTCCAAGATCGCGGTCTCCGAGGGCTATCGCCATTTCGGCATCATCTTCTGGCAATTCGCCATCGCCGTCCTGCTTCTGGGCGCGATGAACCTGGCGCGCGGCGGGCGGCTGCCCTGCGAACCGCGCCACCTCCTGTTTTACACGATCATCGCCCTGATCGGCACGCTCCTGCCCAATTCGGCAAGCTATACGGCCGCGATCCACCTGCCATCCGGTATCTTGTCCATCGTCTTGTCGCTGATCCCGATGCTGGCCTTTCCCATCGCCCTGGCTTGGGGGCTCGACCGGTTCTCGGCCCGGCGGCTCCTGGGGCTTTGCCTGGGGCTTTCGGCCATCGTGCTGATCGCGGCACCGGGCACCAGCCTGCCCGATCCCGCCATGGTCTGGTGGCTGCCCGTGGCGCTCATCGCGCCGCTCTTCTACGCGGTGGAGGGCAATTTCGTCGCCCGTTACGGGACCGAGGGGCTCGATGCGCTGCAGGTCCTTCTTGGCGCATCCATCGTGGGGATGGTCCTTGCCCTGCCGCTCGCGGCCATGACCGGGCAATTCATCTCGCCCCTGCCACCATGGGGCGCGCCCGATGTCGCGATCATCATCTCCTCGGTCAGCCATGCCTTGGCCTATACCGCCTATGTCTGGCTCGTGACGCGGGCGGGGTCGGTCTTTGCCGCGCAGGTGTCCTACCTTGTGACGGGCTTCGGCATCCTCTGGGCCAAGCTGATCCTGGGCGAAAGCTATTCGCCATGGGTCTGGGCGGCGCTCGCGCTGATGATGGCGGGCCTGGCCCTCGTCCAGCCGCGCAAACCGCCCGAACCTGTGCCTGCGGAATAGGCATGGCGGCCCGGCCGCCACCCCGCCCACGTGGCAGCGCTTGCCGCGCCTTGTCCAATCGCTACACTCGACCTCCGGCGCGCCTCCCGCGCAAGGACGCATGATGATCGACCTGCCCCTGTCCCAGACCGGCCAAGGCCTGCTGACGCTGGCGCTGCTTGTGCTCATGTTCGCGCTCTTCCTGCGCGAGCGCTGGCCGACCGAGGTCGTGGCCATCGCGGGCGTCTCGGTCCTGTTGATCCTCGGGCTTTTGCCCTTCGACCGCGCGACCGAGGTTCTGGCCAATCCCGCGCCATGGACCATCGCGGCCATGTTCATCGTCATGGGCGCTTTGGTGCGCACCGGCAGCCTCGACCGCCTCACCAAGTTTGCCGAGGCCAAGGCCGCCTCCAACCCCACCATCGCGATCACGGCGCTTTTGGGGATTGTGGCACTGGCCTCCGCCTTCATGAACAACACGCCCATCGTGGTGATCATGATCCCGGTCTTCGTGCAGATTTCGCGGATCCTCGACACCTCCGCCTCCAAGCTTCTGATCCCGCTCAGCTATGCCGCGATCATGGGCGGCACGCTGACCTTGATCGGCACCTCCACCAACCTGCTGGTCGATGGCGTCGCCCGGACCGAGGGGCTGGAACCTTTCACCATTTTCGAGATCACGCCCATCGGCCTTGTCGTCGTCGCATGGGGGATGATCTACCTCACCCTCATCGGTCGCCACCTTTTGCCCGAGCGCAGTTCGATGGCCGCGATGCTGGGCGCGGGACGGTCCAAGGCCAAGTTCTTCACCGAGGTCGCGGTGCCCGAGGATTCCGCCCTGATCGACCAGAAGGTGACCGAGGTCGACATGTTCAAACGCGACGGCGTGCGCCTGATCGACGTGTTGCGCGGCGATGCCTCGCTCCGGCGCGCGATGGATCAGGTCGTGCTGCAGGCGGGCGACCGCATCGTCCTGCGCACCGACATGGCCGAGGTTCTGGGGCTTCAGGCCTCCAAGGAACTCAAGACGGTCGACAAGCTGTCGTCGGTCCGTACCACCACGGTCGAGGTGCTGATCACCCCCGGCGCGCGGCTGGTGGGGCGCACCTTGGGCGATCTGCGCCTGCGCCGCCGCTACGGGGTCTATCCCCTGGCCGTGCATCGGCGGAACCAGAATATCGGCACCCAGATCGACAACCTGTCGATCCGCGTGGGCGACACGCTGCTCCTCGAGGGCGATCCCGCCGATATCCAGCGGCTTGCCGCCGACATGGATCTTGTCGATGTCTCCCAACCCTCCGAACGCGCCTATCGCCGGGCCAAGGCCCCCATCGCCATCGGGGCCATGGCGGGGATCGTGGCGCTCGCTGCCTTCGACGTGGCCCCGATCCTTGCCTTGGCCGTCATCGCGGTGGCCCTCGTGCTGATGACGGGCTGCATCGACGCGGACGAGGCGTTTTCCTTTGTCGAGGGGCGCTTGCTTGCGCTCATCTTCGCCATGCTCGCCGTGGGGGCGGCACTCGATCACACCGGGGCCATCGAACTGATCGTGGGGCGGGTGGCGCCCGCGCTCATGGACCTGCCGCCCTGGGTGCTGGTCTGGGCGGTCTATTTCATGACCACGATCCTGACCGAGATCGTGTCCAACAATGCCATCGCCGTCATCATGGCCCCGATCGCCATCGCGCTGGCCGAGGCCGTGGGCGTCGATCCGCGCCCGCTCGTCGTGGCGGTGATGATCGCGGCCTCTGCCTGTTTCGCTACGCCCATCGGCTATCAGACCAACATGCTGGTCTACGGGCCGGGGGGCTATCGCTTTACCGATTTCATGCGGATCGGTATACCGCTGAACCTGAGCCTCGGCGTGGTCGTCTGCCTTGCGATCCCGCTGTTCTGGTCACTCTGACCCCAGACCCGAAAGGTCCTGCCATGCGCCGCGCCCTCTTGTCCGCCCTGACCCTCGCCACGCTGGCGGCCTGCGCCACGGGGCCTGCCATGCCCGAACGGGTGACGCTCGACGCCACGCTTTTGTCGGTGGGGATGAGCGATGGCTCCACCTGCCTTGGCCCTGCGCCCGAAACGGCGGCGGAAACCGGCTGGTCGGGCACGCTGACGGGTTGCGCCAGCCCCTATCCCTATACGGTCGAGATCGATCCAGGCACCAATCCCGTGCGCTTCATCTTGCAAGAAATCCTGGGCGAGCGGCTGATCCGCCCCATCGCGACCGTGACGATCACCGATGCCACGGGCCGCGACCGGGTGTTCCAGTCGCCCGAACCGATCACGGAATAACGTCGGGGGAAACCTGCAGGTTTCCCACACGGAAAACCCGGGTTTTCCGCCCCCTCACCGCCCCCGCCGCAGCTCGAACCGGCAGGCGCGCGCGCCCTGCGCGCAGCAGGTCGTCTCGACCACCTGCCACCCCGTCCCGCAGATCGCGGTGAACAGCCGCTCGAACACCGCCGCATGCCAATGGCACAGCGGCACCTCCGACACCTCGCCCCGCACCACCGGGTTGTCCAGGATCGCGAAAACCGGCGGAACCCCCGGCTCCAACCGAAATTCCCCCGATCCGCAAAACGTCCAGGCATGTTTCGCAATCGCTTTGGACAGGATCGGCACCGACAGCCGCGCGGGCAAGAGCTTCAGCACCGCCTGCGCCGCCTTCGGGATGCGATGGGCCAGGATGTAATCCCCCGTCCGCCGCCCCGCCTCTGCCGCCAGCCGCGCCGCATCCTGGGGCAGGGCCTGCCGCACCATTTGGTGCAACCGCGCCGCAGGCCCCTCCGCGATCAAGCCTTTCGCAGGGTCGGGCAGCGTGATGATCCCGGCCATGGCCAGGATATGGGCTGTCTCATCGGGCCCCCGCGCCGCCTCCAGCACCGGCACGAACTGCAAGATCGCATTGGGCCCGATCCGGGCGCTTGCCTCGGCCATGGATCATTCGGCGGGGATCTTGCCCGCCTCCTCCATCTGCTGCTCCCCGCCACCGCAAGCCTTGATGGCCTCCGGCGTGGCCTTCACCTCCGCCCCGTTGGGCATCTTGAAATCGCCGGCTCTGGACAGCTTCGCCGCCCGTTTCTGCGCCGCGATATCCTGCTTGGACTGCCAATCCTCCATCTGCGCAGGCGCGATCGTCCGCGTCCGGTCGAAGTTGAAGTTCAGCTTGCCCTTGGATTGCGGCCCCCAGTAATCGACCTTGCCCAGGTCATAGAACTGCCGCGCAAAGCCCGCCTTCAGGAACGCCTTGAGGCATCCAAGCAGGTACCGCCGCCGATAGCCCGTGCCGCGCCACGGATAGTGGAACAGCGCCTTTTTCGAATAGAACCGCCGGTAATTGTTCATCACCCGGTCGAGCAACTCGTCGCGGTCCATCGCCTCGGGCTTCATGATGGGCGTGACGAAATTGTATTTCGAGAAATCGAAAATCTCGACCTTGTCGCCCAGCTCTTGATAGAGTGGCGTGAACGGCCAGGGCGTGTACATCGCCCAATTCGCCAGATCCGGCTGCCAATCCCAGGCCATCTGGTAGGTTTCTTCCAGCGTCTCCGCCGTCTCGTTGTCGAGGCCGACGATGAACTGCGCCTCGGTAAAGATATCGGCCTCCCGCAGCAGGCGGATCGCCTCCTTGTTCTCCTCGACCTTGGTTTCCTTGTTGAACTGGTCGAGCTTGAGCTGCGCCGCAGCCTCCGTCCCGAGGCTGATATGCACCAACCCCGCAGACCGGTAGAATTTCAACAGGTCGCGGTCGCGGTAGATATCCGTCACCCGCGTGTTGATCCCCCATTGCACGCGGCGTGGCAGGTCGCGCCTGATCAATTCCTCGCAGAACTGGATGAACTTGCGCCGGTTGATCGTCGGTTCCTCGTCGGCCAGGATGAAGAACCCCACGCCATGCTCGTTCACCAGCTTTTCGATCTCGTCCACCACCTTGATCGGATCGCGCACCCGGTAATCGCGCCAGAATTTCCACTGGCTGCAGAAGGAACAGGTAAAGGGGCACCCCCGCGCCATGTTGGGGATCGCGACCTTCACGCCGAGCGGCACGTAGATGTACTGGTCCCACTTCAAGAGCGACCAATCGGGCGTGATCGCATCCAGGTCCTTGACGGTCGCGGCGGCGGGTGTGGCCACGATCTCGTCGCCCTCGCGATAGGCGATGCCCTTGATCGCCGCGCGCTGATCGGGCCAGCGGCCTTCGGCATAGGCCCGGATCAGCTCGACGATGATCTCCTCGCCCTCGCCACGCACGATCACATCGACCTGCGGCGCCTCGGACAGAACCTGCTTGTACATGAAGGTCGCATGGATGCCGCCCAGGATGCGCAGCGCGTTCGGCACCACCTCCTTGGCGATCTGCAACGTTTCCTCGGCCACGTAGATCGAGGGCGTGATCGCGGTCGTGCCCACGACATCGGGCTGGATCTCGGCCAGCTTGACCCGCAAATCCTCGGGGCTGACATGATCGGTCATCGCATCGATGAAATGGATATCGGTAAAGCCCGCCGTCTTCAGCGCCCCCGCGATATAGGCGACCCAGGCGGGCGGCCAGTTGCCCGCGATTTCGGCCCCTCCCGAATGATAGTTGGGATGGATGAGACAGATTCGCATGGCCGCACTCCCGATATGTCAGGAAATTGGACCACAAATACTGTCAACTTGGATTGACACAGATCAAGTTTCCGCCCATCGCCCCGCCCTCCGGTTTTTTTCCCGGCCTGTTTTTGCTACACTGGATCCCGCAGGTTTCGGCAGGTCACAAACGCGAGGGGGAAACGCGATGTGGGACCGGGTTCTTGACCGTATGCTGCGCCAATTCTTCGTGGCCGGCGCTTTGGACATTCTCTATCCCGACGGCACATGCCGCCGCTACGGACCGGGGCAGGGGGCGGCCCTGCGCATCACCCTGACCGATCCCGCCTTGCCACGGCGGCTGGTCCTGTCCACCGAACTGGCGCTGGGCGAGGCCTATATGGACGGCACCCTCGTGATCGAGGGGGATGATCTGGACCGCTTCTTTACCTTGGTCTCGACCAATGCCGCGCAAAGCGATGCGGGCTGGCGGCGCTGGGCCTTGCGGCTCCGGCGTGCGAAACGGGTGCTTGACCAATACAACCCCGCCCATCGCGCGCGGGAAAACGTCGCCCATCACTACGACCTGTCGGGCGAGCTCTACGATCTCTTCCTCGATGCCGACCGGCAATATTCCTGCGCCTATTTCACCGATCCCTCCCTGACCCTCGAACAGGCGCAAGACGCCAAGAAACACCATATCGCGGCCAAGCTCTGCCTCTCCCCCGACATGGAGGTGTTCGAGATCGGCTGCGGCTGGGGCGGCATGGCGCTGACGCTGGCGCAAGATTACGGGGTGCGGGTGCTGGGCGTGACGCTCTCGCGCGAACAGCACAAGGTCGCGACAGAACGCGCCGCCGCCGCGGGCCTGTCCGATCGCGTCCGCTTCGAATTGCGCGATTACCGCGCGGTCCGGGGCAGCTTCGACCGGGTCTTGTCCATCGGCATGTTCGAACATGTGGGCGTGCCGCATTACCGCGAATATTTCGACGCTGTCCGCGACCGGCTGCGTCCCGATGGGGTGGCGCTGATCCACACGATCGGGCGCATCGCGCCGCCGGGGGCCACCAGCCCCTGGATCACGAAATACATCTTTCCCGGCGGCTATGTGCCCGCCCTGTCCGAAATGTCCTCGGCGGTCGAGGAGGCGGGCCTTTACCCCACCGATCTGGAAATCTGGCGGCTGCATTATGCCGAAACGCTTCGCCACTGGCATGACCGCTTTCTGGCCAATCAGGGTCGCGCCCGCGCGCTCTATGACGACCGCTTCTGCCGGATGTGGCGCTATTACCTGAAAGCCTCCGAACACACGTTCCGCCACAACCGGCAGGCGGTGTTCCAGATGCAGATCGCCCATCGCCCCGATGCGGTGCCGCTGACGCGCGATTACCTCTATCCCTCCCCCGCCACCCGCCAGATGCGCGCCGCGTAGGGTGCGCCTTTAGGCGCACCATGCCCTCTGGCCCAGATCGCGCACCGGCCAACCGCCATTCGCACCTTGCACCCGGTCTGTCCCCGTCTATAAGGCAGGCAATTTGCGCCAAGCCGTCCGGGGGTCGAGATGCCGAAGAGAACCGATATCCAATCCATCATGATCATCGGTGCGGGGCCCATCGTCATCGGACAGGCCTGCGAATTCGACTATTCCGGCGCCCAGGCCTGCAAGGCGCTGCGCGAAGAGGGTTACAGGGTCATCCTCGTCAACTCGAACCCCGCGACCATCATGACCGATCCCGGTCTGGCCGACGCCACCTATATCGAACCCATCACCCCCGAGGTCGTCGCCCGCATCATCGAAAAGGAACGCCCCGACGCGCTCCTGCCGACCATGGGCGGCCAGACCGGTCTCAACACCTCGCTCGCGCTTGAGGAAATGGGTGTGCTCGAGAAATTCGGGGTCGAGATGATCGGCGCCAAGCGCCATGCCATCGAAATGGCCGAGGACCGCAAACTCTTCCGCGAGGCGATGGACCGGATCGGCCTCGAAAACCCCAAGGCCACGATCATCTCCGCGCCCAAGCTGGCAAACGGCAAATACGACATCAAGGCCGGTCTCCAGATGGCCATCGACGCCATCGAATACGTGGGCCTGCCCGCCATCATCCGCCCCGCCTTCACCCTTGGCGGCACCGGCGGGGGCGTGGCCTACAACCGCGAGGAATACGAATACTACTGCCGCACCGGCATGGAAGCCTCGCCCGTGGCCCAGATCCTCGTCGACGAGTCGCTTCTGGGCTGGAAGGAATACGAGATGGAGGTTGTCCGCGACAAAGCCGACAACGCCATCATCGTCTGTTCCATCGAAAACGTCGATCCGATGGGCGTGCACACGGGCGACTCGATCACCGTGGCGCCCGCGCTGACGCTCACCGACAAGGAATACCAGATCATGCGCAACGGCTCGATCGCCGTCCTGCGCGAGATCGGCGTCGAAACCGGCGGCTCCAACGTGCAATGGGCGGTGAACCCCGCCGATGGCCGCATGGTCGTGATCGAGATGAACCCCCGCGTCTCCCGCTCCTCGGCGCTGGCCTCCAAGGCGACGGGCTTCCCGATTGCGAAAATCGCCGCGAAACTCGCCGTGGGCTACACGCTCGACGAACTCGACAACGACATCACCAAGGTCACGCCGGCCTCCTTCGAGCCGACCATCGACTATGTCGTCACGAAAATCCCCCGCTTCGCCTTCGAGAAATTCCCCGGCTCCGAGCCCACGCTGACCACCGCGATGAAATCCGTGGGCGAGGCGATGGCCATCGGCCGCACCTTCCACGAATCCGTGCAAAAGGCGCTGGCCAGCCTCGAGACCGGCCTCACCGGTTTCGACGAGATCGAGATCCCCGGCGCGCCCGACGAGGCCTCGATCATCAAGGCGCTCTCGCGCCAGACCCCCGACCGTTTGCGCATCATCGCCCAGGCCATGCGCCACGGTCTGTCCAATGACACGATCCAGCACGTCACCAAGTTCGACCCCTGGTTCCTGTCGCGCATCCGCGAAATCATCGACACCGAGGCACAGGTGCGCCGCGACGGCCTGCCCGTGACCGAGGAAGGCCTGCGCGCCCTCAAGATGATGGGCTTCACCGATGCCCGCCTCGCGAAACTGACGGGGCGCGAGGAAAGCAACATCCGCCGCGCCCGCCTCAATCTCGGCGTCACCGCGCAGTTCAAGCGCATCGACACCTGCGCCGCCGAATTCGAGGCGCAGACGCCCTACATGTATTCGACCTACGAACACCCCACCATGGGCGAACCCGAATGCGAGGCGCGCCCATCCGACCGCAAAAAGGTCGTGATCCTGGGCGGCGGTCCCAACCGCATCGGGCAGGGAATCGAATTCGACTATTGCTGCTGCCACGCCTGCTATGCGCTGAGCGACGTGGGCTACGAGACCATCATGGTCAACTGCAACCCCGAAACCGTGTCGACCGATTACGACACCTCCGACCGGCTCTATTTCGAACCGCTGACCTTCGAACACGTGATGGAAATCCTGCGCGTCGAACAATCACGGGGCACGCTGCATGGCGTCATCGTCCAGTTCGGCGGCCAGACGCCGCTCAAACTCGCCAATGCGCTCCATGATGCGGGCATCCCGATCCTCGGCACCACGCCCGATGCCATCGACCTCGCCGAAGACCGCGAACGCTTCCAGCAGCTCGTGCAGCGGCTCGGCCTGAAACAGCCCGAAAACGCCATCGCCACGACCGATGCACAGGCGAAAGCGGCGGCCGAGGCGCTGGGCTATCCGCTGGTCATCCGCCCCTCCTACGTCCTGGGCGGCCGCGCGATGGAAATCGTGCGCGACACGGCCCAGCTCGACCGCTACATCCGCGAGGCCGTGGTCGTCTCGGGTGACAGCCCCGTGCTCCTCGACAGCTATCTCGATGGCGCGGTCGAGGTCGATGTCGATGCGCTTTGCGACGGCGAAACCGTCCATGTCGCGGGCATCATGCAGCATATCGAAGAGGCGGGCGTCCATTCCGGCGACAGCGCCTGTTCGCTGCCGCCCCACACGCTCTCCGACGACATCCAGTCCCGGATCATCGAACAGACCAAGGCGCTGGCCCATGCGCTCAATGTCGTGGGCCTGATGAACGTGCAATTCGCGGTCAAGGATGACGAGATCTACCTGATCGAGGTGAACCCCCGCGCCTCGCGCACCGTGCCTTTCGTGGCCAAGGCGACGGATAGCGCCATCGCCTCCATCGCCGCGCGGCTCATGGCGGGCGAGAAACTGTCGGCCTTCCCGATGGCCAAGCCCCATACGCCCGTGGATGACGCAACGCCCATCATCCCCGGCGATCCCATGTCGCTCGCCTCCTACCGCACGCCGTGGTTCTCGGTGAAAGAGGCGGTGATGCCCTTTGGCCGCTTCCCCGGCGTCGACACGCTGCTCGGCCCGGAAATGCGCTCGACGGGCGAGGTCATGGGCTGGGACCGCACCTTCGCCCGCGCCTTCCTCAAGGCGCAGCTGGGCGCGGGCACCCGCCTGCCCGAGGACGGGACCGTCTTCGTCTCCATCAAGGACGCCGACAAGGGCCCGCTTCTGGTCGAGGCGGCGGAAATCCTGCGGTCCCTGGGCTTCTCGCTTCTGGCCACGCGCGGCACGGCGGATTTCCTCAAATCGCACGGCATTCCGTCCGATGTGGTGAACAAGGCCTACGAGGGCGGACGCTCCATCGTCGACATCATCAAGGATGGCGGGGTGCAACTGGTGCTCAACACGACCGAAGGCGCGCAAGCGGTGGAGGATTCACGCTCGATGCGCGCGGTGACGCTGGCCGACAAGATCCCCTATTTCACGACGCTGGCCGCCAGCCACGCCGCAGCCCTGGCCATGCGCGCCAGCCGCGAAGGCGAGCTTGCGGTGCGGTCGCTCCAGGCGTGATCCCGTAGGGTGGGTGAAACCCACCATTGCCCCGTAGGGTGGGTGCAACCCACCAATGCCCCGTAGGGTGGGTGAAACCCACCAAAGCCCCGTAAGGTGGGTAAAACCCACCACCCCCCGCGCGTCGCAGGGTGGGATCCACCCACCCTACGCCCGCAAATCTCCACCCCCGTAGGCCGGGCTTCAGCCCGGCACCCGAGCGATCCTCAAAAGCGCCGCAAACAGAGCGGAGGCGCAATTGTGCATGTGCTTACCCGGTCGTCTCATCGCAAAGCATCATATCGCCGGCGCTTCCGAAGGGCTCGCAATTCAGGCCACACTCATACATGCCATCAGTCGCGCCCGTTTGGCGGAGATAGCTTCGGGCGGCCAGTCGACAGTCTTCTAGCATGTCATATTCATCGAGGTGGACATGGGTGAGCAAGCTTGGAGCTTCCGGGTAGACCGTAGCCAGCCAACGATCCGGTGTCAGGAGCGTCCAAGCTACAGCTGTTCCAACCGCAAGCAAAAGGAGCAATGACGCTCCCCTCACTCCGGTCGCCCCTTCAGGAACCCCACCGCCCACTCCGGGTCCCCTTCCTTCCCCCGCTCGGCAAAGAACTGCGCGGCACCAACCGCGCCCACTTTCTCGGCCAGCGCCAGCGCGATGAACTGGTTCAGGGAAACGCCGTCCTTCTCGGCGAACTCCTCTGCCGCCCGCTTGAGCGACTGCGGCAGGTTCAATGACACCCTCGCCTTCATATCATCAGCCTCCGTTTCGCCTCGCCCGGTGCCAGAACGTCGACTCCGAACCTCGGCGGCACCTGTCCGAAGTCCCGCAAGTTGTGGGTGACAATGGCCTCCGCACCTGCGTTGACCGCGGCCTCCAATACCATTTCGTCCTGCGGGTCGCGTAACTGTGGCCGCCACTGGAACCCGATCTCGACCGGCACCACCACCCGCGCGACCGCGTCGAGGAACCGCCCGACCGTCGCGCGATCCAGACCGGCCTCCAGCAGGAACTCCGCCCGGCCCAACACATCCTCGTATTCGAAGAAAAGCGGCACAGAGCACATCCAGTCGAAGCGGCCCTCCAACCCCGCGATCAGGATCAGGTTGCTGGCACCGGTCCTGCTGCGGATACCCGCGACCAGCACATTGGTATCGAGCACCAGCTTCATGGCGTCATATATAGCGTAACATTACCAATGGCGCAACTCACTCCCCCAACCGCGCGTTCCGTTCCGCGCTCTCCCGCGCCGTGTCGCCCCAATCGGGCATCGGCATCCGCCCGGTCGCATTCTCCCGGAACGGTTCGATCGTCGCATCCCCGTGCAACAACCCCGACAGCTTCGCATGCATGAAGGCGCGCAGCACATCGTTCATCCGGGGTTGATAGCCCGGACCCATCGACTTGAACCATTTCACCACATCCGCGTCGAAGCGGACGGTGAGCTGCACCTTGGCGCTGTCCCGCCGGTCCGCGATCTCGTGCCAGTCGGGCGGGATGCGGCTTTCGATCCAGATGCGCGAATGCATGTCCCATTCGAACCGGCGCATCGCGTCGACGAGGTAATAGTGATGCTCCCGCTCGCGCGCATTCAGCCGTTTGTCGGTATCCGCCATTCTGCCCCCCAGACTTTCGACGGGGGCAGATTCCGACAAATCGGTTAAAATTCGCTGTAGGGGCGCTGTCGTGACAGATGCACGACAGCTTCCCTACAGGGTCACGACGGAAATCCTGCGGCGGGTCGCAGTTACCTGTGCGCCGCGTAAATCTCGACCACGCGGGCCACGGCGGCCTCCAGCGACAGCTCCTCGCTCTCGCCCGTCTTGCGGCTCGTCAGCTCGACCACACCGGCCCCCAGACCCCTTGGTCCGACCGTGATCCGCCAGGGCAGACCGATCAGGTCCATGGTCGCGAATTTCGCGCCCGCCCGTTCGGCACGGTCGTCGTAAAGCGGCTCCAACCCCTTGGCGGACAAGGCTTTGTAAAGATCCTCGCAGGCCGCGTCACAGGCCGCATCGCCCTGTTTGAGGTTCACGATCCCGACATGGAAAGGCGTCACGCCCTCGGGCCAGATGATGCCGTTCTCGTCATGGCTCGCCTCGATGATCGCGCCGACCAGACGGCTCACGCCGATCCCGTGCGAGCCCATGTGAACCGGCACCCGGCCGCCTTGGCCGTCATCGACCAGGGCGCCCATCGCATCGGAATATTTCGTCCCGAAATAGAAGATCTGGCCAACCTCGATCCCGCGCGCAACCCTTTGACGCTCCACAGGAATCTGGGCGAAAACCTCGGGGTCGTGGGTCTCGTCGGTCCGGGCGTAACGGGATGTGAACTCTTCCAGGACAGACTGGCATTGTTCGACCGAATCGTAATCGATCTCCCGGTCGCCAAAGCGCAGATCGGTGATCTCGCTGTCGTAGAACACTTCGCTCTCGCCCGTTTCGGCGAGCACAAGGAATTCGTGGGTGTCGTCGCCCCCGATCGGCCCCGAATCCGCGCGCATCGGGATCGCCTGCAGGCCCATCCGCTCGTAGCTGCGCAGGTAGCTCACCAGGTGGCGGTTATAGGCGTGAAGGGCGTCTTCCTTCGTGAGATCAAAGTTGTAGCCGTCCTTCATCAGGAACTCGCGCCCGCGCATCACGCCGAACCGCGGCCGCACCTCGTCGCGGAATTTCCACTGGATGTGATAGAGCGTCAGCGGCAGATCCTTGTAGCTGCCCACATGCGCGCGGAAGATGTCGGTGATCATCTCCTCGTTCGTCGGACCGTAGAGCATGTCGCGGTCATGCCGGTCGCGGATGCGCAGCATTTCCGGGCCATAGGCGTCGTAACGCCCCGATTCCCGCCACAGATCCGCCGATTGCAGCGTCGGCATCAGCATCGGGATATGGCCCGCGCGGATCTGTTCCTCGTGCACGATCTGCTCGATCCGCTTGAGCACCTTGTAGCCCAGCGGAAGCCAGGAATAGATGCCGGCGCTCGCCTGCTTGATCATGCCCGCGCGCAGCATCAGGCGATGGCTGACGATCTGCGCCTCGGAGGGCGTTTCCTTGAGAACGGGCAGGAAATAACGGCTCAGACGCATGGGAAACCCTTTGGCCAGATGTGTTGGCCGACGCATACGCCAAAGGGTTTCGCCTCACAAGGCGGCGATCCCCAAAGGGGTCGGCCATCCTGCGCAAAGCCCTGCAAAAAAGCCCCCGGATATCTCCGGGGGCCAGTCCAACAGGGAGGATCGGCGTGACGAGGGATCACGCCGGGGCAAGTGACCCGGAACCGAAGATCAGGACACTGAACACAACGAGCACGAGGAACACGAGGGATACTGCAAGGGTATTCAGAACACTCATTACGATGTCTCCGGTCCGGGTCACCTGCCAGAAGCTCTGCAACTGCCGTGCCAAGCCTCAGCGAACCCTAGACCGAAAAGTCCTACCGAAGTGTTACGCCCCGCCCTTGACGATGGGGACGACACCCATGGCCGTGGCAAGCGCCTTGAACCGGGCCTGCGCCACTTCGCCAAACAGGTCGCGACCCGCATCGGTGTGCAGCGTCAGGATCAGTTCCTGGCGCTTGGAGCGAAAAGCGAGCGTCCCGTGATCGGATGGATTGGCCACCGCGAACATCGCCCCGAACCGCATCGCGCGGCCAAGGATTTCGGCCTCCCGCACCTGCGCCTCGGGCAAAAGATCAAGCAGGGCAGGGTCGAACCCTGTTCCCGTCCGGCTCGATTTGTAGCGGTGCAAGAGCGCCAGACCCAGATAGACCCGTTCCGCATGGGTCATGCCGCCAAGGTTGGCGCGGGTCGCATTGTCGAAACAGACCTCGGCCCGGTAATCGGGATGCGCGCGCCAGCTGACATCATGCAACAGGCAGGCGGCGCGGATCAGGCGTTTCTTGTCGGCACGGGCGCGCGGGAACAGCGGCTCGACAAAGCGGTAGAGCTGGCGGCCAAAGCCCGGCATGCGCGCCGATTGCGCCTCGGAATGGCGGGCGGCCTCGATCAGGGGATCGCGCTTGCGCAAGGCCTCGGACATCTGTTCATACAGCAGCCCCTCGCGGATGCCGTAGGAGGATACGGCGATTTCGCGCGGCTTGAGCTTGCGCACCAGAACGCGCAGCACCTCGGCGGCATGGGGGACAAGGCGCATCCGATCCATGCTTGTGCCGGTCGAATTGCGCAAAGCCTCCAGATCCGTCTTGCCGATATACTTGATCGTGTCGAGAATGCCCTGCGGCGTCATCCGGTATTCGTGGAGCACCTTGAGCGGATAGCCGCGCCGTTCCATGTCGATGCGCGCAATCGCCCGCCAAGACCCGCCGACCAGGAACAGCCGCTCGCAGCTGTCGTCGAATTCCTGTGACAGCTTGGCGACCTCGGCCTTGATATGGGCGCGCAGCGCCTTCTTGCCGCCGGTGATGCCCATCAGCTTGAGCGGCCCCAGATCCGATGTGGCCCGGCGCCCGACCTTGCCGCTGCCCTCGAGCTCGGCCAGTTCCATGGACGATCCGCCGATGTCGCAGATCAGGCCCTCGGCCCCCGGCCACCCCAACAGCACGCCCTGCGCCGACAGCCGCGCCTCTTCGGTACCGTCGATGACGCGAATCTCGAGACCGGTTTCCCGGCGCACGGCCTCCCGGAAATCGGGACCATCCTCGGCGTCGCGCACGGCGGCTGTTGCCACCGCCAGAAGCGGCGCGACCTTCGCCGCCTCGGCCAGACGGGCAAAGCGCTTGAGCGCGACCATCGCGCGTGCCTTGCCCTCGGGGTTGAGCCGGCCGGTTTCGGAAAAGCCGGCCCCAAGCCCGCAGAGGATCTTTTCGTTGAAGAAATAGGCCGGGCTGCGGGCGGCACCGTCAAAGATCACCATGCGGACCGAATTCGATCCGATGTCGATCACGCCGACGCGTTGCAGCGATTGCGCCTCGGGCCCGTCGAAGAGCGGTACGCCGAACGGTCCCCATTCGGGGTGATGTTCGGGGCCGCCGGGCGGCGTTTCGGCGCGCATCTGCCTGACCATGCGGCCCTTTTGCACGGGCCACCCGCAGGCGTCAATCGCGCGCTTGTGCCGGTCAGTCGTGACTATGCGTCAGGTCGGGCACATCCTTGGCCCCCGCCGACCCCCGCCCGGAAAGCGAGGGGTTTTCCATGAAGAAGCGATGGCAGGAAAACGGGTTCTCGATGACGGACAGGTCGGGCCGCTGAAAACTGCCATCGGGTTGCAGCACCCAGCTTTGCGCCACATCGGCCAGATTGGCCGCCATGATCTGGCTGACGATCTGCGCCTTGACGGTGGGGTTGCGGCATTCGACCAGCGTTTCCACGCGACGGTTCAGGTTGCGGCCCATCCAGTCCGCCGAACTGATGTAGACGCGCGCCTTTTTCGACGGCAGCCCGTGGCCATTGCCGAAACAGATGATCCGCGAATGTTCGAGGAACCGGCCCACGATGGATTTCACGCGGATGTTTTCCGACAGACCCTTCACGCCGGGCCGCAGGCCGCAGATGCCGCGCACCACCAGATCGATCCGCACGCCCGCGCGGCTTGCCTCGTACAGCGCGTCGATCACATCGGGGTCGATGACGGAATTCATCTTGACCCAGACCATGGCGGGTTGGCCAGCCTTGGCATGGTCGATCTCGGCCTTGAGCCCGTCGAGGATCGTGGATTTCAGCGTCAGTGGCGAGATCGACAGGTTTTCCAGCCGCTCGGGTTCGGCATAGCCGCCGACGTAATTGAAGACCTTGGTGGCATCCCGCCCCAGCGCGTCGTCGCAGGTGAACAGGCTCAGGTCGGTGTAGATGCGCGCGGTGATCGGGTGGTAATTGCCGGTCCCGAAATGGGTATAGGTGACCAGCCGGTCGCCCTCGCGGCGCACAACGGTGCTGATCTTGGCATGCGTCTTGTAGTTGATGAAGCCGTAGATCACATGCGCGCCCGCGCGTTCCAGCTTGCGCGATTGGCGGATGTTGGCGGCCTCGTCGAAGCGGGCCTTCAGCTCGACCAGTGCCGTGACGGATTTCCCGTTTTCCGCCGCCTCGCACAGCGCGTCGACGATGGGGCTTTCGTTGGAGGTGCGATAGAGCGTCTGCTTGATCGCCACGACATTGGGATCGCGTGCCGCCTGGCTCAGAAAGCGGATCACCATGTCGAAGGTTTCATAAGGGTGGTGCAGCAGCATGTCCTTTTGCCGGATGGCCGCGAACATGTCGCCGTCATGGTCCTGCACCCGTTCGGGCACCCGCGGCGTGAAGCTGGGCCAAAGCAGGTCGGGCCGATCATCCACCACCAGTTCCTTGAGCCGGACAAGGCCGATCATCCCCTTGACCTCGACCACTTCGGTATCCTTGACGTGCAACTGGTGCACGATCTCGGCCTTGAGGTCGGCAGGCGCGCCCGCGCTGATCTGAAGCCGCACCACCTCGCCCCGGCGGCGGCGCTTGAGCGCGGTTTCGAATTCGCGCACCAGGTCTTCGGCCTCTTCCTCGACCTCCAGATCGCTGTCGCGCAAAACGCGGAACAGGCAGGATCCGGTCAATTTGTAGCCCGGAAACAGCGCCCCGATATGCAGGCGCAGCAGGTCTTCGAGCGGCAGGAACCGCATCTGCCCCTCGGGGGCGGGCAGGCGGATGAAGCGGTCGATCTGGCCGGGAATGGGCAATAGAGCCTGAAGCACACGCCCGTCCCGGTCCCGCGTCAATTGCAGCGCCAGCGCGATCCCTTCGTTCGGGATGAAGGGAAAGGGATGGGCCGGGTCGATCGCGAGCGGCGACAGAACCGGGAAAACACGGGCGAAAAACGCCTCCTCCAGGTGCTTTCGGTCGGCGGCCGTCAGTTTGGACTGGCTGACGACGCTCAGGCCATGGGTTTCCATCTCGGCCCGAAGCGCGTTCCACGCCGCCTGTTGATGCTGCATCAGGCGGCGCGCATCGGCGTTGATCAGCTTGAGCTGTTCGGCAGGTGTGCGGCCATCGGCGGCGGGGGTCATGTTGCCCTCTTGCGCGAGTTCGCGCAGGCCCGCGACGCGCACGGTATAGAATTCATCGAGATTGCCCGCCGAGATCGACACGAACCGCACCCGCTCCAGAAGCGGCACACGCGGGTTCCCTGCCTCTTCCAGTACGCGCCAGTTGAAGGCGAGCCAGCTCAATTCGCGGTTGAAGAAGCGCTGCGGCCCCGTGATCTGCGCCTCGGGCAGGGTCACGGGTTCGGGCAGGGGGGCGGTCAGAAAATCGGCGAAACTCATGCGCTTGAGCCTAGTGCGGTTCGGTGACGGTTGCGTGACACTCGGGCACCATGATGCGCCGGGGGCAAAGTGGCGTCGAGAGGCGATCGGATCACGCGCCCAGACGCGCGATCACCGCCTTGACATGGCGCAACCCCGGTTTTTGCTTTGCGGCCAGCGCCTCGGCATCGAGGGCGGCGACGAACCGTTGCACGTAATCCAGCGAACGTTCGATCCGGGGCAGGATATGGGCGACCAGCGCGGGCGTCAGCGCCATCTGCCGGTCGGCGGACAGCTTCACCAGAACGGCGGCCATGAGCGCGTCATCGGGGGGCGACAGGGTCAACTGGCCCGCCTGCTGCATCCGGCTCTGGAGGTCGGGCAGGCTCACGCCCCAACGGTTGGGCGGTGCGCGCCCCGTCACCAGCAGCGCGCAACCCCCATTGGCACAGGCATTGTGCAGGTGAAAGAGCGCCTCTTCGGCCTTGGGCAGACCTGCGATCTGGTCGGCATCCTCGACCACCAGCGCCCCGCTTTCGGCAAGGGCTGCGGGATCATGGCCGGGCATGTCCGCGCCTGCGATGATCCGCGCGCCTGTCTGGGTGGCGAAGACATGGGCCAGATGCGTCTTGCCCGACCCCGCAGGCCCGATCAGGAGCATCTTGCCCCCCGGCCAGGCGCGCCAGCCATCAAGCCCCGCAACCGCCGCCGCATTACTTTGGCAGACAAAGAAATCCGCGCGCCCCATCGCTGCCCGGAACGGCAGGTCGAGCACAAGTTGACGTGGCATCAGGCGTCGTCCCCGTCACCTTTGGCCAAGCGGCCCGCCAGCCCCTTGTAGAGCAGTCCGGCCTTGTATTGCTCGATGGCAAAGCGCACCAATACCCCGATCGCCGCCGCGACCGGCACCGCGACCAGCATGCCAACAAAGCCGAAGAGCGTGCCGAAGGCCGAAAGCGCAAAGATCAGCCAGACCGGGTGCAACCCCACCGAACTGCCCACCAGCTTGGGGGTCAGGATATTGCCCTCGACCATCTGGCCGATCTGGAAAATCGCGGCGACGGCGACGATCAGCCACCAATCCCCCCAGAACTGAAAGAGCGCCAGCCCGACCGACAGCGCCCCGCCCACCAGCGCGCCCACGTAGGGAATGAAGGTCAAAAGCCCCGCAACCAGCCCCACGACCAACCCGAATTGCAGCCCCACCACCATCAGCGCGACCGCGTAGAATGTGCCGAGGATCAGGCAAACGGTGCCCTGGCCCCGGATGAAGCTTGCCAGCGTCCGGTCGATCTGGCCGGCCAGCATCCGGATCGTATCGGCATGATCGCGCGGCAAAAGCTCGTCGATACGGGCAACCAGCCGGTCCCAGTCGAGCAGCATGTAAAAGGCCACGACCGGCACGACGACGAGAAACACCAGAAGGTTCACGACACCCGCCGCCGAGGTCAGAAGCTGTTGCAGCAACTCGCCCCCGCGCGCCTGGATCGTCTCGCCGATGGAGCCCAGCGATTGGCGCAGCGGCGAGCCATTGTCCATCAGCTGCGGAAAGCGTTCGGTCAGCCATGTCCGCAACTGGTTGAACAGGTCGGGCGCAGCCTGGATCAGATCGTTGCTCTGCTGGATCAGGAGCGGGATGATCACCAGGAGCGCAAGAATGACGACCCCGAGCAGGAAGACGAAGATGAGGACCGTCGCCAGCACCCGGCTCAGGCCCATCCGTTCCAGCCGGTCGGCGACAGGATCGAGAAAATAGGCGATGGCCGCACCGACGAGAAAGGGCAGGATCACGTTCCCGAGCGCCCAGAGCAGGAACAGTAACACCGCCGTGGCGATGCCCCAATAGGTCACTTGCTGTCGGACGGGCAGGGCCATGCGCTCTCCTGTTACTGGCCCCTAGATGCGTCACGCTGGGCCACCGGGCAAGGGGTGCCGTTCGGCAGGGTGCGGAAAACGCGTGTTTTCCGGTCGGGAAAACTGCGGTTTTCCCGACCGAAAACCTGCAGTTTTTCGCCCCTCAGGCCGCGCGTGCTGCGCGGATCAGTGACAGGATATCCTTGGCCGCATCGGGGATGTTCGTGCCGGGGCCAAAGATCGCCTTGACCCCTGCCGCCTTGAGGAAGTCGTAATCCTGCTGCGGGATCACGCCGCCACAGATCACAAGGATATCACCCGCCCCCTGCGCCTTGAGCGTCTCGATCAGCTTGGGGGCCAGTGTCTTGTGGCCTGCGGCCTGCGACGAGATGCCGATGACGTGGACATCGTTGTCGATGGCATCCTGCGCCGCTTCCTCGGGCGTCTGGAACAAGGGGCCCACATCCACGTCAAAGCCGATATCGGCAAAGGCCGTGGCGATGACCTTGGCGCCCCGGTCATGGCCGTCCTGGCCCATCTTGACCACGAGCATCCGGGGGCGGCGGCCCTCTTCCTCGGCGAATTTTTCCACGTCGGCCTGGATCGCGGCAAAGCCCGCATCGCCGTCATAGGCCGCGCCATAGACACCGGCGAGCGTCTTGACCTCGGCCCGGTGGCGGCCGAACACCTTTTCCATCGCCATGCTGATTTCCCCCACGCTGGCCCGCGCACGCGCGGCTTCGACCGCGGCCTCGAGCAGGTTGCCACCCTCTTTGGCGCGCCGTTCCAGTTCGGTCAGCGCGCTTTGGCAGGCGGCCTCGTCGCGGCCCGCGCGCACGCGCTCGAGCCGGGCGATCTGGTTGTCGCGCACCTTCATGTTGTCGATGTCGAGGATGTCGATCGGATCCTCGACCTCCTTGCGGTACTTGTTCACGCCGACGATCACCTCTTCGCCGCGGTCGATCATGGCCTGACGGCGGGCGGCGGATTCCTCGATGCGCAGCTTGGGCATGCCGGTGGCGACCGCCTTGGTCATGCCGCCCATCTCCTCGACTTCCTGCATCAGCGCCCAGGCCTGTTCGATCAGGTCGCCGGTCAGCGCCTCGACGTAATAGGAGCCCGCCAGCGGATCGACGACGCGCGTCACACCGGTTTCTTCCTGCAAGATCAGCTGGGTGTTGCGCGCGATCCTGGCCGAAAACTCGGTCGGCAGCGCGATGGCTTCGTCCAGCGCGTTGGTGTGCAGCGATTGCGTGCCGCCCAGAACCGCGCTCATCGCCTCGTAGGCGGTGCGGATCACGTTGTTGTAGGGGTCTTGTTCCTGCAAGGACACGCCCGAGGTCTGGCAATGGGTGCGCAGCATCTTGGAGCGTTCATCCTGCGCGCCGAACTCCGTCATCACCCGGTGCCACAGCGTGCGGGCCGCGCGCAGCTTGGCGATTTCCATGAAGAAATTCATGCCGATGGCGAAAAAGAACGACAGACGCCCCGCGAATTTGTCCACGTCCATGCCGGCGGCCACCGCCGCGCGGACATATTCGCGCCCGTCGGCCAGCGTATAGGCCAGCTCCTGCACCAGGTTCGCCCCCGCCTCCTGCATGTGGTAGCCGGAGATCGAGATCGAGTTGAATTTCGGCATGTTGTCCGAGGTATAGGCGATGATGTCGGAAATGATCCGCATGCTCGGCTCGGGCGGGTAGATATAGGTGTTGCGGACCATGAACTCCTTGAGGATGTCGTTCTGGATGGTCCCCGACAGCACGCGGCGGTCATGACCCTGTTCTTCGCCCGTGACGATGAAATTGGCGAGGATCGGGATGACCGCGCCATTCATGGTCATGGACACCGACACCTTGTCCAGCGGGATGCCGTCGAACAGGATCTTCATGTCCTCGACGCTGTCGATGGCGACACCGGCCTTGCCCACGTCGCCCTCGACCCTCGGGTGATCGCTGTCATAGCCGCGGTGGGTGGCCAGATCAAAGGCGACCGACACGCCCTGTTGACCTGCCGCCAGCGCCTTGCGGTAGAAGGCATTCGATTCCTCGGCGGTCGAGAAGCCGGCATATTGCCGGATCGTCCAGGGGCGGCCTGCATACATCGTGGCCTTCACCCCGCGCGTGAAGGGCGCAAAGCCGGGCAGGCTGCCCATATGCGCCAAACCTTCGGTGTCGGCCTCGGTGTAAAGCGGCTTGACCCTTATGCCTTCCAGCGTGTCCCAGCTCAGGCCCTCGGGGTCTTTGCCGCGCAGCTCCGCTGCGGCCAGGCTGCGCCAAGCGTCAAGATTGCTGTCCGTCATCGGTCGATCCTCTTTTCTGTCCTGTCAGGCGCAGGGGGCACGCCCCGGCTGCCGGTGTCGGGCTGGTCCGGTCGCTGTCGCGGACGGCCCTTCGTGCTATTGTCATGCCCTTGCGGCAGCGCTGGTCGCATCTGTCCGAAATCCTTCGCTTTCCCGGGGCGAGTGCCTATATCCGATGGGAACGGAGGATGAATGCGACCGATCTTTCTTGCCCTTGCGGCATCTCTGACCATCGCGGGCCAGACCCCCGCCCAGACCGCCAATGACACGATCGCGGCCGCCGAGACGGGCGAGACCGGGATGGACGCCATTGGCCCGTTGGAAGCCCGCGACGCGACGCTGCTCACGCTCGAGGAATTCCAGTGGGTGGCGCGGCCCATCATCATCTTTGCCGACAGCCCCAACGACCCGCGCGTCGCCGAACAACTGGCCTTGCTTGCCGCGCGTCCGGCCCCCTTGCTGGAGCGCGATGTCGTCATCCTGGTGGATACCGACCCGTCGGCGCGCTCGGCGATCCGCACGGAATTGCGCCCGCGCGGCTTTTCCATCGTGGTCATGCAAAAGGACGGTGCCGTCGGCTTCCGCCGCCCCAGCCCCCGCGACGTGCGCGAGATCATTCGGGGCATCGACAATTTCTCGTTCCGGCAAGAAGAGCTGCGGATGGGGCAATAAGACCCCATCCCATCGTCGATATGCGGCAGGCGCTTGGTCACGGCGTCACTCGAACTCCATGATCACTTCGTCCACGGCCAAGCTGTCGCCCGGTCCGCATTTGATCGCAGCGACCACGCCCTTGCGCTCGGCGCGCAGGATGTTTTCCATCTTCATCGCCTCGACGGTGCAGAGCGTCTGACCTTCCTGCACTTCCTGTCCGACCTCCACATCGATGCGGACGATCAGCCCCGGCATCGGGCACAGCAGCAGCTTGGAGGTGTCGGGCGGCAGTTTCTCGGGCATGCGCCGGGCCAGTTCCGCCTGGCGCGGGCTGCGCACATGGACCTTGAGATCCGCCCCGCGCGTCCGGATACGGAAGCCGCCGGAAATCTTGCCGACCTTCAGAACCAGCGGGCTGCCATCGACCATCAGGCGGGCAAGGCTGTCGCCCGGCGTCCAGTCCGATGTCACGCGCATCGCGCGCCCGTCGTCAAAGGTCACTGTCGATCCGTCATGGTCGGCGGCGATGACCACCGGGAAATCCACCCCCTGCAAGGTCACCATCCAATCGGTGCCGACGCGGCGCTCGTGGTTGTCCATCCGACCCGACACGCGGGTGCGGCGAATTTCGGCCACGCGGTGCATCGCGGCGGCAGCGGCGGCCACGCGGGCCAGCGACCCCTCGTCCAGCGTCACGCTCTGGAAGCCGTCGGGATATTCCTCGGCGATGAAGGCGGTGGTGATGTTGCCGCTGGCAAAGCGATCGTGGTCCATCACGGCCGACAGGAAAGGCAGGTTGTGGCCGATCCCTTCCACCTCGAACCCGTCCAGTGCCACGCGCATCGCCTCGATCGCGCCTGCGCGGTCCGGTGCCCAGGTGCAGAGCTTGGCGATCATCGGGTCGTAGAACATGCTGATCTCGCCGCCTTCGAAGACGCCGGTATCGTTGCGCACGGCGGTTGCGCCCACCGGCGCTTCGCCCTGCCATTTGCCGGTATCATGCAGGGGACCTGCCTGAACCTCGACCGGCGGGCGGTAGCGGGTCAGCCGCCCGATGGAGGGCAGGAAGTTGCGATAGGGATCTTCGGCATAAAGCCGGCTTTCCATCGCCCAGCCGGTCAGCTTGATGTCGTCTTGGGCAAAGGGCAGCTTTTCGCCCGCCGCGACGCGGATCATCTGCTCGACCAGATCGACGCCGGTGATCAGCTCGGTCACGGGATGTTCCACCTGCAACCGGGTGTTCATCTCGAGGAAATAGAAATTCCGATCCCCGTCGACGATGAATTCCACCGTGCCCGCGCTGGTGTAGCCCACGGCCTGTGCCAGTGCCACGGCCTGTTCGCCCATGGCCTTGCGCGTGGCGGCATCGAGGAAGGGGGAGGGCGCCTCTTCGATCACTTTCTGGTTGCGGCGCTGGATCGAACATTCCCGTTCGCCCAGGTAGACGCAATTGCCATGCTTGTCGGCCAGCACCTGGATTTCGATGTGGCGCGGCTGGGTGACGAATTTCTCGATGAAGATGCGGTCATCCCCGAAAGAGGATTTCGCCTCGTTCTTGGAGGCCTGGAAGCCCTCGCGGGTTTCCGTCTCGTTCCAGGCGATCCGCATCCCCTTGCCGCCGCCGCCGGCGCTGGCCTTGATCATCACCGGATAGCCGATCTGTGCCGAGATCTTCACCGCCTCGTCGGCATCCGCGATCAGGCCCATGAAACCCGGAACGGTCGAAACGCCCGCTTCGGCGGCGATCTTCTTGGAAGTGATCTTGTCGCCCATCGCCTCGATCGCGGGGCTGGGCGGGCCGACGAAGGCAACGCCCGCCGCCTCGAGCGCCTCGGCGAATTTCATGTTCTCGGACAGGAAGCCATAGCCCGGATGCACCGCCTCAGCCCCGGTTTCCTTGATCGCGGCCATGATCTTGTCGATCACGATATAGCTTTCGGATGCCGGCGGCGGGCCGATGTGGATCGCTTCATCGGCCATCTTGACGTGCAGCGCGCCGCGGTCGGCATCGGAATAGACCGCGACCGTCGCGATCCCCATCTTGCGCGCGGTCTTGATGACGCGGCAGGCGATCTCGCCCCGGTTGGCGATCAGGAGCTTCTTGAACATGGTCACTGTCCCTTCCTTGCGGGGCTTTTGCCCCGTTCTGACGCAAAGAAGGCCACCGGGGGTCTTTCGCCCCGGTGGCCTTGTGTCGTGATGTCATGGATCGGCCCGAAGGCCCGTTGGTTCAGGCTTTCAGCAAAGACCGGCGTCGTCGCACAGCGCGCCACCGGCCGCGCCGAGGATGATGCCGGTGCCGATGCTGCCGTCAAAGGCTGCGGCGGTAAGCCCACCGGCCGCCGCACCGATTCCGGCGCGTTCGAGATCCGATGTGACACAGCCCGACAGCGCAAGCGCCGCGGCAAAGAGGGTTGCGGGAATATAGGTCTTCTTGATGGCGCGCATTCTGCGTCAGCTCCTGTCGAATTGCCTCGTGCCGCGCAGGATAGGTCCAAATTGCGCGGTGAGATAGCGGGGCCCGGCCTGCCCCCGATCTGCCTGCCGGAAAAAGGCGGTCGGCGCAGCAGGCTGGCCGACCGCATCGAAGGGGAAGGGTAACACGTCTTGTCGTCGTCGACCGCCATGGAATTGGGGACAGGGGCCGACACGACGACGATGCCACGAAAACCGGCCTGCGAAAGCCGGTTTTCGGGCCCTTGGCCGCCATGCGCGCGAAACCGCGCAACCCCGTATCCCGCTGGCAAGATCATGCCGAGCCATCCTCCCAGAAACCGTCGCCTTCGAAGGCCTCCGGGAAAGAGGCGCGCGCGCGTGGCTCGTCGATCATCAAGAGCGCCTCGTAGCTTTCGGGATCGAACGGGTCTTCGGCGGGGATCACCTCGCGGCCAAAGAGCCACGACAGCCGCCCCGCATCGAGATTGCCGCGCTCGAACGGCTGGTCACCGAAAAAGAGCCACAGCGCCTCCATGAAGGCGGCATCGGCGCGACGGTCTGCGGGTTTGCGGTCGGGATAGCGTTGGCGGGCGATCAGCTTGGTCGCGCCGTCCTTGTTCGCACGGCGGATGGTGAACTGGTAATCGGTGCCGGGGAAACGGCCCGGAAAGCCACGATGCTTGATCATGCCTGCGCCCCCGCCTGATGGGGCGCGGTCCGGGCAGGCGGTGCCGCCCGCCCGGGTTCTTGGCCTTCAGCGATACTTGTTCGACACCGTGTCTTGGGTGATCGGTGCGGGTTCGATGAAGATGATCTCTTCCTGCTCGGGCGCCGGAGCGGCGCAAGCTGCGACGCCTGCCACAAGGCCCAGGGCAAGAAGAGCTTGGATGATACGTGCCATCCCGCTCTCCTTTCGTATTGGGCCGCATCCGTCAGCGGGGCGGAGGCGGCCAGAGGTGCAGCCGAAAAGTTCCGACTGGCACCAAAGATACCCCGCTCTGCACTTTCTCCACAGGGTTTTCCACAAGCCGCGCGGCGTTGTGGCCGGGTTGCATCAAACCGCCGGGGGCTTGAGGATCGTTCCGCAAGATATTGTGGAAACATCAGAAAAGCTCCCAGATACAGTCGGCCCCAAGAAGCCGGTATTGTTCGAAAACCTGCAGGATCGCCGGGTCCGGCGTGCCGCGCGCGACAGGGGCCGCCATCATCTCGACCACCACGATATCGGGCGCCGAAGAAACGCTTGCCGCAGCAGGCAGCCCCCATGTCGCGCAGGCCCAATCCATGTCGGCGCGCAACGCGAAAGGGTCGGTCAATGCCTGCGCAAGCTGCGGTGCGATCAGGCGCACCACGGCCAGGCTTTCGCCCGACCACGGGTTTTCCTCGAACACCACGGCCTCCAGCGCCACGGTCATGCCTGACGGGGTCACGACCTCGCCCACGGGCCAGGGATCGGCCAGCGCGGCCGTGGGGCCAAGCGCCAAGGCGCCGACAAGGCCGAGGGCGGGCAACATCACGGGGCCGCCCCGGCGGGTCTGCGCGCCACGCAATCGATCTCGACCAAGGCACCGACGGCGAGCGCCGTCACACCCACCGTGGTCCGCGCCGGACGGCGGTCGGCGGGGAAAAAGCTTTGGTAGGTCTCGTTGAAGGCCGCGTAATCGCGTTCGAATTCCGTCAGATAGGCCCGCATCTGCACCACGTGGGACAGGTCGAGCCCCACGCCCTTCAGCACGATTTCGAGGTTGCGCATCACGGCCCGCGTCTGCGCCACCACGCCGTCGGGCAGGGGCGCATCGGGGGCTGTGGGATCGGTCGGCATCTGGCCTGTCAAAAGAACCCAGCCATCCGCCTCGACCGCATGCGAAAACGGCGCGACGGGGCGGGGGCCACCAGTGATCATGTGAAAGATGGGGTCAGTCATGCATGGCTCCGTAGGGTGGGCAATTTGCCCACCATTCCTGATGCGGTGGGCAGATTGCCCACCCTACAGCGGAATGTTGTCGTGCTTTTTCCACGGCATCTGCTTGCGCTTGGTCCGAAGCTGCGCAAAGGCCCGGCAGACCCGTTTGCGGGTGGAGCGCGGCTGGATCACCTCGTCGATGAAGCCACGCTCGGCCGCGACGAAGGGATTGGCGAAGCGATCCTCGTATTCCTTGGTATGGGCCGCGGTCTTTTCCGCATCACCCAGATCGGCGCGATGGATGATCTCGACCGCTCCCTTGGCCCCCATCACGGCAATCTCGGATGTGGGCCAGGCATAGTTGATGTCGCCACGCAGATGTTTGGACGACATCACCACGTAAGCCCCGCCATAGGCCTTGCGGGTGATCACGGTCACCTTGGGCACCGTCGCCTCGCCATAGGCAAAGAGCAGCTTCGCGCCGTGCTTGATGACGCCGTTGTATTCCTGGCCCGTGCCGGGCAGGAAACCCGGAACATCGACAAAGGTCAGGAGCGGGATCTCGAAGCAATCACAGAACCGGACAAAGCGCGCGGCCTTGCGGGCGCTGTCGATGTCCAGAACGCCCGCCAGCATCATCGGCTGGTTGGCGACCACGCCGACCGTCTGCCCCTCGAGCCGGATGAAGCCCGTGATGATGTTCTTGGCAAAGTCTTCCTGGATCTCGTAGAAATCCCCTTCGTCCGCGACCTTCAGGATCAGTTCCTTCATGTCGTAGGGCTTGTTGGGATTGTCGGGGATCAGCGTGTCGAGGCTTTCCTCGATCCGGTCCGGGCTGTCGTAGAAGGGGCGCACGGGCGGCTTTTCGCGGTTCGAGAGCGGCAGGAAATCGACCAGCCGCCGCACTTCGGCCAGCGCCTCGACATCGTTTTCAAAGGCGGCATCGGCCACGCTCGACTTGCGGGTATGGGTGGTGGCGCCCCCAAGTTCTTCGGCGGTGACCTGTTCGTTGGTCACCGTCTTGACCACATCGGGGCCGGTCACGAACATGTAGGAGCTGTCCTTCACCATGAAGATGAAGTCGGTCATGGCCGGCGAATAGACCGCGCCGCCCGCGCAGGGGCCCATGATCATGCTGATCTGCGGCACCACGCCCGAGGCTTCGATGTTGCGCTGGAACACCTCGCCATAGGCGGCAAGGGAGGACACGCCTTCCTGGATGCGCGCGCCGCCCGAGTCGTTGATGCCGATGACGGGCGCGCCGTTCTGCATCGCCATATCCATGATCTTGCAGATCTTGGCGGCATGGGTTTCCGACACGGACCCGCCCAGAACGGTGAAATCTTGCGAAAAGACGTAGACCATGCGGCCGTTGATCGTGCCCCAGCCGGTCACGACGCCATCGCCGCGGGGCTTGGATTTCTCCATGCCGAAATCGGTGCAGCGATGGGTGACGAACATGTCGTATTCTTCGAAGGACCCTTCGTCGAGCAGCAGCTCGATGCGCTCGCGCGCGGTCAGCTTGCCCTTGGCGTGCTGCGCATCGATCCGTTTTTGGCCGCCACCCAGCCGCGCTTCGTTGCGGCGATGCTCGAGCTCTTGCAGGATGTCCTTCATCCGTCTCCCCTTCCGGCTGGTCTGGCCCCTCGTCGTGATCAGCCTTAGCGCAGGCGGGGCCGGGTTGTCGCGGACCCTAAGGCCGCAGGGGCCGCGCAGGCGAGTCCGAATGCGCATATTTGCAAATATGTTTGCCGTGCGCGGGATCATTTAGCAAAGCTGCGAATTCACCCCCGGCTCCCCCTCGCCGCAACCCCGGCGGTGGAGTACATGCGCCCATCACCCCAGCCCGAGACCCGCCATGCCGCAGATCCCCGTGCCCGTCGCCACCATCGGCCTTCTGATCCTGTCCAACATCTTCATGACCTTTGCCTGGTACGGCCATCTGAAGTTCAAGACCGCGCCGCTTCTGGCGGTGATCTTGATCAGCTGGGGCATCGCCTTTTTCGAATATCTTCTGCAGGTGCCCGCCAACCGGATCGGGCATGGCCATTTCTCCGCCGCCGAGCTCAAGACGATCCAGGAGGTCATCACCCTGACCGTCTTCGGCATCTTTTCCGTTGTCTACCTGCGCGAACCGTTGGCCTGGAACCACCTTGTGGGCTTTGCCCTGATCGCGGCGGGGGCCTTCTTCGTGTTCCACCGCTGGACCTGAGCGCACAGCCGCCCGTGCAGGCCCGCACGTCGCACGGGCTGGACCCGGGGCGCGCTTGGGCTTAATTCCGTTGCCATGGCAACAATCTCTCCGGTGCGGTTTCTCGATCGCGCGACCCCGCCCCACATCTTCACGCTGATCGTTCTGACGGGTCTCGGGGCCTTGTCGATGAACATCTTCCTGCCGTCGCTGCCGCAGATGACCGAGCATTTCGCGACGGATTACCGGCTGATGCAGCTGTCCGTCGCCCTCTATCTCGCGGTGAATGCGGCGCTCCAGGTCCTGATCGGCCCGATTTCGGATCGCTACGGGCGGCGGCCCGTCCTGCTCTGGGGGGTGGGGGTTTTCCTGATCGCTACGCTCGGCTGCCTTTTCGCCCCCAATATCGAGGTCTTTCTCTTTTTCCGCATGATCCAGGCGGTGGTCGTTGTCGGCCTCGTCCTGGGGCGGGCGGTGGTGCGCGACATGTATCCCGCCGACCAGGCCGCCAGCCAGATCGGCTATGTGACCATGGGCATGGCCGTGGTGCCGATGATCGGGCCCGCGATCGGGGGCGTGCTCGATCAAAGCTTTGGCTGGCAGGCGAATTTCTGGCTGCTGTTCGGGCTGGGGCTCTTGGTCTTGCTGCTCACGTGGCGTGATCTGGGGGAAACGGCGCGCGCGACCTCCAGCAGCTTTGGCGCGCAGGTCCGCGAATACCCGGAACTTCTGCGCTCGCGCCGGTTCTGGGGCTATTGCCTTGCCGCCGCTTTCGCCTCGGGGGCGTTCTTTGCCTATCTCGGCGGGGCACCCTATGTCGGGTCCGAGGTCTTTGGCCTGTCGCCTGCCGCCGTCGGTTTCTATTTCGGTGCGCCAGCGTTGGGGTATTTCTTCGGCAACTGGATATCGGGCAAGTTTTCGGTGCGTGCGGGCATCAACGCGATGATCCTGTGGGGAACGATCATCTCGGCGGGCGGGCTGATCGCCTCGCTGTTGCTGTTCTTGCTGGGGTTCAAGACGGCACTTGTCTTTTTCGGGTTCATGACCTTCGTGGGGCTGGGCAACGGCATGGTCCTGCCCAATGCCACCTCGGGGATGCTGTCGGTGCGGCCACATCTGGCGGGCACGGCCAGCGGTCTGGGCGGCGCGATCATGGTGGGCGGCGGCGCTGCACTTTCGGCGCTGGCGGGCATCATGCTCACCGGCGGCAACGGGGCCTATCCGCTGATCTGGATCATGCTCGTCGCCTCGGTCCTTGCCGTCCTGTCGATCCTCTACACCATCCGCCGCGAGCGCGAGGTGCAGGGCTGAGGCTTGCGCCAAGATTTGCAAAGCGTCACACTGACCTTGCAAATCAGATCGGAGGCGCGATGTCCCCCGCCAAGCTCTATGTCGGCGCCAAGCTGCGCGAGATCCGCACGCGGCTTGGCCTGACGCAAAAGGATTTCGCGGCGAAACTTGCCGTGTCGCTGCCCTATCTGAACCAGATGGAAAACAACAACCGCCCGGTCTCCACCGCCGTGGTGCTGGGCTTGGCGCAGGAATTCGGCGTCGATGTCACCGAATTGCGTGCGGGCGATGCCGAGCGGCTGGTGTCGGACATGCGCGAGGCGCTGGCCGATCCGGTCTTTGTCGATGCCACCCCGCCGCTTGCGGACCTCCGGCTTGCGGCCTCCAACGCCCCGGCACTGGCCCGTGCCTTTCTTGACCTGCACCGGGCCTATCGCCAGACGCATGAACGGCTCGCCAGTCTTGACGAGGCGCTGGGGCAGGACCGCCGCGCCGCCCCCTCCCCCTGGGAGGAGGTGCGCGATTTCTTTCATTACTGCGACAATTACATCGACGCCGTCGACCGCGCCGCCGAACGCTTTGCCGGGCAGGCGACGGGCGATCTGGCCTCGCATACCGAAACCGTTCTGGCTGCCATGGGCATCACGCTCAGGCTCGAGGCGGGGCAGGGCGTGCGCGCCTATGATCCCGCAACCCGTGTCCTGACGCTCAGCCCCCGTGCGGCACCCGAAACCCAACGCTTCCAGCTTTTGCACCAATACGCGCTCTTGGGTCAGGCCCAGCTGATCGAGGCGACGCTCGATCTGGCGCGGTTCCAATCCGACACCAGCCGGGAAATCGCGCGGATCGGCATGGCCAATTATTTCGCGGGCGCGGTGCTGATGCCCTATACCCGTTTCGCCAGCGCCGCGCGGGAAACGCGCCATGACCTCGAACGCCTCTCGATCCAGTTCGGCGCCTCCATCGAACAGGTGGCCCATCGCCTGTCCACGCTGCAAAGACCGGGGGCAAAGGGCATCCCCTTCTTCTTCGCCCGCGTCGATCAGGCGGGGACCGTGACCAAGCGCCATTCCGCGACGCGCCTGCAATTCGCCCGTTTCGGCGGGGCCTGCCCCTTGTGGAACGTGCATCAGGCCTTCGAGACACCCACCCGTTTCCTGCGCCAACTGGCCGAAACGCCGGACGGGATGCGCTATGTCATCATCGCCCGCGACGTGTCGAAATCGGGCGGGGCATGGGGCACGCCCACGCGCCGCTTCGCCATCTCGCTGGGGTGCGAGGTGAAACATGCCGCCGATCTGGTCTATGCCGACGGGCTCGACCTGGACCGCGACAGCGCGTTCCAGCCCATCGGGATATCGTGCCGGATCTGTGACCGCGCCCAATGCCACCAGCGCGCCGTGCCGCCCCTGGAGCGGCATCTGGTGGTGGACCCCAACCGGCGCGGGACGCTGCCCTACGAGATCGGGCGTTGACGCGCCCGCCCCCGGCCCCTAATCCTGACCCCATCGGCACGGAGGACACCGACCATGGAAATGCATGCAACCCGCACCATCGCGGCAGATCGGATGACGGTCTGGGCCGCGCTGAACGACCCCGAGGTGCTCAAGGCCTGCATCCCCGGCTGTTCGGAACTGACGGGTTCCCCCGAAGAGGGTTTCGCCGCCGTCGTCACGCAGAAGGTCGGCCCGGTCAAGGCGACCTTCAAGGGCGAGGTGACGCTGTCCGACGTGGTTCCGGGCGAAGGCTACACGATCTCGGGCGAGGGCAAGGGCGGTGTCGCGGGCTTTGCCAAGGGCGGCGCGGTGGTCCGTCTCAGTGATGCCGAGGGGGGCGGAACCGATCTGCATTACGATGTGGAGGCAAAGGTCGGCGGAAAGATCGCGCAGCTTGGCTCGCGTCTGGTCGACAGTTTCGCAACCCGCATGGCCGACCAGTTCTTTGAACGGTTCCAGGCCCATGTCGAAGGCCCGGCCGAAGGGTAAGCGGGTCGCGCGCGCTCGGGCGCACGACCCGAGGCATTATCAATCCTTGGACAGGATCGTCGCGATCTGATCCTTGAGCGTCATGCGTTCCTTGCGCATTTTCTGATCGGTGAAATCGTCGACCGGTTCCACCCCGCTTTCGGCCCGATGCACGGCGCGGTTCACGTCGTGATAGGCTTCGAACAGGCGCGCGAAATGCGCGTCGGTCGTTTTCAGGTCGTGGATCTTGTCGGCGTGCTGGGGGAATTCCTCGGCCAGTTCATGGGGGGTATGCGACATGCGGGTCTCCTTGCCTGTGGTCCATGTGTTCGCATGGACACTAGGCCGCCGGTCCCCCTGCGGGCTTTGAGCCAGATCAACCCGCCCCGCTCATTCCGCAGCCTCCCGGCTTTCGCCGCGCCAGGCAGAAATCAGCGCCTCCGGCCCCAGGGCATGGGCAATCGTCATCCCCTCGAAATCCTCGGGCTCGGTTTCTGCCAGCCGTCCGGGGAAGGCCAGGGTCCGCAGGCCCGCGTCGCGGGCGGCGTGCAGGGCGACAGGCGTGTCCACGATGGCCAGCGCGCGTGCCGGCCCGAGGTTCAGCGCGATCAAGGCCGCCTCCATCGCTTCGGGGTCGGGGGCCATGCGCGTCACATCCCCCCGCAAGATGGCGACATCGAAGGGCACGCCACCGCGCGCGCGCGCCGTGGCCATCAACAGCGCGCGCACGGGTTCCATGTCGGACCGGCTGACCAGCGCCAGCTTGACCCCGCCCCGCGCGGCCCAGTTCATCACCCGCGCCACGCCGGGGCGCAGCGGCACGCCCCCCGCCAGCATGGTGGCGAAATGGTTCTGATGGGTATGGTCCAGAAGATCGGCATCCACGCTCTCGCCCAGATGGGCGGCATAGCGTGCCGCCAATTGCCGGTCACCGCCCGGCCGCATCAGCTCGGCATAGGTGTCCCATGACCAGTTCCAGCTTATCCCATGCGCCCGGAACGCCGCGTTCCACGCCGCGCGGTCCAGTTCGGCGACCTCGGCCAAGGTGCCGATTCCCCCGAAGATCAGTGCTTCCAGTGTCATGTATCCCTCCGCTCTTGGCCATAGAACGCCCGATGAAGGTTAATTCGAAATGACAGAGCGCCGATCGCCGCGCTGCGGCAACGCGCTTTGATCCCCCCATGTGCGGGAGAGTGCAGCACTGCACAATTTGCAGGCGAAAGGAAAAACGCAAACTCAGGTTGCGGGTGCATCCGGCGGCGGTGTGATCGCCTTTTTGCGCCGCGCCTCGCGCCATGTCACGACGCTGATGGCCGCGATGATCATCGCGCCGCCCAGCATGACAAAGACATCCGCCGCCTCGCCAAAGATCACGACACCCAGAAGCGTCGCCCAGATCAGCTGCAGGAAGGTGACCGGTTGCGTCACCGTCAGCGGTGCCTTGGTGAAGGCCAGCGTCATCGTGTAATGCCCCGCCGTGGCGAACATCGCGGTCAGCGACAGCCAGCCCAGTTCGCGCCAGCCGATGGGGACCCAGACCGCCAGCGCATAGGGCAAAAGCACCGCAGGCACGACGACCGAGAGCATGAAAACCACGACCTCAGGTCGCGCGCGGTCCGACAGCAGCTTTGCCATGAAATAGCTGCCGGCCATGAAGACCGCGGTGAACAGCATGGCCAGATGGCCGATGTCGATCTCGCGAAAGCCGGGGCGCACGATCACCAATGTGCCCAGGAACGCCACCACAACCGCGCCGATCCGCCATGGCCCCAGCCGTTCTTTCAGAAGAACGACGGCCAAGAGCATCACGTAGATCGGGTTCAGGTAGTTCAGCGCCGTGACATCCGCGATGGGGATGCGCGCCATGGCGAAGAACCACAGGATCACGGCCACCGCATGGCACAGCCCCCGTATCCCGAACAGGGCCCAGGTCCGCCTGTCGATCACGGCGGCGCGCACGGCGGGCCACATCGGGATCAGGAACACCAGACCCAGCGCATAGCGCAAAAAGGCCGATTGCCCGGCGGGAACATGGGTGCCCACCATCTTGACGCTGGCGGTGACGGCGACAAAGCAAAGCCCGGTCAGGATCATCCAAAGGATGCCCGCAACGGGCCGCGCGGCCGGTCTTGCGGTCAGGCTGGGACTGTCGGTCGGGGCTGCCATGCACGTGACATGGCGCAGCCGTCAGGGCGTGTCCAGCGGTTCACGCACCAAGGCCAAGCTTGACCGCCAGGGCCAGCATCGTCACGCCCACGATACCGTCGAGCGCGCGCCAGGCCGCAGGCCGTGCAAAGACAGGGGCGAGCAGCCGCGCCCCGTATCCAAGTGCCACAAAGAACAGGACCGAAGCCGCAAGCGCCCCGCTGCCAAAGGCCCATCTCTCGGTCCCATAGGTCGCCGCGACCGCCCCGATCAGGCCGACCGTATCGAGATAGACATGCGGATTGGCCCAGGTCAGGACCAGCGTCGTTCCAAGCGCGGTGCGCAGGCTTTGTTCCGCCCCGTTGCCGGTGTCGAGCGCGCCTGTCTCGGTCCAGGCCGCGCGCAGGCTTCTGAGGCCGTAAATCACCAAAAACCCCGCGCCACCCCAGCGCATCGCCTCGATCGCCCAGGGCGCGCGCGTGGCGATGGCCCCAAAGCCCGCGACACCCGAAAAGATCAAGATCGCCTCGGACAGGCAGCAGACGGCCACGACCGCCCCCACATGGGCCCGCCGCAATCCCTGGCGCAGCACGAATGCGTTCTGCGCCCCGATGGCGAGGATGAGCGACAGGGACAGGGCGAAGCCTGCGACAAGGGCGGTGGTCATGGCAGCTCCATTCGCGACGCAGGTCTGGCTAAGGCGTCCAAATGCATCGGTCTAGCGCATAATTATGAATCAAGATAAGCATGACTTATGATTGACCGTGCCGCCCTCGCCGCCTTTTCCGCCGTCATCCGGGCAGGGTCCTTTGACGGGGCGGCAGCACTTCTGGGGGTTACGCAATCGGCCGTGTCGCAGCGTATCAGGGGTCTTGAGGAAAACCTCGGAACCGCGCTCATCCTGCGCACGCGCCCCGCCGCCCCGACAGATGCCGGTCGCCGCCTGATGGTCCATGCCGAGGCGCTTGGCCTTCTGGAACGGGATCTTTTGCGCGATCTGGGTCTGCCCGCGCCGGACGCGCCGCTGCGGATTGCCGTGACGGCGGATTGTCTGGCCACATGGGTCATCCCGGCGCTTGCGGCAGTCGAGGGGGTTTTGTTCGATCTGGTGGTCGACGATCAGGACCATTCCGCCGATCTCTTGCGCGCGGGCGAGGTCGCGGGTGCCATAACCGCCTCGGACAGGCCCGTGCCGGGATGCGACGCGCTGCCCTTGGGGCATCTGCGCTATATCGCTTTTGCCGCGCCCGACTTCGTGGCGCGTCATTTTCCCGATGGCGTGACGCTCGAAGCGCTCGCGCATGCGCCCGCCTTGACCTTCAACCGCAAGGACCGTCTGCAAAAGGCTTGGGCCGAGATGGCGACAGGCGCGCGGGTGATCCTGCCCACCCATTACATCGGGTCGACCCATGCCATCACCGAGGCCGGGCTGGCGGGCATGGGATGGGGCGTGAACCCCGAAACGCTTGTCGCGCCACTGATCGCTTCCGGGCGGCTTGTCGATCTGAACCCGCACGTGCGGGTCGAGACACCGTTGTCCTGGCAGGTCGCGCGCCGAGTCGCACCGGCGCTTGCCGCCGTCACCCGCGTCTTGCAGCGCGCAGCCCCTAGGACGCGTTAGGGCAGGTATTGGGTCGGGTTCACCGCCTCGAAGCCGCGCCGCACCTCGAAATGCAGGAAGGACGGCTCGCCCGGTCCGACCTCGGCGATGGTCTGGCCCTGGGTCACGCGGTCGCCGCGCGCAACGGTGATGTTGCGGATATTGGCATAGACCGTCAGCAGCCCATCGGGATGGCGCACGACAAGGATCGGGATCTGGTCGGTGTCTTGCGTGATCGCCGCCACCTCGCCGTCGCCGGCCGCACGCACGGCCGTGCCTGTCGCAGCCCCGATGTCGATGCCTTCGTTGCCGCGTCCGTAGGGACGGATGATATTGCCGGACACGGGCTGGATGAGCCGTGCCGAAGGTGCCGCTTGCGGGGTGGGTTGGGCAGGGGCCGGTGCGGGCGTTGTGCCCCGTTCGGGAAGCGTGGCCTGCTGGATCGGCTCGGGCAGCGGTGTCGCCGACGAGGGGGGCAAGGGTGCCACCGACGTTCCCGGCCGTGTCGGGCTGGAAGCCTGGGCCGAAGCCTCCTCGATCACCAGCGGGATGATCAGGTATTGCCCCTCGCGCACGGTCAGGTCCGGACCCAGCCCGTTCCATTCCGCAAGCGACCGCACCGACACGCTGTAGAGCCGCGCGATGGAATAGGCGGTTTCGCCGCGGGCCACGCGGTGGCGCACCGGTTCCGCGCCGTCCTGCACCGTGAGCGACGGATTTGTCCCCGTCGTGCCCGCGCGCGCCTCGGCGGCCTCGATCGCGCCCGAGGCGATGGCGGCGATGTCCCGGCCGCCCGGCGCCGTGCCCGGCGTCACGCGACGGGGAAGGGCGAGGATCTCGTCGGGCCGCAGCACATCGGTGGCCTGTCGCCCGTTGAACCGTGCCAGTTCCTCGGGGTCCATGCCGATGCGCGTGGCGACGCTGGCAACCGTGTCGCCCCGGCGCGCGACGGCGACCTGGTAGCTTTCATAGGTGATCAGCCCGTTGGCATCCGGTTCCGGGCGCGGTTCGGTGGTCACCGCCCCACGGGTCGAGATGCGGTCGGGGCGCAGGTCGAAATCGAGGTCCGAGGTGACACAGCCTGCAAGAACAGGCAGGCACAGGCCAAGGACGATCAGATGGGCGCGCGGCATCGCTCGGGTCTTCCTCAACTTATGGGCCGGTCTGCGTGTCGGCCTTCACCTGTTACGGCCCCGCGTTCCGGGGGTCTTGTCTTGCCTGATTGTCTACATCGAAACCGGGGCCCGGATAAACCCCATTGCGCGAAAGCGGCCATTTGCAGGCGCTCAATCGCGCGGCACACCGTCGATCAGCGGCACGAAACGCACATTCATGATCTCGTCATAGTCGAAGCCCGAGCCATCCGCGCGGCGCGTGACCTTGATCAGGCTTTGCACGGCATCCGACTGGCCCACGGGCAGGACCATGATCCCGCCCGGCTTGAGCTGCTGCAAAAGCGGCCCCGGCGGGTCCTCGGCCGCTGCCGTGACGAGAATGCGATCGAAAGGCCCCTGGTCGGGCAGGCCGAAACTGCCGTCGCCCGTTAGCACGGTGACATTGCTCAGGCCAAGAGCTGCAAAACGCGCCTCCGCCTCGCGGGTCAGGTTGCGGAAGCGGTCGATCGTGTAGACGCGGCGCGCAAGTTCCGCCAGAACCGCCGCCTGGTAGCCCGAGCCTGTCCCGATCTCGAGCACCGTATCGCGCGGCTGCACGTTCAGCGCCTGTGTCATCAGCCCCACCACCGATGGCTGGCTGATCGTCTGGCCCGACGCGATGGGCAAGGGCATGTCGTCATAGGCACGGGCCGAGAAATGCCCCTGCACGAAAGCCCCGCGGTCGACCGCCTCCATCGCTTTCAGGACACGGCTGTCGGTCACGCCCTTCTGGCGCAGCTGGAACAGGAACTGCATCTTGCGCGTGGCGTCTTCGGGCGTCATTCCAGCGCGGCCCTCAAGGCGTCGAGACGATCATGGGCGGTCAGGTCGGCGCGCATCGGCGTGACCGAGATGTAGCCCGAAAGATTGGCATGGGCGTCGCTGCCAGGTTCGGTCGGAACATCCTGCCGCCCGCCCTTGATCCAGAGAAACCGCCGCCCGTTGGGCGCGACATGGGGTTCCACCCCGAAGCGCGTCTCGCGCCGGAATCCTTGGGTCGTGACCCGCGTCCCCAGCACCCCATCGGCGGGCAGGGGCGGAAAATTCACGTTGTAGAAGACGCGGTAGTCATCCTCGTCCCAATGGCCATTGGCCAGAAGCTTGCGGATCACCGCAGCGCCATGGGTGCGGGCGGCCTCGAACCCGTTGTCGAGCGTCAGGTTCCCGGGCCCGTAATATTGCGAGAGTGCGATGGCGGGCAGGCCCTGCAGGGCCGCTTCCATCGCGCCGCCGATGGTGCCGGAATACAGCACGTTCTCGGCCGCGTTGTTGCCCCGGTTGACACCGGACAGGACCAGATCGGGCGGGCTGTCGCGCATCACGTCATAAAGACCCGCAAGCACGCAATCGGCGGGCGAGCCTTCGGCCGCGAAGCGACGGGGGGACAGTTCGGCGATCATCGTGGGATGGACATAGGAGATGCAATGCCCGACGCCCGATTGCTCGAAAGCGGGTGCGACGGTCCAGACCTCGCCTGCGGGTCCCGCGATCTCGGCGGCGATGGCTTCGAGCACCTTGAGGCCGGGGGCGTTGATGCCGTCGTCATTGGTGATGAGGATGCGCATGGGATCGTCCTGCCGGGTGTCGGGGCCTCATCCCGGGTCTAGCGGCTGGGGACCAGCGCGGCAAGCGGGAGGCGGCAGAAGGGGGCTCTGCCCCCGCCCGTTCCGGGCTCCCCCGGGATATTTTTGAAACAGAGAAGTGGGGGTCAGGCGCGCAATTGGCGAAAACCGAGCGCGAGGAGGATGAGGGCTCCGAGGCCTGCGGCAAGGCCGAAGGCGCTTGCGCCATTGGCCGCAAGGATGCCGATGAGCGCCCATGCGACGGCGATGGGATAGGTGGGCGTGCGCAGCCGCAGGGTCAGCCAAACCGAGAGCGCGAGCGCCACGCCGAGCATGACCCAGCTGAGCGCCTCGGGGCTGCCCCAGCCGTGGCCCATGACGACGGTCCCCGTCGCCACGCAGGAGGCCGCGGTGAGCCAGCCTGCGTAAAGCCCCAAGGGCAGCGCGTTCCACCCCCGGTCGCGGGCGGGCGCGCGGGCCAGCGCCCAGAGCGCGCCGCCGAGCATCAGCCAGATCAGGATCGTGGCCATGACGGGGGCGCTGAGGGCGACGGCGATCCAGCTCGCGCCGATGGCGAGGCTGATGAAAGCGCCCCAGCGGCCCCGGTCCCAATCGGGCGCGGTGTCGCGGCGGATCAGTCCGTAGCCCGCCGAGCCGAGCAGCCAGAGATAGATCACGCCCCAGATCGAAAAGGCATAGCCCGCGGGCTGGATCGGCGGATCATCCACCGGGATCGGCAGCTGCGCCGGGTTGAAGCCGGTAAAAGGCTGCGAAATCAGCGGCGAGACGACAAAGGCCAGTGCGGCGACGACGAGCAGCACCGCCTTGAGCTTGGCGCTGTCTTGCGGGTCGTCGGGATGTTCCAGATCAGTCAAGCTGTCCCTCGGGCGTGATGCGGGTCTTGCCCCCCATGTAGGGATGAAGCGCCTTGGGCAGAAGGACCGAGCCATCGGCTTGCTGGCCGTTTTCCACCACCGCGATCAGGCAGCGCCCGACGGCGAGGCCGGAGCCGTTCAGCGTGTGCAGGAATTCCGGCTTGCCGCCGCCGGTTGGGCGGAAGCGGGCGTTCATCCGGCGCGCCTGGAAATCGCCGCAGGTCGAGACGGAGCTGATCTCGCGATAGGTGTCCTGCCCCGGCAGCCAGGCTTCGATGTCATAGGTGCGGCGCGCGCCGAAGCCCATGTCGCCGGTGCAGAGCACCACGGTTCTGTAAGGAATTTCAAGGCGTTCAAGAATACCTTCGGCGCAGCCGAGCATGCGTTTCTGTTCGGCGTCGGAGTGGTCGGGATGGGTGATCGAGACCATCTCGACCTTTTCGAACTGGTGCTGGCGCAACATGCCCGCCGTGTCGCGACCGGCCGATCCGGCCTCGGAGCGGAAGCAGAGCGAATGGGCGGTGAAGCGCTTGGGCAGATCGGCCTCGTCGAGGATTTCGCCTGCGACGATATTGGTCAACGAGACTTCGGAGGTGGGGATGAGCCACCAGCCGTTCGTCGTCTCATAGCTGTCTTCGCCGAATTTGGGCAATTGGCCGGTGCCGAACATGGTTTCGGGACGCACGAGAACGGGGCCGTTCACCTCGGTCAGGCCATTCTCAAGTGTATGAATATCCAGCATGAATTGCGACAGCGCGCGGTGCAGGCGGGCCACGGCGCCTGTCAGGACGACGAAGCGCGAGCCCGAGAGTTTCGCCGCCGTCTCGAAGTCGAGACCATGGGAAACGCCCTTGATTTCAAAGTGTTCGCGGGGCTGGAAGTCGAAGGCGCGGGGGGTTCCCCACCGGTTGATCTCGACATTGTCGGCCTCGTCCGCGCCATCGGGCACGTCCTCGGCGGGCAGGTTCGGGATGGTGGCGAGAAGGTCGCGGAGGGCTGCGTCCTTGTCCTTGGCCTCATCCTCCAGCCGGGCGATTTCGTCTTTCTTTTCAGAGACAAGGGCGCGGAGGCGTTCGAATTCCGCCGCGTCGCCACGGGCCTTGGCGGCGCCCACGTCCTTGCTGGCGGTATTGCGGTCGGCCTGCGCGGTTTCGGAGGCGAGGATGCAGGCGCGGCGCGCTTCGTCGAGCGACAGGATGTCGGCGGATTGCGGGGGCAGACCCCGGCGGGCGAGGCCCGCATCGAAGGCTGCGGGATTGTCGCGGATGGCGCGGATGTCGTGCATGGGGCCCTCGTCTGGCGCTGTCTCGGGCCGGGGTATGCCAGAGCGGGGGGCGGGGGGAAAGGGGGCGGTGGTGCCGTAGGGAAAGCGTCGGGAAGCGGTAGGGAAGGCGTCGTGCATCAGGCGTTACCGATGGGCGCACGGAGAGGGGCGGTTTGGGATGGGTTGGTGCGGGGGTGTGGGGGCGGAGGGGGTGTGGGGCAAGGGTTTTTGGGGAGGGGTTTGGTGGCGTGGTGGTGGGCAGATTGCCCACCCTACGGCTGGCGCGCCTTGCCTTCGCTCCGACCCGAAAGTAGGGTGCGCCGAATTTCGACGGGGCCGCGCTGCCGCGCGCCTCATCCGCCATATCGATCCGCCAAGAAGGACCGCGTCTGACCATGGAAGCTTTCGCCCAGTTCGTCCCCCTTATCCTGATCTTCGTGATCATGTGGTTCCTGCTGATCCGTCCGCAGCAGAAGAAGGTGAAGGAGCATCAGGCGATGATCGCGGCCCTGCGCCGGGGCGACGAGATCGTGACCGCGGGCGGGCTGATCGGCAAGATCACCAAGGTCAAGGATGACGCCGAGGTCGAGGTCGAACTGTCGACCGGCGTGAAGGTGCGCGTCGTGCGCCCGACCATTTCGCAGGTCCGCTCCAAGACCGAGCCCGCCGCCGCAAACGATTGATCCCGGCAGGGGCGCCGCCGCGCGCGCCCCGTCGGACCCGGAGCTTCGGAAAGGGCCCTGAGCGATGTTGCAGATCCCGCTGTGGAACCGGCTGATGATCGTTGTCGTGGTGCTGGCGGGCCTGTCGCTCGCCATGCCCAACCTGTTCTATGACCGGGTCGAGCGGCACAATGACGCCGTGGCCGCCATCGAGGCGACGGGGGCCAGCACCGAAGCGCTGGAGGCCGACCGGGCGCTTTGGCCCGATTTCCTGCCCTCGACGCTGGTGAACCTGGGTCTCGATCTGCGGGGGGGTGCGCATCTGTTGGCCGAGGTGCAGGTCGCGGATGTCTACGAGGCGCGGATGGACGGGCTTTGGCCCGATGTCCGCGATGCGCTGCGCGATGTGCGCGACCAGGTCGGCACGATCCGGCGGCAAGATGCCCCGGCGGGCGAATTGCATGTGCGCATCAGCGAGCCTGCGGGGATCGCCGCCGCCGTCGCGGCCGTGCGCGAATTGGCCACGCCCGTCGTGGGCCTGACCGGGATCGCGGCCCCCACGCTCGAGGTGCGGGGCGAGACGGATACGGTGATCGTCACCCTGTCGGAGGCCGAGCGGCAGGCGACGGATGACCGGACCATGCAGCAATCGGTCGAGATCGTGCGCCGCCGCGTCGACGAGGCGGGCACGCGCGAACCCACGATCCAGCGGCAGGGCGCGGACCGGATCCTGATCCAGGTGCCGGGCATCGGATCGGCGCAGGAATTGAAGGATCTGATCGGGACCACGGCGCGGCTGACATTCCACCCGGTCGTCCGCCGCACCACCGATCCCGAGGCGCGTGTCGATGCGCGCGAGATCCTGTTGCCGTCGATGGACGAGCCGGGCGCGTTCTACGTGCTGGAACAGACGCCCGTGGTGACGGGGGATGATCTGGTCGACAGCCAGCCGGCCTTTGACCAACAAACCGGGCAACCGGCCGTCACCTTCCGGTTCAACCCGTCGGGCGCGCGGGATTTCGGCGATTACACGGCGGCCAATATCGGCGCGCCCTTTGCCATCGTGCTGGACAACGAGGTCGTGTCCGCCCCGGTGATCCGGTCGGCGATCACGGGCGGCTCGGGCCAGATCACGGGCAATTTCACGGTGGCGGAATCGACCGAGCTGGCCGTGTTGCTGCGCGCGGGCGCGCTGCCTGCGGAAATGGTGTTCCTGGAGGAACGGACCATCGGCCCGGAACTGGGTGCGGACAGTATCCAGGCGGGCGAGATCGCGGCGCTGGTCGCCTTTGCGGCCGTGCTGGTCTTCATGGTGTTGAGCTACGGCTTGTTCGGGGTCTTTGCCTCGGTTGCGCTGGTGTTGAACGTGGGGCTGATCTTTGGCGTCTTGAGCCTGATCGGGGCCACGCTGACCCTGCCCGGCATCGCGGGGATCGTTCTGACCATCGGCATGGCGGTGGATGCCAATGTGCTGGTCTTCGAGCGCATCCGCGAGGAATTGAAGACGGCCAAGGGCCCGGCGCGCGCCATCGAGCTGGGCTATAGCCGCGCGCTGTCGGCCATCGTCGATGCGAACCTGACGACCTTTTTGATCGCCGTGATCCTGTTCGTTCTGGGTTCGGGCCCTGTGCGGGGCTTCTCGGTCACGCTGGGGATCGGGATCATCACCTCGGTCTTCACCGCGATCTATGTCACCCGTCTGATCATCGTGACCTGGTTCGACCGGGCCCGCCCCAAGACAATCGAGGTCTGATCCCATGCGCCTGCGCCTTGTCCCCGAACAGACGAATATCGATTTCTTCAAACATGCGCGGCTGACATTTGGCGCATCGGTCGTGGCGATGGTGCTGTCCTTGGGCATCTGGTTCGCGATGGGGCTGAATTTCGGCATCGATTTCCTGGGCGGCACGACGATCCGCACGGAAAGCAGCGAGCCCGTGGATGTGGGGGCCTATCGCGCGGCGCTGGAGGCGCTGGAGCTCGGCGATGTGTCGATCACGGAGGTGTTCGACCCGACATTCGGCCCGGATGAAAACGTGGCCATGATCCGCATCCAGGCGCAGGATGGCGAGGAAAGCGTGACGCCCGCGACCATCGCGGCGGTGCAAGACGCGCTGCGGAGCGTCTATCCGGCGATGACATTTCCCAGCGTGGAATCGGTGGGGCCCAAGGTGTCGGGCGAGCTGATCCAGACCGCGATCCTGGCGGTTCTGGCCTCGCTGGGCGCGATCCTGGTCTATATCTGGCTGCGGTTCGAATGGCAGTTTTCGGTCGGCGCGGTGGCGGCGCTGATCCATGACATCGTGCTGACGATCGGGGTGTTCAGCCTGCTCCAGATCCGGTTCGACCTGGCCACCATCGCGGCGCTTTTGACCATCGTGGGCTATTCGATCAACGATACGGTGGTGATCTTTGACCGGCTGCGCGAGAACCTCATCAAGTACAAGACCCGCGCGCTGCAGGACGTGATGAACCTGTCGGCGAACGAGACGCTGAGCCGGACCCTGATGACCAGCGGCACGACGCTTTTGGCGCTTCTGGCGCTGATGGTGCTGGGGGGCGACGTGATCCGGGGCTTTGTTTTCGCCATCTTCTGGGGTGTGATCGTGGGGACCTATTCCTCGATCTTCGTGGCCAAGAACATCGTTCTGATGATCGGGGTGAAGCGGGATTGGTCCAAGCCCGACCAGAAATCGGGCACGCAGTTTTCCAACATCGATGCCTGAGGGGTTTTCGGCGGCGCTGGCGCTGCCGGGGCTTTGGGGATTGCTCGGCGCGGTGATGGTGGCGGGGCTGGTCTTCGGCTTTGCGGGCTTTGGCGCGGCGCTGGTCTTTTTGCCGGTGGCGGTGGCCTTGGTGCCGCCCGAACTGGCGGTGGCGGCTTTCTCGGTGTCGGCGCTGTCCTCGCTCGTCACGGTGGTGCCGCGCGCCTTTGGCCAGACGGACAAGCGCGCGCTGGGGCAATTGCTGCTGGCGGCGATGGTGAGCTTTCCCTTGGGGGTCTGGGTGTTGCGGGTGGGCGACGAGATCGCCATCCGCTGGGCGGTGTCGGGGGTCGTCCTGGTGACGCTGGCGGCATTGATTGCGGGCTGGCGGATGCGGGCGGCGCCGAGACCCGTGGCGCGGCTGGGGGTCGGGGCTGCGACCGGGATCGTGGGCGGGGCCACGGGCCTGACGGGGCCGGTGGTGATCCTGTTCAACCTTGGCGCCGGCGCGCCGGCGGCGGTGACGCGGGCCAATACGCTGGTCTTTCTGACCTTTTCCGCGCTTTTGTTGCTGCCGCACCTGTGGGTGCAGGGGCTGTTGCGCCCCGAGGCGCTGTGGCTGGGTCTTTTGCTGGTGCTGCCCTATGCTGTGGGCAACCGGATCGGGCAGGCGCTGTTCGATCCCGGGGCCGAGGCGATCTATCGGCGCGTGGCCTATGCGATCATCGCGGCCTCGGCGCTGGTCGGATTGCCGGTCTGGACGTGACGGAAAGGAGGCCGCGATGCGCATGAACGAGGTGACATTCGACGACAGCCGCCCGGTGGATGGCTATGGGCCGGGGTTTTTCCGCGTGGGCGGAGAGATCGTGGAGGGGGCGGTGATCATCCTGCCCTCGGGCGTGACGGTTTGGGGCGGATATGGCGATGTGGCGCGGCTGGTCGCGGCGGCAGGCGAGATCGACGTGATCTTTGTCGGCACGGGGGCCGAGATCGCGCAGATCCCGCGCGAGCTGCGGGCCGCGCTGGAGGCGGCGGGGCTGGGGGTCGAGATCGCGGCGAGCCCTGCGGCCTGCCGGACGTATAACGTGCTCTTGTCCGAGGGGCGGCGCGTGGGGTTGGCGGCGCTGCCGGTTTGAGGGGGCGGTTGGTGTGTCGGGTTTGGTGGGGGCGGTGCGCCGTGACAGGCGTTTGAGAATTGGGGTGGTGCGCCTGAAGGCGCACCCTACGGATGCCATCTCACGCGTATCGGCAGGTGGAGGGGGCTTGCCTTGAGTTTTTTGGCCAAGATGAAGGGGAGGGCGCGCATCGACCTTGATGCGGGGTTAGAGCATGTCGCGCAAAAGTGGGAACCGGTTTTGCGCTCCCCGGACATGCGACATCAAAAGGTTGGAGTGCGGCGCGTGACTGCGAATGAACGCGGGCGGGCTCTAACGGGGGAGTTGGCCTGTCGGAAGGGCAAGGCCGCCCAGGATCATCACCCGCAATTCGCGTTCGAGCTTGCGCCGGATGGCTTCGGCGAAATCGTCATGGGTTGCGGCATATTCGACGAAGGCGCCGGGGCCGCGGATGACCTCGGTCAGGAAATACTCCTCGATCCCGCGCGAGGCGCCGCCGATGGCCAGCGCGTTGACGGTGATGCCCTCGAAGGGGAAATGTTCGTAAGCCGCCGCCGGGTCGAAGCCGTCGTTGTTCATCCCGTCGCCCGAGATGTCGATGGTCTGGAAGAGGCAGGGCGGCGCGCTGGCGAAATGGCCTGCCGCATATCCCAGCGCGTAGCCGAGTGCGGTGGGGAAATCCTGGTGGCGGCGCTGTTGGCGGGCGACGCGTTCGGCGATGCGGGTCAGATCCGCCTCGGAGGTGACGAGGGTCCAGTCGAGGACCAGGTCCTGCTGGAAGCGGCCCGACCATTCGAAGATCGAGAGCGCCACGGGTCCCGGGCCGTTGAGGAAGGCCTCCACGATCTCGGGGGCGATGAGGGCCGCGGCGAGGCCCGAGGTCTGCTGGACGTATTCGGACGGATCGACCGAGGCCGAGACATCGACGCCCAGCAAAAGCGCAAGGCGGCACTGGTCCTGCGCCACGGCGGGGCCCGCCATGGCCAGCGCAAGCGCCAATGCCGCCCCGCGGATCACCAATGGCCCGTGTTGGGCATGGAGGCCCAGGGCTCGGCCGGGGCGAGCGCCTCGCCCTCTTGCAGCAATTCGATCGAGACATTGTCGGGCGAGCGGACGAAGGCCATGTAGCCGTCGCGCGGCGGGCGGTTGATGGTCACGCCATTGTCCATCAGGTGCTGGCAGACCGCGTAGATATCGCCCACCCGGTAGGCGAGATGGCCGAAATGGCGGCTGTCGGACGGCAGGCCGTCATCGCCATCCCAGTTCCAGGTCAGTTCGACCGGGCATTCGGGTTGGCCCGGAGGGGCCATGAAGACCAGCGTGAAGCGGCCCTTGTCATTGTCGGTGCGGCGCGTTTCCTCGAGCCCGAGCAGGCGGTAGAAGGCCATCGACGCCTCCAGATCCTTTACCCGGACCATCGTGTGCAGGTATTTGAGCGTCATGTTTCCTCGTCCCTTTCGTCGTGGTTGGGCACAGTCTAACGCGGGGCCGCGCGGGTGACAGCCCCGGGGGGCGGTAAATTTCCTGTGGGTAAATGCACCGCCGGTTGCCCCCTTTATCTTGCGGCATGGCGGGTCGGTGATGCAAGATGTAGGGGTTCGCCCCGCAAGAGACCCCAGACAGGAAGGAGTGGCCCCATGCCCCTCACCCAAGAAGCCCAGGCCGAGATCGACGCCGCCCGCGCCAGCGCGCGCCCCACGCTGCGCGCCGTCAGCGAGGGCATGGAGGCGCAGCTTTACACCGCCCATCCGGTTCTGGATCACGGGTTCGTCCGGGTGATCGACTACATGGGCGATGACAGCGCCATCGTGCAGGCCGCCCGCGTCAGCTACGGGGCGGGCACCAAGCATGTGTCGAATGACGAGGGGCTGATCCGCTACCTGATGCGGCATTGGCATTCGACGCCGTTCGAGATGTGCGAGGTCAAGTTCCACGTCAAATTGCCGGTTTTCGTGGCGCGGCAATGGATCCGGCACCGGACGGCCAATGTGAACGAATATTCGGCGCGGTATTCGATCCTGGACCGGGAATTCTACATCCCCGAGCCGGGTCAGCTGGCGGCGCAATCGACGGTGAACAACCAGGGCCGGGGGGCGGTGCTGGAAGGGGCGGAGGCCGCCCGGGTGCTCGAGATGCTCAAGGGCGATGCGATGCGGGCCTATGACCATTACGAGGCGATGCTGTCACAAGACGGCCAGCAGGGGCTGGCGCGCGAATTGGCGCGGATGAACCTGCCCGCCAATGTCTACACGCAATGGTATTGGAAGACCGATCTGCACAACCTGTTCCATTTCCTGCGGCTGAGGGCCGATGCCCATGCGCAGTATGAAATCCGGGTCTATGCGGAATTGATGTGCAAGCTGGTGGCCGATTGGGTGCCGCTGGCCTATGCGGCATTCGCCGATTACCGGATGGGCGGCGTGTCGGTCAGCGCCAAGGGGGTCGAGGTGATCCGGCGGCGCCTGGCGGGGGAGGCCGTGACGCAGGAGACATCGGGCATGAGCAAGGGGGAATGGCGGGAGTTCGTGGAGGTGTTTGGGTGAGGGGTGTCAATTGAACCCAAGTAGCTCAGAAATGGGTTCCATAAGCGGAACAGGTGTCTTGTTTAGCGGTTCGTAGGGTTTTGCTGTGCGTATTTCAGGACAAGAGCTGATTTCAAGAAACACCGCCGCAGCGCATTTCCGGCTGATGGCTTTCGCTGCAACCATGTTTGCAGTGGGATGCTTTGACTTGAACGATGAAAGCTGGAGCTTGGGCTTACGCGACTTGACGCCCGATCAGGTCTGGTGGGTTGCCGTTGGACTTCTGATTTACGCATTTGCATCTTATGCGCTGCACCTCTTTGGCGATTTGATTTTTTTCTTCAACTGGGTCTCAGAGGGTAAAATAGTCGACAGCGGTTGGGATACCGTGGGAGACCGGATTTCAGTATTTGACGTGTGGAAGAGAAGTGCCGAGCAAGCGGCCCACGCGGAGCAAAAGCTTGTGGGAAATTTATCGGGCACATGTGATGCGCCTGCCGATGTAAAGGCCCTTGAAGAGGCTGCTCAGCAGTTTCTTAGTGCAACGCAGAGTTTGAAAAGGGCCTTCTCCGACGTTCACAAGGGCTATCGGCGCATTTCACGGGCAGGCTATGCGATAGTCGGTTTTTGGTATGTTTTAACTCCAATAGTGGCGATTGGTTTGGCCACTCGTTATTTCATTTTGTTACCGTAGGGTGGGTGCAACCCACCATGGTGGGCAAAATGCCCACCCTACATCCCCGCCCGGGCCGAACAGCGTCGGCAGGACGCCGGACCATCGCCGACCCGCCCCCCGGGGCGGCAATTTGGTGACGCGGGCGCGCGGGTCAGGGGGCTTCCGGGTTTGGCGCCATAAAGCGCGCGGTCCGGGCGTCGGATCGTCGCCCCGCGGGTCGGCGATGGGTCGGGGGGCTTGTGGGGGGCGTGTGGTGGGGCGTTTGGTGGGTTTCACCCACCCTACCGGATGGCAGGCGTAGGGTGGGGTTCTACCCCACCATGGTGGGCAAAATGCCCACCCTACGGGGCGGGTGGTGCGCCTGAAGGCGCACCCTACCCTTCGGGATGAGAGCGGGGGTTTTGCGGGGCGCGTGGGGCCGCGAAACGGGAAAGGTGCGCCGGGGGGCGCACCCTCTGTCTGTCTTGGGGAAATACCCGGCCTCAGCCGATCTTTTGCAACTCCACCGCCGATTCGCGGCCGTCGCGGCCGGCGCGCAGCTCGTAGCTGAGCTTGGTGTTGTCGGGCAGGTCGGTCATGCCGGCGCGCTCGACAGCGGAGATGTGGACGAACACGTCCTTTCCGCCATCATCGGGGGCGATGAAGCCGAACCCCTTGGTGGTGTTGAACCATTTCACGGTGCCAGTGGGCATCGGTCTGTCTTTCCTTCTCAAGTCCACAGGAGCCCGGGGGGTACATCCGCCCGGGCGCGGAGACAGGATACGCGTCTTGCACCTCCCCCCCACATGGGAAAGCATGGCGTGCGTTATGTAAAAAACAAGCGGCGCGGGCGGGGGCGGGGGGCTGTCCCGGCCGGTTTTCGCGCAGGGCGTGTGGGCCTGCGCCGCGGATGCTGAAAAAGAGGGCGGAATGAAGATCTATGGGCTGAAGACCTGCGATACCTGCCGGGCGGCGGTGAAGGCCTTGGCGGGGCAGGGGGCGGTTTTGGTGGATATCCGGGCCGAGCCGCTCGATCCCGCGACGCGGGCAAGGTTCCTGGCGGAATTCGGGGAGGCGCTGGTCAATCGCCGCTCGACCACGTGGAAGGGCCTGTCCGAGGCCGAGCGCGCGGGCGCGCCCGAGGATCTTCTGGCGGCCCATCCCGCGCTGATGAAGCGGCCCGTGATCGCGGCGGGGGGTAAGCTTTACCTTGGCTGGGATGCGGGTGTCAGGGCGGCGCTGGGCGTCTGACGGCGGGCAAGCCAGGCGTCGAGCGACAGGGGGCCTGCGCCCTTCAGCACCAGGAGGATCAGGGGAAAGACCCAGAAGGCGCGGATGTCGATCAGCCCATCGGCGTGGCGGTCGAAGAATTGGCCAAGTGCCGCGCCATGGCCGGTCACGTCGACCCATGTCTGGACGAGGACAAAGCCCGTCATGCCAAGCGCTGCGAGCCGCGTGAACAGCCCCACGGCGATCAGGATCGGCAGAAGAAATTCGCTCCAGGTGCCCAACAGGACCACGCTGCGCGCCAGCGGGCCGAGCGCCGAGGGGTCATAGCCCACGGCCTCGACCGCGCGGGGCAGGATCTGGACATAGGCGCCCGGCTCGAGCCGGAAGAGGCCCGTGAACCCCTCGCCCAGCTTGGTCAGGCCCGCGTTCCAGTAATAGAGAAACAGCGCGGCCACGAAGAGAAACCGCGCGAGCGTCGGCAGAAGCACCGGGGCGAGATGGGTTTCGAGCGCGGTGAAGATGCGGGCATGGAGCGCGACAAGTCTCTGCATGGGAGGCGGTCCTTTCGGGGGGCGTCAGGCGTCGAGGGTCAACGCGCCGGAGGTGAAGAAAAGCGTGAGCAGCGCCGCGATATCGGCTTTGGGGTGATCGGCCAGCGTGCGGGTCATCGCCTCGGAGAGGGTCAGCCGCCCCTTGAGCGCGCGGGCGAGCGTCAGGCCGCCCGGCGGCAGGAGATGCGGGACCGGGTCGAAGCGACGCCGCGCGATCAGCACATCCTGCGGTTCCGTAGGTGGCTGGGGCGCATCGGGATCGGTGTTGAACCGCCAGATCCCGTGGACCGGGTGGCGGGAAGACAGGACGAGCGTGGCAGGGGCCAGCCGGGGGCGCTGTGCCAGAACCGTGGCAGGCTCCATGCCGCCCGTGTCGAGGGGCGCGGCATCGGCGGCGTGGTAGGATTGGCGCAGCCCCAGGTCGAGGCGCGCGACATCGGGCAGATAGGCCAGGTGCGCCACGGGGCCGAAGCGGGCGAGAAAGCCGGGAAAGGATGTGCCGTAAAGCGCAAGGCGGGGATCGGTGGGGGGATTGGCGCGCAGGTAGACGCCTGCCATCGCCTTGAAGAATTCATCCCCCACGAGTTTGCGCACGGTGGGAAAGCCGGTTTCCAGCGCCTCGGTCAGGGAAACGGCGACATTGTTGCGGTAGACATCGAAGCGTTTGCCCGCAGGCCCGCCGAAGGGGTTCACCAGCCCCTCGGGCGTGAGGCACGCAGGATCGAGAATGGCCGCGGCAAAGCCTGACTGGTGGGTCATCTGGCCGCCCCCACCGGGGTCAGGATGGCGGCTGCGCGGGCGGCCTCGGCCATCAGTTCGGGGAGGGGGGGCACGTCATTGTCCCATTCGATGAGCGTGGGGCGGGGGCCGCCCTGCGCGATCACATGGGCGTAGAGCGTCCAGACCGGATCGACCACGGCGCGGCCATGGCTGTCGATCAGAAGCGGGCGACCGTGGTCATCGGTATCCTCGTCATGGCCGCCGAGGTGGATTTCGCCCACGGCATCGAGCGGGAAGGCGTCGATATAGGCGCGCGCATCCCACCCCTGGTTCGTGGCCGAGACGAAGACATTGTTGACGTCAAGGAGGAGGCCGCAGCCGGTGCGCCGCGCGATCTCGGACAGGAATGTCACCTCGTCCATCGTGCTGTCGGCAAAGGCGAGATAGGTGGAGGGGTTCTCAAGCAGCATGCGGCGGCCCAACGCCTCTTGCACCGCGTCGATATGGTCGCAGACGCGGGCCAGTGTGGCGGATGTGTAGGGCAGGGGCAGAAGATCGTTCAGAAAGCCCGCATCATGCGTCGACCAGGCGAGATGTTCGGAGAAACTGGCGGGTTGCAGCCAGTCGCAGAGGTGGGCGAGGCGGGCGAGATGGTCGGCATCGAGCGGCCCTTCGCCGCCGATCGACAGGCCCACGCCATGGACCGAGACGGGGAAATGGTCCGCCAGGGCGCGCAGTTGCGCGAGCGGGCGGCCGCCTGCGCCCAGGTAATTCTCGGCATGGATTTCCAGCCATGCGACGGGGCCGGGATCGGCCATCAGCCCGGTGAAATGCTGCGCCTTGTAGCCGATGCCTGCAGCGACGGGCAGGGTGCGGGGGCGGAGGTGTCGAGCATGGTTTGCCTGTGATCCGTGAGGGGGGATCCCGCGGTTCCGGCCGCGGGATCCGGGAGAGCGAGGTGTTATGCGGGCAGGTCGCGGTCGAGCGCTTCGAGGGAGCCCATCCGGCCGCCTTCGACTTCCATCGTGGCGCAGGTGCCTGCGGGCACGAAGGTCCAGGCGTTGCCCTGGAAATCGACGGTCGAGGTGCCGGCGCAGGTCGTGCCGGGGCCAGCGGCGCAATCATTCTCGCCGGCAAGCGAGATGCCGTAGCATTTTTCCTGCTCCTGGGCCTGGGCCTCGGTCATGCCGGTGGCGGTGACGGCGGCGGCGACGGCCCCCAGCAGGGCGAAGGATTTGGTTGCGGTGGTCATTGTGAAAAGGCTCCCGATTTTCGGTTCACTTGTGATTGCATTACGGCCGCCGTTCGACCGGCGGACAAGCTGACCTTGCGCAGGCAGAGCGATCACGCGCCAATCACGGCCCCGTTGCCCACGCAGCCGTGAGAGGGCGCGAGACCTGCGTGATCAGGGCGCCCTTAAAAAAGTAAATGAAAACAGCGCGTTGTGATCTGGCATGGCGCGGATCGGCGCAATTTTCACGTGGCAGTCACGGGATTGGCTGCGCGATTGTTTCAAGCGATGGCCATGGCGGGCCATCACGGGGCGCTCAGGTGATGCGGCGGGCGAGGGCCGGAAAGGCCAGCATCAGGAGGGCAAGGCAGCCAAAGGCCACGGCAAGGCTGCTGATCTCGGCCACGAATCCGACCAGCGCCGGACCAAGCAAGATGCCCGCATAGCCCGTGGTGGTCACAGCCGCGACGGCAAGACCCGGGGCCATGCCCGGTTGCCGCGCCGCGAGGCTGAAGACCACGGGCACGAGATTGGCGCAGCCAAGCCCGATCAGGACAAAGCCCAGCAAGGCAACCCAGGTCATGCCGGGGGCAAGCGTCAGGGCGATGCCCGCGATGGCCGTGAGCCCGCCGAGGATCAGGACAAGCCTTTGGCCCAGGGCGGCCACGATCCTGTCGCCCGTCAGCCGCGCGATGGTCATCGCGACCGAGAACAGCATGTAGCCAAGGCCCGCGCCTGCAGGCTCCATCAGGTTGCGCGCCACGATCAGGAGCGCGCCCCAGTCGAGCACCGCACCCTCCACCAGGAAGGTGATCGCGGCCAGAAGCGCCAGGAGAAGAACCGGACCGCGCGGCAGCGCCAGTTTCGGCGGCTCGCCCGCCGCCCGGCGCAGGAAGCGTGGTGTCGCCACGGCCATCATCGCCAATGCCAGCGCGCTGGCCGCCAGCCCTGCCGCAAGCGGTGTCGCCCCGATCCAGAGCAGCGCGGTGACGCCCCCCGCGCCAAGGATGCCGCCGACGCTCCACATCGCGTGAAAGCCCGACATCATGGGCCGCGCGGCGCGGGTTTCGACCTCGGCTGCGTGGACGTTCATGGCGACATCGATGGTGCCAAGCGCCGCGCCGAAAAACGCGAGCGCCACGGCCAGAACCGGCACCGAGGGCGCGAGGACCAGCAGCGGCAGGAGCGCCACCAGGCCATAGCCCCCCAGAAGGATCATGGGCCGTGCCCCCATCCGCGCGCTGAGATAGCCGGTCAGGGGCATGGCCACGATGGACCCGAGCCCGAGGCAGAGAAGCAGAAGGCCGAAGACCCCTTCGGTCGCGCCGACCTGTGTCTTGGCGAAAGGGATGAGCGGGGCCCAGGAGGCCATGACGAAACCCGCCGCCAGAAAGGCCAGCCGCGTGGCCAACGCTGCGCGGGGGAGCGGGGTTGTGTGGGGGGGCATGGGGGCGGCTTTCGTGCTGGCCTGCGGCGGGGCGGCTTACTCGAAGCTTTCGCCGGGGTCGACGCCCCAGATGCCGCTGACCTCGACCCAGCCGCGAAAGCCCGCAACCTCCATCTCGCACCAATCGCCGTGGCATTCGCGCAAGCTGCCGATCACGCCGCGTTCGGCCTCGGCCCGGATCATCGAGCTTGTGTCGGGGCGTTGGTAGAGGGGCAGGCGCGCGGCCTCGACGATGGCGGTGCGTTCGCCCGACAGAAGCGTGTAATGGACCCAGCCGCCCACCCCGTCGCGGTCGACCACGCGCCGCCAATGGCCATGTTCGGCCACGATCATCACGGGCATGTCGCGGCGCTGGAACACCCAGTCGATGCGGTGGCTGCGCGAGGGGCCGCGCCTTGCATTCGCCTCGGCCGCCTTGATCGAGACGTAGCGCGGGAGGGGAAAGCCCGTGACCGGACCCACGGTTGGGTCATGCGGTGCCGAGGCGGGGGCGGGATCGGCTGCGGCCAGCGCAAGGGCCGTTTCGAGGGCGGGTGCCGCGTTGGTATCGGGGGCGGGTGCCGTCGCCTGGGGCGCGGGCGTGTCGGCCGGCGCAAGGCCGAGAGGGCGCGGGACGGGGGTGATCTGCGGCACCTCGGCCATGGCGGCGCTGCCGATCGCAAGGATCACGGCCATGCCTGCGACCCGAAGGCCACGCCGGTTCATCGTCTTGCGCATCCCGCCTGTCCTGCCCTTGCCTGTCCGGGCTGCCGCCCGGTCTGTCTGCCCGTCTGCCGCCCCTTGTCGGTCGGGGCGTGTTTTTTCCCGGTGCGTCGGAACGCCCGAGCCGGGGCTGCGGCGGCCCTGCCGCTTGCGCGCCCGGTTCGGACCTGAGAGTGTCACGTCAAACGCCCGAATGCCAGAAGAGGGAAGGGTCCGATGCCAGCTCAGCGGTTGAGTGTTGTCGTGACGCGACGGTTGCCCGAGATCGTCGAGACGCGGATGACCGAATTGTTCGATGTCCGCCTGCGCGAGGAAGACACGCCGATGTCGCGCGCCGATCTGGTGGCCGCGATGGCGCAGGCCGATGTGGTGGTGCCCTGCATCGCCGACCGGATCGACGGCACGATGCTGGCGCAGGCCGGCGACAGGTTGAAACTGATCGCCAATTACGGGGCGGGGGTCGACCACATCGACGTGGCGACCGCGCGCCAGCGGGGCGTCCTGGTGTCGAACACGCCGGGCGTGATGACCGATGACACGGCCGACATGGCGATGGCGCTGATCCTGGCCGTTCTGCGCCGCCTGCCCGAGGGGATGGCGGTGATGCAATCGGGCAATTGGGACGGCTGGGCGCCCACCGCCTTCATGGGGGGGCGCGTCGCGGGCAAGAGGCTCGGCATCCTGGGGATGGGGCGGATCGGTCAGGCGGTCGCGCGGCGGGCCCATGCCTTTGGCATGCAGGTGCACTACCACAACCGTCGCAGGCTGCATCCCGATACCGAAGCGGCGCTGGAGGCGACGTGGTGGGAAAGCCTCGACCAGATGATTTCCCGGATGGATGTGATCAGCGTGAATTGTCCGCACACGCCCTCGACCTTTCACCTGATGAATGCGCGCCGGCTCAAGCTGATGAAGCCGCAGGCGGTGATCGTGAACACCTCGCGCGGGGAGGTCATCGACGAGAATGCGCTGACGCGGATGCTGCGCGCGGGCGAGATCGCGGGGGCGGGGCTCGACGTGTTCGAGAAGGGCCGCGAGGTGAACCCGCGCCTGCGCGAATTGCCCAACGTCGTGCTTTTGCCGCATATGGGATCGGCCACGCGCGAGGGGCGGATCGAGATGGGCGAGAAGGTGATCATCAACATCAAGACCTTCGCCGACGGGCACAGGCCGCCGGATCTGGTGGTGCCGAGCATGTTGTGAGGGGGGATGGCTGTAACGATTACTGCGCGAATTTGGGAAGTTGCGGATGCTTTGACGGCGGGAGCAACAAATCCAGCGTCACGGGCGGATGTCGTGGCAGCCTGCGTGGCTGAGGGTATCAACAAGTCGACGGCCAACACGCAATACGGCCATTGGAAGCGCAAACGATTTCCCGACCTGCGAAAGGTCACAACCTCGACCGTGGCATTGATCGGCGAATCCTCCCTCCAGATCCGACCTGATCGAGACTGGTCATACTTGCTGCGCCGTGGCTTCGAGTATGTCGGCGATTTCAAGTTGGATGAGGAGGGCAAGCCGGTATTGGACGAAACCCCGCCTTCACGTCCCGGTGTTTACGCCATCGTACGCGACCAGAGCGTGGTCTATATCGGAATAAGCAACCGAACCTTGAGAGCCCGCATGAACGACTACCGGCGTGGTCACGAAAGGCAGCGGACATCCAGCCGAATAAATGCCCAGTTGCGAGGGGAACTTATGAAAGGCGTTCGGCTTCGCCTTTTATGCGCTACACCTGAAGCGTCGACTTGGAACGGTTTACCTGTGAACACGTCAGCGGGGCTCGAACTTGGTCTGATTTCCTTCCTGAAACCTGAATGGAACATGCAGGGGCGCGGTTAGTGTCAGACAGCTGAACGGTCCCACGCCCGGAACAGCCGCGCCAGCGGCCCGGGCAGCGGATGGCCGCCCCCCGGCCAGCCGCTTTGGTGACGCCAGCGCGCGGATCGAGGTCATCCGGATGTGGCGCGATAAAGGGAAGACCCCTGATGGCGCAGCGGCAGTCCGCGGCCACCCGCCGCCCTCCGGTGGTCTGGTCCGTGCCTTTCGTCCACCCCCACCCCTTGCCACCATCCCCACCCCTTGCCACGACCCCCGCCCCATGCCACCCATCCCCCCATGACCCATGACTTTCTCATCATCGGCGGTGGCATTGCGGGGCTGTCGGCGGGTGCGCATCTGGCCGCGCTGGGCAAGGTTTTGCTGCTGGAGGCGGAACCCGCGCTCGCCTATCACGCCTCGGGCCGGTCGGCCGCGCTATACGAGGCGCAATACGGAAAACCCACCACCATCGCGCTCAACCTCGCCTCCCGCGCGGATCACGAGACGCTGGATGGCGGGGTCCTCAGCCCGCGGGGCCTGATGCTTCTGGCCGGTCCGGGCGAGGAGGATCTTTTTGCCCATGACGCAGGCCAGATGGGGCTCGAGGTGATTTCCCCCGCCGAGGCGGCGGCGCTGGTTCCCGCCCTGAACCCGCAGGCCATCACGGGCGCGGCGGTCCATGACGATGCCTGGGACATCGATACAGACCGGCTGATCCAGCATTACGCGCGGGTCATCCGCAGCCATGGCGGCAGGGTCCAGACCGGCGCATCCGTCACCGCCATCACCCGCCACGCCACCGGCTGGCAGGTCACTGCCGCCGGACAGACGCATGAGGCGCGCATCCTCGTGAATGCGGCAGGGGCCTGGGCGGATGCCATCGCGGCCATGGCCGGGGTCGCGCCCATCGGGCTGACGCCGCTCCGCCGGTCGGTGGCACGCGTGCCCGCGCCCACGGGCCATGACGTGGCCCGCTGGCCCATGCTGCTGGGCGCGGGCGAACATTGGTATGCCAAACCCGATGCGGGCCAGATGATCGTGTCCCCCGCCGACGAAGACCCGGTCGAGGCCCCCCATGACGCCTGGCCCGAGGACATGCGCCTGGCCGAAGGGATCGCGAGCTACCAACATTTCGTGACCGAGGAGGTGACGCGCCTGACAGCAAGCTGGGCGGGCCTCAGGACCTTCGCCCCCGACCGCACGCTGGTTCTGGGCCCCGATCCCGAAAGCCCGGGTTTCGTCTGGGTGGCCGGGCAGGGCGGCTACGGGTTCCAGACCGCGCCTGCCGCCGCGCGTCTGGTGGCCGATCTGGTCGCGGGGCGCGCGCCGGTCCTGCCCGAAGCCATCGTCGCGGCCCTGTCGCCCGTGCGGTTCCGGTAGATGGCCGCCATGCCCCGCAGCATCCGCCCACGGCCCGCGCCATGATCCGCAAGCTCGATCTTCCCGATGGGGGCGGTGAGGGGCTTGGCGATGCGCGGCTTTCGGCCCCGTCCGCCCTGCGCAACCGCGACCTGATCGCCGCCGAACTGGTGCGGCTTGCACCCGCGCGGGGGCGCGCGCTCGAAATCGCCTCGGGCACGGGGGAACATGTGGTGGTCTTTGCCGAGGCCTGTCCCGGCCTGACATGGCAGCCGACCGAACCGGATGCTCTGCGCCGCGCCTCCATCGCGGCCTGGACGGCGGCGGCGGGTCTGTCCAACATCCTGCCCCCCCTTCCGCTCGATGCGGCACGGCCCGGCTGGGCGGCCGCGCATGGCCCCGCCGACCTGGTGGTTCTCGTGAACCTGTTGCACCTGATCTCCGGGCCCGAGGCGGAAACGCTGCTGACGGAGGTTGCGGCAAGCCTTGCGCCATCGGGGATCTTCGCGCTTTACGGCCCTTTCCTGCGCGACGGGGAGGCGACGAGCGACGGCGACGCCGCCTTTCACGCAAGCCTCAGGGCGCAGGATTCTACCATCGGCTACAAGGATGTGATCGACACCTGCGCGACGCTGGTCCGCGCAGGTCTGCGCCATGTCGAGACGGTGGCGATGCCCGCCAACAACCTGCTTCTGGTCTTCGAACGGGCGGCCTGAGCCGTCTCACCCATCTTGCCGGATGCGGGCATTGGTCGGGTCATGGGGGCTGTCCTCCACCACCACGGCATCCCACAGCTCGCGGAACATGCGCACCTTGAGCCTGGTGCCCACGGCGGTCAGATCGGGGCGCACATAGCCCATGCCGATCTGCTTGCCGAAGGCGACGGAATAGCCGCCCGAGGTGAGCCGCCCGATCTTTTCCCCGTCCAGCACAAGCGCCTCGCGGCCCCAGGGGTCGGCATCGGCGGGCCCGTCGATCAGAAGCGTGACGCAAGCCGCCCGCAGCCCCGTGGCCTGCATCCGGTCCTTGCCGGTGAAGTCCTTGTCCAGATCGACGAACCGGTCGAGCCCGGCTTCGAGCGGGGTCGCGTCGCGCCCCAATTCGGTGCCGAAGGCGCGATAGCTCTTCTCCTGCCGGAGCCAGTTCTGCGCCCGCGCGCCCACGGGTTTCAACCCGTGCTGTTCGCCCGCACGCATCAGCTGGTCCCAGAGATAGGTCTGCATCTCGATCGGATGGTGCAATTCCCAGCCCAATTCGCCGGTATAGGCCACCCGGATCGCGCGCACAGGGCACATGCCCAGCTCGATGTTGCGCATCGACAGCCAGGGGAAGCGCTTGTTGCCCAGAACCGTGTCGGGATCGGCATCCTTGACGAGCTCTTTGAGCACGTCGCGCGATTTCGGCCCCGCGATGGCAAAGACGCCCCATTGCGTGGTCACGTCGTGGATGTCGATGTAGCCGCCGCCCGCGGCCATGAAATCCTCGGCCGATTTGAGCAGGTGATCGCCGTCATAGGCGGCCCAGGCGCCCGCCGAGACAAGGTAATATTCATTCTCGGCCAGCCGCACGATCGTGTATTCCGTTCGCACCGTGCCCGCGCCCGTCAGCGCATAGGTCAGGTTGATCCGCCCGACCTTGGGCAGCTTGTTGGTGGTGAAGCGGTCAAGGAATTCGGTCGCACCCGGCCCCCGCACAAGGTGCTTGGCAAAGGCCGTCGCGTCGATCAGGCCCGCGGCATTGCGGATCGCCTCGGCCTCGGCGCGGGCATGCTCCCACCAGCCGCCCCGGCGGAAGGACCGCGTGTCATGGTCGAAGCCTGCGGGCGCGTCCTTGGGCCCGTAGTAATTGGGCCGTTCCCAGCCGTTCACGCAGCCGAACTGCGCCCCGATCGCGCGCTGGCGGTCATAGGCGGGGGCGGTGCGCAGGGGGCGGCAGGCTTCGCGCTCTTCATCGGGGTGATGCAGGATGAAGACATGCTCGTAGCATTCCTCGTTCTTGCGCGCGGCATATTCGGTGGTGACCCAGGGCCCGTAGCGCTTGGGATCGAGAGAGGCCATGTCGATCTCGGCCTCGCCCTCGACCATCATCTGGGCAAGGTAGTAGCCGGTGCCGCCCGCCGCCGTGATGCCGAAGCTGAAACCTTCGGCCAGCCACATGTTGCGCAGGCCCGGCGCGGGGCCCACCAGCGGGTTGCCATCGGGCGTGTAGCAGATCGGGCCGTTGTAATCGTCCTTCAGCCCCACCGTTTCCGAGGTCGGAATGCGGTGGATCATGCTCATGTATTCCTCCTCGATCCGTTCCAGATCGAGCGGAAACAGATCGGCGCGGAAGCTTTCGGGCACGTCATAGAGGAAGCGGGCGGGGGCATTCCTCTCATAGGGGCCGAGAATCCAGCCGCCGCGCTCCTCGCGCACATACCATTTGGCGTCCGCATCGCGCAGCACGGGATGCTCGGGGTTGCCGGCCTTGCGCCAGTCGACCAGCGCCGGGTCGGGTTCGGTCACGATATACTGGTGCTCGACCGGGATGGCGGGGATCTTGATCCCCAGAAGCCGCGCGGTGCGCTGGGCATGGTTGCCGGTCGCGGTCACCACATGTTCGGCGGTGATCACGGCTGTCTCGTCGGAGGGAACAAGATTGCCGCCCTGTTCCACCATCTTGGTCACGGAAACCTGCCATGCCGAGCCCGTCCAGTGATAGCCGTCGACCTGCCATTTCCGCTCGATCGCGACACCGCGCTGGCGCGCGCCCTTGGCCATGGCCATGGTCACATCGGCGGGGTTTATGTAGCCGTCGGTGGGGTGATAGATCGCGCCCTTCAGATCCTCGGTCCGCACGAGCGGCCAGCGCGCCTTGATCTCGGCGGGCGTCATCCACTCGACCGGGATGCCCACGCTTTCGGCGGTCGCCGCGTAGAGCATGTATTCGTCCATCCGGTCCTGCGTCTGCGCCATGCGCAGGTTGCCCACGACCGAAAAGCCCGCGTTGAGCCCGGTTTCCTCCTCGAGCGTCTTGTAGAACTTCACGCTGTAATCGTGGATGTGGCTTGTCGCATAGCCCATGTTGAACAGCGGAAGCAGGCCCGCCGCATGCCAGGTCGAGCCCGATGTCAGCTCGTCGCGTTCCAGAAGCATCACATCCTGCCACCCCGCGCGGGCCAGGTGATAGGCGATCGAGGTGCCGACGGCGCCGCCGCCGACGACAAGAGCTTTGACATGGGTCTTCATGGCCGGTCCTTCGGGCGAAACGCGCAAGAATGCTGACCCTACCTGCCCGAGGTGGCTCGGCCGCGCCACGCCCACCCGACGCAAATTCGCGCGAAAGCGACAAGGGCGCGTGGCCCCCCTTCATCTTGGCAAAAAAACTCGATGCGATGCGCCCTCAACGGGCCGGCCATCGGCATGAAGCGCGCCGGGTCGGGTGCCCACGAATTTTCGTACGAAAATTCGTGGGCCGCCCCGCCACGAAAAGGCCCGCCACGGGGGCGGGCCTTTCGCGGGCATCTCTGCCCGGATCAGTTCGGGATCTCGCCCGTGATGCCCTCGACGTAGAAGTCGAGACCGGCCAGCGTGCCGTCATCGGCAACCTCGCCGTCAGCAAGCCAGACCGAGCCGTCCTGGCGGTTGATCGGGCCGGTGAACGGGTGGTATTCGCCCGCCGCCATCGCGTCGATCATGGCCTGCGCGCTGGCACGCACGTCTTCGGGGATCGCGTCGGTCATCTCGCCGATCACGACCATGCCGGTGTCGATGCCTTCCCAGACGGCGCTCTGTTCCCAGGTCCCTTCCATCGCCTCGCCGACGCGGCGGATGTAATAGGGGGCCCAGTTGTCGATGATCGAGGCGACGCGCGGACGCGGTGCGAACTGGATCATGTCGGAGGCCTGGCCGAAGCTGATGATGCCCGCTTCCTGCGCCACGGTCTGGGGGGCGGTCGAATCGGTGTGCTGCATCAGCACGTCGACGCCCGCATCGATCAGCGCCTGTGCGGCATCGGCCTCAACCGCCGGGTCGAACCAGGTGTAGGTCCAGACCACGCGGATCTCGACATCGGGATTGACCTCACGCGCATGCAGGAAGGCCGAGTTGATGCCCTGGATCACCTCGGGGATCGGGTAGGACCCGATATAGCCGATGATGTTGCTCTCGGTCATGTGGCCCGCGATATGGCCCAGAACGGCGCGGCCTTCGTAGAAGCGGGCGTTGTAGGTCGAGACATTGGGATGCTCGCGCAGATAGCCCGTGGCATGCTCGAAATAGACATCGGGGAATTGCGCCGCGACCGCGTTGGTCGCTTCGCCGAAGCCGAAGGAGGTGGTGAAGATCATGTCGGCCCCGCCGAGGATCATCTGGGTGATCGCGCGCTCGGCATCCGCACCTTCGGGCACGTTCTCGAGATAGACGGTTTCGACGGCGTCACCGAAATGCTCTTCGACGGCAAGACGGCCCTGGTCGTGTTCATAGGTCCAGCCGTAATCGCCCGGCGAGCCGACGTAGATGAAGCCGACCTGGAACGGGTCGTCCTGTGCCGCGGCCGGCAGGGCGAGCCCTGCGACGAGCGCCGCCGAGGCGAGCAATCTGGGAAGCAGTGTCATGTGATGTCCTCCGTGTTGGATGGGTTTGCGTGTTCGTGTGTGTCTTGATGTCCGGGCCTGCGCCGCGTCGCCCTCAGCTTGCCGCATGAAAGGCCCGACCAAGGGCTGCGGGGGCATTGAGCGCCGCGCGCCTGCGGTCGGACGAGATGATGACCAGAACGATGATCGTTACCAGATAGGGGGAAGCATCCAGAAGCGCCACCGGCACCCCCACTTCGGCCGCCTGAAGCCGCAGTTGCAGCGCCGCGATCCCCCCGAAAAGCCATGCGCCCAAAAGAACCCGCCCCGCTTTCCACGAGGCAAAGACCACGAGCGCCAGCGCGATCCAGCCTGCGCCCGCCGTCATCCCGTCGAACCAGTTCTGCACCCGGACGACCGACAGGAAGGCCCCGCCCAGACCCGCGCAGGCTCCGCCGAACAGGATCGTGGCAAAGCGGATGCGCACCACCTTGTAGCCCAGCGCATGGGCCGCGTCATGGTTCTCGCCCACGGCCCGGATGACAAGGCCCGTCCGCGTGCGCGCCAGCACGAACCAGACCGCACCGACAAGGGCGATGGCCACGTAGACCAGCACGGAATGCGAGAAAAGGATCGGACCCAGCACCGGGATCGCCTGCATCGCTTCGGGGAAGGGGCGGGTGACGGCAGGCACGGGCAGGCCGGAATAGCCCTCCCCCAGAAGGGCGGCCAGACCCAGGCCGAACAGCGTCAGCGCCAGCCCAGATGCGACCTGGTTGGCCATCAACACCTGCGTCAGGACGGCAAAGACCAGCGACAGGGCCATCGCGCCCGCCATCCCCGCCGCAAAGGCCAGCGCGACCGATCCGGTCTGATGCGCCGTGATGAAACCGCAGACCGCGCCCATGATCATCATCCCCTCGACCCCGAGGTTCAGGACGCCCGATTTCTCGACCACCAATTCGCCGATGGCGGCCAAAAGCACGGGCGTGGCCACCGTGATCAGCGCGACGATGAGCGTGACGGGATCGATGATCATGCCGAAACCTCCCGTTTCCAGCGGAAGCGGTAATTGGCCAACACGTCGAGAGCCAGAAGGAAGAACAACAACATCCCCTGGAAGGCCTGGATCGCCGCAGCCGGGATGCCCAGCATCAGCTGCGCCAGTTCACCCCCGATGAAGGTCAGCGCCATCAACAGCCCCGCAAGCAGGATGCCGATGGGATTGAGCCGCCCGAGAAAGGCCACGATGATCGCCGTGAACCCGTAGCCCACGTTGAAATCGATCGAGATGCGCGCAGCAGGCCCCGCGACCTCGAACAGCCCCGCAGCCCCCGCCAGCGCCCCCGACACGCCAAGGCATAAGATGACAAGCCGCCCCGCATTCACGCCCGCAAAGCGCGCGGCGCGCGGCGCCTCGCCCGCCAGCCGGATCTGGTAGCCAAGGATATGGCGCGAAAAGATCACGTAAGCTCCGATCACCGCGATGAAGGCGGCGAGCACCCCCCAATGCATGCCCGTGCCCGCGATCAGCTCGGGATTGTCGGTGCCGGGATTGCGCGCAAGGTTGCGTGAACCGGGAAACCCCGATCCTTCGGGGTTGCGCAGCCAGCCGGTCGCAGCCGAGGCCAGCATCGCCTCCGCGACATAGACCAACAGGAGGGAGACGAGGATTTCATTGGTCCGCGCATAGACCCTGAGCAGCGCGGGGATCATCGCCCAGAGAAAGCCCCCCAAAAGCCCCGCCGCGATCATGCCCGGAAAGATCAGCGGATGTTCCGACGGCCAGAAGGCGAGGCCAAAGGCCGCCCCGAACAGCGCCCCCACGATATATTGCCCCTCGGCCCCGATGTTCCAGATGCCCGCCCGGAACCCCAGCGACAGGCCGATGGCGATCAGGATCAGCGGCCCCGCCTTGACCAGCAGTTGCGGGCGCGAAAAGCCCGCGAAGCGTTCGGAAAAAAGCGGATCCCAGAAAATGATCCGGATCGCCTCGACCGGGTTCTTGCCCAGCGCCGCGAACATGATGCCGCCTGCGATCATGGTCAGGACAACGGCCAGAACCGGCGCGCCCACCACCCAGAACCGCGAGGGCTGGGGCCGTTTTTCCAGCACGATCACAGCGCCACCTCGTGCATGTCATGCGCCCCGCCGAGCATCAGGCCGATGTCCTCCATGCTCAGGCCGCGCGCAGGCCGGGGTGCCGAAAGCCGCCCCTCGTTGAGCGCGCAAAAGAGATCCGAGATTTCCAGAAGCTCGTCGAGATCCTGGCTGATGACGATGACCGCAGCCCCCCCTTGCGCGAGATCCAGCAGCGCCTGCCGGATCGCGGCCGCCGCACTGGCATCCACGCCCCATGTCGGCTGGTTGACCACCAGAACCACCGGATCTTGCAGGATTTCCCGCCCGATGACGAATTTCTGCAGATTGCCGCCCGACAGCGCGCGGGCGGCCACCCCCGGCCCCGGCGTGCGCACGTCGAAGCGCGCGATGATGTCTTCGGCAAAGCCGCGCGTGCGCGCCCAATCGACAAGACCCCGCGCCTCCAGCGCCCTGCGCCCGCGCCCCGTGAGCAGCGCGTTTTCCGTCAGGCTCATGTCGGGGGCCGCCGCATGGCCCAGCCGTTCTTCGGGCGCGCACAGCAGCCCCCTGTCGCGCCGCGCATTGGGCCCCAGCGCGCCGATATCCGCGCCCTTGAGCTGCACGGCCCCCGCGGCGACCGGCACCTCGCCCGACAGGACCGACAGCAATTCATCCTGCCCGTTGCCTGCAACCCCGCCGATGCCCAGAACCTCGCCCGCCCGGACCTCGAGCCGCAGATCGCGCAGGCTGGTCCCGAAGGGGGAGGATGCGGCAAGGCTCAATCCCTCGACCTTGAGCAGCACCTCGCCCGGCTCATGGGCGTCGCGCGCGGGTTGGCTCAGCGATTTGCCCACCATCAATTCGGCCATATGCGCCGCCGTCACCTCGCGCGGGGTGCAGGTCGCGACCTTCTTGCCCAGGCGCAGGATCGTGGCCGTATCGCAAAGCGTGCGGATTTCCTCGAGCTTGTGCGAGATATAAAGGATCGCGGTGCCCTCTGCGGCGAGCTTGCGCAGAGTGTGGAACAGGATCTCCACCTCCTGCGGGGTCAGGACGCTGGTGGGCTCGTCCATGATCAAGAGCCCCGGGTCCTGCAACAGGCAGCGGATGATCTCGACCCTTTGCCTCTCGCCCGCTGACAGATCGCCCACCAGTCGGAACGGGTCGAGCGGCAGGCCATAGGTCTCGCTCACGTGCCGGATGCGTTCGGCCAGATCGCGGGGTTTGGGCGGGTTTTCCATGCCGAGCGCGATGTTCTCGGCCACGCTCAGGGCCTCGAACAGGCTGAAATGCTGGAACACCATGGCCACACCCGCCGCCCGCGCGGCGCGTGGCTCGGACGGCGCATAGGCCGCATCCTTCAGCCGCATCGCACCCCGGTCGGGTTTGACCAGCCCGTAGATCATCTTGACGAGGGTCGATTTGCCCGCGCCGTTTTCCCCCAGCAGGGCATGCACCTCGCCCGGCTGGATGACAAAGGACACGTCGTCATTGGCCACGACGCCCGGATAAGCCTTGGTCAGCCCCTCGATGGCGAGCAGCGCAGTCACGAGCGTATCACTTTCCCCCGGTGGATCGGCTTGGATGCCGATTCCTTGTGCAGATGCTCTTTCACTAGCCGTCCGGCGACGCCAAGGGCAATGGCTTGCGGGTGCTTGCCTAGGGCAGGGTCCCCGATCGGACACAGGATGCGCGAAATTTCGGCATCCCCGTGCCCCAATGCCGCAAGCCGCGACCGGAACCGCGCCCATTTCGTCGCCGATCCGATCAGCCCGCAGGATGCGAAGCCGCGCGTCAGCGCCGCATGGCAGAGCGCAAGGTCGATCTCGTGGCTGTAGGTCAGGATCAGGTGATGGGCATGGACGGGCGCATGCGCCATCAGGCGCGGCAGATCGGCTGCGGCGATGATCTCCACCCCCTCGGGCGGTGGGTCGGGAAAGCGCGCAGGTCCGGTATCGGCCCAGGTGATCGTGACATGGGGCAGGGGGGCCATGACCCCCACGATGGCCCGGCCCACATGGCCCGCCCCCCAGATCCAGAGATCCGCACCCCGCGCCCGTTCCAGCCCCGCGACTGCCTCGAAGCTGAGCGTGACCGCCCCGCCGCAGCATTGCCCGAGCGCGGGGCCCAGCGGGAAGCGGTGCTCGGCCCGCGCGCGCCCATCGGCCAGCATCTGGCGCGCGATCCGCATCGCCTCCCATTCCAGCGCGCCGCCGCCGATCGTCCCCTCGATCCCGTCGCCGCGGACCAGCATCGCCGCCCCTTCCTCGCGCGGGGCCGATCCCTGCACGGCGGCAATCGTGACGCGGATGCCGCTCATGGCAGAGCCCCCCGCGCCCGGTCGACGGCGGCCAGAACCGCCTCTGCCGTCGCCGGGGCCTGAAGGTCGGGATAGTGCGGGCCACAGGCGGCACAGGCGTCCGACAAGGCCATCAGGACCGAGATGCCCAGCATGAAGGGCGGCTCGCCCACCGCCTTGGAGCGATAGATCGTCTCGGCCCGGTTCGGCTGGTCCCAGAGCGCCACGTTGAACACCGGTGGCCGGTCCGAACAGGCCGGGACCTTGTAGGTCGATGGCGCATGCGTCCTGAGCCGCCCCTGGCCGTCCCAGACCAGCTCCTCGGTGGTGAGCCAGCCCGCGCCCTGGACAAAGCCCCCCTCCACCTGCCCGATGTCGAGCGCGGGGTTCAGGCTGGCGCCCGCATCATGCACGATATCGGTGCGCAGGATGCGGTTCTCGCCCGTCAGGGTGTCGATCACCACCTCCGAACAGGCCGCGCCATAGGCGAAATAGAAAAACGGCCGCCCCTGTCCCGCGATCCGGTCCCATTGCAGGTCGGGCGTGCGGTAGAACCCCGTCGCCGACAGGCTGACGCGCGCCATGTAGGCTCGTTTCACCGCCTCCTCGAAGGACATCTCGGCGCCCCCGGCCCGGACCATGCCCTCCTCGAAGAGGATCTCGGTCGGCGCGGCCTGCAAGTCGGGCGCGACCACGGCGGCGATGCGCGCGCGGATCTCGTCACAGGCGGCCCGGACGGCCATCCCGTTCAGATCGCTGCCGGAACTGGCCGCCGTGGCGGAGGTGTTGGGCACCTTGCCCGTATCGGTCGCGGTGATCTTCACCCGGTCCATGCCGAGGCCGAAGCGCTGTGCTGCCACCTGCGCCACTTTCTGGAACAGACCCTGTCCCATCTCGGTCCCGCCATGGTTCATCTGGATCGACCCGTCCTGGTAGACATGCACCAGCGCACCGGCCTGGTTCAGATGCGTAAGGGTGAAGGAGATGCCGAATTTCACCGGCGTCAGCGCGATGCCGCGCTTGAGCACGCGATTGGCGGCATTCCACTGTGCGATGGCCGCCCGCCGCCCGGCATAATCGCAGCTCTCCGCCAGCCTTTCGGTCAGCCCGTGCAAGATGAAATCCTCGACCTTCATCCCGTAGGGTGTCAGCCCGTCCCGGCCCGGCACCGGCACCGGCGAATGCGCACCACCGTAGCGCTGGCTGCCCCCCGCGCTCTGCGGCACGGCCACGGCCCCCCGCCCCGCCAGATCGGCAGTCTCGAGGCGCACGCCTTGCTTCATCTTTGCAGGAAAACTCCCGCCGGAGGCTCCCGCAGGCTCCGCCTGCGCCTCGGCATAATAATTCACCCGCCGCACCTCCAGCGGGTCGCGGCCGAGCGCATGGGCGACATGGTCCATCACCCGCTCGATCCCCACCATGCCCTGCGGCCCGCCAAACCCGCGAAAGGCGGTGGCGCTCTGGTGGTTGGTCTTCAGCCGGTGCGAGGTGATGCGGCAGGCGGGCAGGTCATAGGCATTGTCGGCATGCAGCATGGCCCGGTCGGCCACCGGCAGCGACAGGTCCATCGACCAGCCGCAGCGCAGCGCATGGGTGAAATCCACCCCCAGAACCCGCCCCGTCTCGTCGAAGCCCACCCGGTAATCGACGCGGATGTCATGGCGTTTGCCGGTGATGGTGAAATCGTCGTCGCGGTCATAGCGCATTGCGGCGGGCCGCCCGGTGCGCGCTGCGATGAGCGCGCAGGCGATGGCCAGCGCATTGCCCTGGCTTTCCTTGCCGCCGAACCCGCCGCCCATGCGCCGCACCTCGACGCGGACGGCATGCATGGGCAGGCCCAGCGCATCGGCGACCTTGTGCTGGATCTCGGTCGGGTGCTGGGTCGAGGCATGGACGATCATGTCGCCCCCTTCTTGCGGCAGGGCGAGGGCGGCTTGCCCTTCGAGGTAGAAATGTTCCTGCCCGCCGACCTCGATCCGGCCCTCGAGAATACGGGGGGCGCGGGCCAGCGTGGCCTCCACATCGCCCTTGGCATAGATGCGCGGCCCATCCTCGAAGCGGGAATTGGCCGCGAGCGCCTCGTCGACGCCGAGGATCGGCGTCTCCTCGGCCAGATCGAGGCTTGCGAGGCGCACGGCGCGGCGCGCGGCCAGATGGCTTGTCGCGGCCACGAGAAACAGGGGCTGGCCCGCGTAATGGATCGTCCCGTCCGACAGGAGCGGCTCGTCATGGGCCGAGGGCGAACAATCGGGGATCGGATCGAGATCGGCACCCGCGATCACCTCGACAACGCCCGGTGCCGACCGGGCGGCGGAGAGGTCGAGGTCCCTAATCCGCCCCCTGGCGATGGGCGACAGCCCGAAGGCCAGGTGCAGACAGCCCGCAGGCACGGGGATGTCGTCGATATAGCGCGCCTGTCCCGTGACATGGAGCGGGGCCGCATCGTGCGGCAGCGGTTTGGCGACACTCATGCCCGCACCTCCAGCACATCCACCGCGTCCCCTCGCGTCTCGAGGAAATAGCGCATCAGCATCCCCTGTGTCGCCCGGAGCCTGTAGCCGGCCGAGGCGCGCATGTCGGAGAGCGGTGTGAAATCCTGCGCGAAAGCTTCCTGTGCTTCGCGGATCGTCGCCTCCTCCCAAGGCTGGCCCAGAAGGGCCGCCTCCACATGGGCGGCGCGCTTGGGCACGCCCGCCATGCCGCCGAAGGCGATGCGCGCGGCGGCGACCCTTCCCTCCGTCACCGTGATGGTGAAGGCCCCGCAGACGGCGGAAATGTCCTGGTCGAACCGTTTGGAGAGCTTGTAGCAGGCCAGCCGGTCGGGTTGGACCGGGATCGACACGGCCTCGACGAATTCGCCGGGCGCGCGGTCCTGCTTGCCGTAGTCGAGAAAGAAATCCTCCAGCGCGATCACCCGGCGCCCCGCGCCCTTGCGCAGATGCAGGCGCGCCCCCAATGCGATCAGCGCGGGCGGGCTGTCGCCGATGGGCGAGCCATTGGCGATATTGCCCCCGATCGTCGCGGCATTGCGGACCTGCACCGAGCCATAGCGCCGGATCAGTTCGGCGAAGGACGGGTGCCGGTCGGCCATGAAGGCGCCCAGTTCGGCGATGCTGGTCATGGCCCCGATGCGGATCGTCTCATCATCCGCAACAATCCCGCGCAGATCGGCGCATTGGTTCAGGAAGGCGACAGGCGCAAGATCGCGCAAGCCCTTGGTCACCCAAAGCCCCACATCGGTCGCCCCCGCGATGAGCGTGGCGTCTGGATTTGCCTCGTACCAATCGGCCAGGTCGTCGGCCGTGGTGGGGCAGGCGGGGGGCAAGCCCCCCGAAGAGCATATTTCTGGAAAGGTGAAGCCGGGATCGCGGAGCGTTTCGGCATCCTTTCGCATCCAGTCGGGGATGGGGGCCGTGCTTGCCGCCTGGGCGGCGCGGATGATGGGCGCATAGCCCGTGCAGCGGCACAGGTTACCCGCCAGCTGGTCGTCGTGATCCTGCCGCCCGGTCAGATGCGCCACCGCCATCGACACGACGAAGCCCGGCGTGCAGAAGCCGCATTGCGAGCCATGGTGGTCGATCATCGCCTGCTGGACGGGGTGCAGCCTGCCGTCCGGCCCCGCGATCCCTTCGATTGTGCGCACTGCGCGCCCCGCGAGCTGCGGCAGGAACAGGATGCAGGCATTGAGCGCGCGCGCCGTGCCGTCGGGGTCGGTCACCATGACCGTGCAGGCCCCGCAGTCGCCCTCGTTGCACCCTTCCTTGGTGCCCGTCAGCCGCTGATGCTCGCGCAGCCAGTCGAGCAGCGTCGTGGTCGCGCCCGTATCCGCGACCTGAGGTTCCCCGTTCAGAAGAAACCTGGTTTCCATGTGATTTGCCCGCCGCGGTACCTGTCCGGGGTGGTCATCCCGCGCTCGATGCGGCGTAGAGCGCGGCCCCGTTTTCCTGTTCGACCGGATGACAGGAAACCCGGCCTTGGCCCATATTGCAAGCCTTGCCGCATGTGCCGCCGGATTGCGGCGACGATCCACAAGATATCGGGGCGGGTGGCTGGATCGCCGCGATCCCTTGCGCTAGCCTCTGCCCATGGCCGCACCGCGATTCATCCATCTTCGTCTTCATACCGAGTATTCGCTGCTCGAGGGCGCGATGCGCGTGAAGAAACTGCCGGGGCTCGTGGCCGAGGCGGGCATGCCGGCCGTCGCCGTGACCGACACGAACAACATGTTCTGCGCGCTCGAGTTTTCGGAAACCGCCGCCAAGGCGGGCGTGCAGCCCATCCTCGGCTGCCAGATCGATGTCGATTATGACCCGGTCCGTCCCGGTGAACGCCCCGTGCCGCCCGCGGCCCTCGTGCTTTTGGTGCAGAACCGGCAAGGCTACGAGAACCTGATGAAGCTCAACTCCGCGCTCTACCTGCGCGGCGATGGCAGCCTGCCCCATGTCACGCTCGATGAATTGGCCGCCCATGGCGCGGGGCTGATCTGTCTGACGGGTGGGCCCGATGGCGCGCTGGGGCGGCTTTTGCAGACCGGCAACACCGCCAAGGCCGAGGCGCTTTTGACCCGGTTGCAGGCGATCTATGGCGACAGGCTCTATCTGGAACTGCAGCGCCATCCGGGCGAGGGCGGCCTGCCGCAGGCCGAGCGTCTGACCGAGCGCCCGACCGTGGAACTGGCCTATGCCCGTGACCTGCCGCTCGTCGCCACCAACGATGTCCATTTCCCCAAGCCCGCGATGTTCGAGGCCCATGACGCGATGATCTGCATCGCGCAGGGCGCCTATGTCGATCAATCCGAGCCGCGCCGCCGCCTGACGCCGCAGCACCATTTCAAATCGCCCGAGGAGATGGCGGCGCTTTTCGCCGATCTGCCCGAGGCGCTGGACAATACCGTCGAGATCGCGCGCCGCTGCGCCTTTCGCGCGCGCACCCATCCCCCGATCCTGCCGCGTTTCGCCGATGACGAGGTCGAGGAATTGCGCCGCCAGGCCCGCGAGGGGCTCGAGGCGCGTCTGGCCGTCATCCCCCATGCCGCCCCGGTCGAGGAGTATCACAAGCGTCTCGATTTCGAGCTGGGCATCATCGAGCGGATGGGCTTTCCGGGCTATTTCCTGATCGTGGCCGATTTCATCAAATGGGCCAAGGATCAGGATATTCCCGTGGGCCCCGGTCGCGGCTCGGGCGCGGGCAGTCTTGTCGCCTATGCGCTGACGATCACCGACCTCGACCCGTTGCGCTACTCGCTCCTGTTCGAGCGGTTCCTCAACCCCGAGCGGGTGTCCATGCCCGACTTCGACATCGACTTCTGCATGGACCGCCGCGAAGAGGTGATCCGCTACGTGCAGGAGAAATATGGCCGCGACCGGGTGGGCCAGATCATCACCTTCGGCGCGCTTTTGTCCAAGGCGGCGGTGCGTGACGTGGGCCGCGTCCTTCAGATGCCTTTCGGCCAGGTCGACCGCCTGTCCAAGATGATCCCGGTCGAGGGCGTCAAACCCGTCTCGATCACCCAGGCCGTAGCCCAGGAGGAACGCATCCGCGACGAGATGCGCGAAAGCGAGCAGGACAAGCGCGAGGGGCGCACCAACCCCGTTCGCCGCCTCTTCGACTATGCCGAAAAGATCGAAGGTTTGCTTAGAAACGCCTCGACCCATGCCGCGGGCGTGGTGATCGGGGACAGGCCGCTCGACGAGCTGGTGCCGATCTACCGCGATCCGCGCTCGGACATGCCCGCGACCCAGTTCAACATGAAATGGGTGGAACCCGCCGGTCTGGTGAAATTCGACTTTCTCGGCCTGAAAACCCTGACGGTGGTGCAAAACGCCATCGACCTCATCCATGCAAGCGGGCGGCAATTGCACGAAGCCCCCGATGGCACGCGGCTTTACGAGCCCGCGCCGGGAGCGGAAAACCAGATCAACGCGATCCCCTTGGACGATGCGAAAACCTACGAGCTTTACGCCTCCGCCAAGACGGTCGCGGTCTTCCAGGTGGAAAGTTCGGGCATGATGGATGCGCTCAGGCGCATGAAACCCACCTGCATCGAGGATATCGTGGCGCTTGTGGCGCTCTACCGTCCGGGCCCGATGGAGAACATCCCGACCTATTGCGAGGTCAAGAACGGGCTGCGCCCGCTCGAATCCATCCACCCCTCGATCGACCATATCCTCAAGGAAACCCAGGGCATCATCGTCTACCAGGAACAGGTGATGGAAATCGCCCAGGTCATGGCCGGCTACTCGCTCGGCGGCGCCGACCTTCTGCGCCGCGCCATGGGCAAGAAGATCGCCGAGGAAATGGCCAAGGAGCGCCCGAAATTCATCGAAGGCGCGACCGCCAATGGCGTGAGCCACGAAAAGGCGGGCGAGGTGTTCGACCTGCTCGAAAAATTCGCCAATTACGGTTTCAATAAATCCCACGCCGCAGCCTATGCGGTCGTCAGCTACCAGACGGCATGGCTGAAAGCGAACCACCCGGTCGAATTCATGGCCGCCGTGATGAATTGCGACATCCACCTCACCGACAAGCTGGGCGTCTACCGCCAGGAGGTCGCGCGGCTGGGGATCGAGATCATCCCCCCTTGCGTCAACCGCTCCGCCCCCACCTTCACCGTCGAGAACGGCAAGATCCTCTATGCGCTGGGCGCGCTCAAGAACGTGGGTGTCGATGCGATGCGGCTGATCCATGAGGCAAGAGGGGAAAAACCCTTCGTCTCGCTCTTCGATTTCGCCCGCCGCGTCGATCTCAAGCGGGTGGGCAAGCGCAGCCTGGAGATGCTGGCGCGCGCGGGCGCTTTCGACACGCTCGACCGCAACCGCGCCCGCGTCTTTGCCGCGCTCGATGCGCTCACGGCCTGGTCGGCCGCCGTCCATGATGCCGCCGCCTCGAACCAGGTCAGCCTCTTCGGTGCAGCGGGCGAAGATCTGCCCGAACCGCGCCTGCCCGATCCTGACGATTGGCTGCCCGCCGAGCGTCTGGCCGGCGAACACCAGGCCATCGGCTTCTACCTCTCGGGCCACCCGCTCGACGATTACCTGCCCGCGCTGAAACGCAAGGGCGTCCAGACGCTCGCCGAGGTCGAACAAAAGGTGCAGGGCGGGGCCTTCGTCGCCAAGATGGCCGGGGCCGTCTCCGCCAAACAGGAACGCAAGAGCCAAAAGGGCAACCGCTTCGCCTTCGTCTCGCTCTCCGATCCCACGGGGCTTTACGAGGTCACGCTCTTTTCCGACGTGCTCGACGTGGCCCGCCCCCATCTCGAGACGGGGATGAACGTGATCTTGCAGGTCGAAGCCACCTTCGAGGCCGACCAGCTGAAACTCCTCTGCCGCCGGGTCGAACCGATCGACCGCGCCGTCGCCTCCGAGGCCACGGGCCTGCGCGTCTTCGTCGAGGGGGAAACCGGCATCGCCTCGGTCCGGTCGCTTCTGACCCGCATGGCCGACGAGGCGGCGAAAAGCGCGCGGGGCCCGATCCACCTGTGCCTCCTGCATCCCGACCTGCCCGGCGAGGTCGAGATGGTGCTGGGCGATGCCTTCCCCGTCTCCCCCCAGATCAAGGGCGCGCTGCGCTCCATGGAAGGCGTGGTGACGGTCGAGGAGGTCTAGGGCGAAAGCCCGGGGTTTTCCGCTTCCCTCGGCACCGCTTCGGCCCTAGCGTCGCGGCCATGTCACCCGTCCTCTCGCCCGCCATGTCACCTTTGGACAGCCGCGCCTCCTGGACGCGCCTCGGCCTCTCGCTGATGGTCTCGCTCGTCGGCAATGTCGGCATGTGGGCGATCATCGTGATCCTGCCCGCGGTCCAGGCCGAATTCGGCACCGAACGGGCGGCGGCCTCCATCCCCTATACGCTCACGATGCTGGGCTTTGCCTTGGGCAATTTCGTGATCGGTCGGGCCGTCGACCGCTACGGCGTCGCCCGCTGCCTTGCCGCCTCCGCGCTCCTGATGGCGGCGGCCTATGCCGCAGCCGCGCTTGCGCCCAACATCGCCACGCTCTCCGCGCTGCAATTCCTGATCGGCTTCGGCACCGCCACCAGCTTCGGCCCGCTCATCGCCGATGTGAGCCAATGGTTCCTGAAACGCCGGGGCATCGCGGTGGCGATCATCGCCTCGGGCAATTACCTCTCGGGGGCGATCTGGCCGCTCATCCTTGCCGATATCCTTGCAGGGCCCGGCTGGCGCACGGCGTACCTGCTGATCGCGGCAGCCACGCTCGCGCTCATGCTGCCCGCCACATGGCTCCTGCGCAAACCCCTGCCCGAAGGCGCGCTGGCCGCTTCCGAGACCGCCGCCGCCGCCCGCGCCCGTGACACGGGCCTCAGCCCCCGCGCGCTGACATGGCTTCTGGCGGCCGCAGGCATCGGCTGCTGTGTCGCCATGTCCATGCCGCAGGTCCATATCGTCGCCTATTGCACGGACCTCGGCTATGGCCCCGCCGTGGGGGCCGAGATGCTGTCCCTCATGCTTCTGGGCGGCGTCGCCTCGCGCCTTGTCTCGGGGGTTCTGGCCGACCGGCTCGGGGGCGTGATGACACTCCTCATCGGCTCGACGCTCCAGATGCTCGCGCTCGTCCTCTACCTGCCCACGACGGGCCTGACACCGCTCTACATCGTCTCGCTCATCTTCGGCCTGAGCCAGGGCGGCATCGTGCCGAGCTATGCGATCATCGTCCGCGAATACCTGCCTGCGCGCGAGGCCGGGGCGCGCGTGGGCTTCGTCATCATGGCGACGATCCTCGGCATGGCGCTGGGCGGCTGGCTTTCGGGGCTGATCTACGACCTCACCGGCTCCTACCGCTGGGCGTTTCTCAACGGCATCGCCTTCAACGCGCTGAACGTGGGCATCATGCTGATGATCCTGATGCGCTCCCGCCCGCGGAGCCCCCGCCTGGCCCAGGCCGCTTAACCGTTCATCAAGGTTAACGGCCCCCCTTCATCTTGACAAAAAAACTCCGGGGAGGCCGCAGGCCGGGGGCAGAGCCCCCAACACCACCGCCCTCACCAATGCGGCGGCTTCTGGTCGGCCAGCGGAATGGTCCCGCCCTGGTCCACCTCGCGCTCGGCCTCCCGCATCATCAGCATCTCGACCCGCCGCGTCAGCCGCGCGATCTCGGCATCTTGCCGCGCGACCACCTCCGACAGATCCTCGGCCACCCGCTCCAGATGCGCCATCCGCTCTTCCAGCCTTGTCGCATCGCTCATCGCCGATCCCCTTTGCACCCAATTCCCGACAGGGCTTGCCCGCTCGCCGCCTTGCCGTCAACGCCCCCACGGGCTAGAGGGGGCGCGACCCCGATCAGAGGCTTGCCCGCAGCCATGGCCAAAGAGAAAAAACACCCCCGCCCCAAGGCAGAGCCGCCCAAAGGCTTCCGCGATTATTTCGGCGCCGAGGTGACGGAACGCCAGCACATGCTGGAAAAGATCGCCGAGGTCTATCGCCTGCACGGCTTCGACCCGCTGGAGACCTCCGCCGTCGAAACGGTCGAGGCTCTGGGCAAATTCCTCCCCGATGTCGACCGCCCGAACGAAGGCGTCTTCGCCTTCGAAGAGGACGACACCTGGCTCGCGCTCCGCTATGACCTGACGGCCCCCTTGGCGCGTGTCGCAGCCCAATACCGCAACGATCTGCCCTTCCCCTACCGCCGCTACGCGATGGGCCCGGTCTGGCGGAACGAGAAACCGGGTCCGGGCCGGTTCCGCCAATTCTATCAATGCGATGCCGATACGGTCGGTGCGCCGTCGGTCGCGGCGGACGCCGAGATCTGCGGGATGCTCGCCGACACGCTCGAGGCCGTGGGCATCCCCCGCGGCGATTACATCGTGCGGGTGAACAACCGCAAGGTCCTGAACGGCGTGCTCGAGGTCGCGGGCCTTGCGGGCGAGGACAAGGACGCCGAACGCGGCATCGTGCTCCGCGCCATCGACAAGCTGGACCGGCTGGGCGAGGCGGGCGTGCGCGCGCTGCTCGGCAAGGGCCGCGAGGATGAAAGCGGTGACTTCACCAAGGGCGCGGGGCTGGGTGACGCGCAGGCCGATGTGATCATGGGCTTCATGGATGCCAAACGCGCCGATGGACCCGCGACCGTGGCCCGCCTGCGGGAATTGGTGACCGGCTCCGCCATCGGTCTCGACGGCGTGACCGAGCTTGAAACCATCGCCTCCCTCCTCGCCGCCCAGGGCTACGGCCCCGACCGCATCGTCATCGACCCCTCCGTCGTCCGGGGCCTTGGCTATTACACCGGCCCCGTGTTCGAGGCCGAACTGACCTTCGAAATCCTCGACGAAAAGGGCCGTCCCCGCCAATTCGGCTCGGTGGCGGGCGGCGGGCGCTATGACGATCTGGTCAAGCGCTTCACGGGCCAAGAGGTTCCGGCCACGGGCGTTTCCATCGGCGTCGACCGCCTGCTGGCCGCGCTGCGCGCCAAGGGGCGGCTCACCGGCGAAACCCAGGGCCCTGTCATCGTCACCGTCATGGACCGCGACCGCATGGCCGATTACCAGGCCATGGCCGCAACGCTCCGCCAGGCGGGCATCCGGGCCGAGGTCTATCTGGGCAATCCGAAAAACTTCGGCAACCAGCTCAAATATGCCGACAAGCGAAGGTCCCCCGTCGCCGTCATCCAAGGCGGCGACGAGGCCGCGCGCGGTGTCGTGCAGCTCAAGGACCTGATCCTCGGCGCGAAACTGGCCGAGGAAGCGACGCTCGAGGAATGGAAATCCCAGCCCGCCCAGATCGAGGTGCCGCTGACGGATCTTGTAGAAGAAACCCGCAAGCTTCTGGACCGCCACCAGTGACCGACACCGGGACCATGCACACGGCCAAGACGGACACGGCCAAGACGGACAAGGCCAGCATCCGGGCCGAGGCCGCGCGCTTTCTCGCGGCCTTCGAGGCGGCGGGGGCCTTTCCCGTCGAAACCGACCTCTTGCAACCCGCCGGAACGCTCCTCGACCTCTATGGCGAGGATATCCGCGCGCGCGCCTATGTCACCCATGACCCCGACCGGGGCGAGATGATGTTGCGCCCCGATTTCACCGTCCCCGTGGTGCAGCGCCACATGGCGAACGGGGCCGACCCCGCGCGCTACGCCTATCTGGGCGAGGTCTTCCGCACCCAGCCCGCAGGCTCGCGCCGCCCCTCCGAATATCTTCAGGTCGGCTACGAGGTCTTTGACCGCGCCGATCCGGTCGGCGCCGATGCCGAGGTTTTCGCCCTCTTCTCCCGCCTTCTGGCCCCCCACGGCCTGCGCGCGGTCACGGGCGATATCGGCCTGCTCCTTGCCGCCATCGACACGCTGACGACCACCGCCCCGCGCAAGGCGGCGCTGCGCCGCCATATCTGGCGGCCCCGCCGCTTCCGCGCCCTGATCGACCGCTTCACGAACCGCACCGCGCCATCGCCCGCGCGCGCCAGCCTGATCGCCGCAGCAAAAGGGCAGGGGGCGCAATCCCTCATCGCCGAAGCAGGGCCCGAGATCGGCCTGCGCTCGGCCACCGAGATCGCGGCCCGCATCGACACGCTGATCGCCGATGCCGCAGCCCCCCCGATCCCCGCCCCCGAGGCCGAGGTTCTGGCCACGATCCTGTCGCTGAAAGCGAACCTGCCCGAGGCTTGCGAACATCTGCGCGATCTGTGCGTCGACATGCCGGGCCTTGGCCCCGCCGTCGACCGCTTCGCCGCGCGGATCGATGCGCTCGCCCATGCCGGTGTCGCGGTCGAGACGACACCTTTCGAGGCCAGCTACGGGCGCACGACGATGGAATATTACGACGGTTTCGTCTTCGGCTTCCTCGTGCCCGCGCGCCCCGATTTACCGCCCGCGGCGACCGGCGGGCGCTATGATGCGCTGACCCGCATTCTTGGCGCGGGCCGCGAAATTCCGGCGGTGGGCGGCGTGATCCGCCCCGGCGTTCTGGCGCAGGCGGGCGCGGAGGGTCGGCCATGACGATCCGTTTGGGCGTGCCCTCCAAGGGGCGGTTGATGGAAAAGACCTTCGGCTGGTTCGCCGATCGCGGCATCGACATGCGGCGCAGCGGGTCCGACCGCGAATATGCCGCCGAGGTCGCGGGGGCCGATGTCGAACTGATGCTGCTCTCGGCGGGCGAAATCCCGCGCGAACTGGCCGCAGGGCGCATCCATCTCGGCGTCACCGGCTCCGACCTGGTGCAGGAACGCATCCCCGCCTGGGACCAGGCGGTCGAGGTCGTGGCCCCGATGGGCTTTGGCCATGCCGATCTGGTCATCGCCGTTCCCAAATGTTGGGTCGATGTGACGACGCTCGACGATCTCGATGCCGCCGCCGCCGCGTTTCGCGCGCGGCACGGCTTCCGTCTCAGGATCGCCACGAAATACCACCGGCTTGTCCGCGACTTCCTGCGCGATGCAGGCGTCGCCGATTACCAGCTCGTCGACAGCCAGGGCGCGACCGAAGGGACCGTCGCCCATGGCACCGCCGAGGCCATCGCCGATATCACCTCCACCGGCGAGACCCTGCGCGCCAACCACCTGCGTATCCTCGACGACGGGTTGATCCATCCGTCCGAGGCGACGCTGTTCCGTGCGCGCGGGGCCGATTGGGGCGATGCCGAACGCGCGGCGCTTGCCGATCTGGTGGCGCGCATCGGGCTGGCCTGAGGCCTGGAGCATGTCGCGCAAAAGTGGGAACCGGTTTTGCGCTCCCCGGACATGCGACATCACAAGGTGAGACGCGCGACGCCTGATTGCAAAGGAACGCGGGCGCGCTCTAAAGAACCCCGATCTCGGCCAACGCATTCTGCAAGGATTGCGGCAGCGCCTCTTCGCTCTCGCGGCCCTTGGGCAGGTCGCGCGGCGCATCCTCGGGCGACAGGTAGCGCCATCCCTGGAACGGGCGTCTGGGGGTCGCCGCCACCCGCACCGCTTCGGGGTCCAGAACGATCCCGCAGCGCAGGATGCCGTCGCCCCCCGTCACCTCGTCCAGCCGCAAGATGCGCTGACGGCATAGCACCACGCCCTTGAACACCCAGTAGAGCGAGCCGCCGTTCAGCACCTCCTCCACCCGTTTGGGGAACATCCGCGTGACATGGCGCGGGAGCCCGTCCGGCCCCTTGGCGCGCGGATTGCGCTGCCAGTCGAGCAGGTCCTCCACCGCCTCCGCGCCAACGCAGAGCTTGATGATATGGGTTGTCCCCGGTTTTCCCACAATTCTCTCCACAGAATCCCGTGCCACTCCATATCGTAGTGCTGTCATTGGGATGTGCAATCTGTTGATCCGCCGCGCCTGGCGCGCTACCTTCACCGCCTGCCCAAAGGAGAGCCGCCATGACCCGCTTCGCCGCCCCCATCGCCGAACAGATCTGGGACATGAAATACCGTCTCAAGGAAGCGGGCGGCGCGCCCATCGACCAATCGGTCGAGGATACCTGGCGCCGCATCGCCCGGGCGCTGGCCTCCGTCGAACAGGACAAGGAAGGCTGGGAAGATCGCTTCTACACCGCGCTCGAGGATTTCAAATACCTGCCTGCGGGGCGCATCGTGGCGGGCGCGGGCACGGGGCGGTCGGTCACGCTCTTCAACTGCTTCGTCATGGGCACGGTGCCCGACAGCATGGGCGGCATCTTCGACAATCTCAAAGAGGCCGCGCTGACCATGCAGCAGGGCGGGGGGATCGGCTATGATTTCTCCACCATCCGCCCCAAGGGGGCCGAGGTGCACGGGGTGGCCGCCGATGCCTCGGGGCCGCTGTCCTTCATGGATGTCTGGGATGCGATGTGCCGCACCATCATGTCGGCGGGCTCGCGCCGCGGCGCGATGATGGCGACGCTGCGCTGCGATCACCCCGATATCGAGGCCTTCATCGACGCCAAATCCGACCCCGCGCGCCTCAGGATGTTCAATGTCTCGGTCCTCGTCACCGATCCGTTCATGGACGCCGTGGACAAGGACGGCCCGTGGGAGCTGACCTTCGGCGGCCGCGTCTACCGCACGGTGCAGGCCCGCGACCTGTGGAACAAGATCATGCGCGCGACCTATGATTACGCCGAACCCGGCGTGATCTTCATCGACCGCATCAATGCCGAGAACAACCTGAACTACGCCGAAACCATCGCCGCGACCAATCCTTGCGGCGAACAGCCCCTGCCGCCCTATGGCGCCTGCCTGCTCGGCTCGATCAACCTCGCCCGCCTGGTCGAGGAGCCGTTCACCGCCAAAGCCCGCATCGACCCCGCGCGGCTCACCGATCTTGTCGCCACCTCCGTGCGCATGATGGACAATGTCGTCGACGCCTCCCGCTTCCCGCTCGAGGCGCAGGCGCAAGAGGCGCAGGCCAAGCGCCGGATCGGTCTGGGCGTCACGGGTCTGGCCGATGCGCTCGCCATGATCGGCCTGCGCTACGGCTCGGACGAGGGCGTGGCGCAGACAGGCGCATGGATGGAGGCCATCGCCAACGCGAGCTACCGCGCCTCCGCGCTTCTGGCCAAGGAAAAGGGGGCCTTCCCCCTCTATGATGCGGCGGCCTATGCCAAGGCCCCGATGATCTTGCGCCTTGCGCCCGAGGTGCAGGCGCTCATCGCCGAACACGGGCTCAGGAACGCGCTTCTGACCTCCATCGCGCCCACCGGCACCATCTCGCTCTTCGCGGGCAATGTGTCGTCGGGGATCGAACCGATCTTCGCCAATTCCTACACCCGCAAGGTGCTGCAACCCGATGGCACCCGCACCGAGGAAGAGGTGGTGGATTACGCCGTCGCCGCCTGGCGCGACCGCATGGGCGATGCGCCCCTGCCCGATCATTTCGTCACCGCCCAGACGCTCGCGCCGATGGATCACGTGCGGATGCAGGCCGCGGCCCAGCCCTGGATCGACAGTTCCATCTCGAAAACCATCAACGTGCCCGCCGACATCTCCTTCGAGGCGTTCAAGGATGTCTACACCCAAGCCTATGCCACCGGCTGCAAGGGCTGCACGACCTACCGCCCCAATGACGTGACAGGCTCCGTCCTCACCGTCTCCGAGGCGCAGGACAAGCCCGAAGGCCAGACCGCGACCGAGGCGGCGGGCGGCGAGATCATCTACATGTCCGAGCCGCTCGACCGGCCCGCGGCGCTCGAGGGCAATACCTACAAGGTCAAATGGCCCGACAGCGAACACGCGCTCTACATCACGATCAACGACATCGTGCTGGCCGGTCACCGCCGCCCCTTCGAGGTCTTCATCAATTCCAAGAACATGGAACATTTCGCCTGGACCGTCGCGCTGACGCGGATGATCTCGGCGGTGTTCCGGCGCGGCGGCGATGTCTCCTTCGTGGTCGAAGAGCTCAAGGCCGTCTTCGACCCGCGCGGGGGCGCCTGGATGAACGGCAAATACGTGCCTTCGATCCTTGCGGCCATCGGCGGCGTGATCGAACGGCACATGGTCGCCACGGGCTTCCTTGCGGGCGAGGGGATGGGCCTCAAATCCGATCCGCAGGCGCAGGTCGTCAACCTCGGCCACAAGCCGGGGCCTGCCTGCCCGTCCTGCGGGCAATACGACATGCGCATGGCCGAAGGGTGCCTCACCTGCAACAGTTGCGGCCATTCGAAATGCGCCTGAGGGGATAGCACTTTGGATTGATCGCCAACCATCGCTAAGGTCACGCCCAACAATGGGCGGGCCAAACCGTCCTCGAAGATGAGGCAGCGATATGGTGCAGTTCAATTTCCCCCTTCGGGCGGCCTGTCTTTGGCTGGCCGCGACGGCGTCCTTCGGGTCCGCGACACAGGCCCTGGCCGAAACCCCGCGCGAAACCATCGGGACCATGGCGCTCTTCACCAATGACACGCTCGGCGACCGGCAGGACCGTTGGCGCACGGGCGCCTTTTCCTACAGCGTCATCCGGGCCCCCGGCTGGGATGGCGCGCTGCCCTCCACGCCCTTCTCTGTCATGGAATACCGCTTTCGCGGTGAAGCCATCTCGCCCGACAACACCCGCAATCCCGCGCGCGGCGACAGGCTTTATGCCGGCACGCTCTGGGTCGGCGCGCATACCCATTACAACCTCACGGGCTATGACATCACCGCAGGCGCCGATATCGCCGTGACCGGCGAGCAATCGGGCGTCCGCCGCTTTCAGGCCGGCCTCCATGATCTCTTTTCGATGTCCCGCGTGGGCCTCGAGAATTACCAGGTCGAGGATGGCGTCTATCTTCATGGCACGCTCGAAATCGCCCGCCCCCTCAGCTGGCAGAACGGCGAATTCCGTCCCTTCGTCGAGCTGCAGGGCGGGGTCGAGACCTTGGCGCGCGCAGGCTTTGACCTGACCTTCGGCTCGCTGGGGCAAAGCGGCCTACGCACCCGCGACCCGATCACCGGCCAGCGCATCGGCGCGGTGACCGGCATCGAGGATCAGGGCGGCTGGTCCTTCCTTCTGGGGGCCGATACCGCCTATGTCGAAAGCTCGATCTTCCTGCCCGAGGATCGCGGCTTCCGCGCCGAGGAAGACCGCCACCGCGCCCGCTTCGGCGTGAATTACGGGCTGGGCCTGACCAACATCTTCTACGGCGTCACCTGGACCTCCGAGGAATTCGTGGGCCAGCCCGAAAGCCAGGCCATAGGCTCGCTCAGCTTCGACATCCGCTTCTGATATTTTGGGGTCGCGCGCCCTGCGGACGCTATACACAGCGAATCACCTCTGATATGGTTGCCGGACAGCACGGCCGATCAACGGCTGGCGGACATAACCTGATGAGGCAGGGAAATGGGCACGGGCTTTCGGGGCGCGTTCGTGATCTCATGGGCGCAGACCCGGCTGGAAGGATATCCAGCCGATGACCAGGCAGATCTGGTCGCGGGCATGACATGGAGCTGGCACGGACAGGCGCTTCCTCTCGAAGGGGATGGCGCAGCATTGGCGTTGCCCTCCAGTCGCGACCATGCCGAGATCCGCACCCGCGCCGCGCGCGTCGTGCGCAAGCTCTTGCAACGCCCCGCACCCGGTCCCGCCGACCTGGCACTCGATGACAGCGATCCGCTCTTGCGGGGGGCTTTCGTGGTCTCCGACGGCGTGCGCTTCTTCACGCTGGTCCCGATCCTGATCGAGGATGGCGCAACCCCGCTCCTGATGTTCGCCGATGACGTGCCCCCGCCCGAGCGCGACCTTGTCGTGGTGCAATGCTCCGACCGGATGCTGCGGCCCACGCCCACCGAACGCCCCTCGGTCATCTGTTTCACCCCCGGCACGCGGCTGCGCACCGAAAAGGGCGAGGTCGCGATCGAGGATCTGGGCCCCGAGGATCGGCTGCTCACCCGCGACAGCGGCCCCCAATCCGTGCTCTGGACCGGCCACCGCCGCATGTCGGGCGCGCGGCTTTTCGCCATGCCCGAAACCCGGCCCGTCCGCATCCGGCGCGGCGCGCTGGGCGTCGATCGCCCCGAGGATGACCTGATTGTCAGCCCCGAACACCGCGTGCTGGTGCGCGGCCGCGCCGCCCGCGATCTCTGGGGCGAACCCGAGGTGCTGGTGCGCGCCGCCGATCTGGTGGGCGACCGCTTCATCACCATCGACCATTCCCTGCGCGAGACCTGGTACATCCACCTCATGCTCGAACGCCACGAGGTCATCTGGGCCAACGGGCTCGAGGTCGAAACCTTCCACCCCGGCTTCATGGGGCTGGAAAACCTGACCGGCCTGCAGCGCGACCTGATGTTCGACCTGCGCCCCGAACTGGCCGCCAATCCCGATCTCTACGGCCCGCCGGTGCGCCGCATGGTCTCCCGCGCCGAGGCCGCGATCCTTCTGGGCGGGGTGCCGTCTCTGTCGGTGACCGCACGGCATTGACACCCCGCGCGCCAGCGCATATCAGCCGCCCACGTTTCCCGGTCCGCAAGGGCCGGGTTTCGATATTTTTGGTGTTGGTGGCTCCCGCAAGGGATGACCTGTCGGCCTTCGGGCAAAGGACAACGCCCTTCACTGCTGTCCACGCCCCGAAAAGTGGGAACCGGTTTTCGGATCAGGTGTGGAAGCCCAAAGAACTGAAGGAGATCAGACGGTGACCAAACGCACCTCTGCCAAGTACAAGATCGACCGCCGGATGGGCGAAAACATCTGGGGCCGCCCCAAATCCCCGGTGAACAAGCGCGACTACGGTCCCGGCCAGCACGGCCAGCGCCGCAAGGGCAAGATGTCGGACTTCGGTCTGCAGCTGCGCGCCAAGCAAAAGCTCAAGGGCTATTACGGCGACATGACGGAAAAGCAGTTCCGTCGCATCTACGCCGAAGCCGAGCGTGTGCGCGGCGACACCGGTGAAAACCTCATCGGCCTGCTGGAGCGCCGCCTGGATGCGGTCGTCTACCGCGCCAAGTTCGTGGCGACCATCTTCGCCGCCCGCCAGTTCGTGAACCACGGCCACGTGCTCGTGAACGGCCAGCGCGTGAACATCCCCTCCTACCGCGTCAAGGAAGGCGACGTGATCGAGGTGCGCCAGAAGTCCAAGCAGCTGGCCGTCCTGCTCGAAGCCGTCCAGCTGGCCGAGCGTGACGTTCCCGATTACATCGAGGCCGACCATTCCAAGATGACCGCCACCTTCGTGCGGACCCCGGGTCTGGGCGATGTGCCCTACCCGGTCATGATGGAACCCAACCTCGTCATCGAATATTACGCGCAGAACTGATTTCCCCTGCACGTGACTGTCATGGGGCCGTGCCGATCTGGCGCGGCCCTTTTCGTTTCCGGACGGTCCCTCTACGATCCCCCCGTCCCGTTCCCGGTCGGAGCCCGCCATGACCCAAGCCTATCCCGTCTACGGTCGCATCGACGGCCCCATCGTGATCATCGGCTTCGGCTCGATCGGCAAGGGAACATGGCCGCTCATCGAACGCCATTTCGACTATGACGCCGACAAGCTCACGATCATCGAACCCGATCCCGGCCAGCACAATTTCCTGCGCCAGCACCGGCTGAATTTCGTCGATACCGCGCTGACCCCCGAAAACTACCGCGAGGTGCTGGGGCGGCTTCTGGAACCCGGCAAGGGGTTTTGCGTCAACCTCAGCGTCGATGTCTCCTCGCTCGACCTGATCCGCTTCTGCCGCGAATTGGGCGTGCCCTATATCGACACGGTCGTCGAACCCTGGGCGGGCTATTACTTCAACACCACCGACAATGCCGCCCGCACCAATTACGCGCTGCGACAGGCCGTCCGCGACGAGAAAGCCGCCCATCCCGGCGGCTCCACCGCGATCTCCTGCTGCGGGGCCAATCCCGGCATGGTCTCCTGGTTCGTCAAGGAGGCGCTTCTGACGCTCGCCCGCGACACGGGCCGGGACGCCACGCCACCCGCCGACCGCGCAGGCTGGGCGCGGCTGATGCAGGGGCTGGGCGTGCAGGGCATCCATATCGCCGAGCGCGACACGCAGGCCCGCCGCGTGCCGCGGCCCCGCGGCGTCTTCGTCAACACATGGTCCGTCGAAGGTTTCATCGCCGAAGGGTTCCAGCCCGCGGAACTCGGCTGGGGCACGCATGAGCCCTGGTTCCCCGAGAACGGCCACCGCCACGACACCGGCTGCCAGGCCGCGATCTGGCTGGAACGCCCCGGCGCGATCACCCGCGTCCACACCTGGTGCCCGACGCCGGGCCCGCAATTCGGCTTTCTGGTGACCCATAACGAGGCGATTTCGATCTCCGACTATTACACGGTCGGATCGGGCGACGCGCCCGCCTATCGCCCGACCTGCCATTACGCCTACCACCCCTGCGACGATGCGGTCCTGTCGCTGCACGAGATGTTCGGCTCGGGCCGGGCGCAGGACAAGCACCACATCCTCGCTGAGGACGAGATCGTCGAAGGCATCGACGAGCTGGGCGTGCTCTTGTACGGCCATGAGAAGAACGCGCTCTGGTATGGCTCGCGGCTGTCGAACGAGGCGGCGCGCGATCTGGCCCCCTACCAGAATGCCACGGGGCTGCAGGTGACGTCGGCCGTTCTGGCCGGCATGGTCTGGGCGCTGGAAAATCCCGGCGCAGGCATCGTCGAGGCCGACGAGATGGACCATGCCCGCTGCCTCGAGGTGCAACGCCCCTATCTCGGTCCGGTCGAGGCGCATTACACCGACTGGACGCCCCTTCAGGACCGTTGGGAATTGTTCCCCGAGGATATCGACCCCGAGGAGCCCTGGGCCTTTCGCAACGTTCTGGCCAGCTGAGCGGGCGGAGGCCGGGCAGGGGGCTCTGCCCCCGACAGCCTTTGGCTGTCTCCCCCGGCATATTTTCGGAAAGATGAAGCGGCATCTGTGCGCTTTTGCAGGGCTGCGGGTGATGGACGGGGACGGGAAACGGGCGTAAGGCCAAGCACATGGCACTTGGCGATCATCTCAGAACCGTTCCGCTGGCCGAGGCGGAGCGCTGGCCGATCTGGCGGCGGCCCGTGGCGCTTCTGGCCCTCATGGCCTTCGGCATGCCCATCGCCTTTGCGACCTGGTCGGCGCTCTTGAACAATTTCGTCATCGAGATGGCGGGCTTTGACGGAGCCGATATCGGCTGGCTGCATACCGTGCGCGAGATCCCCGGCTTTCTTGCCATCGGCGTGATCGCCATCATCCTCTTTGTCCGCGAACAGGTTCTGGCGCTGGTCTCGCTGGTGATGCTGGGGGTGGCCACCGCGCTCACCGCGCAATTCCCGAGCCTCGGCGGGCTGTTGTTCGTCACGCTGATCAGCTCGATCGGCTTTCACTATTACGAGACGGTCAACCAGTCGCTGCAATTGCAGTGGATCGACAAGAAAAAGGCGCCCCAGACGCTGGGCTGGCTTTTGTCCATCGGCTCGGGGGCGACGCTTCTGGCCTATGGGCTCATCGTGGTCACATGGCGCGCCTATGATCTGAGCTATGACCTTGTCTACTGGGTCGCGGGCGGCACCACGGTGCTGATCGCGCTGGTGGCGTTTTTCGCCTTTCCGCAATTCGAAAGCCCCAATCCCCAGACCAAGAAGATGGTGCTGCGCCGCCGCTACTGGCTCTATTACGCGCTGCAATTCATGTCGGGCGCGCGGCGGCAGATCTTCGTCGTTTTCGCCGCCTTCATGATGGTCGAGCGCTACGGCTTCGACGTGCACCAGATCACGGCGCTGTTCATGGGCACGTTGCTTGCCAACATGATCGCGGCCCCGCTTCTGGGCGGGATCGTCGCGCGGTTTGGCGAAAGGTTGGCGCTCGTTGTGGAATATGCGGGGCTGGGGGCGATCTTCCTGCTTTATGCCGCGCTCTACATCTTTGACTGGGGCCCGTGGATGGCGGGGGCGCTTTACGTGTTGAACCACCTGTTCTTCGCGCTGGCGCTGGCCATCAAGACCTATTTCCAGAAGATCGCCGATCCCGGGGATATCGCCCCCACGGCGGCCGTGGCTTTTACCATCAACCATATCGCGGCCGTGTTCCTGCCTGCAGCCCTTGGCTACCTGTGGCTGACCTCGCCCACGAGCGTGTTCTTCCTGGCTGCCGGCATGGCCCTTGTCTCGCTTCTTTTGTCGCTTCTGGTGCCGCGCCATCCCGAGCCGGGGCACGAGACGATCCTCGCCCGCCCGATGCCCGCCCCGGCGGAGTGATCGCGCCCTGTCGGCGACCGTCTTGGGTCCCGCCCTTTGGGCGGCGTTGCCAAACACGCCCGATCCGCGTAGGCCAAGGCACCTGACCTGACCGGAGCCACCCCATGCCCACCTGGACCGCCCTCACCACGCTTTCCGACAAGGATCAGGCCGAAGCGCTGGGGGCCGCGCTCGAGGATCTGGAGCCCGAACCGACCGGCGTCGGCGTCTTTGAACTCGAGGACGGATCGGGCCTGTGGGAGGTCGGCGGCTATTTCCTCGAGGAACCCGACGATATCGCGCTGGCGCTCTTGGCTGCCGCCCATGGCGCGCGCCCCTTCGCCGTCTCCGAAGTCCCCGAGACCGACTGGGTCGCTCATGTGCGCCGCGAATTGCACCCGGTCGAGGCCGGTCGCTTCTTTCTCTACGGGTCGCATGATGCCGATGCCCTGCCCGAGGGGCGCGTGGGCCTTCTGATCGAGGCCGCGATGGCCTTCGGCACCGGCCACCATGGCACGACCAAGGGCTGTCTCGAAGCCTTCGACCGCTTGCTGTCGGCGGGCGTCGCCCCGACGAATGTCGCCGATATCGGTTGCGGCACCGCCGTGCTTGCCATCGCCGCGGCCAAGATGCCCTCCGCCCGCGTCATCGCCTCCGACATCGATCCTGTCGCGGTGGATGTGGCGCTGGCCAATGCGGCGGCCAATGGCGTGACCGATCTGGCCTGCGTCGAGGCGGCGGGCTTTGACCATCCCGATCTGGCCGCGCGCGCGCCCTATGACCTCGTCTTTGCCAATATCCTGAAGGGGCCGCTGATCGACCTGGCCCCCGACATGGCCGCCCATGCCGCACCCGGCGGGCATGTGATCTTGTCGGGGATCCTGAACGAACAGGCCGATGCCGTGATCGCCGCTTACGAGGCTGTGGGCATGGCACTGGCGGACCGGCGGGTGATCGGGGAATGGACCACCCTGACGCTCACCGCCTGAGGCAAGGTCCTCTCACCGCCTCCGGCTTAGAGCGCATCGCGTTCATTCGCAGTCACGCGCCGCTCTCTGACCCTTTGATGTCGCATGTCCGGGGAGCGCAAAACCGGTTCCCACTTTTGCGCGACATGCTCTAGTCGCGGCGATAGGTGCCCTGTGCGATATCCTCGATATCCCCGCGCACGAGGCCCAGATCGTCCAGCTCCCGGTCGGTCAGCGCCGACAGGCTCTTGCGGGTGATCCGCGCATCGTTCCATGCGGCGATCCGGCCGACCAGATCGGCCAGAAGACGGCTGGCGCCAAAGCCGGCACCGAGGGGGCGGTTGGTCATGATGGCCATGGTCGTATCCTTTTGCGGGTCGCTGTGCCCGGCGGGGCCGGGGGTGGCGCTGCCCAAGCCTTGGGCGGTTTGAGAACACGCGGCATCTAGAGAGTGCGAAAGCGTCACGCAAGCCGCGATTTTCGCATGGGTCGCATGCGATTTCTGCATGGCAGCGAAACCCGCCTAAAGCCCCGTAAATCCTGGCAAAAACCCGCCGACGCCTGTCGTTTTCATGCGCGGGCATGCCGCATTTGGATGCCGGTTTTCCGACACCCGCCAAAACCGACATTTCCCGCGCCGAAACGGACCCCGCCCTAGGCAATGTTCGCCTTTCGTGCTAGTGATGCAGAAAGGTCGCAACAAGCGGCCGTGTCAGGGCACGGGCAGGCGGGGAACAGGCGGATGCGCATCATCGGGATCGATCCGGGGCTACGGTGCCTCGGCTGGGGCGTGATCGAGGCCGATGGCCCGCGTCTGCGCCACATCGCCAATGGCCAGATCCTGAGCGGCGCGGGCGATCTGGCGACACGGCTTCTGGCGCTGCATGTCCAGCTGACCGAGGTCATCGCCCGCCACGCCCCCGACCGGGCCGCCGTCGAACAGACCTTCGTCAACCGCGACGGGGCGGGGACGCTGAAACTGGGCCAGGCGCGCGGCATCGCCATGCTGGTGCCCGCCCAGGCCGGGCTGCCCGTCGCCGAATACGCCCCCAATGCGGTGAAAAAGACCGTGGTGGGCGTGGGCCATGCCGAGAAACAGCAGGTCGATCACATGGTCCGCATGCAGCTTCCCGGCTGCGACCCGGCGGGTCCCGATGCCGCCGATGCGCTGGCCATCGCCATCTGCCACGCCTTTCACGCGCAGACCGCAGGGCGGCTCGCGCAGGCCATCGGGGTGGCGTCATGATCGGCAAGCTGACCGGACGGGTGGATTACAAGGCCGCCGATCACGTGCTGCTGGACGTGGGCGGCGTGGGCTATACGGTCCATTGCTCCGACCGCACGCTGGCCGCGCTGCCCGGTCCGGGGCAGGCGGCGGCGCTCTACACCGAATTGCTGGTGCGCGAGGATCTGCTGCAGCTCTTCGGCTTTCTCACGCCCTATGACCGTGAATGGCACCGGCTCCTGATCTCGGTGCAGGGCGTGGGGTCCAAGGCCTCCATGGCCATTCTCGGCACGCTGGGCTCGGACGGCATCGCGCGCGCCATCGCCATCGGCGATTGGGGCGCGGTCAAGGCCGCCCCCGGCGTCGGCCCGAAACTGGCGCAGCGCGTGGTCAATGAGCTCAAGGACAAGGCACCGGGCATCATGGCCTTGGGCGGCACCTTGGGTCAGGCGGCGGGCACCGCCCCGGATCCGCTGATCGAACCCGATGCGCCCAGACCCGCCGCCCCGCCCAAACCTTCCTCCGGTGCCGCACAGGCCGATGCGCTCTCCGCCCTTGCAAACCTCGGCTATGCCCCGTCCGAGGCTGCCCGCGCCGTGGCCGAGGCTGCCGGAAACGATCCGGGGGCCGAGGCGCCGGTGCTCATCCGCGCGGCCCTCCGGCTTCTGGCCCCCAAGGAGTGACAGGGGTGGCGCGCACAGCCCTGCTCCGCCATAGATGGCCGCGATGACCGAACCCGATCCCACCCTGCGCCCCGCGCCGCTCCCCGAGGATGCCGACCGCGCCCTGCGCCCCCAGACGCTCGCCGATTTCATCGGTCAGGCCGAGGCGCGGGCGAACCTCAGCGTCTTCATTGAAAGCGCCCGCCGCCGGGCCGAGGCGATGGATCACGTGCTGTTCCACGGGCCCCCGGGCTTGGGCAAGACGACGCTCGCCCAGATCATGGCCCGCGAACTGGGCGTCAATTTCCGCATGACCTCCGGCCCGGTTCTGGCCCGCGCGGGTGACCTCGCCGCGATCCTGACGAACCTCGAGGCGCGCGATGTCCTCTTCATCGACGAGATCCACCGCCTCAACCCCGCGGTCGAGGAAGTGCTCTATCCCGCGCTCGAGGATTTCGAACTGGACCTCGTGATCGGTGAAGGCCCCGCCGCCCGCACCGTCCGCATCGAATTGCAGCCTTTCACGCTGGTGGGGGCCACGACGCGCATGGGTCTTCTGACCACGCCCTTGCGCGACCGCTTCGGCATTCCCACCCGCCTCAATTTCTACACGACCGAGGAATTGACCCGCATCGTCGAACGCGGCGCGCGGCTCTCGGGCATCTCGTCGGACCCCGAGGGCGTGGCCGAGATCGCGGCGCGCGCCCGTGGCACGCCCCGCATCGCCGGTCGCCTTCTGCGCCGGGTGATCGATTTCGCTCTCGTCGAAGGCGACGGGCGGCTGACGCGCGCCATCGCCGATACGGCGCTCACCCGGCTTGGCGTCGATCATCTGGGCCTTGACGGGGCCGACCGCCGCTACCTGCGCCTCATGGCCGAGAATTACGGCGGTGGCCCGGTGGGCGTCGAAACCCTGTCGGCGGCCCTGTCCGAAAGCCGCGACTCGATCGAAGAGGTCATCGAACCCTATCTCCTGCAACAGGGCCTCATCGCCCGCACGCCGCGCGGCCGGATGCTCGCGCAAAAGGGCTGGACCCACCTGGGCCTGCCCGTGCCGCCGGTGGCGGGGCAGGGGCAGGGGGGGCTCTTCGATGCCTGAGGGCCGCAGCCTCGACCGCCTGAGCGACCGGTCGCAGGCGGTCGGCGATATCTGCGCCGCGCGCGCCGGGATCGACTGCGATGCCGTCCGGCATCCGGCCAGGCCGTCCGGGGAACCGGGCGCGCTGCAAGCCGCCTTTCTCAAGCTGAACGGGCAGGGCCGCGCCACGGGCGATGCCGATGACCGCAGGCGCGCGCTGACGGATGAAACCGCCGATCTCGTCGCGCAGCTTCCGCTTTTCGCCCGCCGGCAAGACATCGACCCTCCCGATGCCATCGCGCGCATATGGGGCCGCGCCCTGCCCAAAGCCGCATACGCCCCCCCATCCTTGCCGCCGGGGGTGACGGAGGGGGCGACCCCATGACCGACACGCCATTCCCCACCCTCCACCCCAAGGACATCACGGCGCTCTTCATCCGGGCCGATGGCCCCCATCCCCTTGCCTGCGCGCGCGTCATGCCCCGCATTTTCGGGCGGCTCTTGCGCCGCGTGATCGGCGTCGCTTTGGTCGAGGGCGACGGGCGTCTTACCCGCACCGCCCCCCGCATCGCCGCCACCCGGCGCGGCCCCGACCATCCGCCCCTTCCCCGTCCGCCCTTGGCTGGACAGGCCGATCCGTCCTGAGGGCTCGCCCATGCGTCGCCTCCTCCTCTCCTGCCTCGCGCTTCTGCTGCCCGCCTTCCTTGCCGCGCCCCCCGCCCGGGCCGAGGTGGCAATCGGCGATCACCCCGCGCTGACCACCCGCCATGGCGTGATCGAGGTGCGCGGCGGCTTTGCGCAGGAACGGCTTTACTGGAACGGCCAGATCGTGCCGGGGCTGATGGACGGGTTCCTGTCGATCCTCGGCGCATGGGGCCGGGCCGAGGAAAGCTTCGATTGGGTCATCCTCACCCATTTTCCGGGCGGCAATGCCTGCGACCCGCCCTTCATCGTGCTGCAGGTCTCGGCCACGGGCCTGCGCCGCAGCCCTCCCATCGGCGGCTGTGTCTGGCCGCTTCTCGACCTGCGCGTCGAACCGGGGCGGATCGCGCTCGACCTGCCGCACCGCGACCTGAATGTCGCGCGCGAAACCTTCACCTGGGATGGGCAGACCCTGACCAGCAGCCTCACCCGGCAACCCGCCGCGCAGGTCCCCGCCGGACCGGGGCCCGATGTCACCCGCTGGATCGGCACGCATCCCTCCCGCATCTTCGAGGATGCGGGCGAGCGCGCCCGTTTCGCCGCGATCCTCTCCCCCGACCAGATCCAGACACTCTCGACCGCCGTCAGTGTCGCCAATACCGTGACACGTTCGGGTGACTGGGTGATCGGGCAGGGCTGTTTCCCGCATCGCTGCAACCTTGAACGCGGCCTTTGGGCCTTGCGCATCAGCGACGGGGCACCGGCGGCCGCCTTTCTCAGCCGCGACGGCGGCGCGCGCCTCTTCGGCCCTGCCGCAACCGACCCGACCCTGCGCGCGGCCATCGCCGCCCATCGCCCGCAATGACCAGAAACGATCCCATGACCGACACCTCCCTTGCCCCCCTGACGCCCGAGGCCATCACCGCGCTCTTCACCCGCGCCGATGGCCAGTATCTCTTTGCCCGCTGGGGCCGGCCCATCGTCCCCGTCGTCTTCGGGGTGGAGGATGGCACCGTCTCCATCCTCAAGGGCGCGATCGAGGCCGTGGTGGCGCTGGCCGGTCACAAGATGGCCGAAACCGACCCCGAGCTTGGCGCGAACCTCATGGTCTTCTTCCTCCGCGATTGGGACGAGCTGACCGAAACCCCCAATCTCGACCGCCTGATCCCCGACCTCGCGCCCCTCGTCGCCCGCCTGCAACAGGCCGATGCCAACCAATACCGCGCCTTCCGCTTCGACCAGACCGGCGCGATCAAGGCGGCCTTCGTCTTCCTCCGCATGGATGACGCCCTGTCGCAAGCGCCCGCCGAAACCATCGCGCTCAGCCAGATCGTGCAGACGATCCTCCTGTGGTCCGACACGGCCTTTCTCGGGACCTCGCCCCTTGCTATTCTCCAGCCGGGTGGCCCCGCCATCCTCAAACCCGCCATCGCCGACCTGATCCGCGCCGCCTACGATCCCGTCCTGCCCGCGCAGGCCACCGATCCCGCCCATGCGCTGCGTCTGGCCGCCCGCCTGCCGAGGCCGCAATGACCCACAGCTTGCAAATCCGCGTCTATTACGAGGACACCGACCTCGCGGGCATCGTCTATTACGCCAATTACCTGCGCTTCATCGAACGCGCCCGCTCCGAAATGGTCCGCGCCGCGGGCATCGACCAGACAGCGCTCAAATCCGCGGGCCTCGTCTTTGCCGTCCGCAGGGTTGAGGCCGATTACCTCAGCCCCGCCCGTTTCGACGATGTGATCGAGGTGCGCACGACCCTGACCGCGCTCAAGGGCGCAAGCTTCACCATGGCGCAAGAGATCTGGCGCGACGACACCCTCCTCTTCCGCGCCGATGTCACCCTCGTGATCCTGACCGAAACCGGCCGCCCCGGCCGTCTTCCGGCAGATATCCGCGCACGCGTGGCCTCCCTTGCGGCGGAAGCAGGCCACTGACGCGGAAGTGTTCGCATTCCCCCTGACAACCTGTTAAATTGCGTCGCAAATGAGGCGTGCAAAGCGCCCGTGACCGCTTGAGGCTGGGGCAAAGGAACCCGACACAGACATGGAAACCCAAACGCTCGCTCTGGCGCAAGAGGCGGATTATACGCTGATTGCGCTCTTCTTCCGCGCGACCTTCATCGTGCAGCTCGTGATGCTCGGCCTGATCGCCGCCTCGATCTGGGTCTGGGCCGTCACCTTCACCAAGGCCAGGATGTATCGCCGCGCGCGCGCCAACGCGACCGCCTTCGATGCCGCCTTCTGGTCGGGCGAACCGCTGGACGAGCTTTACGACCAGATGGCCGAAAACCCCTCCAGCGCCTATGAACGCGTCTTCGTCGCGGGCATGACCGAATGGCGGCGCTCCTTGCGCGACGATGGCGGGCTGATCCCCGGCGTGCAGCAGCGCGTCGACCGCTCCATGGACGTGGCCATCGCCCGCGAAAGCGAACGCTGGACCCATGGCCTCAACTTCCTGGCCACGACAGGCTCGGCGGCACCCTTCGTGGGTCTCTTCGGCACCGTCTGGGGCATCATGCGCTCGTTCCAGGAAATCGCCATCTCGGGCAACACCTCGCTCGCCGTCGTGGCACCGGGGATCGCCGAGGCGCTTCTGGCCACGGGTCTCGGCCTTCTGGCCGCCATTCCCGCCGTGATCCTCTACAACAAGCTCAGCGCCGATGCCGACAGCCTCGTGACGGGCCTCGAAGGTTTCGCGGATGAGTTTTCCACCCTCCTGTCGCGGCAGCTCGACTGATGGGGGTCTCGCTCGCCACCAACAGCGGATCGCGCCGCCGGGGCAGGGGCCGCCGCGCCAACCTGCGCCCCATGTCGGAAATCAACGTGACGCCCTTCGTGGACGTCATGCTGTGCCTTTTGATCATCTTCATGGTCGCAGCCCCCCTGATGACCGTGGGCGTGCCCATCGACCTGCCCGACACCTCGGCCGAGGCGCTCCCCTCCGAGGAAGAGGAACCGCTGACCATCACCCTCACCCCCGAGGGCGAGGTGATGATCCAGACCACCGCCGTGCCCATGGGCGACCTGATCCCGCGCCTTCAGGCCATCGCCGCCGAGCGCGAGTCGACCCGCGTCTTCCTGCGCGCCGACGGCACCATCCCGTATGAGGACGTGATGCGCGTCATGGGCGCGCTCAATGCCGGCGGCTTCCGCGAGATCGGGCTGGTGACCGATGCGGGTGGTCCGCGTCTCGACGGCACGGGACAGTAGACAGGGGGCAATCGGAATGCGCCGGTCCCTTTACGCTTCGACAGCGATCCACGCGGCGATCCTTCTGTGGGTCGCCTTCGGCGATTCGCTGTTCCGCGAAAGCGATCCGGTCCCCTTCGAGATCACCGGTGTCACCATCCTGTCCACCGCCGAATTCGAGGCGCTGACCGAAGCCGTCGAACCGACGCCCGTGGCCGTCCAGACCACGCCGCCGCCCCCGCGCCCCACGCCGCCCACCGAACCCGACCCCGAACCTGTGGTCGAGGCGCGGCCGCCCGAACCAGACCCCCAGCCCGAACCGACCCCGCCGGGCGAGGTGACCGATACGATCGCGCCGCCCGCGCCCCTGTCGGGTGCGCCCGATCTGCCGCCCGATGGCAGGCCGACACCCCGCGCCGCCGACCGTGTCGCCCCCTTGCCCTCGCCCGCGCCCGAAGAAGATGTCGCCGTAGCCCCCGAAGCGACGCCCGAGGCCAGCGAGCCTGCGCCGACCGAAACCGTGACCGAGGCCCAGCCCGAAGCCGCGCCCGAGGAAGCCACGACCGAAATCGTGACCGAGGCCGAAACGCCCTCCGGCGGCCCCCTTGGCCCCACCGCCTCGATCCGGCCGCCCGCGCGCCCCGCGCGCCCCGAACCGCAACAGGCCGCAGCCCCCGCGCCAGAACCCGACCCCACCCCCGAACCCGAGCCGGAACCGCAGGCCGATCCGCTCGCCTCCGCCATCGCCTCCGCCGTGGCCGATGCGGTCAGCACGCCCGCCCAGCCCTCCGGCCCGCCCCTCAGTGCTGGCGCGCGCGACGGGTTCCGCGTGGCGGTCTCGGCCTGCTGGAACATCGGCTCGCTCTCGACCGAGGCGCAGGGCACGACCGTTGTCGTCGGCTTCGACATGACGCCCGATGCCCGCCCGGTCGATGGCACGCTGCGCCTTGTCTCCTCCGAAGGGGGAAGTGCCGCCGCCGCCCAGCAGGCCTACGAGGCCGCGCGCCGCGCCATCCTGCGCTGCGGTGCGAACGGCTATGGCCTGCCTGCCGAAAGCTATGACCACTGGCGGCAGGTGGAGCTTGTCTTCAACCCCGAAGGGATGCGGCTCAGATGATCCTGCGCGCCCCCCTCCGGCCATCCCGGCCCGCCCCGGATCACGTTTGGTCCATCATGGCCCCCCGGACCGTGACCCGATCCCGCTTTGCCCTTATCCTTCCGTCCCAAGGCCGCCCCACGCGGCAGGAGATGTTGCCATGTTGACCCGTCGTTCGCTCCTTCTCACCGGTTCCGCGCTCGCCGCGACCCCGCTTCTGCCCGCCCGTGCCCGCGCGCAGGCAGGCCCCCTCCGGCTCGAGATCACCGAGGGCGTGATCGAACCCTTGCCCTTCGCTCTCCCGACCTTCATCGCGCGCAATGGCGGGGCCGCCGATGCCGCCGCCGACATCAGCCGCGTCATCGCCGCCGATCTGCGCGGCACGGGGCTGTTTCGCCAGATCCCCGAAAGCGCGCATATCTCGACCATCACCGCCTTCGACGCGCCGATCCTCTATCCCGATTGGCAGGCGATCAACGCGCAGGCCCTCATCGTGGGCGAGGTCGAGGAACAGGGCGGCCGTCTCATCGTGCGATTCCGCCTCTTCGACGTGTTCAGCCAGCAGCCCTTGGGCGAGGGGCTGCAATTCGTCGGTTCCCGCGACGGCTGGCGGCGCATGGCCCATAACGTGGCCGATCAGGTCTATGAACGGATCACCGGCGAAACCGGCTATTTCGACACCCGCGTCGTCTTCGTCCACGAAGAAGGGCCCAAGAACGCCCGCCTCAAGCGCATCGCGCTGATGGATTACGACGGGGCCAACGTCCAGTTCCTGACCGACAGCCGCAACCTCGTGCTGGCGCCGCGCTTCAGCCCCAATGGCGACCGGATCATCTACACCAGCTACGAAAGCGGCCAACCCCGCGTCTACCTGATGGATGTGGCCAATCTCCAACCCCGCCCGCTCGAGGCCGTGTCGGCGGGCAACATGACCTTCTCGCCCCGTTTCACCCCGGATGGCGGCTCGGTCGTGTTCTCGATGGAACAGGGCGGCAATTCCGACATCTACCGTGTCGCGGTGGGCGGCGGCGCGCGCACCCAGCTGACCAACGCCCCCTCCATCGAAACCGCGCCCTCCTTCTCGCCCGATGGCAGCCGGATGGTTTTCGAGAGCGACCGCACCGGCGGGCAGCAGATCTACGTCATGCCCGCAGCCGGCGGCGAGCCTGCCCGCATCAGCCGCGGCACGGGCCGCTACGGCACGCCCGTCTGGTCGCCGCGTGGCGATTACATCGCCTTCACCAAGCAAGAGGCCGGGCGCTTCCACATCGGCGTCATGCGCACCGACGGCTCCGAGGAACGGCTCCTGACCGCCTCCTTCCTCGACGAGGGCCCGACCTGGGCCCCCAACGGGCGCGTGTTGATGTTCACCCGCGAAACCGCCGGGACCGATGGCGCGCCCGCCGTCTATTCCGTCGACATCTCGGGCCGCAACCTGCAACGCGTGGCCACGCCCGGCATGGCGTCGGACCCGTCCTGGTCGCCCCGCCTTCCCTGAGTTTCGCCCCCAACCCCGCATGGACTGCGCCTCCCGGCCCATGCTACACTGACCCAAAGAACAACAGGACCCGAGCATCATGACCTTTTCCCTGCGCAGCGCCGCCCTCCTTCTCATTGTCGCCCTTTCCGTCTCGGCCTGTGCCCGTGGCGGGCTGAATGACGGCGCGGGCGGCTTCAACGGCCAGGGCGGGGCGGGCACCGCCTCCGACCCGACCTCCATCGCCTTCTTCAACCAATCCGTGGGTGACCGCGTGCTCTTTGCCGTGGACCAATCCACCCTCAGCATCGAGGCGCAGTCGATCCTCTCGGCCCAGGCCCAGTGGCTTCTGGCCAACACCGAATACCGCGCCCTGATCGAAGGGCATGCCGACGAACAGGGCACCCGCGAATACAACCTCGCCCTCGGGGCGCGCCGCGCCTCGGCCGTGCGCGACTACCTCGTGTCGCAGGGCGTGCCCGACAGTCGCCTGTCCACCGTCAGCTACGGCAAGGAACGCCCGATCGAGATCTGCTCGAACGAAAGCTGCTACCAGCAGAACCGCCGCGCCGTGACGGTGCTTTCGGCCGGCGCCGGGGTCTGATCCCATGCGCCGCGCGCTGGCTCTCGGCCCGGTCCTTGCCCTCTGCCTCGGTCTTGCCGCGCCCCCCGCCTGGGCGCAGGACCGCGCGCAGACGCTCGCCGACATCCGTCAGGAGCTTTCGGTCCTCTTCGTCGAGATCCAGCGCCTGCGCGGCGAATTGAACACGACCGGCGGGGCCACGGCCCCCTCGGGCGGCGGCACCCTCCTGTCGCGCGTCGACGCGATCGAGGCCGAATTGCGCCGCCTCACCAGCCTGACCGAAGATCTCCAGATCCGCGTCGACCGCATCGTCACCGACGGCACCAACCGCGTGGGCGATCTCGAATTCCGCCTCTGCGAGCTGGAAACCGACTGCGACATCTCCAGCCTCGGGGATACGCCCCGCCTTGGCGGCGGCACCGCCGATGCCGCGCCCGCCGCCCCCATCACGCCCAGCCAGCCCACCGGCGGCGCCAATCTCGCCGTGGCCGAACGCGGCGATTACGAACGCGCGCTCGCGGCCTATGAAAGCGGCGATTACGCCGCCGCCGCCCAATTGTTCGAAGCCTTCACCCAGACCTATCCCGGCGGCCCCTTGAGTGCCGAGGCGCATTTCCTGCGCGGCCGGGCCGAAGCCGAACAAGGCAGCTGGAGCCGCGCCGCCCGTGCCTATCTCGACGCCTTCACCGCCAATCCCGAAGGTCCCCGCGCCCCCGCCTCCCTCGTCAATCTCGGCATCTCGCTGGGTGAACTTGGCCAGACGGACGAGGCCTGCCTGACCCTGGGCGAGGTCGGCCTGCGCTACCCCGGCGATCCCGCCATCCCCGAGGCGGAGGCCGCCCGGCTGCGTCTCGGCTGTTCGTGACGCCCGACATCCAAGACAGCCTCGAGGCCCGCTTCGCCGCCAGCATGGGGGCGCTCCTTGGCCCCGATTTCCCGCCCCATCTCGCGCTTGCCGTCTCGGGCGGGGGCGACAGCATGGCGATGCTGGCCCTTGCCCATGGTTGGGCCCGCGTCATGGGGATCGGCCTTCATGTCGTCACCATCGACCACGGCCTGCGCGCGGCCAGCGCCGCCGAGGCCGCGATGGTCGCTGCCGAATGCGCGGCCCTTGGCCATCCCCATGCCACCCTGCGCTGGCACTGGGACGGCACCGGCAACCTTCAGGACGCCGCCCGCTCCGCCCGCCTGCGCCTGATCGAGGACTGGCGCGGCGGCATCGAACATGTCCTGTTCGCCCATACCCTCGACGATCAGGCCGAAACCCTCCTGATGCGCCTTGTCCGCGGCTCGGGGGTGGAGGGGCTCTCTTCCATGGCCCCCCTGCGCCGCCCGCAGGGCATGGGCTTTTGGCAGGTGCGCCCGCTTCTCGACATCTCCCGCGCCGATCTGCGCCATTACGCCCGGACCCTGCGCCTGCCCTTCGTCGACGATCCCTCCAACGACGATCCCCGCTTCGACCGGGTGCGCGCCCGCCGCGCGCTGGCCGCACTCGCCGATCTCGGCCTGACCGCCCAGGGGCTGGCCGAAAGCGCAAAGCGGATGGACCGCGCGCGCGAGGCCTTGGCGCTGCGCGCGGCCGCCGTCGCCCGCACCCTTGTCCTTCAGGACGATCCCGTCACCGGACAGCTTGTCTTCGACCGCGACAGGCTCGCCGCCGTGGAACGCGACACGCAATTGCGCTGCCTTGCCGCCGCGCTGCAATGGGTGGGCGGTGCGCCCTACCGCCCGCGCGCTGCAGCACTCGACGGCCTGCTCGACCGCATCCTGGGCGGGGCGGGCGGCACGCTCATCGGCACGCAGGTCGCCGTAGGCCCCGCAAGCCTGCGCCTGTTCCGCGAACATGCCGCCGTCCGCGACCATGTGACACCGACAGGCCCCGATGACCTCTGGGACGGGCGCTGGCGCCTCCACGGCCCCGCCGTCGCGGGTCTGGCCATCCGCGCGCTTGGCCCCTCGGGCTGGGCGCAGCTCCCCGAAAAACCCGACAACGCGCCCCCTTTCGAGGCTGCGCTCGGCCTTCCGGCGGTCTTTGACGGCGACACGCTCATCGCCTGCGCGCCCCTTGGCTTCGGCCCTGCGCATGACTGCACGCTTCTGCGCCCGGCGGCGTCATTTGTCGCATTCCTGCAATTGCGTTGAAGTCCCGGCCCAAGCGCTTATCTTAGCGGGAATGGCGGGCTGATCACTCAGCCTGCGCGATCCGTGAGGGAGACTGCCTTGGGCAACGCGAGAAACGTCGCATTCTGGGTCATCCTGTTCCTTCTGATCCTGGCCTTGTTCAACCTGTTCTCGGGTGGCCAGAACCAGGTGGCGCAGCGTGGCGTGGCCTATTCCGAATTCATCACCCAGGTCGAGAACCGACAGGTTGTCTCCGCCACGCTCGATGGCGAGAACGTGCAGTTCACCACCGCCGATGGCACCTATTCGACCATCGCGCCGGGGGATGCGAACACCACCGATGTGCTCCTCAACAACGGCGTCCGGATCGAGGCGCGTCCGCAGGAACAATCGGGCTTCCTCTCCGTTCTCTCGCTCTGGTTGCCCGTTCTGGTGCTGATCGGCATCTGGATCTTCTTCATGAACCGGATGCAGGGCGGCGGTCGCGGCGGCGCGATGGGCTTTGGAAAATCCAAGGCGAAACTCCTGACCGAGAAACATGGCCGCGTGACCTTCGACGATGTCGCGGGCATCGACGAGGCCAAGGAAGAGCTCGAGGAGATTGTCGAATTCCTGCGCAATCCGCAGAAATTCAGCCGCTTGGGCGGCAAGATCCCCAAGGGCGCGCTGCTTGTCGGCCCGCCCGGCACCGGTAAGACGCTGCTCGCACGTGCCATCGCGGGCGAGGCGGGCGTGCCCTTCTTCACCATCTCGGGCTCCGATTTCGTCGAGATGTTCGTCGGCGTGGGCGCCTCCCGCGTCCGCGACATGTTCGAACAGGCGAAAAAGAATGCGCCCTGCATCGTCTTCATCGACGAAATCGACGCCGTGGGCCGGTCACGTGGTGTGGGCTATGGCGGCGGCAATGACGAACGCGAACAGACGCTGAACCAGCTGCTCGTCGAAATGGACGGCTTCGAGGCGAACGAGGGGATCATCATCGTCGCGGCCACCAACCGCCCCGATGTGCTCGACCCCGCCCTGCTGCGCCCCGGCCGTTTCGACCGTCAGGTCCAGGTCCCGAACCCCGACATCAAGGGCCGCGAGCGCATCCTGGGCGTTCACGCCCGCAAGGTGCCTCTGGGGCCCGATGTCGACCTGCGCATCATCGCGCGCGGCACGCCCGGGTTCTCGGGCGCGGATCTGGCCAACCTCGTGAACGAGGCGGCGCTGATGGCCGCCCGTGTGAACCGTCGCTTCGTCACGATGGACGATTTCGAACGCGCCAAGGACAAGGTGATGATGGGCGCGGAACGCCGCTCCATGGTCATGTCCGAGGATGAAAAGAAACTGACCGCCTATCACGAAGCCGGTCACGCCATCGTCGGCCTGAACGTTCCCGACCATGACCCGATCCACAAGGCCACGATCATCCCGCGCGGCCGCGCGCTGGGCTTGGTCATGTCCTTGCCGGAACGCGACCAGCTGTCGGTCAGCTACCGCAAGTATACCTCCAAGATCGCCATGGCGATGGGCGGCCGCGTGGCCGAGGAACTGGTTTTCGGCAAGGAAATGGTCACGTCGGGCGCGGCTTCCGACATCCAGCAGGTGTCCAAGATCGCCCGCGCCATGGTCACCCAATTCGGCTATGCCGAGGAACTGGGCTATGTCGATTACGCCAACGAGCAGCAGAGCTATCTGGGCGCGTATGGCGGCGGCACCAACCATTCCGAAGAGATGCAGAAACGGATCGACGCCAAGGTGAAGGAATTCATCGACGAAGGCTACGAGACCGCCAAACGCATCCTGACCGAAAAGCGCGAGGATCTGGAACGGCTGGCCCAGGGCTTGCTGGAATACGAGACCCTGACCGGGGCCGAGATCCAGAAGGTCATCAACGGCGAGGCGCTGAACCGCGGCGATGACGACGACGCCTCCTCGACCTCGGGCGGCACGCCCTCGATCACCGCGATCCCCAAGCTCAAGCCCAAGTCGCGCCCCTCGGGCGACATGGAGCCCGAGCCTTCGGCCTGATCCCGGCCATGGTCGATCCGAACGAAAAACCCCCGGTCGCCTGACCGGGGGTTTTGCCTTTCCGACGGGTCCTGCCGCGAAATCTTTACGAAACCTTGCCTTGGCCCTGAACCGGTCACGGTTCGTCAGGATCTGGCGGTCAATCTTTACCCTTCGTCAGGAAATGGCCGCCGATCTTAACCGCCCATGAACTTCTTGCGGGCCGCTTCCATCGATTTCTCCATCTCCGTCCACGCATCCTGCATGGTCGACTGGATCTCCTTCACCGCCGTCATGTTGGCGCGGCCCAGCTCTTCCATGTGCTTTTGCATGTGGTCGCGCTGTTCCTGAAGCGAGGCCATCTGCTTTTGCATCTGCTCCTGCTGCTGGGCACCCGCTTCCATCATCTTGGCCTGCATCTTGCGCATTTCCGCGTTCCACGCGTCCATCTGCGCCTTGGCCTGCGCCATGAAATCGGTTTTCTCAGCCATTTTCGGTCCTTCTGGTCAGGGTGATATGCCCATCCTAACACGATTGCCGCCCGCTTGTGCAGGGTTTCGGCTTGCATCCCCGCGCGCCCCGACCTCTCATCGCCCCGCCGTCATGGAGACCCGCGAATGCCCGCCCTGATCCCCACCGCCTTCACCGCGAAAGTCACGTGGCTCGGTGCGAATGCCGACCGCGACGCGGCGCTTGAAACGCAGGCCCTGACCGAAATGTCCCTGACTTTCCAAGGTTTTGGCGGCGAAAGCCATGCCGGGCTGACGCGCCCCGCCGACAGCCGCGTGCGCGCGCAATACAAGCGTGGAACCCCGATCCGCAACACCCGCCAGCTCTCGATCGTCTCGGCCGAAGACCTTGCCGCCATCGCCGCCGCCATGGGGCTCGCGGCCCTCGACCCCGCCCTGGTCGGGGCCTCGATGGTCGTCTCGGGCATCCCCGCTTTCAGCCATGTCCCGCCCTCGTCCCGCCTGCAAGACGAGGCCAGCGGCACGACGCTCACCATCGACATGGAAAACCGCCCCTGCCATCTGCCTGCCGCGCCCATCGACGCACGCCACCCCGGTTTCGGCAAGGCCTTCAAACGTGCGGCCCTGCACCGGCGCGGCGTCACGGCCTGGGTCGAGCGCGAGGGGACGATCGCGCTCGGCGCGACGCTCCGCCTGCATATCCCCGACCAACCCGCCTGGCCCCATCTGGAGGCCGCGCGCGCCACCGCCCGGTGACGCCTGTGTCCGATCGGAAACCCCGCGTGACGACAAGGCCCGTGAATGTGTCGTAATTCGGCCTCACAGCGGCCCGCGCGACGGCTAAGCATGTCCCGACAGACACGCCCGCAAGGGAAAGGGAGCCCGCCGACATGGCCTTCAAGACCGACATCGAAATCGCCCGCGCCGCACAGAAGAAACCGATCCAGGAGATCGGCGCGAAACTGGGCATCCCCACCGAGGCCCTGCTGCCCTACGGCCATGACAAGGCCAAGATCGGGCAGGATTTCATCACCGGCCTCAAGGACCGGCCAAACGGCAAGCTGATCCTTGTCACCGCGATCAACCCCACACCCGCGGGCGAGGGCAAGACGACGACCACCGTGGGCCTGGGCGACGGGCTGAACCGGATCGGGAAAAAGGCCGCGATCTGCATCCGCGAAGCCAGCCTCGGCCCCAATTTCGGGATGAAGGGCGGGGCCGCGGGCGGCGGCTATGCGCAGGTCGTGCCGATGGAGGACATGAACCTCCATTTCACCGGCGATTTCCACGCCATCACCAGCGCCCATAACCTGCTGTCGGCGATGATCGACAACCACATCTACTGGGGCAATGCGCTGGGCATCGACGAGCGCCGCGTCGTCTGGCGGCGCGTGATGGACATGAACGATCGCGCGCTGCGCGACATGGTCGTCAGCCTTGGCGGGGTCGCCAACGGCTTCCCGCGCCAGACCGGTTTCGACATCACCGTCGCCTCCGAGGTCATGGCGATCTTGTGCCTTGCCAGCGACCTGGCCGATCTGGAACGCCGGCTGGGCGACATGATCGTGGCCTATACCCGCGACAAGACGCCGATCTATTGCCGCGACATCAAGGCGGACGGGGCGATGACTGTGCTGCTCAAGGATGCGATGCAGCCCAATCTCGTGCAGACGCTGGAAAACAACCCCGCCTTTGTCCATGGCGGGCCCTTCGCCAATATCGCGCATGGCTGCAACAGCGTGATCGCGACGAGGACCGCGCTGAAACTGGCCGATTTCGTGGTGACCGAGGCCGGTTTCGGGGCCGATCTGGGCGCCGAGAAATTCATGAACATCAAGTGCCGCAAGGCGGGTCTTGCGCCCGATGCGGTGGTGATCGTGGCCACCGTGCGCGCGATGAAGATGAATGGCGGCGTGGCCAAGGCCGATCTGGGGGCCGAGAATGTCGCGGCGGTGCAAAAGGGCTGTGCCAACCTTGGCCGCCACATCGAGAACGTGAAGGGCTTCGGCGTGCCGGTCGTGGTCGGCATCAACCATTTCGCAGGCGATACCGAGGCGGAAATCGCCGCGGTGAAGGAGTATGTCGCGGCGCTGGGGTCCGAGGCGATCTTGTGCCGCCACTGGGCCGAGGGCGGGGCCGGGATCGAGGATCTGGCCCGCCGCGTCGCCGATCTGGCCGAGGGCGGCAGCGCCGATTTCCGCACGCTTTACCCCGACGAGATGGGGCTGATGGACAAGATCGAAACCATCGCGACCCGCATCTACCGCGCGGGCAGCGTGACGGCCGATGCAAGCGTGCGCGCCCAGCTCAAGGCCTGGGAGGACGCAGGCTATGGCAATCTGCCCGTCTGCATGGCCAAGACGCAGTATTCCTTCTCGACCGACCCCAACCTGCGCGGTGCCCCCGAGGGCCACACGATCCCCGTGCGAGAGGTGCGTCTGTCGGCGGGGGCGGGCTTTGTCGTGGCGATCTGCGGCGAGATCATGACCATGCCGGGCCTGCCCAAGGTGCCCGCCTCCGAGACGATCCGCCTCAACGATGCGGGCTTGATCGAGGGGCTCTTCTGAGGTCAAGGGGGGCGCGGCGGCAGGGGCATCGAGCCCCCGCCGCCGCGACCGCCGCCTGCCAGCGGCGGGGGCGATCCCTTGGGCCGCGCGGGGCGTGACCGGCGGGATTGCATATTTTTGGAAAGATGAAGGGCACGGGCATGGCGGCTGAGATCATCGATGGAAAGGCCTTTGCCGCAGAAGTGCGGGAACGGGTTGCGGAACAGGTCGCGGCGCTGAAGGCGGGGCCGGGGATCGTGCCGGGTCTTGCCGTGGTGCTGGTGGGCGAGGATCCCGCGAGCCAGGTCTATGTGAAGAACAAGGGCATCCAGACGGTCGCGGCGGGCATGGCGAGTTTCGAGCACAAGCTCGATGCCGCGACGCCCGAGGCCGAGATCCTGGCGCTTGTGGCGCGGTTGAATGCCGATCCTTCGGTCCATGGCATTCTCGTGCAATTGCCGCTGCCGGATCATGTCGACAGCGCCAAGGTCATCAATGCCATCGATCCCGCCAAGGATGTGGACGGGTTCCATATCTCGAACGTGGGCCTGCTTGGGACGGGGCAGAAGGCGCTGGTGCCTTGCACGCCGCTGGGCTGCCTGATGATGCTGCGCGACCATCACGGATCGCTTGCGGGGCTCGAGGCGGTCGTGGTCGGACGCTCCAACATCGTGGGCAAGCCCATGGCGCAATTGCTTTTGGGTGACAGCTGCACGGTGACGCTGGCCCATTCGCGCACGCGCGATCTGGCCGCCGTGTGCCGGAGGGCCGATATCCTTGTCGCGGCGGTCGGGCGGCCCGAGATGATCCTGGGCGATTGGGTCAAGCCGGGGGCGACGGTGATCGACGTGGGCATCAACCGCGTGCCGCATCCCGAGGATCCGTCGAAGACGCGGCTGGTGGGGGATTGCCATTTCGACAGCTGCGCCGCCGTGGCCGGGGCCATCACGCCGGTCCCGGGCGGGGTCGGGCCGATGACCATCGCCTGTCTACTGGCCAATACGCTGACGGCCTGCTGCCGTGCCAACGGCCTGCCGGAGCCTGCGGGATTGACGGCCTGAGGGATCGTCAGCTCGGGATCATGGTTCCCTGCAACAGCGCCACGGGTTTGCGGCTTCCGTCGGCGGCCTCGGCCTCGACCGTGGCGCGCACCACGCTCAGGCGGCGGCCAGCCTTCAGCACCTCGCCCCTGGCCACAAGGAAGCGCCCGCTTGCCGGCGCGATGAGGTTGATCTTCATCTCGATGGTCAGCACCTCGGATCCTTCGGGCATGGTCGAGAGGGCGGCATAGCCCGCCGCGCTGTCGCCGAGCGCGAAGCTGGCCCCGGCATGGGCAAAGCCGTGTTGCTGGCCGACGGCATCGGTGATCGGCATCCGCAAGACGGTCTGTCCAAATCCGACATGCAGGATCTGCGCCTGCATCGTGGACATGAGCCCCTGACGCGCAAAGCTGTCGCGGATCGCCCTTTCCACGGCGGGGGGTAGAACCTGGTCCTTGGTGTAGGGCACGAAAGAATATTTCCCGGGCTGGGGTTGATGCCTGCGGCTGAGAGGATTACTCGTATTTACATATAACTTTAGTTTATGATGATGGACTTTGGAATGAACACCGTATCGAAAGCGAATGGGCTTGCGATCTGGGTGTATCGTGGCCTGGCTTGGGTTTTCCTGTCTTTGGCCGTGACTGTCGCAGCCCCCTACAACGATGTCATGTCCTATGATTTCGGGCAACGCCTTGTCTATTGGGGGAGCGTGAATGCCCTGGCCATTCTGGTGGCGGCGCTGGTGCGTCATGTGATCCTTGCCTGGTTGCGCCGCGAAACGCTTGTCGTGCTGATGGGCGTGGCCGTGGTTCAGGCGCTGGTGCTGGGGCCATTGGTCTGGGGCGTCAACCTCGTGGTTTTCCGGTTCGATGTGGGGGACATCCTGTGGTTGGCGGAATTCACGGTGATCATGGGGCTGATCGCCTTTTGCGTGGCCCTTGTCCGCTACGAGGTGGCACGGGTCCGCCGCCTGGCGCAGGACCAGCTGGCGATGGTCGAGAAAGCGCGGCCCACTGAGGGTCCGGCGCGGCCGGGCTTTCTGGATCGCGGCGATACCGCGCTGGCGGGCGAGGTTCTGGTCGTGTCCGCCGATGATCATTTCCTGCATGTCACGACCACCGAGGAAAAGGGCCGCGTGCGGATGCGGTTTCGCGATGCGCTGAGCGAGCTTGACCAGATCCCGGGGTATCGCATCCACCGCTCGCATTGGGTGGCCAAGGCCGAATTGCTGGGCGTGCGGCCCGATGGGCGACGGCATCTGGCCTATCTGCGCTCGGGCGGGTCGCTGCCGGTCAGCGATGCCTATGTGGAAGAGCTGCGCAGGGCCGGGCTTTTCGAAGCGGGGGGCCGGGGCATCGGCAGGCGGATCGGGCGCGCGCCCAGCACCAGCATCTCGGCCCCCGCGCCCATGAGACCCGACAATTCCGGCCGGTCGCAGAACAGCCCGCCGGTATAGGCCCCGTAGGCGGGCAGGATCAGGCGGCGATCATCAAGCAGCGCGCAGCGCCGCGTCAGGGTCCGACCGCGGAGCGTGATGCGCGCCTTGGGGTGGTAATGTCCCGACACCTCGCCCGTCCCGGTCGGCTCGGCGATATGGCGAAAGACGAACGGCCCGATCCGGCTTTCCGACCGGCAGGAGCCGCCCAGATCGATGGGGCCCGGATCGTGATTGCCAAGGATCCATGTCCAAGAGAGCCCCGCCATCAACCCCGTCAACCGCGCAACCAGCGCCGCCCCAAGCCCCCGCGCGGCCTCCAGGTCGTCGAAACTGTCGCCAAGGCAGATCACCTCGGCGGGGGCGGTTTCGGTGATGTCCTGGGCCAGCCGGGTCAGCGTCTCTTCGGTGTCATAGGGGGGCAGCATCGGCCCGCCCGACCGGGCCAACCTGTCGGCTTTGCCGAAATGCAGGTCCGACACGCACAACAGCCGCCGCGCGGGCCAATGCAGCGCGCCCGACGGCAACAGGTGCAGCGTTTCGCCGCGAAACTCGAAGGGCAGGGCGTTCATGCTTTGTTCATAATCGTCGCCGGACCGCTCTTGCAAGGGGTCAGCGCGTCACCTCGACCAGACCGGCGGCGGTCATCAGCCGCTCCGCCTCCTGCTCCAGCAGGCGCTGGTCGGCCGCCCCCGCGATGGGCACCCGCCCCGGCTCGAGGAACAGGGGCGCGGCCAAGGGCGTGACGCGGGTCAGGCGCACATGGTCGATCCGGTCCCCGATCCGGGTCAGCATCGCCTCGATCCGGCCGAAATCGACCAGGCCGCGCATCGCCTCGGCCCGCGTGATGTCGAGCATGATGTGGCCGGGATCGTATTTGCGCAGCGTGTCATAGAGGATATCGGTCGAGAATGTCGCCTGGCGCCCGGTCTTGCGCGCCCGGCCGGGCTGGTTGCGCTCGATCAGGCCCGCGATCAGGGCGCTGGCCTTGAAGGTGCGCTTCATCACGGCATTCTCGGCCAGCCAGGCCTCCATGGTCTCGATGAGCTTGTCGCGGGTGAAGAGCGGGCGGGGGTCGTCCAGCGGGTCGAGCCCCCAGATCAGCGTTGCATAATCGGTGGCGACGAAGCCCATCGGGTTCAGCCCCATCTCCTCCATCCGCTGGGTGATCAACAGGCCAAGGGTCTGCTGCGCGTTTCGCCCCGCGAAGCCATAGGCAACCACATGTTCACGCCCGTCATGGGGAAAGCTTTCGACCAGCAGCCGGTCGCGTTCGGGCAGCCGACTGACCCGGCGTTGCAGATGCAGCCAGTCGCGGGTGTGACCGGGCAGATCGGGCCAATCCTCGGCGCGGAACATGGTCAGGATGCGATCCGACAGCTGGGTCGAGGTCGCGAATTTCGTGCCCATGAAGGTCGCGATCTTGGGCTTGAGATAGGGGGTGCGGCTGACCTCCACCACCATTTCGCGCATGCCCTCGTAGCGCACGATCTGGCCGCCGATCAGGAACGTGTCCCCCTTGCGCAGCATCGAGGCGAAATATTCCTCGACCTCGCCCAGTGGCGCGCCGCCCCGGGTTTTCTGGTAGCGGACCTGCATCTTGTCGGCATCGACGATGGTCCCGATGTTCATGCGGATGCGGGTGGTGGCGCGCGGGTCGCGCAATTGCCATTGGCCGTCTGGGCGTTGGATCAGCCGTTGCCATTGGTCATAGGCGCGCAGCGCATAACCCCCCGTTGCCGCGAAATCGAGGCATCGGTCGAATGTCTCGCGCGGCAGATCGGCATAGGCGCCTGCGCTGCGGATTTCCGCGAAGAGGTCATCGGCGTGAAACGGGCCTGCACAGGCGCGGATCAGGATATGCTGGCACAGCACGTCAAGCGGGCCGGTATGGTCGGTGTCGCCGTCCAGCTGGTGGGCGCGCACGGCGTCCAGCGCCGCGGTGCATTCGATCACCTCGAACCGGTTGGCGGGCACGATCAGCGCCTTGGAGGGCGCGTTGTAGCGGTGGTTGGCCCGTCCGATCCGCTGCACCAAGCGCTTCACGTTCTTGGGCGCGCCCACCTGGATGACAAGATCCACATCGCCCCAATCGATGCCCAGATCGAGCGACCCGGTGCAGACGATGGCGCGCAAGCGCCCCTCGACCATCGCCTGTTCGACCTTTTCGCGCTGTTCGCGGGCCAGCGCGCCATGGTGGATGCCGATGGGCAGCTGATCTTCGTTGGCCAGCCACAGGTGGTGAAAGAACAATTCCGCCTGCGCGCGGGTGTTGTGAAAGATCAGCGTGGTGCGGTGGCGCTTGATCTCTTCCAGCACCGCCGGAATGGCATATTTGCCGCCACCGCCCGACCATGGCGGCGGGGCCTCGGTCGTGAGCATGGCGATATCGGGGTCGGGTCCGGGATCGGCTTGCAGGATCGCGCAAGGGTCGGGGTGGCGGGCGAGAATCCGGGCGATGGCGGCGGGGTCCTCGACCGTGGCCGACAGGCCCACGCGGCGCAGGTCGGGGGCAAGGGCCGACAGCCGCGACAGCGCCAGCATCAGCTGATCGCCGCGCTTGCTTTCGGCCAGCGCGTGGATTTCGTCGACGATGATCCGCCTCAGCCCCGCGAAGGTGCGCGCCGCATCCTCGTAGGACACCATCAGCGCCAGCGATTCCGGCGTCGTCAGCAAGATATGCGGCGGGTCGGCGCGTTGGCGGCGCTTGGTGTGGGAGGATGTGTCGCCGGTCCGATCCTCGACCCGGATGGGCAGGTCCATATCCGTGATGGGGCCGGTCAGGTTGCGCTTGATGTCGGCGGCCAGCGCCTTGAGCGGCGAGACATAAAGCGTGTGAAGCCCCTTGTGGCTGCCATCGGCCAGATCGGCGAGCGTCGGCAGGAAACCCGCCATCGTCTTGCCCCCGCCCGTGGGCGCGATGAGCAATTGGCAGGGCAGATCGGCCCGTTCCAGCATGGCTTGCTGATGGGGGTGGATCGACCAGCCCCGGCTGGCGAACCAGCCGGTGATGGCAGGGGGCAGGGCGCGCGTCATGTCACCCTAGATAATCGCTTGCGCGCGCTTGGCCATGGGGGCGTTTTGCTGCAGCAAAACGGCCCGGAAAACGCGCGTTTTCCGGGCCGCGAAACTGCAGTTTCGCCCGCGCCTCAGTGAACAATCTTTTCGTGTCTCACGAACAGGTTGTCCCAGGCCCGGTCGATGAATTCGGGCCGCATCTGGTAGGGGATGCCCTCGAATTCGCAGATCGCCTTGATCTGGTCGCACAAAAAGACCGGGTGGTAATTGGCATAGGCGTTGTCGATCGCCGGATACTTGTTCTTGAGCAGGTGGATCAGCGAGGCCTCGTCCAGCGGCACGCCCTTTTTCTTGGCGACCAGGGCAAAAATCCTCAGGAATTGCTCCTGCGTCGGCCCGTCGATCTTGACCTTGAAAAAGATGCGCCTGAGCGCGGCCTGGTCAAAGATCTCGTTGGGATGGAAGTTGGTCGAAAACACCACCAGCGTGTCGAAGGGCACTTCGAATTTTTCGCCCGATTGCAGCGCGAGGATGTCATAGGCGTTTTCCATCGGCACGATCCAGCGGTTGATCAGCGCCTGTGGCGGTTCCTCCTGCCGGCCAAGGTCGTCGACGATGAAGACACCGCCCGTCGCCTTGAGCTGCAGGCTCGCCTGGTAGGTGCGGCTGACCGCATTGTAGGTCAGATCGAGCATCGACAGCGTCAGTTCGCCCCCGGTCATGACCGTCGGGCGCGTGCACAGGATGTAGCGCGTATCCGACCGCGACGCGGCACGCCGCAGCGGGCTCAGCTCGGCCTCCGGTGTCGTGGGGACCGGCGTATGGACGATCGGATCGAACAGCGTGATCACCTGACCGGCATAGGCCAGCGCATGGGGCACGTGGATCGTGTCGCCCATCGCGTTGCGGATGCCCTCGGCGATGGAGGATTTGCCGTTGCCGGGCGGGCCGTACATCAGCACCGACCGCCCCGAGCCCACCGCCGGGCCCAATTGGTCGATCAGACCCTTGGGCAGGATCAGATGCCCCATGGAGCGTTCCAGCATCTCGCGCGTGAGGCGGATGTCGCGGATCGACTGGCGCTTGACCTGTGCCTTGTAATCCTCGAGCGGCACGGGCATCGCGCCGTAGTATTCCGACTGGCTCAACGCATCGAGCGCGCGCGCCTTGCCGCCGTCGGTCAGCTGGAACCCCATCTCCGAACCCGAGGTCGCATGCAGCGTGCCCGTGGCCTGCATCAGGCCCATGTCGCGCAGCCCGTCGATCAGCTCTTGCGCAAGCGGCAGGGGCAGCGCGATGGCCCGCGCGATATCGGAGGCTTTTTCCACGTTCTTGCGAAAGACCGTCTTGAGCAGGATGTCCCGCATCATCACCGGCGTCAGCCCGGTGTCGGACAGTTTGCGCAGCGGCGGTGGTGCGGTCAGATCGCTTTCGGAAACCCGGACGTTCATGTGGTCATGCCCCGTTTGAGTGAACGGGACCGGGGTAGGGGGCGAATGCGGCCTATCTTGGGCGCTCTTTTGAAAGCTCGGGGGCGCTTACACCCCCGCGCTCACCCCAAGGGCAAGATAGACCGCCAGCGCGCCTGCCAGCGCCACGCCCATCGGGAACAGCTTGCCCTGGTCCCACGATGTCCAGCCCGCGGTCGCGCGGCGCACGGCGGGCACGCGCCCTGCCACGCGGTGGGTGATCCACGATCCGATCAGGACCAGCGCGAAAAGCATGAGAAAGAACAGCCCATCCCCCGGTGCCACGAATGGCGCCATGGCGGCGGCGAATTTCGCATCCCCCGCCCCGACAAGCCCCAGCGACGTGATCACGAAACCGATCACAAGCACGATGGCCAGCGCCGCAAGCCGCCACAGATAGGTCTCGAAGCTCCAGACGCCCATCCCCAGAACCAGCATAAGCCCGACGACAAGGAACACCCCCGCCAGGGCCAGAACGGCAGTATTGGGAATGCGCATCGCGCGCAGGTCGCTCCAGGCCACCCAAAGGCAGATCGGAAGCACGAAGGGCAAAAACCACAGCGCCTCGGTGGTGCTCAGGGCCAGCATCATCAGCCACGCACCTCGGTATCGAGCGCCGCAAGCGCCCTCACCGCCGCCTCGAAATGCTGGGGATGGGTCTCGATCGCCTCGGCCAACAGGGCCCGGCCCACATCCGTCTCGCCCTGCCGGATCGCGGCCAGCGCCGCCGTATGCAGCAATTGCGCGCGCTCCATCTCGGTCATCTGGACCAGCGGCAACTGGTAATTGCCCTGCGCCGCCCTCGCGAGGACCAGGTTGTTCTTGGCGGTGAACAGGTCGGGATCATAGCTGATGGCTTGCAGGAACAGGCTTTCCGCGCTGTCGAAATCGCCCCGTGTCAGGCGCGAATAGCCCCAGTTGTTCAACACGTTGGCCGGTCGCGTCGTCAGGCCCACGGCGGTTTCGTAGAAACTGTCGGCCCGGTCCCATTCCTGGTTGGCATCGGCGACCATCGCCTCCAGACGGTAGCGCTCGTAGCTTTCCAGCGTGGGGGGCACCCGGTCGAGCTGGGCTTCGGCCTCGTCCCAGGCTCCGGTCCGGATCAAGGCGCCGGCATAATCGATGCGGTCCTGTTCGATGGCCGCGTCGCTCTCCACGATGGCCTGCCAATGCGCGACCGCCTCGTCCGCCCGTCCCGCCCGCACCAGGCTTGCCGCAAGCCCGCGCCGCAGATCGACCCGCGCGGGGTTTTCCGAATAGGCGCGGCGGAAATAGGCCACGGCCTCGTCGGGGGCGGCGGCCGTCAACATGATGTCGTTGAGGTTGCTTTCGTCGATCGTGTTCAGGGGGCCGTCCGCACGGTTCACGTCCATGGAACGGGGCATGTCGCACGCCGCTGTCGCCAGCGTCACCGCGACCACCGGTACAAGCCGGAGGTGGAACCTCATCTGAAACCTCTTACTGCTCGAACTCTGTTCCCCGGGTCCGTCACGGATCGGGGCGAAGCTCGAAAACCCCACCCCCGCGCCGCAACAGCCCAAGGCCGTCTTGGTTATTCGCTCCAGTATAGACCGTCTCGTCCATTCGCGCGATAGCGCGTCGAAGGTTGTCGCGAATAGCGTCCGAACTGCCACTATCGAGAGAAAAAGCACTTTCGAAAACGCGCCTTGCCTCGCCGTATTCGCCTTGTTCCATCAAGGCCACGCCGAGATTGTTCCAGGCCGGCACGTAGCGGTCATCAAGCTCGATGGCCCGCCGGAACTGGTCTTCGGCCTGACCGATCCGCCCCAGCGCAAGGTTCGCCGACCCGATCGCGGTCAGCACGCCCGCATCCAGCCCCTGTTCGGCCGCCGCCCGGTAATAGGCGCGCAGCGCAAGATCGTGCTGGCCCGCATCCATCAAGCGGTCGCCGACCAGCAACTGGTCCACACCGTCTTGCAAGACAACCGTGCCGGCCGGGGCGGCAATCTCCAGCTCTTGCGGCAGGGGATCGAGCAGATCGTCGGCCTGCGTCTCCACGCAAGCCGACAGCGCCAGGAAACCTGCAAGGATGATGAGCCCCCTCATCGTCATGTGTATGGTCCTTGTCCCTGCACGTTCCCGTCAGCCGCCCCCAAGGCTTTGCGCGATGCCGTAGATCGATGGGCCGATCAGGATGATGAGAAGCGGCGGAAGACAGAACAACATCGTCCCGAGCGTGATCTTCGTGGGCAGCTTGTTGGCTTTCTCTTCGGCCCGCATCACGCGCTTGTCGCGCATTTCGGCGGCATAGACGCGCAGCGCTTCGGCGACCGAGGTGCCGAAGGTCGCCGACTGGATCAGCGTCGTCACGAAACTGCTCACATCCTGGATGCCGACACGTTCCCCCATGTCCCGCAAGACGCGGGTCTTGTCCTTGCCGGCCTTCATCTCGTAGGCGACGATCTCGAATTCCTCGGACAGGGCGGGATAGCCGCTGCGCATTTCCTTGGCCACGCGGATGATCGCCTGGTCCAGCGATTGACCCGCCTCGACACAGACCAGCATCAGGTCGAGCGAGTCGGGAAAGCCCGTGGTGATCTCGTCGACCCGGTTCTGAATCCGGCGCGTCACCCAGTATTTCGGCCCGTAATAGCCCACGAGGCCCGGCACCAGAACCGTCAGGACAAGACTTTGCATCGTCTCGCCGCCCCCGAACAGGATCGCGAGCGTGCCCAGCAACAGCCCCCCGATGCCAAGCGCGAATTGCGCGAAATGCAGCATCTGCACCGCGCTCTTGGACCGGTAGCCCGCGCGCACCAGTTGCAGCCGGATGGCGCTGTACTGCGTCTGGTCCTGCGGTTCGAGATATTGGGCGAACCGGTCGAGCCGGGCATCGGACCCACCCGCGCGGCGCAGACTGGCGGCATCGACCCCGCTGCCGCTCTCCTCCAGCCGCAACGCCTTGAGCTTGTCGAGCGGGTCCTTGCGCTTCATCAGCATCGGCGGCAAGGCCATCAGCACCAGAAGCACACCAAGCGCCCCCGCCGCGATCAGCGGTCCCAGATCGCCCAATTGCGCGACAAGAAAGGCGTTGAGGCTGTCGAACAGCGCCTGGATGGTGGACATCGCGCAATCTCCGGGTTCAGACCTTGATGTTCACGAGCATCTTCATGAAGATCATGTTCATCAGAAGCATGACCCCGACCACGATGCAGGCGGGCAGAAAGACGGGCGTTCCCATCACGTCGTCGTAATAGTCGGGCTGCATCACGTTGATCCCCACAAGCGCCAGCAGCGGAAAGACCGACAGAAAGGTGCCGGACCATTTCGCTTCGCCCGTGATGGCCTTGACCTTGCGGATCAGCTTGAAGCGCGCGCGGATCACCTCGGACAGACCCTGAAGGATCTCGGCAAGATTGCCGCCCGCGGTCTGCTGGATGCCCACGGCGACGGCCATGAAGCGCAGATCCTGGCTGTCGAGCCGTTCGGCCAGGGCGCGGATCGATTCCGACACGTCGCGGCCATAAGCGGCTTCATCCGCGATGATGCCCAGCTCGGAGGCCAGCGGATCGGCGATTTCGCGCGAGACGGTGTTGATCGCCGACACGAACGGATGCCCCACCCGCAGGCTGCGCACCATCAATTCGATGGCATCGGGCAATTGCTCGTCGATCATCGCAAGGCGTTTCTTGGCCTTGGAATTGACCCAGTAGAACACGCCTCCCACGCCCATCCCGACCGAGATCAGAAGCCGCAGGGGCAACGCGGTCGCGGTCAGAATGCTCATGCCCACGAAAGCGGCCACCGACAGGGCGACCATCACAAGGATCAGCTGCCCCGGCGAAAAGGCGATATTCGCCTTTTGCGCCTTGTCCGCGATGAGGGCGTAAAAGGGGATCGGCGATGCGCCCTTGTGCAGGTCCAGCTCCTTGCGCAGCTTGGCCAGAACGTCTTCGCGCGACGATCCCTTTTCCAGCATCGCAAGCCGGCGGTTGACCCGCGCATTCAGGCTGATCGATTTGCCGAAGATCGCAAGGTAGATACCTTCGACCAGCATCACGATGCCGACGAAGATACCGATATAGATAAGCGGTTCGGGGGACAGCATCTTGGGGCCTACTCCGGCATCTTCGGATCGTAGATCGTCGCGGGCAGGTCATAGCCCCATTGCCGGAACCGTTCGGCATAATGGGACCGCACACCGCAGGCCGTGAAATGCCCGATGATCGTGCCATCGGGCTTGAGCCCCGTGCGCTGGAAGCGAAAGATCTCCTGCATCGACACCACCTCGCCCTCCATGCCGGTCAGCTCGGTGATCGACACCATCCGCCGCGACCCGTCCTGCAGGCGGCTGGCCTGCACGATCAGGTTGACGGCGCTCGCGATCTGGGACCGGACGGCCTTGAGCGGCATCTCGATCCCGGCCATGGCGACCATGTTCTCCAGGCGCGAAACCGCGTCGCGGGCATTGTTGGCGTGGATCGTGGTCATCGACCCGTCATGGCCCGTGTTCATGGCCTGCAGCATGTCGATCACTTCCTCGCCGCGGGTTTCGCCGACGATGATCCGGTCGGGCCGCATCCTCAGCGCGTTGCGCAGACAATCGCGCTGGGTCACGGCGCCCTTGCCCTCCACGTTGGGGGGGCGGCTTTCCATCCGGCCCACATGCAGCTGCTGCAGCTGCAATTCGGCCGTATCCTCGATCGTCAGCACCCGTTCGCGGTTGTCGATGAAAGACGACAGCGCGTTCAGCGTCGTGGTCTTGCCCGAGCCGGTTCCGCCCGACACGATCACGTTGAGCCGGGTGGCCACCGCCGCTTGCAGATAGGCGGCCATCTCCTCGGAAAAGGCGCCGAAACGCACCAGGTCGTCGATCCCGAGCTTTTCCTTCTTGAACTTGCGGATCGACACCAGCGACCCGTCGACGGCCACGGGTGGCACCATCGCGTTGAACCGCGACCCGTCCTTGAGACGGGCGTCGACATAGGGGTTGGATTCGTCCACCCGGCGGCCCACGGCCGACACGATCTTGTCGATGATCCTGAGCAGGTGGCGCTCGTCCTTGAACCGCACCTCGCTCAGCGACAGCTTGCCCGCGCGTTCCACGAAGACCCGGTTCGGCCCGTTCACGAGGATGTCGTTGACATCCGGGTCCTTCAGCAGCGGCTCCAGCGGCCCCAGACCCGTCACCTCGTCGAACAATTCGGTATTCAGCGTCTGGCGGTCCTCGCGGTTCAGGACCACGCCCATCTCGTTGAGCTGTTCGGACACGATGGCGGTGATCTCGGCCCGCAGCTCGGCTTCCTTGGCGGTTTCAAGCGCCGACAGGTTCAGGTTGTCCAGAAGCCGCGAATGCATCTCGGTCTTGATCTCGTCCAGACGCTTGCGCCGCTTGAAATCCTTGTCGCCGTCGCTCACCTGCGCGGGCGTGCGCGGGGCCTCGGCCACGGGGCTGGGCTTGCGCAACACGGTGCTGGCCGGGGCGGTCGGCATGGCGACCGGGATCGGCCGTGTGGCCTGCACGCCGGGCGTGGCGTCGGATTGCGCGCCTTTCTTGTACTTGGCAAACATCTGTCAGCCCCCCGTCCTTACCGGCCCACCTTGGCCCCGCCGAGCATGGCCTTGTGCAGGCCCTTGGCGAGTTTCCCGATCTCCTTGCGCAGGGCATTCCGCTTGGCGCTGAGCGCCAGCGGCTGCCCGTGGTCGCCCGCCTGCGCCACCTGCTTGCCGCCATCCGGCAGCCAGGTGGTGATCTTCACCCCAAGACTTTCGCCAAGCTTCCGGGCGCGGCTCTTGCCGTTCAGATCGGTCAGGCCCGGTGCCCTGTTCAGCACGAAATTCAGCTTTTCGACCGGCAGCCCTTCGCCCCGCAGCGCCTTGAGGAAGCGCATCGCGTTCTGCGCCGAGCGCATGTCGAGCTCGAGGGTCGCGAAATAGACATCGGCCCGGTTCAGCACCGTCTCGGTCCACATCACCATCGTATGGGGCATGTCGACGATCACGATGTCGAAACACTGCGTCGCAAGGTTCAGCAGCGCCTCCATCTCCTCCGGGCCGATCAGGTCCAGCGGCAAAAGCTCGGGCGGGGCGGGAAAGACGGAAATCTTGCCCTCGTATCCCAGAAGGGCTTGCTTGAACCCCTCCACATCCATGCTCTGGGCCTCTTGCAGCAGCTCGATGACCAGATCGCGGCGCGGCAGGTCCAGAAAGGTCGACACGCTGCCCGCCTGCAGGTCGAAATCCATCAGGCAGACGCTCGGAGCCTTGTCCTTGGTGGCGGTCGCCAGTTCCCAGGCCAGGTTCACGGCCAGCGTGGATGCACCCGTGCCGCCCGCCAGACCCTGCACGGCAAAGACGGCGGCCTGACCCTCCAGACGCGGCCCGATGACGGCAGGTGTGATCGCGGCCGCGGTGTCTTTCTGCGGCTCGGCGGGGGGTGTTGCGATCTCGGGGGTGGCTTCGGGCTCCGGGGTCGCGGCGTCTGTTTCCGTCGCGGCATCGGTCTTTGCATCCGCCAGCCGCAGCACGGTCGGGGCCGGGGGCTTGGGGGCGCGGATCTTGTCGATCGCATCGCGCAACGCCCCCTCGGCCAGGGGATAGGGCACGAAATCATCCGCCCCCAGCCGCAGCAATTCCCGAAGCGCCGCCGGGGTCAGCTCGTGGGCGATCAGCACGATACGGATGCCGCGCGCCTTGGCCGCAACGATCAATTCCCCGACATGCCCCAGGTCCCGAACCTCGTCCGGGGTCACGGCCAGGGCCAGGAATTCAAGCCTTTCGGCATCGGGCTGATCCAGAAACGACCGCGCCTCCTCGAAGCTCAGGTCACCCCAGGCTTCGCCCAACTCCGTCTCCATATCCTCGATCAGAAGCGCGAAACGGTGCACGTCCCGCGACACCGTGCAGGCGATGATGAGGGCTGGTTCCGATCGCAAGGCAAGTCCGCTGCTCATTCCCGTTGTCCTCTGCTGCCCGGTTTTCCCGGGACCTCTTGATCACCGACCGCTCGAAGCTCCGGCGATTCTCCGCATCAGTGCGTGATGGGGACCTCGACGCGGTTCTCGATGCTTGGACAATCACCGCGAAAAGAGGCAACAATGGGACCAAAAAGCGGGTTTTCGTTTGCATTTGCGGGCTTATCGATCCGCTTTTGGAAACGGCACCCTGCCGTTTTCCGACCGCGTGACCCGGCCCGCTATTGCGCGGCGCTGCCGCCCACGTAGCTGCGATAGGCGATCTGGGCGTAGCGGCCATCCAGCACTGCCGGGTGCCTTTCGACGAAACCCGTGACCTCGGTGACCGTGCGCCGGTTGCGCCGTTCCTCGGTCTGGGTCGCGACGATGGGCTGGGTTTCGCCCAGCGACACCAGCGCGTCGAGGCGTGATCGTTCAACCCCAAGCGCCACCAGATGGTGGACAACCGCCCGCGCGCGCCGCTGCCCGAGCCTCTGGTTGTAGCCCGCGCTGCCCACAAGATCGGTATGCCCGTAGACCGAGAAACGGACCTCGGGGAATTGCCGCATGAACGCCGCCTGATGGCGCAAGACCGCCTCTGCCTCCGCATCCAGCCTGGCCGAGTTGAAGGCAAAGGTGACGGTGGTCGGAACCTCCTGGGCAAAGCGCTGGCTCAGCACCTGCGCATAGTGCAGCTGCCCGCTGTGGTAGAGCGCATTGTTCGTGGTCGGGCTGCCAAAGCCCGCGTCGCGGATCTGCGCCCCGGCTTCGCGGTTCCAATCCCCGCCGGTCCCGGGCCCGCAGGCGGCAAGCGCCGTCAGCACAGGCAGGGCAAGGCCGATGGCGCGGACCCTTTGAGCGGTGAGCGTTCTGGCGACCAGTTTCATCTCAATCCAACACATAGCCATAGGAGCCGGTGAAATCCTGCCGCGCCACATCGCCTGCGGCGGTGCCCGCGCGCGGTGCGCCGGCCGTGCGGCCCAGCAGGAACAACTCCCGCTCGGTGGGGATCGTCACCCGGTCCGTCGGCAGCGCCAGCGCCTCGCCCCGCACCGGGCGCACCAGATGGGCGGTCACGATGATGACCAGTTCGGATTGCTCGCGCTGATAGCTCGACGACCGGAACAGGGCCCCAAGGATCGGGATGTCGCCCAGCCATGGCACCTGGCCGATCTGGTCGCGGAAATCGTCCTGCAACAGGCCCGCGATGGCAAAGCTTTCGCCGTCCCGCAGCTCCACCGTGGTCGAAGCTTCGCGCGTGCGCAGCCCCGGCACGGCCCCGGTGCCCGGAATGGTCGTGTCGATCGAACTGACCGTGCTCGCCATGGACAGGTTGATGATGTCGTCATCGACCACGGTCGGCGTGAATTGCAGGTTGATCCCGAATGGCTGGAACTGGACGCTCACCTCGCCGCGTTCGTCGCGGACCGGAACCGGGAATTGCCCCCCGGCAAGAAAATCGGCGGTCTGGCCCGACAGGGCGGTCAGGTTGGGCTCGGCCAGCGTCCGCACCAGCCCCTCGGTCTCCAGCGCCTCGAGCAAGATGTTGAACTGGAACCCGCTGCCGTTCAGCCCAAAGCCCAAAAGACCGCCGGGCGCGTTGGGTGTGGGCGGAAAGGTGACCTGGTTTCCGGCATTCAGCGCGGTGATGTTGCCGCCCGACGCGTTCAGGCCCGTCATGTTCAGGCCCAGCTCCTGGCGCACCGTCCGGCTCATCTCGGCAAAGCGCACCTGAAGCATCACCTGCTGGCTGCCCCCCACCACAAGCAGGTTCGACACCCGCCCCGGCGTGTAGCGCTCGGCCAGCTCCATCGCCCGTTCGACCACCCGCCCGGAACTGACCGTGCCCGACAGCACGATGCCGTCATTGGCCGTGCGGACCTCGATCGGCTCTTGGCGCAGGATTTCCCGCAGGCGTTCGCGCAATTCGGCGACATCGGGCACGACCTGCACCTCGACATTCGCGATCAGCGCGCCATCGGCCCCCAAAAGCGTCATCGTCGTCCGCCCCGGCGCGCGGCCCAGCACGTAGATCGAGCGTTCCGTGAGCGTCGCGATATCGGCGATGGCCGGGTTGGCGACGCTGATTTCCGAAAACAGAAGATCGCTTTCCACCACCACGGCGCGGTTCATGGGCACCGACAGCGTGGCCGATGTCTGGCCTTCGACCACCCGCAGGCTTTGGGCCGTCACCATGACGGCAGGTAGCGATGCCAGCGCCGCAGCCAGAAACGCCGCGCGCAGGAGCGTCATCATGCTCATTGTGATCCCGCCTCATTGATCACGTCGTGGACCGGTGTCTTGCGCACCGCATGGCCGGGACCGTGAACCAAAAATTAACTTTAGGCAATATTTCTTAAGTCTTTAGTCGTAAATTTGTGGCGTTGGCGCAATCATGACTGAACGATTAACCAAGGGCCGCAAGGCTCAACGCCCCGCGGCCCCCACCGGTTTTTCGCCATGTTGCCAGTCAGTTGGTGCAAGGCACCCGCGTTTCCACAACCTCCGAACCCCGGCGGTTGCGCACCGTGCAAATCCGCGGCGCGGCCGGTGCTGCGGCGATTTCCTCCCGTTCACCAAGCAATTCATCGCGCGAAACCTCGACCGTTTCGCTGGTCGTGGCATCGTTGATCCCCACAAGGGCAAGGGTCAGCCGCCCCGAGGCCTGCGCCTGCGTCAGGGCCGCGATATCGGTCGGGCGCGCGGCAAAGGTGATCGTGCGCGCGATGATCGGGTTGTTGCGGTCGCTGTCCGCGGTCTGGTCCAGCGCGATGATCTCGAGGCTGGAGCGGATCAGGCGGGTGACCCCATCGCCGTCACGGCCCGTCCCGGTCCAGTAGACATCGACCCGGTCGCCCGGACGCAGGAAGCCCGACACGCCCGCCACCACGTCGATCTGCAGCGTAAACGCCTGCGTTCCTTCCTCGAGGCGCGAGGCGACGCCGGCATCCTCGCCCGGGGCCGTGACCTTCATCGCGAGAAGGGGCTCGTGACGTTCCATCATGCGCAACACGGTGCGCGGGCCCGGATTTCCGGCCGGAAAGATCTGTTCCATGGAGGTGAAGGCGCCGAAGGGCACGTGATCTGCGGGCCACCGCACCGAGGCCACATCCGTGCGCGACAGCCGCTCACCGTAGCGCAGCTGCCGGGTGACGACGAAAACCTCGGTGGTGGGAACGATCGCCTGCCGCTGTTGGGCCAGGGCCGTCTGATATTGGCCGAAGCGGTCCATCGCGACCTTGACCGCAAAGCCCGCAAGCCCGAGGCCCAAGAGCAGCACCAATCCGAAAACGAGTCTCATCTGCGTGATCCTTTCGTCAAACCGTGCGCGGTGGCATCAGATGCGCCTTGGCCCGGTACCTGTCCTTGGGTGTGTCTTTACGGTCAATTTCGGCATTCTTGTGGTCGTGACGCGGAATTCACGCGGCACAGGCTTTCTGTCGCTGCGCGACCCACCGAAAGCAGAACGGCCGCGCCCTGTTTGGCGCGGCCGGTCCGTCAGGCGTGAAGCCGTGAGATATCAGCCTTCGGGCGTCACTTCGGGCTCGGGCGTCACTTCGGGCTCAGCCGTTGCAAAGCTGGTGGTGATGCCCTGACCAGTCAGCTGCGTGCTGATGTCGGTGGACAGGTTCTGGATACCGCCCGAAACAACGCCCATGACGGCGATGCCGAGGCCCACGAGGGCGGCGGTCAGCACGACCCAGTCAACCGTCACGGCACCGGATTCGGACTTGGCGAAATTCTTGATCAGGTTGGTCATCTTCTATCTCCTGCTGAGGTTAGGTCTTGCGTTGCGCCCTTGGCCGTTTGGCCGCTTGGGATGGGCTCTTTTTGCTGGTGAATCGGGGCAGGATTTGGGCCCGTTCTGGCAATGATTTGGGATTCTCTCGGGTGCTTTAAGGGCAGATTCACCCTGCATTTCGTGCTATGTGATCCGCCCAAGGGCAGAAAAAGCCAATGAAACAAGGCAGCCCCGGGCAGTTGAATGGTAGGCAGGTCCAAGATGTGGCACCCGTGTATGTGCGCCCTTTCGCTTGTGTCGGCATTTTTGATGGCCGGCGCGAGCCATGCCCAGAATCCTGCATCCGACCCCGCGCAGGGTGCCGCGATCCGGCGCGTGGCCGCGCCCTCGGAGGGTCAGACCGGACCGCGCATCACGATCCAGATCACCGCCGAGGAACATGCCCGCAATTCGACCGCCCCCGCCCCGGCAGCCAGGCTCGTGCCCCTGATCGAACCGGGCGTGGAGGGCATGGGCACAATCGGCGCGTCAGATTGGTTCTGGCAGGCGATCTCGCCCAGGCTTCCGGCCGATACCGCGCGGTTCTGGGCGGCGCAGGATCTCTTGGCGGCGGCACCGGAGGCGGCGGATCTCGACATCCCGCGCCTGGGCACCTTGCACCGCATCATCGAAAGCCATGGGACTGACATCTTGATGGCGAGCATCGGCACCCAGGTTTCGCCCGCTCTCGTCCTCGCGGTGATGGCGGTCGAATCCTCGGGCCGCCCCGATGCGCGCAGCCCTGCAGGGGCGCAGGGATTGATGCAGCTCATCCCCGATACGGCGGCGCGCTTTGGCGTGACCGATCCCTTCGATCCGCGCCAGAACATCGCGGGCGGTGTCGCCTATCTTGACTGGTTGCTTGCGGAATTCGACGGCGATCCGCTTCTGGCGCTTGCGGGATACAATGCGGGCGAAGGGGCGGTGCAGCGCAACAACGGCGTGCCCCCCTTTGCCGAGACCCGCGATTACGTGCCCAAGGTTCTGGCCACATGGATGGTGGCGCGCAGCCTGTGCCGCACCCCGCCCGAGCTGATCTCGGACGGTTGCGTGTTTCAGCCCATCGCGGTCAACTGATCCGGGCTCAGGCTTCGGGCGGCAAGGGGCGCGTCACCCCCGAGGCGGAAATCGCGACAAAGGTGAAATCGCCCTCTGTCACCAACATGCGTTCGCCGGTCCGCTGGCGCCGCACCCAGGCCTCGATATGCATGGTGATGGAGGTGCGCCCGGTCCGCGTGATCTGGCTGTAGACCGAAAACAGGTCGCCGACGAGAACCGGCGCGTGAAAGCGCAGCGCCTCGATCGCGACCGTCGCGCAGCGCCCCTGTGCGCGGTCCATCGCGGTGGTGCCTGCGGCGATGTCCATCTGGCTGACGACCCAGCCGCCAAAGACATCACCGCCCGAATTGGTGTCGGCGGGCATCGGCACGGTCTGTAGCGTCAGCGTGCCTTGGGGGGTCCGCTCCGCCGTGGATGCGGCAACCGGATCAGACAAGCGTGGCTTCCGTGGCGGCGCGCAGATCGGCCTCGGTCACGCCATCGGCCAGTTCGAGGATCTTCAGCCCACCCTCGACCACCTCCAGCACACCCATGTTCGTGATGATCAGGTCCACGACACCGGTGCCCGTCAGCGGCAGGGTGCATTCCTTGAGCACCTTGCTCTCGCCATGCTTGTTGGCGTGATCCATCACGACGACAACCCGGCCCACGCCCGCGACCAGATCCATCGCGCCGCCCATGCCCTTCACCAGCTTGCCGGGGATCATCCAGTTCGCCAGATCGCCCTTTTCGCTGACTTCCATCGCGCCGAGGATCGCCATGGCGATCTTGCCGCCCCGGATCATGCCAAAGCTTGTCGCGCTGTCGAAATAGGCGGTGTGGGGCAATTCGGTGATGGTCTGTTTCCCCGCATTGATCAGGTCGGCGTCCTCTTCCCCCTCGATGGGGAAGGGGCCCATGCCCAGCATCCCGTTTTCCGATTGCAGGGTCACGGTCATGCCCTCGGGGATGTAGTTCGACACCAGCGTCGGGATGCCGATGCCAAGGTTCACATACATGCCGTCGCGCAGTTCTTTCGCGGCGCGGGCGGCCATCTGGTTCCGGTCCCACATGGGCGTCACTCCTTGATCTGAGGTATCGGGGCGGCCCCGGTCATGTCGGGGCCTAGGGCTAGCGCAAAGGCGCGGAAAAGCGAAGCACCAAACGCGGCATTCATGTGCCGGTGATCGTCCAGCACGCGGCCTGCCGCGCGGAAATCCATCGCCCCTGCACCGAATTCGGGCCGGGTGAGAAACGGAGCGGCGATCGTGTCTTGGGGTTGCGGCACATAGGTCATGCCGCGCGCCGCCAGCGCCTGTTCCAGCGCCTCGTTGTAAAGCGCCTCGATCCGCGCGGCCTCCGGGTGGTTTGCGACCGAGGCGAAGGGTTCCAGCCGCAAGGGTCCCCGCCGTGTCACCACCGTGGTGGGATAGGGTGCCCGCGCGAGGAACAGGGGCGTCACGCCGCGAAACTGTCGCGCCAGATCATCGGCGCGCAGGGCGATCGCCTCTTCCATCGCGGCGCGGAAGCCGGGCAGGGACAAAAGCGGCTTGTCCCGGCGGATCGGCCAATCGACCACGTCGTAATTGCCCGCCACGAACAGCACCGAGGGCAGGCCCATCGTGTCGGCGATCACCAGGGTCGCATCAAAGGTGCTCAGGTCGATCCCTTCTGCCCCGTTGATGCGCCGTGCAAGCTTGCACAGATCGTCATCCCTTTGGGAAGGCTGGAAAATCCCCGCCTCGTTAACCGCACATTCAGCAAATTTTCCGCCCGGAAGCCCCCAGAATGTCACCGCAAGCTCCGGGTGAGCCATGGCAATGGCGGGGCTTGCGTATTTCAGCGCGCCGATGTTGGAGGTTCCGATGACAGCGATCCGGCGCGTCATGGGCGGAACGCGTCCAGAAGCACGTCCTCGCAGATCGGGTCATCTTCGGGATCGGGCGTTTCTGCGGCCGCAGCCTCGGGCTGAGCGGGTAGACCGTGCGATGCAAGGAACAGGCCCATGATCCCCTCGACCACCTCGGGGCGGACGCTGCGCAGGTCCGGGGCGAAGGCACCAGAGGCATGGGCGGGCGACATCACCAATTCGTAGGAGGGGAAATAGTCGATCGCCGCCGAACTGTCGCGCAACAGGTCGCATACCACGCGCAGCACGGATTTCGACCGCATCGTCGCCGCCAACACATGATCGCCGCTCGCCGTGGCCGCCAAGGGCACGGGCGACACGGTCAGGATCCATTGCATGGCGGGATTGATCTCGGCCAGCATCCGTTCCAGCGCCGTGAAATCCTCCAGGATTTCGGCGACACCGTGGTTGCGGAAGGCGAAGACATCAGGGTCGTACTCCCCCGCGATGGTGCCCGGGGCCGTGGGATAGATCGTGCCCGTTTCGCGATGTTCCCAAGCTTCCGTGAGGCCAAGGGTGAACACCATCACCTCGGCCTCTTCGACGGCGCGGGCCAGCGCGATCAGGTGTTGGGCGCGCATCTCTTGCACCTGGTCGCGGCTTGCCAGCCCTTCGGGTTCCACGCCGGGGCGCAGCGCATCCCAGAACCGGCCGTCCCTTTCCCAGATGGGAAGTGCCGGGTTGAAAAGCCCCAGCATCTCTTCGATCAGCTGCCGAAACTGGCGGACCGTGTAGATATTGCCGAAACGCGCCGCATAGACCCCATAGCCAAAGCGTTTCGCCGTCTCGGGCGGCATCCCGCGCAGGGCGGGTTCGCTATCGATCACGCCAAGGCCCGCGCGCTTCATCGCGCCGCCCACATGCTGGGCGAAACACGAGCCCGCGGTGAAGACCCGCGTTTCCGGGGTCAGGGCAGATCGCGGCTTGTAGAGATCGGGCAGATCGAACGGCCCCACCCCCGCGACGCCGCCACGCCAGAAGGCGCGTTGCGGCAGGCCGCTGTAGGGGGAGCGCGCCATTTTGCCCTCAGGCAGCGCGGGGGCGAACGGTCCGCTGCTCGATCCGCTTCTCGTGCTCACCCTGGATCAGGCGATGCACATAGATGCCGGGCAGGTGGATCATGTCGGGGTCAAGCGATCCCGTCGGCACGATCTCCTCCACCTCCATGATGCAGATCTTTCCGCACATCGCAGCAGGCGGGTTGAAGTTGCGGGCCGTCTTGCGGAACACCGCATTGCCCGTCTCATCCGCCTTCCAGGCCTTGACGATCGACAGATCCGCGAAAATCCCGCGTTCCAAGATGTAATCCTGCCCGTCGAAAGTCTTCACCTCCTTGCCCTCGGCGATCACGGTGCCGACGCCCGTCTTGGTGTAGAAACCGGGAATCCCCGCGCCGCCCGCGCGCATGCGCTCGGCCAGCGTCCCTTGGGGGTTGAATTCCAGCTCCAGCTCTCCGCTCAGATACTGGCGCATGAATTCCGCGTTTTCGCCCACGTAGGACGACATCATCTTGCGGATCTGGCGGGTGGCCAACAGCTTGCCCAAGCCGAAATCATCGACGCCCGCGTTGTTCGAGGCCACGGTCAGATCCTTGACGCCCGATGCCACGATCCCGTCGATCAGCAGTTCCGGAATACCGCAGAGGCCAAAGCCCCCCGCCGCGATCAGCATGCCGTCAAACAGAACACCGTCGAGCGCATCCGCCGCGGAAGCGTAGACCTTTTTCATCGTAAGCATCCCCTGATCTGGTGGTCGCCGCGCACCCTGCCGCCGCGTTGCGGCGAAGTCAACTTGGCCTCACGCCTCCAGCGCCGCTTCCATCTCGGCAATCAGGGTCGAACAGTAATGCTCGAACCGGGGGCCGGGCTGCTGGCTGTCGATCCGATCCTTGAGCGGGTCGGGCGCGGTGATCTGGCTTCCCGAAAGCGCCTCCAGCACGGCATGGCCACAGAAGGGCACATGCGCCTCGGAATAGCCGCCTTCATGGGTCAGAACGAGCTTGCCCTCGCACAGTTCCGATGCCGCCTCCATCGTCATCTCGGTCATTGCGCGAAAGGTCTCGGACCCCGCCATCATCCGGCCCAGCGGATCGACCCCCGAAGCGTCGAAACCACAGGCCACCACGATGGCATCGGGCTGGAACGCATGGAGTTGCGGGATCACCAGCCGCTCGAAAGCCTCCAGATAGGTGGCATGGCCACCGCCGGGGGGCAGGGGGATGTTGAGGTTCAGCCCCTCGCCCGCGCCCGCGCCGCGATCTTCGAAATCCCCGGAATCGCGCGGGTAATTGCGTTCCTGGTGGATCGAGATGGTCAGCGTATCGGCGCGTTCGTAATAGATCGCCTCGGTCCCGTTGCCGTGATGCACGTCCCAGTCGATCACGGCGACCCGGTCGGCCAGCCCTGCGGCGCGTGCGGCCTCCAAAGCAATGGCGATATTGTTCAACAGGCAAAAGCCGTTGGGAAAATCGGGCAGGCAGTGGTGGCCCGGCGGGCGCGACAGGGCATAGGCATTGTCGAGCCGCCCCTGCAGCACCTCGAAAAGCGCGGCCTTGGTCAGACCTGCGGACAGCGCCGCGATATCGTAGCCATCCGGGCCAAAGGGTGTTCTCAGGCCCAGTTCGCCGCCCCCCTCCGCGCTTTTGCGGCGGAACATGTCGAGATAGCTTTGCGGATGGATGCGGCGCAAATCCTCCTCGGTCGCGGGGTCGGCATCGGGCGTGGCAAGCGCGCGCATCAGCCCCGTCACCTCGACAAGGTTCTTGAACCGGCGCTTGGTTTCGGGGTTTTCGGGCAATCCGCCCGCTGTCGAAGGCTGCATCAACCCGCCGACCGGGACAAGGAAGCTGTAATTCCCGCCCGAATGCCAAAAGCAGCGTTCATTGACGAAAAATCCGGTGGCCATGGCGTCCCTTCCCCTGTTGCGGGGCAAGTATGGCGGCTGGGTCAGGGGGCTGTCCATGGCGATCTTTGCCTGTGGACAAGGCTGGGGACAGGTCGCGCTGTTGCAAGGCTGATTACGGTTCTCGTCAGGATCGTCAGAAAAGATGTCAGAAAGTCACAAGCGCGCCCGACGAAAACCGGGCTGTGCGTCTCAGCCCTTTTCCAGACGGTAGACCCCTTCGGGCAGGTCCAGCGCCGCAGCCAGGTCGCGCACCTGTGCCAGCGACAGGGTGATCACCTGTTCCCGATCCGTGCGTGGATCGTATTGCGTGACCGTGATGCATTCCGCAAAGGCCGCGATGCTCACGTCTTCTTGCAGCGGTTGGCCCGCCTCGCCGTCATCGACAAGGGTGATCAGCGTCGCGTCGAATTCGTGTTCGATGGTGAACATGGGGACAGCCTAGGCCTGCCCGTCCCTCTGGGCAAGGCCCTGCCTTTCGCGGCGCATCTGGCGGCGATAGAGCCACGGGGCCGCGATCCGGTTATAGGCGAAATCGGCCAATCCTCTTATCCCCGGCATCTGGACCAGCCGCGCCAGCCATCCCATGCCGGGCAGCACGGCCCAGATCGCCGCAAAGGCGGGAATGCCGCTTACGATACGCCCATCGGGCAGTGCAGCATGAAGCCGCCGCTTGGCCTGATCCGCCGTCAGGGCCCAATCGCCCAGATCCGCGCTGTTCAGATCCTCGAAGGACAGGGGCGCGCCAGCCGCCGTCGCGCGCTTGCGGTAATGCGTGATCTCGGCCCGGCAGATCGGGCAGCGATCATTGTAAAGGATGCGTGTCTGCGCCATGGCAGGCCAGCTAGCTGGCATCGCGTCGGGGTCAACCGGCTTACAACCCCGTGAGGGGGGCTGGACCTCGCGGTGCGAACATCTAGGCTTTGGCCTCCTGACCCGTCCTCTGCCCCGAGCCTGCCATGCGCCTGCCGCCCCTCATCGTTCTTGCCGCGCTTTTGGTGTCGGGCTGCGTGCAGGTCATGGTGCCGCCGCCCCCGCCGACGCCCGATATCGCGGCCCGCGCGCGGCAGGCGGTTCTCAATTTCGGCGAGGTGGTGGAGCGTGTGGAACCCGTCGCCGAACAGGTCTGCCGCGAACAGACCCCCGACCAGCCGTGCGATTTCGTCATCTATGTCGACCGCGCCCCCGAAAGCGGCGTCAACGCCTTTCACACGCTCGATCCCACGGGGCGGCCTGCCATCATCTTCACGCTCGGCCTGATCGCGGTGGCGCGCAACACCGATGAACTGGCCTTCATCATGGGGCACGAAGCGGGCCATCACATCGGCCGCCACTTGCCGCAGGCCCGGATGCAGGCGGCCCAGGGCGCGCGGGTGTTTTCCGATCTGGCGCGGGCGCGCGGGGCCACGCAGGTCGAGGTCTCCGAAGCAGCCCAGATCGGGGCCATCGTCGCCTCCCGCGAATTCGGTCAGCGCGCCGAGCTGGAGGCCGATGCCATCGGCACGATCATCGCGGAACGCGCGGGCTATGACGCATGGGTCGGGGCGGGGTTCTTCACCCGCATCCCCGATCCCGCCCGCGACTTTCTGTCGACGCATCCGCCCAACGCGGCCCGGATCGACGTGGTGCGCCGTACCTTGCAGGCGATCCGCGGCCCGGGCGCTTGATCTGGGTCAAGGCGGCAACCCACTCCCGATCTAGTCTTGCTCCGTATGGGGGATTCCCCCGACAGGGCAGGAAAGGGTCCGGCGATGCCGTCCGACAAGACACGAGACCATCACGAAGCTTTGATGGGCCGCATGGCCCGGACACTCGGCGCCGATCTCGACGATGCCGAATTGCGGGGCGATCTGCCGCCCGAGATGCGCGATGACATGCTGTCGGCCTGCACCGGCTGCGCGGATCCCACCGGTTGCGCCCATTGGCTTTCCCGGCGGTCCGAGGCCGAGGCCGCACCCGGCTTTTGCCGCAACCGCGATATCCTTCAGGCCCTCGCCGCCGAATGAATGCCCCCGCCGATGGAGCGCGCCCGGTGAGCGATGCCAACCCCCATCCGCTCGGCCCCGAGAATCGTCACTACTGGCTGGCGGTGACCATGTCCCGCAAGACGGGGGCCGACATGCAGCGCGCGCTGGAGGAGGGGGTGATCGACCACGCGGATTGGGCGGCCTTGGTGCATCGCTGCCGGGGCTGCGGTTGGTCCGACGGGTGCAACACGTGGTTTGCCGCGCAGGGCGACGCGGCGGCCGAGGTCCCGACGACTTGCCCCAACGCACCCGTCTTTGCCCGCGTCCTGGCGGCATTGGCCCCCGCCTGATCAGCGCGTTTCCCGGGCGAGCCAGGCGGCGGCTTCGGGCGTCGTTTCCAGCTTTTCCCAGGTGATGACGGGCAGGTCATAGGGATGCTCGGCCTCGATGAAGGCGACCAGCGCCGCACGCGCCGTTTCCGCCGTCTTGAAGATCACGAGCACCTCGTCATCCTCCGCGATGCCGCCGTCCCAATGATAAAGGCTGCGCAGCCCCGGCATGATATTGACGCAGGCGGCAACGCGTTCCAGCAGGGCCGCGCGGGCCAGACGCTCGGCGCTGGGCGCGTCGGGGCAGGTGGTCGTGACGTGGATCATGCCCGCAGTCTACGCAGCCATGGGCCAGGGTCTCAAGCGCGGATGCGGCCCCAAAGGTCGTATTCCCCGGCCTCTTCCACCTCGACCTCGACCATGTCGCCGGGGGCAAGCCCGTCGAATCCCTCGTCGATGAAAAGGTTCCCGTCGATCTCGGGTGCGTCCGACATGGTCCGGCAGGTCGCGCCGTCCTCGTCCACGGCATCGACCAGCACCGTCAGATTGCGCCCGACCTTGGCCGCGAGCTTTGCTTCGGAAATGGCCTGCGCCTTTTGCATGAAACGGTCCCAGCGATCCTGCTTGACCTCTTCGGGCACATGATCGGGCAGGGCGTTCGACCGGGCACCCGCGACATTCTCGTATTGGAAGCAGCCCACGCGATCGAGCTGCGCCTCCTCCAGCCAGTCGAGCAGGGTCTGGAATTCCGCCTCCGTCTCGCCGGGATAGCCCACGATGAAGGTGGAGCGCAGCGTGATGTCAGGACAGTCGCGCCGCCATGCCGCGATTTCATCCAGCGTGCGCGAGGCAGCGGCGGGCCGCGCCATGCGCCTCAGCGTGTCGGGATGGGCGTGCTGGAACGGGATGTCGAGATAGGGCAAAAGCCCGTTCGAGGGGTCAGCCATCAGCGGGATCAGATCGCGCACATGCGGGTAGGGATAGACATAGTGCAAGCGAATCCAGGCACCCAATGTGGATAAATCTCTGGATAGATCGAGAATTGGAAACTTGCTGTCGCGCCCTTTCCAGTCCGTGCCATAGGCGCTCGTGTCCTGGCTGATCACCAGAAGCTCTTTCACGCCTGCCTCGACCAGCTTTTCGGCCTCGCGCAGAACGGCCTTGGCCGGGCGCGATTGCAGACGGCCACGCATGTCGGGAATGATGCAGAACTTGCACTTGTGATCGCAGCCTTCGGCGATCTTGAGATAGCTGTAATGGCGCGGCGTCAGCTTGACGCCTGCAGGCGGCAAAAGGTCGATGAACGGATCGGGCGCGGGCGGTACGGCGGCATGGACCGCATCGAGCACCTGCTCGTATTGATGCGGGCCCGTCACCGCCAGAACCGAGGGATGCGCGCCGGTGATATACTCCGGCTCGGCGCCCAGGCACCCGGTCACGATCACCCGACCGTTTTCGCGCAGCGCCTCGCCGATCGCCTCGAGGCTTTCGACCTTGGCGCTGTCCAGGAACCCGCAGGTGTTCACGATGACGGCCTCCGCGCCCGCGTAATCGGGCGAGATCGCGTAGCCTTCGGCGCGCAGCCGGGTCAGGATGCGTTCACTGTCCACCAGCGCCTTGGGACAGCCAAGACTGACCATGCCGATCCGGGGTTGTCCGGGGCGGGCGGTGTCGGGCACCTCGGCGCGGGCGAGGTCGGGGCGTAGCTGGGGCGGGTTCTGGCTCATGGAATGCGCAGATAGCGCGGACCGCGTCCTTGCGAAAGAGGGCAGCGCGGACCGGCGCCTGGCCGAGCGAAAGGGGTGCACAAGCCCCGCCGCTTCGCGGTAGGATCGAAGGGATGTGTAAAAGGGGGCGATGATGCGGTGGGTTTTTCGCGCGTTCGGTGGGTTGGTGGTCGTTGCGGTCCTGATGTTCGGGGCCTTGTTCGCAGTGCCCGCCGACAGGATCGCCTCGGTCGCGGCGGACCGGCTGTCGCAGACGCTGGGCCGCGAGGTGCGCCTGTCGGGCGAGGTGCGCCCGACGCTCTGGCCCTATCTGGGTGTCCGGGCCGAAGGACTGCGCGTCGGCAATCCCGATTGGGCGGGCGATGCGCCCTTGATCGCCGCCGAAGCGCTCAGCCTGCGCGTGCCATGGTCCGCGGCGCTGGCCGGTGAGGTTCGGATCGAGGAAATCACGCTGATCGCGCCCGAGATCACGCTGGTCCGGGCCGCCGATGGCCGCGTCAGCTGGAGCTTTGACGCGGCGGGCGTGCCGGAAGGGGTCGCGCCCTCCAGCAGCACGGCAGAGCCCGCGCCCGGCACCACAACCACACCGACCGCCGATGCCGAGCGGGTTCTTGCCGTCACGGCGGCGGAAATCAGCGGTGGCCGGTTCACCTATCTCGATCAGGGGAGCGGGGATCGGCTCAGCATCGACGATCTGGACGCGCGATTGAGCCTGCCCGCCGAGGGCGCGGCCACCATCGCGGGCAGCGCCACGGTCAACGGTACCGCGCTGGATCTCGACGCCCGGATCGGCGATCCGCGCCGCCTGTCCGGGGGCGGAATTTCCGCGATCACGGCTGCGCTGGACTGGGCCGGGGGCGCGGCGCGGTTCGACGGGCAGGCGGGGCTGCACCCCTCCTTTGCGGGTGATCTGGACATCGACGCGACGGATCTGGGGCCATTGCTGGCGATCCTCGGGGCCGCGATGCCCGACCTGCCCCAAGGCTATGGCCGTGATCGGCTTGCGTTTTCCGGCGAGGTCACGCTGACGGCGGAGGGGTCTTTGCACCTGAGGGGGGGCGCGCTCGGGCTTGACGATACCGCCTTGGCGCTGGACCTCGACGTGACGCCGGGGGCCGACCGGCCCATGGTGCGCGGTGCCATCAGCGGCGCGAGGCTCGCCCTGCCCGACGCGGGCGGCGCGGCACCGGCACCGGCGTCCGGCGGTGGCGCCACGGCAAGCGGCTCCGGGACAAGTGGCGCTGGTGCGGCGGCGGCTTCCGCGTCGGGCTGGTCGCGCGCGCCCATCGATGTTTCGGGCCTGTTCGCGGTCGATGCCGAGCTGGTTCTTGCCGTCGAACGGCTGGAAGGCGCGGGCGTGACGCTTGGCCCGGCGCGTCTGCGCGCGGGGTTGAACGCGGGGCGGCTGGTTCTCGATATCGAGCGGATCGGGACCTATGGCGGTGTTCTGGCAGGTCAGTTCGTGGTCAATGGTCGGGGCGGATTGTCGGTGCGGACCGACCTGATCCTTGCCGATGTCGATCTCAATCCCTTGCTTGCGGATCTTGCCGGTTACGACCGGCTCGAGGGGCGCGGGAGCCTTGGTTTACAGGTGCTTGGCGTGGGCAACGACATGGCCACGCTGATGTCGAGCCTTGAGGGCGAAGGCGATTTCGCGCTGGGCACCGGGGCGATCCGGGGGCTGGATCTGGCGGGGATGATCCGCAATTTCGACCCGTCCTTCCGGGGGGAGGGTGCGCGCACGGTCTATGACGGGGTCAGCGCCAATGTCACCTTTTCGCAGGGGGTTATGAGCAATGACGATCTGCGGCTCGACGCGCCATGGGGCGAGGTCACGGGGGCGGGTCGGGTGAACATCGGCGCGCAGACGCTGGATTACCGGCTGACGCCTGCCGTGCTGCGCGCAGAGGCCGGCGCGGCCTTGCGCGTGCCGATCCTGATCACCGGATCCTGGGCCGATCCGAGCATCCGTCCGGACCTGGAATTCCTTGCAGAGCAAGAACTTGCCGAAGAAGCCGCGCGGCTCGAGGCGGAAGCGCGGGCGCGGCTTGACGCGGAGGCTGCGCGGTTGGAGGAAGAGGCGCGCAACCGGATCAACGAGGCGTTGGGAACGCAATTCGACGCGACGACCACCGAGGAGGCGGCGCGCGACGAGTTGGAGCGCCGCTTGCGCGAAGAGGCGGAACAGCAACTTCTGCGCCTGTTGGGGCGCAACTGACCGGGGAATGGCGATGCGTGTCTTGAGGGGTCTTGCGGCGGTTCTGGCCGTATGTGTCGTGGCGGCTTGCGGGGGCGGACAAGAGAGCGGGGGGGCGCAGAGTGGGCCCGCGGGTCTTTATCCCGGCGAGACGCCGCAGATGCGCGCGCTGGTTGAGCGTTACGCGCAAGTCCATGATATTCCAGAGGCTTTGCTGCATCGCGTGATCCAGCGCGAAAGCGATTACCGGGCCGATGCGCGCAATGGTCCCTATTGGGGGCTGATGCAGATCCTGCCGCAGACGGCCAGTTCGATGGGTTTTGAAGGGCCGCCCGAACGGCTGCTCGATCCGGAGGTGAACCTGACCTATGCGGGGCGCTACCTGCGCGGCGCGTGGCTGGTGTCGGATGGCGATATCGACGAGGCGGTGATGTGGTATGCGCGGGGATATTACTTCGAGGCGCGCGACCGCTGCCTTTTGGTCGAGACCGGGTTGAACGACCGCGAGATTGCCCGGCATTGCCGGTGAGGGGCGTCGGTTTTGGGTCGGGATGCCGTAGGGAAAGCGTCGTGCATCCGTAACGACAGCTCTCACACCGCCAAAGCCCGGTGCCCCCGGCCGGGCCCGAGGCGGAAACCGCCATCCCGATGGGATATCCCGCGCGGGGCGGATGGACATTTCCGGCAGGTCCGGCCCTAGATGGCGGCGCGGTCGCAAGCCGGACCATCAAGGGGGGATCATGAGCGTCATCACATATCTGACCGATATCGAATTCGGGCCCGGCGCGATCGCCGAGGTCGCCGGGCGGCTGGAGCGCCTGGGCGTGACACGCCCCTTGCTCGTGTCCGATCACGGCGTGGCGGCGGCGGGTCTGGTGGCGCGCATCCGGCCCTATCTGCCGCAGGAGGTGGCGACATTCCTTGACGTGCCGTCGAACCCGACGGAGGAGGCGGTGCTCGCGGCGCTCGATCTCTACCGCGCGCAGGGCTGTGACGGGGTGGTGGCGCTGGGCGGCGGGTCGCCCATCGATCTGGCCAAGGCCGTGGCCTTGCTGGCGCGCCATGACGGCCCGCTGGCGCAGTTCGCGCTGATCGAAGGCGGCTTGGCCCGGATCACGGCCGCGGTCGCGCCGGTCATCGCGGTGCCGACGACCGCGGGCACCGGGTCGGAGGTGGGGCGCGCGGCGCTGATCACGCTCGCCGATGGCCGCAAGCTGGGGATCGTGAGCCCGCATCTGATCCCCAAGGCCGCGATCTGCGACCCGGAGCTGACGCTGGGGATGCCGCAGGCGCTGACCGCTGCCACGGCGCTCGATGCGCTGTCGCATTGTCTGGAAACCTACCTGTCGCCCCGCGACAACCCGCCGGCCGAAGCCATCGCGCTGGACGGGGCGGCGCGGATCTGGGGGCATGTCCTGCGGGCCTTCGAGGATGGCAGGGATCTGGCGGCGCGGCATGCGTTGATGATGGGGTCCTTGCAGGGCGGTCTGACATTCCAGAAAGGGTTGGGTGCGGTCCATGCGCTGTCCCATGCGCTGGGCGGCTTGAAATCGCCCAACCTGCATCACGGCACGCTCAATGCGATCCTGATGCCTGCGGTCATGCGGATGAACCGCCCCGCCGCGCCGGAGAAATTCGCCCGGATCGAAAAGGCGCTGGATCTGCCGCCCGGCGGGCTGGAGGAGGCGCTGGAGGCGTTGAACCGGCGATTGGGGATACCCGTGGGCCTCAAGACGCTGGGCCTGCGCGAAGAGCAGTTCGAGATCGTCATTCGCGGCGCGCTGGCCGATCACAGCCACCCCACCAACCCCGCCCCCCTGACCGCCGAGGATTATGCCAGCCTGCTTGAGGCGGTCCATGTCTGAGGGCGGGGCGGCGCATATCACGAAGGGACAGGGCAGATGAGCGGACCCCAGATCGATCCGGCCATCATCGCGGAGCTTGCGCCCACGGGCCGGTTGCGCGCGGGCATCAACACCGGGAATTTCCTGCTGGTGAGCGGGCAGGGGGCGGATGGCAGGCCCTATGGCGTGTCGCCCGATGTGGCCGCCGAGATCGCGGGCAGGTTGGGTGTGCCGCTCGATCTGGTGTCCTATCCCGACCCGGGGCTTCTGGCCGATGCGGCGGAGCGCGGGGAATGGGATATCGGCAATATCGGGGCCGAGCCGCAGCGGGCGCGCACCATCGCCTTTACCGCCGCCTATTGCGAGATCGAGGCGACCTACCTGGTGCCTGCGGGGTCGCCCATCACGCGCATCGAGGAGGTCGACCGGCCCGGCCACCGGATCGCCACCAAGGGGCGGGCGGCCTATGGGCTATGGCTGGAAAACAACCTGCGCCACGCGGAGCTGGTGCGGACCGAGAGCATCGACAGCTCGTTCGATGTTTTCGTCGAACAGGGGCTTGAGGCGTTGGCGGGATTGCGGCCCCGGCTGATCGCGGATGTGGCGCGCCTGCCCGGGGCGCGGATCCTCGATGGACAATTCAGCGCCGTGCAGCAATCCGTGGGCACGCCGCGCGGCAATGCGCGGGCGGCAGCCTGGCTGGCCGATGTGGTGGAAGAGCTCAAGGCTTCGGGCTTTATCGCCGCGCGCATCGCCCATCACGGCGTCAAGGGTTTGAGCGTCGCGCCACCGGCCTGACGCGCCGGGGCCGGATCAGGTGAGCGCGGCCTCGAGCCAGGCGGCGGCGCCAAGAAGCCTTTGGTCGCTGCCCGGCCCCCCCACAAGCTGCACCCCGATGGGCAGGCCCAGCGGCCCCGTGCCGGTGGGCAGGTGCAGGGCGGGACCACCAAGCAGCGTCCAGACGCGGTTGAACTGCGGATCGCCCGTGCCGGTGCTGGCCAGGGGCGCTTCGCCCGGGGCGCTGAGGGTGAGGAGGGCATCGAACGGGGCCATCACAGCGTTCAGGGCAGCGCCCAGCGTCTGGCGTGTGTCGAGGGCGGCCAGATAGGTCGCAGCATCCATCGGGGCCGCCGCATCGAGATAGGCGCGCAAGGGATCGCTGAGGAGGTCGGGGTGAACCCGCCGCTCATGGGCGAGCGCGCGGACGCCTTCCCAGGCCATGATGGTTTTCTGCGCGGCCATCAGCGGGTGCCAGCCATGGTCGCCGGTCAGGGTTTCGACCGTCGCGCCGGCCGCAGCGGCGGCCTGGGCCACGCGCTCAAGCTCGGCCAGAACGCAAGGATCGGCGCTTGTCGCATCGGGTGTCGGCCAGAGCGCGAAGCGGGGCGTGCGGGGCATGGGGGGCTGCATCAGGTCGGCGCGGCCTGCCATGACGCCGACGAAAAGCGCGGCATCGGCCACGTTTTTGGCAAAGCCGCCGATCGTGTCGAGCGTTTCGGCAAAGAGCGACAGGCCGCTGCGGCTGATCGTGGCGAAGCTGGGCTTGTAGCCCACGACCCCGCAAAAGGCGGCGGGACGGATGATGGAGCCCGCCGTCTGCGTGCCGGTCGCAAGGCTGGCCCCGCCCGCGGCAACCGTCGCGGCCGACCCGCTGGAGGAGCCGCCGGGCGTATGGGCGGTGTTGCGCGGGTTGCGGGTTGGGCCGGGGGTCAGATGGGCGAATTCCGTGGTCACCGATTTGCCGATGACAAGGCCGCCTGCCGCGCGAATCGCGGCGACCGCCGCCGCATCGCGGGTCGGACGCCTGCCCGCGTGGATCGGGGAGCCGCAGGCGGTGGGCATGTCGCCCGTGTCGAAGATATCCTTGATCGCCACGGTATGGCCGCTGAGGGGGCCATGGGTGCCGGTTCGGTCGAGCCTCTGCGCCTCGGCCAGGGCGATGTCGGGGTCGAGGCAGGCATAGGCGTGAAGCCTGCTCTCGTCTTGGGTGATGCGGTCGAGCGCGGTCTTGGCGAGCATGAGGGTGGACATCGCGATCTCCGGATCAGGGCGGGTGGCCGGGACGATAGAGCATGTCGCGCAGAAGTGGGAACGGGTTTTGCGCTTTCCGGAGATGCGAAATCAACAGGTTGGAGCGCGGCGCGTGACGGCGCACGAAGGCTGTGCGCTGCAACGCCCGGTTTGCCTTTGGGCCAGATCCGGGCGTAAAGCTTTGGGGAAAGACAGGATCAGGAACGGGGTGGGGCAATGAGGGTTGCAACGGCGATCATCGGGTTGGGCATCATGGGACGGCGGATGCTGGAGCATATGCTGCGCCATCCCGGATACGAGGTGGTCGCGATCTGGGACCCGGACCCGCGGGCCTGCGAGGCGGCGCTGGCGCTTGCGCCGGATGTGCCCGTTGCGGCCAGTGCCGAAGCCGCGATGGAGCGGGCGGAGCTGGTCTATCTGGCCTGCCCGCCGGTGCCCCGAAAGGCCCATGCGCTGACAGCGCTTGGTGCGGGCAAGGGGGTGTTTCTCGAAAAGCCGCTGGGCGTCGATCTGGCCGAAAGCGAGGCGCTGGTCGCGGCCTGCCGGGCAAGCGGGCGTCCGGCGGCGGTGAATTTCACCCAAGCCGCCGGTGCCGCCCTGACCGGCGTTTCACAAGCGGCGCGCAGCGGTGCCTTGGGCGATCTTTTGGGGGTGGATATCGTCGTGACCTATGCCGACTGGCCCCGCAGCTGGCAAAAGGCGGCCGATTGGCTGCGGTTCCGCGAGGAAGGCGGGATGACGCGGGAGGTCATCTCGCATTTCCTGTTCTTTTCGGAGCGTATCCTTGGCCCCTTGTCGCTGGTCTGGGCAAGGCCGTCCTATCCGGCGGATGCGCGGCTGTGCGAGACGCATATGCTGGCGCGGCTGGAGACGGCGGAGGGTCTGCCCGTGACGGTCATGGCAAGCGTCGGCGGCGCGCAGCCCGACCGGCAGGAGCTGACCGTCAAGGGAACGCGGAGCAGCCGGCGGGTCACCGATTTCTACGTCGATGCAAGCTCGGATGGCGGCCCGTTCGCGGAGCTGTCCGAACGCCCCGCCGATCCGCGCGCCGTGAGCCTGAGGGCGCAGCTGGACGATCTGTTGCTGTGCATGGCGGGCAAGCCCAACCGGCTGGCCACGCCCGAGGAGGCGCTGCGCGTCCAGACGCTGATCGAGGGCATGCTGCGCGGCGCGGGGTGACGCACCGGGCAAGGCGGTTCTGCCGGGATGAGGTGGGGCGGCGGGATCGGTCGCCGCGCCACGCGCCACGGAGGATAAAGCGCCTTAGCGCCGCCGGTCGCGGCGGGAGGACATCGGCTGGAAGGCCACGCCGACATGCGCCTCGCAATAGGGTTTGCCCTGTTGCACGGGCAGGCCGCAGAAATAGAAATCCTCGGTCGCGGGGTCGCCGATGGGCCATTTGCAGGTGCGTTCGGTCAGTTCCATCAGGCTGATGCGCTTGGCCGATTTCTCGACCTCCTGCACCTTGGCGAGCGCTTCGGGGCTGATTTCATTGGCCGAAGGCTGCGGCGGCAGCGGCTGGCCCGCGGGCACGATGGGCTTGCGCAGCGGCGTCACGTTGGAGGGGCGCGGCGCGGGTTCGGGTTCGCTCACCGCTTCGGGGGTGTCGAGATCGGCGGGCGTGGCGCGCGGCTCGGCCTTGCGGGGCTTGGGGGCTGCGGTCGCGGCCTCGGGTTCGGGGGCTGCGGCCTCGGGCTTGTTGGGGGCGGGGGTCGCGGTCTGGGTGCCGCCGCCCGCGCGGTTCGACAGGCCAAGGCGATGGACCTTGCCGATGACGGCATTGCGCGTCACACCGCCCAGTTCCTTGGCGATCTGGCTGGCCGATTGACCCTCGGTCCACATCTTTTTCAGCAACTCGACCCGTTCGTCGGTCCAGGACATGCCCGTCTCCTGCTTTGTCGGCCATCGCGGCCCGCCCAAGACCCAGCCATATGGCGGCTTTCGGCCCGGAATTGAAGCCCCATTCTATAGGCGTGAGGTCGCGGTGCAAGGGCTGGCAATGCGTCAGTCCCTGCGCCGGTGCACGGTTTCGCGCCAGGCCAGAAGCGCCGCGCCCGCGATGATGGTCGCGGCCCCCCCAAGGCTGAGGGGCGAGGGGATCACGCCAAAGAGCAGCGCATCATAGAGCGCGGCAAAGACCAGCGTCAGATAGGAAAAGGGCGTGATGAAGCTGGCATCGGCACGCGCCAGCGCATTGATGAAGAACCCCTGCGCGCAGGCCATGACAAGCCCGATGCCGACCATGCCCGCCCATTGCGCGGGGGTGGGCGTCTGCCAGACCCAAAGCGCGGCACAGGCGGCGATGGCCAGACCCATGGAATTGTTCACGACAAGGATCTGGAGCGGCTTTTCGCGGCCCGAGAGGCGTTTCATGAAGATCAGCTCCAACCCCAGCGCCAGCGCCGCCCCGAGCGCCAGAAGCGCGCCTGCCTGCATCGCCGACGTGCCGGGACGGATCAGGATCATCGCGCCCGCGATCGCGATGACGGCGGCCAGCCAGCGCCAGGGTCCGACCCGTTCGCCCAGGATCGGGATGGCCAGCAGCATGGCAAAGACCGGGTTCACGAAGGAAATCGCGATCGCATCGGAGAGCGGGATCGCGGCGGCGGCGGCGAACATGAGCGTGACGCCCGACCAGCCGCAGAGCGTGCGGGCGGCATGGGTCTTGAGGTCGGGCCGGGTCAGGCGCGGGCGGCGCAGCGCCAGCACGGTCATGATCGCGATCCAGGCAAAGAGAAAGCGCCCGAAGCTGACCTGCATCGGGTGCAGCGGGGGCCCCAGCGCATCGGTGCCGAGCGCCTTGGCGATCAGCGTGGTGCCCGCCAGAAGCGCCGTGGCGCAGAGCATCAGCGCAACCGCCAGCCCCGGTGCGGGCCGGTGAAGCGCCGGTGGCAGAGCGGCGGGCGGGATCGGTCCGGGAACGGGGGCCATGGAGGTTCTCCGCAGGGGGCGGTGCGCGATCTGTGTGCTATCGTGAGGCCGGGCACAAGCGGTAGAGGCAGGACGGAGGCATCGGGCCATGAAACGCATCGTCATCCTGTGCGATGGCACCTGGAACGGGTCCGAGACGGCGATGCCCACCAACGTGGTGCGGCTCGCGCGGGCGATGAAGCCCGTGGGGGATGACGGCATCGTGCAGGTGCCGATCTACCTGGCGGGTGTCGGCACGGGGCAGGGGGTGACGCGCGCCGCGCGGGTGAGCGACCGGGTGCTGGGCGGGGCCTTTGGCTGGGGGCTGATGGAGAATGTCATCGCGGCCTACCGGCATCTCGTGTTTCTCTACGAGCCGGGCGACGAGATCTACGTTTTCGGCTTTTCGCGGGGGGCCTATACGGCGCGGTCGCTGGTGGGGTTCTTGCGGTCCACGGGCATCATCGACCGCGACCGGATGCATCTGTTGCCCGAGGCCGAGGCGCGCTATCGCAAGCGGCGCGATCCACGCACCCATCCTAATTCCAGCCAGAGCCATGAATTCCGCGCCCGCCTGTCGCTGCGCGTGGTCACCGGGCAGTCCGAGGCCGATTGGCGCCTGATCGAAGGCATGCCCGAAGCGCCCCGGCTGCGTGTCGCCTATCTGGGCGTCTGGGATACGGTCGGCGCGCTGGGCGTGCCCCGGCATCTGGCGGTCGCGCCGCTCTTGAATGGGGAGAGCTACCAGTTTCACGACACCGACCTGTCGAGCCTTGTCGTCAGCGCGCGCCATGCCATCGCGCTCGACGAACGCCGCCGGACGTTCGAGCCTGCGCGCTGGAGCAACCTCGACCGTCTGAACGGGGACCGCCGGGGCGAGGATGCGCCCTACCAGGAGCGGTTCTTTGCCGGCGATCACGGATCGGTCGGGGGTGGGGGCGATATCCTCGATCTGTCGAATATCGCGCTCGAATGGGTCGCGGAGGGGGCGCGGGCGGCGGGTCTCGGCCTTGACGGGCAGGAGATGGCGCAGATCCGCAGGGCGCAGAACCCCCATGGCCCGTTGCGCAATGTCCGGGTGGCGCCCGGGGGCGTCGTCGATTGGCTCACGCGGCGCAACCCCAGGGATCGCGCGGGGCCCGACAGGGTGGAGGAGCTGCACCCGAGCGTCCATCTGCGCTGGGCGGCCGAGGCCAAGGGCGCGGGATTCCGGCCCTATCGTCCCGGCAGCCTTGCGCATCTGGCGGCGGAGCTGGCCGCGATCCATGCCCCGAGGCTGGAGGGGGAGGGGTAGGGGCCGGGTGAGCCCTCAGACCCCGAGGCACCAGCGCATCACGGCCTTTTGCGCGTGAAGCCGGTTTTCCGCCTCGTCGAAGACCACCGATTGCGGGCCGTCCATGACGGCATCGGTCACTTCCTCGTTCCGGTGCGCGGGCAGGCAATGCATGAAGAGCGCATCGGGTTTTGCATGTTTCATCAGCGCCTCGTTCACCTGGTAGGGGCGCAGCTGGTTGTGGCGGCGTTCGCGGGTGGTCTGGCTGTCATGCATCGACACCCAGGTGTCGGTGACGACCAGATCGGCCCCCGCCACGGCGCGGGCCGGGTCGCGGATGATCTCGACATTGGCACCCTTGGCGCGCGCCTCTTCCAGGAAGACCCGTTCGGGGTCGAGCGGTTCGGGGCCGGAAAAGGTCAGGTCGAAGCCGAATTGCCCCGCCGCATGGGCGAAGCTGGCAAAGACATTGTTGCCGTCGCCGCACCAGACGACCTTTTTGCCGGCGATGGGGCCGCGATGTTCCTCGTAGGTGAGGATATCGGCCATGATCTGGCAGGGATGGGTGCGGTTCGTGAGCCCGTTGATCACGGGGACGGTGGCGTGATCGGCCATTTCGAGCAGCACGTCTTCCTCGTAGGTGCGCAGCATGATCATGTCGACATAGCGCGACAGAACCCGGGCCGTGTCGGCGATGGTCTCGCCATGGCCGAGCTGCATCTCGGAGCCGGTGAGGACCATGGTCTGCCCGCCCATCTGCCGCACGCCCATGTCGAAGCTGACGCGGGTGCGGGTGGAGGGTTTCTCGAAGATCAGCGCGACCATGCGCCCGGCCAGCGGCTGGGTGTCGTCGGGCGCGCCCTTGGGCCTGCCTGCGCGCGCGGCTTTCATCGCGGCGGCCTGGTCGATCATGGCGCGCAATTCGGTGGGCGCTGTCTTGTTGATGTCGAGGAAATGGGTCATCGGCGGTGCCTTTCGGCTGGCGGCGGGCGCCGGGGGGCCAGCCCCCCGGACCCCCGGGATATTTGCGAAACGAAGAAGGGATCAGGCCGCCGCGATCTTTCGGCTGACGGCGGTGGCGGCGGCATCGAGACGGTTGATGCCTTGCGCGATTTCCTCTTCGGTGATGGTGAGCGCGGGCAGGATGCGCAGGACATTGTCGGCGGCGGGCACGGTCAGGACGGCCTCGTCATAGCCTGCGGCGACGATATCGGTATTGGGCGCGCGGCATTTGAGGCCGAGCATCAGGCCCGAGCCGCGCACGGCTTCGAAGACATCGGGATGGGCGGCGACGAGCCCCTCGAGTTTCTGGCGCAGGAAGCCCGCTTTCTGGCGCACCTCCTCGAGGAAGCCGGGCTTGGTGATTTCGTCCATCACCGCGACGCCCACCGCGCAGCCCAGGGGATTGCCGCCATAGGTCGAGCCATGGGTGCCCGCCGTCATGCCGCGCGCGGCCTTTTCCGTGGCAAGGAGCGCGCCGAGCGGGTAGCCGCCGCCGATGCCCTTGGCGACCATCATGATATCGGGCGCGATGCCCGCCCATTCATGCGCGAAAAGCCGCCCCGTGCGCCCCACGCCGCACTGGATCTCGTCGAAGATCAGGAGAAGGCCGTATTCGTCGCAGAGATCGCGCAACCCCTTGAGGCAGGCGTCGGGCAGGGTGCGGATGCCGCCCTCGCCCTGCAGCGGTTCGACCATGATCGCGCCCACGTCGGGGGCCTGTGCCGCTTCGCGCAGCGCGTCATGGTCGCCGAAGGGCAGGTGCCGGAAGCCGGGCAGGAGCGGGCCGAACCCCTTGGTCAGTTTCTCCGATCCCGCCGCCGAAATCGCGGCGATCGAGCGGCCGTGGAAGGCACCCTCGAAGGTCAGGATCGTGGTGCGCTCGGGCGTGTCGCTGTCGGCCCAGTATTTGCGCGTCATCTTGACGGCCAGTTCCGTCGCCTCGGTCCCCGAATTGCAGAAAAAGACCGTGTCGGCGAAAGTGTGTTCGACAAGCCGTTCGGCCAGCGCCTCCTGCTGGGGCACAACATAGAGGTTCGACGTGTGCCAGAGCGCGTTCGCCTGATCGGTCAGCGCCTTGACCAGCGCCGGATGCCCGTGGCCGAGCGACATGACCGCGATGCCGGAGGCGAAATCGAGGAACCGTCGCCCATCGGCCTCCACCATCCACGAGCCTTCGCCCTTCACGAAGGACAGCTTGGCGCGGTTGTAGCTGGGCAGGACAGGCGAGATCATCTCCGTCTCCATGACTGGACTGAAAGGCCCTGCATTGCGCAGGGAATGGCCCAAGTCAATTGACGGAAGCTGATGGGGTCAAGTGGGCAACGTGATGGAGGCCAGCTTCTCTGTTTCAAAAATATCCCGGGGGAGCCCCAAGGGGGCGGGGGCAGAGCCCCCTCTTCACGCCACCTCGGAGAGCGCGACCTTGGGGGTCACACCCAGCGCCGCGCAGACATCGCGGGTCAGGTCGGGGGCGTTGAGCGTGTAGAAATGCAGATCCTCCACCCCGCCCGCGATCAGGTCGCTGCAAAGCTCAGTCGCAAGCGCGGTGGCCAGAAGCTGCTCACGCCCGTCGCGGCCCGCCTTGTCGAAGGCTTCGTCGAGCCATGCGGGGATCGGCGTGCCGCACATTTCGGCGAATTTGCGCACGCCCTTCCAGGAATTGATCGGCAAGATGCCGGGGATGATGGGGGCATGGATCCCCGAAGCCGCACAGGCATCGCGGAAGCGGAAGAAGGTTTCGGCCTCGAAGAAGAACTGCGTGATGGCCGAGGAGGCGCCCGCGTCGATCTTGCGCTTCAGGAAATCGACGCAATCCTGCATCGATTGCGCTTCGGGATGCGGGTCGGGATAGGCGCCGACGCGCAGGTGGAACTTGCCGGTCTTGGCCAGCGCCTCGATCAATTCGATGGAATTGGCGAAACCCTCGGCATGGGGGGTGAAGCGGCCCTGGCCTTTGGGCGGGTCGCCGCGGAGCGCCACGATCTGGGTCACGCCGGCCGCCGCATAGCTTTCCGCGATCTCGAGTGTTTCCTCGCGCGTCGCATCTACACAGGTCAGATGCGCCGCGACCTCGACCCCGTAATTGGCATGGATCGTCTTGACCGCGTCATGGGTCAGCGCCCGCGTGGTGCCGCCCGCGCCATAGGTGACCGAGACGAAGGTCGGGGCCAAGGGCGACAGGACGTTCAGCGTGTCCCACAGGCGGAACGAAGCCTCCAGCGATTTGGGCGGGAAGAATTCGAAGGAAACGCGGGGCGTAACGGGGGACATGGCGATTCTGATCCTTGATGTGTCGCCATCGGATGTCGCATAGAGTATGCCTTGCGACAAATTCATAATCTTCAAGATCAATATGAGTTTCACATGCATCTCGAGTTTCGCCACCTGCGCACGATCAAGGCCATCCACGAGGAGGGCGGGCTGGCGCGTGCCGCCGACCGGCTGCACATCACGCAAAGCGCGCTGTCCCACCAGATCAAGGGGTTGGAGGATCAGGCGGGGCTGGAATTGTTCGTGCGCCGCTCCAAGCCCATGAAGCTCTCGGCGGCGGGGATGAAGCTCTTGCGGCTTGCCGAGGAGGTGTTGCCGCGCATTGCAGCGCTGGAGGAGGAATTCGACAGCCTGCGCAAGGGCAAGTCGGGGCGGCTGCATATCGCCATCGAATGCCATGCCTGTTTCGACTGGCTCTTGCCGGTGCTGGAGGCCTTTCGCATCGGCTGGGCCGATATCGATGTCGACATCCGCCCCGGTCTGCAGTTCGAGGCGCTGCCCGCCCTGATGCGGGAGGAGGTGGACCTCGTCGTCTCGTCCGATCCGGAGAAGCTTTCGGGCGTCGATTTCACGCCCTTGTTCGATTACGAGCCGGTCTTTGTCTGTGCCGCCGATCATCCGTTGGCGGCAAAACCCTGGATCGAGGCCGAGGATTTCGTCGATCAGGCGCTGATCACCTATCCGGTGGACCGCGCGCGGCTGGATGTGTTCAGCCAGTTGCTGTTCCCGGCGGGGGTGGAGCCGAAATCGATCCGGCAGGTGGAATTGTCCGCCGTGATCCTGCTTTTGGTCGCGTCCGGGCGCGGGGTTGCTGTTTTGCCCGATTGGGTGGTGCGCGACACGGGCAAGCACCCGTCGCTCGTCACGCGGCGGCTGACGGAAAAGGGCATCACGCGGCGGCTTTACGGGGCGACGCGGTCCGAGGATACGGCCAAGCCCTTCATGGCGCAGATGCTGCGGCTTTGCCGGACCGAGCCGCCCAAGCTGCAACGCGCATGAGGCCCCCGCGTCATCCGTTTCTCGACCATCCGCGCCCCTTGGCGGTGGCCCATCGCGGCGGCTCGCTCGAGGCGGAAGAGAACACGATGGCGGCCTTCGCCCGCGCGGTGGGCCTGGGCTATACCCATGTGGAGACCGATGTGCATGCGACGCGCGACGGTGTGGCGGTGATCCACCATGATGCGACGCTTGCGCGGATGACGGGCGATCCGCGCGCCATCGCCGATCTGGATTGGGCCGACCTGGCGCGGGTCCGCACCCATGGCGGGGCCGCGATCCCGCGGGCGGAGGAGCTTTTGGCCGCCTTTCCGTCGCTTCGGGTCACATTCGAGTTGAAATGCGACCGTGTGGCGGGGCCCTTGGCCGAGGTGATCGGCCGGGCCGATGCCTTGGACAGGGTCTGTGTCGGGTCCTTTTCCGCGGCGCGCACGGCGGCTGTCCGGGCGCTCTTGGGGCCGGGTCTGTGCTGGTCGCCCGCGCAGGGCGGGGTTCTGGCCCTGTGGCTGGCGGGCTGGGGTCTGCCCATCCCGCGCCCCGATTTCGGCCTGGTGCAGGTGCCCCCCGTCCACAAGGGCATCGCGGTCGTCACCCCGCGCCTGATCCGGGCGGCGGTGCGGCGCGGGATCGATGTGCAGGTCTGGACGGTCGATGATGCGGCCGGGATGGAGCGGCTTGTCGACATGGGGGTGGGCGCGATCATGACCGACCGGCCCAGCCTTTTGCGCGAGGTTCTGATCCGGCGCGGGCAATGGTCGGGCGGGGTGTGATCCCGGCCTGTCGGATCAACCCGCTTGGCATTCGCGGGCGCGGCGCTTATACGCGCGCCCTGACCGATCGGAGAGACCAGACATGCAGGGCAGTGCGAACCTCAACATCATGCTCAAGGCCGCCCGCAAGGCGGGGCGCAGCCTGGTCAAGGATTTCCGCGAGGTCGAGAACCTTCAGGTCTCCTCCAAGGGACCGGGCGATTTCGTGAGCCGCGCCGACCGCGCCGCCGAAGAGATCATCAAGACCGAGCTGATGGAAGCACGGCCCAATTACGGGTTCCTCGGCGAGGAAGGCACCGTGATCGAGGGCATCGACCCGACCCGGCGCTGGATCGTCGATCCACTGGATGGGACCACCAATTTCCTGCACGGGATGCCGCATTGGGCGGTGTCCATCGCGCTCGAACACAAGGGCGAGATCGTGGCGGGCGTGGTCTATGACCCGGCCAAGGACGAGATGTTCTATGCCGAAAAGGGCGCGGGCTGCTGGCTGAACGACAGCAAGCGGCTGCGCGTGTCGGGACGGACCAAGATGATCGAGAGCGTTTTTGCGACCGGCGTGCCCTTTGGCGGCGGGCGTTACCTGCCTGCGACCTTGCAGGATCTGGCGCGCTTGATGCCGACCTGCGCGGGTGTGCGGCGCTGGGGGGCGGCGGCGCTGGACCTCGCATACGTGGCGGCGGGCCGCTACGAGGGCTATTGGGAACGCGGGCTGAATGCCTGGGATATCGCGGCGGGCATCTTGCTGGTCCGCGAGGCAGGCGGGCTGGTGCAGCCGATCCGCGAGGGGCAGAGCCTGCTCGAGGATGGCCATATCGTGGCCGGGGCCGAACCGATCTTTGACCAATTCGCCAAGGTGATCCGCGAGCGCGAGGCTTAATCCCGGGCCGGGATCAGCTGCTGCGCGATGCCTGCGAAAAGCAGGTAGATCGAGGTTGCCGTCACGACACCGGTCAGCGCCGGGTTCGCGGCAAATCCCGTCAGGGCCGCATAGGCGATGGCCCCGGTCCAGATCAGCGCCACGGGCAGCGTCACGACCCGCCAGCGCGCCGTGCGCACGGGATGGACGAATTTCAGGTTCAGGAATTGCGCGACGCTCAGCGCGATGACGAGCGTCAGGATGACCTCCCACGCGGGCACGGTCACCAGTAGCGCGAGCGTCACCATGTTCCAGCAGCCGGGAAAGCCGCGAAACGATTTGTCGGCGGTTTTCATCCGCGTATCGGCGAAATAGAGCGCCGAGCCGAAGGGGATGAGCAGCACCACGAGCCAGCCCGACCATCCCGGCAAGAGCCCCGAGCCATAAAGCGCATAGGCGGGGATCATCACATAGGTCAGGAAATCGATGATCAGGTCCAACAGCACGCCATCGATGATCGGCGCGTTTTCGGTCACGCTGTAGCGGCGCGCGAGCGGCCCGTCGATGCCGTCGACGATGAAGGCCACGGTCAGCCAGATCGTCATCATCGCCCAATCGTGCTGGGCTGCCGCCAGAAGCGCCAACATGGCGAGCGAGGCACCGGCGGCGGTGAACAGGTGAACGGAATAAGCTCGAATGCGCATGGAAAGTCTGATGGCCTGTTGTGACGCGCTTGGCAACAGGGGGGTGACGGTTTTGTGACGTCAGGCGCGGGGATGGGCGGCGGCATAGACCTCGAGCAGGCGGGCGGTATCGACCGCCGTATAGGCCTGTGTCGTCGACAAGGAGGCATGGCCCAGCAATTCCTGGATCGCGCGCAGATCGCCGCCCGCGTTCAACAGATGCGTCGCGAAACTGTGGCGGAGCGCATGGGGCGTGGCGGTGGCGGGCAGGCCAAGCTGCATGCGCGCCTGTTCCATCACCTTGGCCACCAGCCGCCCGTTGAGCGGCCCGCCGCGAATGCCGCGAAAGACGGGCGTTCCGGGGGCCAGGTCATGGGGGCAAAGCGCGGCATAGCGCGCCACGGCCTCGCGGGCGGCGGGGAGGACCGGCACCTCCCGGTCCTTGCCGCCCTTGCCGCGGATGCGCAGCACCTCGCCCAGGGGCAGAATGCGGGCATCGAGCGCCAAGGCCTCCGACCGGCGCAGGCCGCAGCCATAGAGCAGCGTCACGATCGCGGTGTCGCGGGCCGAAACCCAATCGCGGGCGTCTTGGCTTGCGATGGTGTCGATCATGTCGCGCGCGCCCTCGACACTGAGCGGGCGGGGCAGGCGGCGGCCATGCTTGGGGGCGCGCATCGACAGGATGGGCGTCGCGTCGAACCCGTCGCGGTCCGCCCACCAGCGGTAGAAGGATTTCACCGCCGACAGGCGCCGCGCAAGCGAGCGTGACCCGACCCCGCGCCCGCGCTGCGCGGCCATCCAGGCCCGCAGGTCCGACGCGGTCAGCCCGCGCAGGGCGGCCGGACCGGGGATGCCGCCCAGGTGCTGCGCCTGGAATGTCAGGAAATCGGTGAGGTCGCGGGCATAGGCATCGGTCGTGGCCTGCGAGGCCGCGCGCAGGCTGCCCAGATCGGTCAGCCAGCCCGCCATCAGATCGCGGGTGCCGGGGCTGAGCGCGAGGCTCATCTCAATCCAGCCAGCGCCGCATCAACCGTTCGAAGACACCGGCGAAAAAGGTCAGAAGATCGGTGCCCTGGCTGGGGCGGAACTGGTGCGGATCCTCGGATCCCATGACCAGCATCGCGGGCAGACGGCCGGGGCCGAGATCGAGCATCATCAGCGCCTCGGATTTGATCCAGGCCGCATCCGCGCCAAAGATCGCCGCGCTGCCGTCGCCCACCTGCCGCAGCGTGACCTGCCGATGCGGCACGGCCCGACCGGCGGTGATGTAGCTTTCGACGAAACCGGGGGCCACGATGGTCAGCACATCCTCGAGCTTTTGCACATGGGGGGCGGCTGTGGCCGTCGCCTCGGGGCTTTCGAGCACCAGCCGCACGCGGTCGATCCGCAGGGTCGCGGCCACGTCGGTGGCCAGCGTCGTCAGAAAGGCGGTGAACTCCGTCTGGTCCAGCAGCGACAGGATCGCCCGGTGCATCTGGTTCGTGCCGGCAAGGTTTTCATAGGCGGCGGCGATGACGGAGCGGTGGGTGTCTTCGAGCCGGTCGAGCCGGTTCTCCAGCCGCTCCATCGCGATGCCGCGCATGTCGACGATATTGCCGCCCATCTGCCGGTCATTGGCCGCGATGAGCGCGCGCATCAGGTCACGGTCATCGAGAACGAGGTCGGGATCCGCGATGATGCGGTCCCGCCAATCGTCATCGGCATAGGTCGACAGATGCTCGGGTTCGACGCTGCTCACGGGTGCTGCCCCTCGGATTTTCTTGTTCGTTGCCCGCGACCTTACAGCAAGATCGCGGGCCAAGAAAGTCAAAGGATGGTCTGGCCCGTCTTGGCCCAATCCTTGAGGAAGGCGTCGAGCCCCTTGTCGGTCAGGACATGGGAGGCCATCGCCTTGATCACGGCGGGCGGTGCGGTGGCGACATCCGCGCCGATCAGCGCGGCCTGTTTCATGTGGTTCGCGGTGCGGACCGAGGCTGTGAGGATCTCTGTGGAGAAATCGTAATTGTCATAGATCTGGCGGATTTCCCCGATCAATTCCATGCCGTCGAGGTTGAGATCGTCCAAGCGCCCGACAAAGGGCGAGATGAAGGTCGCGCCCGCCTTGGCCGCCAGAAGCGCCTGGTTGGCCGAGAAGCAGAGCGTGACATTGACCATCCGGCCCTCGCCCGTCAGCACCTTGCAGGCCTTGAGCCCGTCCCAGGTCAGCGGGACCTTGATCGTGATGTTGTCGGCGATCTTGGCCAGCTCGCGGCCTTCGGCGATCATGCCGTCCGCATCGAGCGCCACGGTTTCCGCCGAGACGGGACGGCCGGGGATCATCGCGCAGATCTCGGCGGTCACTTCCTTGATGTCGCGACCGGATTTGGCGATCAGCGAGGGGTTCGTGGTGACGCCGTCCACCATCCCCAGATCGTTCAGCTCGCGGATGGCGTCCACATCGGCGGTATCCACAAAGAATTTCATCTGGCCGGTTCCTTTCGATCCGAATACGTGATGGTTTGGCGGCCTTCTAGCCTAGGGGAGCGCTAACGGAAAGCCATGTATCGGGGTGCCATGGTCGAACATTTCGAGGAGGGCGCGCTGATCGGTGTGCTGACGCCCGAACCGATCGACCGGGTGCTGGATTACCGCGCGCCCGAGGGGGGGTGCTGGCTGGGCGCTTTCGTCGAGGTGCCGCTGGGGCCGCGCCGGGTCCTGGGCGTGGTCTGGGGGCCGGGGCAGGGCGACTACGACGCGGCCAAGGTGCGTGCCGCCGGCCGGGTGCTCGATGCCGCCCCCATGCGCGAGGAATTGCGCGTGTTTCTTGAAAAGGCCGGGGCCTATACGCTGACGCCGCTGTCGCAGATGCTGCGGCTGGCCACCCGCGCGCCGGGCCTGTCCGATCCGCCCTCGATGCGCAAGATCTACCGGCTGGGGCAGGGCACGCCCGCCCGCATGACCGATGCGCGCGCCCGCGTCATCGCCACCCTGGTCGACTATGGGGGGCTGGGGTTCACGCTCAAGGAACTGGCCGACATGGCCGGTGTCACGTCTTCGGTCGTCAAGGGTCTGGCGGCGCAAGGCGCGGTGGAAGAGGTCGACACGCCCCGCGATGCGCCCTTTTTGCCGCTCGACCCCGATCTGCCGGGCAAACCCCTGACCGAGGATCAGGTGGCGGCGGCCGATGCGCTTCGCACAGGCATCCGAAGCGGTCGCTACGCCACGACGCTCCTCAAGGGGGTCACCGGCTCGGGCAAGACCGAGGTCTATCTTGAAGCGGTCGCTGAATGCCTGCGGCAGGGGCGGCAGGCGCTGGTTCTCTTGCCCGAGATCGCGCTGACGAGCGAATTCCTGACGCGGGTGCAGGACCGCTTCGGGGCGAAACCCGCCGAATGGCATTCGGGCGTCACCATGACCGAACGCCGCCGGGCGTGGCGGATGGTGGGACAGGGTGGCGCGCAATTGGTGGTGGGGGCGCGCTCGGCGCTGTTTCTGCCCTTCCGCGATCTGGGGCTGATCGTCGTGGATGAGGAACACGACACCTCCTACAAGCAGGAGGAGGGCGCGCTCTACAACGCCCGTGACATGGCGGTGCTGCGCGCCTCGCTCAATGACGCGCAGGTGGTGCTGGCCTCGGCCACGCCCTCGCTCGAGACATGGGCCAATGCACAGGCCGGGAAATACGCGCGCCTTGACCTGAAGGCGCGCTTCGGCACCGCCGTTCTGCCCGACATGCGCGCCATCGACATGCGCACCGAGGATCTGCCGGGGCAGGCGTGGATTTCGCCCAGCCTGCAATCGGAGGTCGGCAAGCGGTTGCAGGCGGGCGAACAATCGCTTCTTTTCCTCAACCGTCGTGGCTATGCGCCGGTGACGCTCTGCCGGGCCTGCGGGGCGCAGGTGGGCTGCGATCATTGCGATGCGCGGATGGTGGAACACCGGTTCCAGAAACGGCTGGTCTGCCACCAATGCGGCGAGACGAAACCGCTGCCCGAAACCTGTCCCGCCTGTGGCGTCACGGGCAAGATGGCCGCCGTGGGGCCGGGGGTGGAACGCATCGCCGAAGAAGCGGCGCGGGTGTTCCCCGATGCGAGGCTCGCGATCCTGTCCTCCGACCTCTTCGGGTCGGCCCGCGCGCTCAAGGCCCAGATCGAGGAGATCGCATCGGGCGAGACCGACATCATCATCGGCACGCAGCTGGTGGCCAAGGGGCACAATTTCCCCCGGCTCACGCTGGTGGGCGTGATCGATGCGGATCTCGGCCTGCAAGGCTCCGACCTGCGCGCGGCGGAACGCACCTTCCAGCTGATGCGGCAGGTCTCGGGCCGGGCGGGGCGGGCGGAGGCGCCGGGTCTGGCGCTGTTGCAGACATTTCAGCCCGAACACCCGGTGATCCGCGCGATCCTGAGTGGCGACGAAGAAGGCTTCTGGCGCGCCGAGGCCGCCGAGCGCGAGGCGGCGGGCATGCCGCCCTATGGGCGTCTGGCGGGCATCATCATCTCGGCCGAGGATGCGGCGGCGGCCTTTGACCTTGGCACGCGGCTGGCGCGCAGCGACGGGCCGATCCGCGATATCGGCGGCATGGTCTATGGTCCCGCGCCCGCGCCCATCGCCCGTGTCCGGGGCCGCCACCGTGTGCGGCTTCTGGTCAAGGCCCCCAAGGGCGCGGCCGTGCAATCGGCCATCGCGCGCTGGATTTCGCCGATCCGGCTTTCGGCCAAGCTGCGGCTATCGGTCGATATCGACCCGCAAAGCTTCTACTGATAGCGGTTTTCTTGGGGCTGGAAGCCCGCTAGAGAAACCCGACCACGCCCAATTCACCGGTGCATCCCATGACCGCCCCGATCCGCCCGCAACCCGGCATTCTCGACATCGCGCTCTATCAGGGCGGGCAATCCGCGCTGCCGGGCCATGACGCGCCGCTGAAACTCAGCTCGAACGAGAACCCGTTCGGGCCGTCGCCCGCCGCCCTGACGGCGATGGCAAGTGCGCTGGGCGAGAGCCACCGCTACCCCTCCACCGATCACGCGGGCCTGCGCGCGGCGATCGCGGAGGTGCACGGCCTTGACCCTGACCGCATCGTCTGCGGCGTGGGCTCGGACGAGATCATCCATTTCCTGTGCCAGGCCTATGTCGGGCCGGGGCTGGAGGTGATGCATACCGAACATGGGTTCGCCATGTATCGCATCAGCGCGCTGGCCGCAGGGGCCACGCCCGTCGAGGTGCCCGAGCGTGACCGCCGCGTCGATGTCGAGGCGATCCTTGCCCGGGCGACGGATGCCACGCGGCTTGTCTTCATCGCCAATCCGGCCAATCCCACCGCGACATTCCTGCCGATGGAGGATCTGACGCGGCTGGCCCATGGCCTGCCCGCGACCTGTATCCTTGTCCTGGACGGGGCCTATGCCGAATTCGTGGATGGCTATGACGGCGGCAAGGCGCTGGTCGAGGCGCGCGAGAATGTCGTGATGATGCGCACCTTTTCCAAGGCCTATGGTCTGGGCGGCCTGCGCGTCGGCTATGGCTATGCGCCCCGCGCGATCGTGGATGTCCTGAACCGCATTCGCGGGCCGTTCAACCTGTCGGGCGTGGCGCTGGCCGGGGCCGAGGCTGCGGTGCGCGATCTGGATTGGGTCGCGGAATGCCTGCGGGTGAATGCCACTGAGCGCGCGCGGCTGACCGGTGGGCTGCGCCAGCTTGGCCTCGGCTGCGACGAGAGTTTCGCCAATTTCGTCCTTGTCCGCTTTGCCGACGAGGCCGAGGCGCTGGCCGCCGACGCCCATCTCAAGCAGGCGGGCATCATCGTGCGCCACCCGAAAAACTACGGCTTCCCGCAGGCTTTGCGCATCACCGTGGGCAAGCCCGAGGATAATTCCCGCGTGCTGGGCGCGCTGGCAGACTTCAAGGGGGCGGCATGAGCGTGATCTACAATCGCGTTGCGCTGATCGGTCTGGGGCTGATCGCGGGCTCGATGGCCCATGCGATGCGGCGGGCCGGATTGGCGGGCGAGATCGTGGGGACGGCGCGGTCCGCCGAAACCCGTGCCGTGGCGCGCGAGATCGGGCTGTGCGACCGCGTGACCGATAGCGCGGCCGAGGCCGTGGCGGGCGCCGATCTGGTCGTCCTGTGCGTGCCGCCCGGCGCCATGGGGGCCGTGATGACCGAGATCGCGCCGCATCTGGCCCAGGGTGCCACCGTCACCGATGTCGGGTCGGTCAAGCGCGATGTGATCGCGCAGGTCGCCCCGCATATCCCCCAGGGCGTGCATTTCGTGCCGGGCCATCCGCTGGCGGGCACCGAACATTCCGGGCCGCGCGCAGGCTTTGCCGAGCTTTTCGACAACCGCTACGTGCTTTTGACCCCGGAACCGGGGACAGAGGCGCAGGCCATTGCGCGCCTCCGCGCGCTCTGGGAAGGCTGCGGTGCCAAGGTCGAGGAGATGGACGCCGACCACCATGATCTGGTTCTGGCCGTCACCAGCCATACGCCCCACCTGATCGCCTATACGATGGTGGGCGTGGCCGATGACCTGCGGCGCGTCACCGACAGCGAGGTGATCAAGTATTCCGCCGCCGGTTTCCGCGATTTCACCCGTATCGCGGCCAGCGACCCCACCATGTGGCGCGATGTCTTCCTGACCAACAAGGATGCGACGCTGGAAATCCTTGGCCGTTTCACCGAAGAGCTGTTCGCCCTGCAACGCGCGATCCGGCGCGGCGATGGTGATCATCTGCATGCCTATTTCACCCGGACCCGCGCGATCCGGCGGGGCATCATCGAGGCGGGACAAGATACCGACGCCCCAGATTTCGGCCGGTCCAAGGCGAAACGCGAGGTGTCCGGCACGTGATCAGGCGCGGCGCGCCATACCTCGCCGCGCTTGTGTCGCTGGCGCTCGGGGGGGCGGCGCTGGCCGAGGCTCCCGACCGATCGCCCCGGCCTTTATTCCGCCCCGGCGCACAGGCGGCAGCCCCCGCGCCGGTTGCCCCGGCTCCTGCCGCCGAAAGCGTCACCCGCGTTGCGATCAACGCCGGACCACAGGCCCCGGCGCGCTCCCTGCGCCCCGTGTTGCGCGGCGGCGCGCCCGCGCCCGCAGCGGTGGCGGCAGCGCCCGAGGTCGCGGCCCCGCCCGCACCCTCTGCCATCCTGCCCGAGGCCATCGCGACCCTTGTCTTCAACGGTGGTGTGGCGACCGAGCGCGCCATCCCGCGATCCTTGCGCCCCAGGCTCCGCCCCGATGGGCTGGAACAAAGGGTGCGCGCCACGGCCACCCGCCAGATCCCCGGACGGGTGACGCAACCGGGCCGCGCTTCGGACAATCTGTGCGGGGTTCCGGGTCTGGTCGGGGAAAGGCTGGCACCGATCACGGGCCGCACGCGCGGCTGCGGCATCGCGGAACCCGTGCGCCTGCGCGCGGTCGACGGCATCACGCTCAGCACCCCCGCGACGGTGAATTGCGAAACGGCCCGCGCGCTTCAGACCTGGGTCCAGCGCAGTGTCGTGCCGACCGTGGGGCGCACCGGGGGCGGGGTGGCCTCGCTCCGGGTCGTGGCCTCCTATGCCTGTCGCACGCGCAACAACCAGCCCGGCGCGCGCATCTCGGAACATGGGCGGGGCAATGCCGTCGACATCGCCGGGATCGGGCTGGCCAATGGGGACGAGCTGACGGTTCTGAGCGATTGGGGCGGGGGGCGTGACGGGCGCATGCTGCGCGACATGCACCGGGGGGCATGCGGACCCTTCGGCACGGTGCTGGGCCCCAATTCCGACCGGTTCCACCGCGACCATTTCCATTTCGACGTGGCGAGCTACCGGTCAGGCCCCTATTGCCGTTGACCTACCGCGGACCTGTCTACCGCAGGCGCAGGCGCGGTCCCTCGCCGATGGGCAAGGGGCCGAGGAACATGAACCCCGCCTCCAGCCGCAGCGTCACGTCCAGATCCTCGCGCCGTCCCGACAGGCTGGCCAGGAACCCCAGCCCCGTCTCGACCGAGGATCGCAACCCCGCAGGCAGGACGCCCGCGCGTTCGGCCATGTCGAGCATCGCGGGCCAATTCTGCGCCCGGATCGCGATTTCGCCGGTGGGCCGTCCCTCGGCATCGACATCCATGGCCCCCGACAGCCGCACCATCAGGTCGCCCCATTCCGCGCGCGCCTCCGTCAGGTCGATCCGGGTGGGCTGGGGGCGCGCGACCTCGATCGCGGACAGATCCCATGGCCGGTCAAAGCTCACCACGGCCTCGGTCAGCACGACGGGGATCGCCGCGGGCAACACGCCGGCGGGATCGATCCGGGCCCGCACCTGTTCGGGCGGGGTCAGGTCGGTCGCCCGAAAGCCGATGGCGTAGCGCGCGGTTTCGCCCGGCTGCAAGATCACCGTGGCGGACCCGTCTGCCAGATGGCTTTGCCAGCCCAGCGTGCTGTCGATCACCAGATCGCGCATCCGCGTTTCCGACGCCTGAAGCGCAAGATCGGCGCCGGGCCGCAGGTCCAGCACCGAGGCCAGATCGCCCGCGCGGATCGTCAACCGCTCATAGGGGGAGGCGAGGGTATGGGTCTCGGGCCAGATCGCCTCGATCCGGCCGGGGTCGAACACCGCCTGCCGCAGGGTGAAGGTCGGGGCAGACCACGCCAGGCCCGTCGCGGGATCGGCCAGTGTCAGATCGGACAGGTTGATCACGAATTCGCTCGGAAAGCCCGAAACAGACACGTCTTGCCGGCTCACGACCCAGCCTTCGGCTTCGCGTGCGTCCAGCCAACCGGTCACCGCGCGCTGCGTCACCCCCGCCCAGCCAAACCAAGCCAGCGCGGCAAGTGCGGCCACGCCAAGGCATGCAACCAAGACCCGTTTCATCCCCCGACCCCTATCGTCCAGATGCCGACCCCGCTATAGCGCCCCGAAAGGGGACTGGCCATGCGGGAGACGAGGGGCAGATGAACGATCTGTGGGTCTTTGGATACGGATCGCTGCTCTGGGATCCGGGTTTTCCGGTCGCCGAAACGCGGGTGGCGCGGCTCCATGACTGGCATCGCAGCTTCTGCATGTCCTCGATCCACCATCGCGGCACGCCCGAGGCACCGGGTCTTGTCCTTGCCCTCGATTTCAAGCCCGGCGCGGTCTGTCATGGTATCGCGTTTCGCGTGGCGGCCCCTCATGCCGACGATACGCTGGCCTATCTGCGCGAGCGGGAATTGATCTCTTCGGCCTATCTGGAAACCCGGCAGCGGGTCGTTTTTGCCGATGGCGGGGCGCAGGAGGATGTTCTGACCTACGTGATCGATCCCGCCCATGAGCAATATTGCACCCTCCCCCTCGAGGAGCAGGCGCAGATCATCGCCCGCGCCGTGGGCGGGCGCGGCCCCAATGACGCCTATCTGAAAAACACGGCCCTGCATCTGCACGAGCTGGGCCTGCCCGATCCCGATCTGGATTGGCTGGTCGCGCGCGTGCGCGCCCTGCAATCTGGTTGAGCCGGGCCGCATTGCGGCATTGGCTTATGGGTCGGGCGCGGGTAGATTGCCCACAGGCAACAGCAAGAACCGGGCCGGAGCCATGGCGAGCAGAGCAGATATGGGCGCCGCGGCGTCAGAACCGCGCATGACCCGGCAGGGGCCCGGCGGCCCCCGCATCACACGTCCCACGCAACAGATCGTGCTGATGATCCTGATCTGTGCCGCTGTCGCGGCGGGCGGCGTGCTGGTCTGGCCGCAGGTCCAGCCGGTCTTCATGGCCTCGCCCATCCTGAACGGGACCATCGGCATCGTCTTCATCATCGGCGTCTTCGCCTGTTTCTTCCAGGTGGCGCAGCTGTTTTCCTCGGTCGCCTGGATCGAGCAGATCGCGGGCATCGCCCCGCAAGAGGCAAGCGAACGCCCCCCCCGGCTTCTGGCGGCGATGACCGGCATCGCGCGGGTGCGCGGGCGCGGCCTGCAGGTCACGGGGGCCGCCGCGCGCTCGATGCTCGACAGTGTCGGCAGCCGGATGGAAGAAAGCCGTGACATCACGCGCTACATCGCCAACCTGTTGATCTTCCTCGGCCTTCTGGGAACGTTCTTTGGTCTGGCCACCACGATCCCCGCCGTGGTCGACACGATCCGCTCCCTGCAGCCGACCGCGGGCGAAGAGGGCGTGGCCGTCTTCGCCCGGCTCATGAACGGGCTCGAGGATCAGCTGGGCGGCATGGGCACGGCCTTTGCCTCCTCGCTGCTGGGTCTGGCCGGATCGCTCGTCGTGGGGTTGTTGGAGCTTTACGCAGGCCATGGCCAGAACCGCTTCTACCGCCAGCTCGAGGAATGGCTCGCCTCCATCACCCGCGTCAGTTTCGCCAGCGGCGAGGGCGAGGGGGGCGGCGTCGACCGCAGCGCGATCGCCACCGTGCTGGACCACATGGTCGACCAGATGGACACGCTGCAATCGCTCTTCGCGCAATCCGAAAGCCGCCGCGCCGCGACCGAGGAGCGGCTCTTGCAGCTTGCAGGCTCCATCGATGCGCTGACCGCGAAACTGGGTCCGGGCCCCGCGCAGGCGACCGAACGCCTGGCCGCAGCCCAGGAACGCCTGTCGCAAGTGCTGGAAGAGGGCCAGCGCGGCGGCGGCATCGACGACGAAAGCCGGATGCGCCTGCGCTCCATCGACGTGCAATTGCTCAAGATCTACGAAGATCTCGGCGCGGGCCGGAACGAGGATGTGCTGGCGCTGCGCGGCGACATCACCGAACTGACCACCGCGTTGCGCGATCTGGTCACCGCCGCGCGCACGCCCGCGCGCCGCCCGCAGGCCCCCGCCACGCCCCCGCCCCCCGCCGGCGCGGAGTAAGCCGCGATGGCCTTTCAGCGCCGCGCCAGCAACAGCATGTCGGGCACGATCTGGCCCGGGTTCGTCGATGCGATCACCTCGCTTCTGATGGTGATGATCTTTGTGCTGTCGATCTTCATGGTCGTGCAATTCGTCCTGTCCGAACAGATCACGAGCCAGGATGACGAACTCAACACCCTCAACGCCCAGCTCAATTCCCTGGCCGAGGCGCTGGGGCTGGAGGAAAACCGCGCCGCCGCGCTGGAAAGCCGGGTGGCCACGCTGACCGGATCGCTGGCCAGCGCCGAACAGCAATTGAGCGCGCAGCAATCGCTCATCGCCTCGCTCACGGCCGAAACCAATGCACAGGCCGCCCGCATCGCCGATTTCGAGGCGCAGGTCGCCTCCCTCATCGCGGCCAATACCGATCTGACCGCCGACCGCGATGCCACCGCCGCCGAACTGGCCGAAACCCTCGATGCGGCCGAGGCTTTGCGCCTTGCGCTGGCCAGCGCGCGCGCCGAGATCGACAGCGCCGCCGAAGAGGCGCGGCTTGCCGCCGCCCGCCGCGAGGCGCTGGAGGCGCTGGTTGCCGATCTCGAGGCCGACAGCGCGGCGCAATCCGACACGATCGCCCGCCTCGAGACGCAGATTTCCGAACAGGAGGCCGCGCGGCTGGTCGATGCCGCCGCCGCCGAGGCGCTGCGCGCGCGGCTGGAAAACGCCGATGCCGAACTGACCGCTATGACCCTCGCGCTCGAGGAACAGCGCCGCAGGGCAGAGGAAACGCTGACGCTTCTGGCCGCTGCCCGCGCCGCCGAGGCGGATCTGGAAACGCGGCTCGCCGCCGCTCTCGACCTCAACGCCGAGCTTCCCGCCGAGAACGAAACGCTGCGCGAAGATCTGGCCGCCGCCCTGGCCGCCCGCCTTGCCGCCGAAACCGATCTGGAGACTGCCCTGACCGAGGCCGAACAGCGTGCCATCCTTCTGGCGCAGGCCAATGCCGAACTGGACAGGGCCGAGGCCGCATCGGCCGAAAGCGCGCGCCAGGTGGCGCTCTTGAACGAGCAGGTGGCAGCCCTCCGGACGCAGCTGAACGGGCTTCAGGCGCTCTTGGACGACAGCGCCGCCCGCGATGCCGAGGCGGATATCCAGATCGCCAATCTGGGCGCGCAGCTCAACCAGGCGCTGGCCCGCGTGGCGCAGGAACAGCGCGCGCTTGCCGCCGAACAGACCCGCGTCGCCGAGCTCGAGGCCGCCGAGGCCGCCCGCCTTGCCGCCGAGGCCGAAGAGCTGGAACGCTACCGCTCCGAATTCTTCGGGCGGCTGCGCGAGCTTTTGGAAGGGCGCGAAGGGGTCAGGATCGAAGGCGACCGGTTCGTCTTTTCCTCCGAGGTGCTCTTCGATCTGGGGTCCGCCGATCTGGCCCCCGAAGGGCTTGACCAGATCCGCAGCGTCGCGGGCCTGCTGTCCGATGTGGCGCAGGACATTCCCGATGGCATCGACTGGATCCTGCGCGTCGACGGCCATACCGACAACCAGCCGATCCGGGCGGGCGGTGCCTTTGGCTCGAACTGGGAATTGAGCCAGGCGCGCGCGCTGTCGGTCGTCTTGTTCATGTCCGAGGAACTGGGCTTTCCGCCCGAGCGGCTGGCCGCCACGGGCTTTGGCGAATACAGCCCCATCGCCGACAACGGCAGCGCCGATGGCCGCGCGCAGAACCGGCGGATCGAGCTGAAACTGACCGAGCGCTAGAGCATGTCGCGCAAAAGCGGGAACCGGTCTTGCGCTCCCCGGACATGCGACATCAAGGGATTAGAGAATGGCGCGGGTCTGCGCCGTCACGGCGTGACCAGCACCGCCGTTTCGGCCCGGTCGATCTCTGTGCCCGCGCGGCTCAGCACCACCTCTCCCCGGTAAAGCCCCGGCGGCCAGCCCTCTGCCGGGGTTCGCCGCCCGCTGGCGCGAAACAGCTGCGCCTGGGCGCGCTCCAGCACCACCTCCTGCGCGTGGACCTCTGCCCCCGTGGCATCCGTGATCCTGAGCGTCACGACATCGCCCGCGCGCCCGCCATGGACAAAGCCCCAGATCACCAGCGCCGCGCCCCGCGCCTCGATCGCGCCGGTATCGGCCCGCCCCGCCGCGATATCGGCCAGTTCCGGGATGGCTTCCGCAAACCCCGCCGACAGGATGCCGCCGCCGGGGTTTTCGACCCGTTCGGCCCAAAGCCCCGCAGGTGGCGCGTCGCAGCTGTCGCCCGTTTCCGCATCGAAAGGATCGATGACCTGTCCCTCGTGCCGCAAGATGAATTCCAGATGCGGAAATTCCGTCTGCCCCGAATAGCCGATCAGCCCAAGCGGCGTGCCCGCCGCGACCGTCTGCCCCTCCTGCACAAGGATCGACCCTTCCATCAGGTGGCAATATTGCGTCTCCCACCCCTCCGCATGGGTCAGCGCCACGCCATTGCCGCAACCCTGGCCCGGCTGCATCGTGGCGGTTCCGCCATCGGGCACGCCATCGCGCAGTCCCCGCACCACGCCGCCCGCCGCCGCGATCACGGTCACGCCTTGCGCCATCGCCTCCAGATCGGCGGTGCGGATATCGGTGCCGGTATGGCCGTCATAGCTTTGCGGCCCGCAATCAAAGGCGCGCGCGCCGGGGCCGGGGTCGTGATCGACGAATTGTTGCAGGAAACAGGTCTCGCCAAGCCGGCACTCCACCGGGAACAGCAGGGCAGGGGCCTCCTGCGCTTGGGCGCTCAGGGCGCTTGCCAGCAGGACCGCAGCGGCGCGGGTGGCATGGCCGGGAACGGAAAACAATCGTGGCACCATTTACGCCTTGCCCCTCGCCTCTTGCACAAAGGCCCGACCCATTTCTGGGCCGGGCCTGTCTGTTCCATGGCCTGCCGGATCAATCCGCCGTCAAAAGCGGCGGCTTCTTGGAGCCGATGCGCGGACGCCCCGGTTCCTCGATCCTCAGGTCGATCTTGCCATCCTTGACGCCGACCTTGACGTTGCCGCCCTTGGCCAGCTTGCCGAAGAGCAGTTCCTCGGCCAGCGGCTTCTTGATGTGCTCCTGGATCACGCGGCCCAGCGGGCGGGCGCCCATCCGGTCGTCGTAGCCCTTGTCGCCCAGCCATTCGGCGGCGGGACGGGTCAGTTCGATGGTCACGTTGCGATCCATCAGCTGCGCCTCGAGCTGCAGGACGAACTTTTCCACCACCTGCAAGATGACCTCTTTGGGCAGCGCGCCAAAGGAGATGACGGCATCCAGCCGGTTGCGGAATTCCGGCGTGAAGGTGCGCTCGATGGCGGCCGTATCCTCGCCCTCGCGCTTGTCGCGGCCAAAGCCGATCGCGGCTTTCTGCATGTCGGCCGCCCCGGCATTCGAGGTCATGATCAGGATCACGTTGCGGAAATCGACCTTGCGCCCATTGTGATCGGTCAGCGTGCCGTGGTCCATCACCTGCAACAGGATGTTGAACACATCGGGATGCGCCTTCTCGATCTCGTCAAGCAGCAGCACGCAATGCGGATGCTGGTCGATCCCGTCGGTCAAAAGCCCGCCCTGATCGAACCCGACATAGCCCGGCGGTGCGCCGATGAGCCGGGAAACCGCGTGTTTCTCCATGTATTCCGACATGTCGAACCGCAACAGCTCAACGCCCAGCGTATCGGCCAGCTGCTTGGCGACCTCGGTCTTGCCGACGCCCGTGGGCCCCGCGAACAGGTAGTTGCCGATGGGCTTTTCGGGCTCGCGCAGGCCCGCCCGCGCCAGCTTGATCGACGAGGCCAGGGCCTCGATCGCGGCATCCTGGCCAAAGACCACGCGCTTGAGCGAGACCTCCAGGTCCTTGAGAACCTCGGCATCGTCCTTGCTGACGTTCTTGGGGGGGATGCGGGCGATCTTGGCGACGACTTCCTCGATCTCCTTGGCGCCGATGGTCTTGCGCCGCTTGCTTTCCGCGACCAGATGCTGGGCCGCGCCCGCCTCGTCGATCACGTCGATCGCCTTGTCGGGCAGCTTGCGGTCATTGATGTAGCGCGCGCTCAATTCCACCGCCGTCTTGATCGCATCGGCGGTGTATTTGACGCTGTGGTGATCCTCGAAATAGGGCTTCAACCCTTTCAGGATCTTGATCGCATCCTCGACCGAAGGCTCGTTCACGTCGATCTTCTGGAACCGGCGCGACAGCGCGCGGTCCTTTTCGAAATGCTGGCGGAATTCCTTGTAGGTCGTGGACCCCATGCAGCGCAGCTTGCCGCCCTGCAGCGCGGGCTTGAGCAGGTTGGAGGCATCCATCGCCCCCCCACTGGTCGCACCTGCACCGATCACCGTGTGGATCTCGTCGATGAACAAGATCGCGTCGGGGTGATCCTCCAGCTCCTTGACCACGGCCTTCAGCCGCTCCTCGAAATCGCCGCGATAGCGGGTGCCCGCCAAAAGCGCGCCCATGTCGAGCGAATAGATGGTGGAATTGGCCAGAACCTCGGGCGTGTCGCCTTCGACGATCTTCTTGGCCAGACCTTCGGCGATGGCGGTCTTGCCCACGCCGGGATCGCCCACCAGAAGCGGGTTGTTCTTGCGGCGGCGGCACAGCACCTGGATGCAGCGCTCGACCTCGTGGGCGCGGCCGATCAGCGGGTCGATATCGCCCTTGAGCGACTTGGCGTTCAGATCGACGCAATATTTCGCCAGCGCCGATTCCTTGGCCTCGCCACCTTCGCTGCCCGAAGCGGGGGCCGCGCGGCTTTCCTCCTCGGGGTCGGTCGCGCCGGTCACGGGGCGGCTTTCGCCATAGGACGGGTCCTTGGCCACGCCATGGGCGATGAAATTCACCGCGTCATAGCGCGTCATGTCCTGCTCCTGCAGGAAATAGGCGGCATTCGATTCGCGCTCGGCAAAGATGGCGACGAGCACATTGGCCCCCGTCACCTCGGTCCGGCCCGAGGATTGGACATGGATCGCGGCGCGCTGGATCACGCGCTGGAAGGCCGCCGTCGGCACCGCCTCCGACCCGTCGATATCCGTCTCCAGCGTCGACAGGTCGTCGTCGATGAAAGCGGTCAGCGTCTCGCGCAGCGCGTCGATATCGACCGAACAGGCCAGCATGACCTTGCGCGCATCGGGTTCGTCGATCAGCGCCAGAAGCAGATGCTCCAGCGTTGCAAGTTCGTGGCGGCGCGCATTCGCATTGGCCAGCGCCGCGTGAATGGCCTGCTCAAGTGTTGTCGAAAAAGACGGCACCAGCGTGCTCCTTTCCTCGTGCATCGGGTGGGCCTCTGCCTCACGCCGATCATGGCCTCATGGTCTTAAGCTTTGCTTTCTCCGGGCGTCTTTCAAGGAGAATTTGCTCAAGGTCTCGTGTCCGCCCGCGGTCTGGCCCTCTATACCTTGGCCGCGGAGCTATTGCCTAAATTTTGTGCACATGCCCGGTCCCATTTCAGAACGCATCCTTCAGGCTGCGGATGCGTGCAAAGACAGCGGCAGGATCTGCGCCCGCCATGTCGAGGCGGCGGGCGATGGCGGGGTCGGCGGCGCGCAGGAACGGGTTGGTGGCCAGTTCCTCGGCCAGCGTCGATGGTACGGTGGGCCGGTTCGCGGCACGCGCCGCGTCGACCTCCTTGCACCGTGACATAAGCGCCGGATTGTCCGGATCAATGGTGATCGCAAAGCGCGCGTTGCCGGCGGTATATTCATGGCCCGAACAGACCAGCGTGTCCGGGGGCAGGGCGGCCAGTTTCGACAGGCTTGCCCACATCTGATCGGGCGTGCCCTCGAACAGCCGCCCGCATCCCAGCGCCATCAGGCTGTCGGCGGTGAAAACCGCCTGCGCCCGGGGAAAATGATAGGCGACATGCCCGAGCGTATGGCCCGACACGTCGATCACATGGCCCTGCAACCCGCCGATGGCGAGGCTGTCGCCCTCGGCCAGCGCATGGTCGAGCGCGGGCAGGCGATGGGCATCGGCAGCCGCCCCCCAAACCTGTGCCCCTGTCGCCGCGCGCAGCGCCTCCACCCCGTCGACATGGTCCCAATGGTGATGGGTGATCACGATATCGCTCAAGGTCCAGCCCCGTTCGGCCAGCGCCGCCTCGATCGGTCCCGCCTCGGGCACGTCAAAGACCGCCGTGGCCCCGGTCGCGGGATCGTGCAGCAGATAGGCGTAATTGTCCTTCAGGCAGGGAACGGTGACGATTTCGGGCTGGGTCGGGGTCTCGGGCATGGATATTCCGTCTCGGTTCCGTAATGCTGCGGGGGTGCCACCCTCGCGCACCCAACGAACTAGTGCAATGCATCTCGACGTCACCGACCTGCGCCAATTCTATTACCGGACCCGTCTGGGCCGGATCGCGCAAAAGGCGATCCGCGACCGGATGCTGGCGCTCTGGCCCGAGGCGCAGGGCCAGACGGTGGTGGGCTTCGGCTTTGCCGTGCCGCTCCTGCGCCCCTACCTGGCCGAGGCGCGGCGCGTCGTGGGTCTCATGCCCGCCGAACAGGGCGTCATGCCATGGCCCGCCGGGATGGAAAATGTCTCCACCCTCTGCCGCGAGGGGCAATGGCCGCTCCAGACCGGGGTGGCCGACCGCATCGTCTGCCTGCACGGGCTGGAAACCTCCGAACATCCCTCCGAGGTGCTCGAGGAATGCAAGCGCGTGCTGGGGCCGGGGGGCAAGGCGCTCTTCATCGTGCCCAACCGCTCGGGCCTCTGGGCGCGGCGCGATGCAACGCCCTTCGGCTTTGGCCGCCCCTATTCGCTGGGCCAGCTCGAGGCGCAGATGAAACGCCACGATTTCATGCCCGAACGCCATGCCGCCGCCCTCTTCGCGCCGCCCTCCCAGCATCGGTTCTGGCTGCGCTCGGCGGAACTGGTCGAACGTCTGGGTGCCACGATGTCGAGCTATTACGCAGGCGGCGTGATCCTGCTCGAGGTGTCCAAACGCGTCTACGCCCCCACCCGTCCGGGCCTTGCCGAACGGGTCCGCCAGCCCCTCAAGGTGCTCGAAGGCGCGCCCGCACCTGCGGGGGCGACCCACAGGGGGGGCGACGGCCCCGCCTGACGCCTCCGCCCGCCGCAGTGCCGCGTCAGAATCGTCGCGCCGGAGCCGCGCGCGGGCCACGCCAAATCGCCGCAGACTTGCCACCCAGTGTCGCACCATGCGCCGCAACCGGGCCGCGTCCTTGTTTTCTTGGGTCTTCCGATGCCGCCGCCCCGATCCTATCGCGGTTGCAGCATTGCGGGTGCTCTGCTAAACGGCGGGCGATTTATGGCGGTGCGGATGCTATCCCCCGCCGTTGAAGACGAACCCGGAGGCGTTGCCGCGCTCTGTCCGGGATAGCTGCATGATGAAAGGGTGGACGTGAGCGAACCTGCTTCAATCTCGACCGGCATCGCCGCGCGTTACGCGACCGCGTTGTTCGACCTGGCCAAGGAGGAAGGCGCGCTTGGCCCCCTCGAATCCGATGTCGCAGCCCTCGAGGGCGCATTGGCCGACAGCGCCGACCTGCGCGACCTGATCGCCTCGCCGATCTACGGGCGCGACGTGGCCGCAGCCGCCATCGGCAAGGTGGCCGACGCGATGGGCCTCAATGCCATCACCGGCAACACGCTGCGCCTGATGGCGCAAAAGCGTCGCCTCTTCGTCCTGCCCGCGCTTCTGGTCGCGCTGCGTGCGCGCATCGCCGACCACAAGGGCGAGATCAGCGCCGAGGTCGTTTCCGCCAAGGCCCTGACCAAGGCGCAGTCGGACAAGCTTTCCAAGGTTCTCAAGGCCGCAACCGGCCGCGAGGTGAACCTGAAATCGACCGTTGATGAAAGCCTCATCGGCGGTCTTGTCGTCAAGGTTGGCTCCACCATGATCGATACCTCGATCAAGGCAAAGCTCAACGCACTCCAGAACACGATGAAAGAGGTCGGTTAACATGGCGATCCAAGCTGCAGAAATCTCTGCGATCCTTAAGGACCAGATCAAGAATTTCGGACAGGACGCCGAAGTGGCCGAAGTTGGCCGCGTGCTGTCGGTCGGCGACGGGATCGCCCGCGTCTACGGCCTCGACAACGTGCAGGCCGGCGAGATGGTGGAATTCCCCGGCGGCATCCGCGGCATGGCGCTGAACCTCGAAACCGACAACGTCGGCGTCGTGATCTTCGGCTCCGACCGCGACATCAAGGAAGGCGACACCGTCAAGCGCACCAAGTCCATCGTGGACGTCCCCGCCGGTGACGCGCTTCTGGGCCGCGTTGTCGACGGTCTGGGCAACCCGATCGATGGCAAGGGCGAGATCAAGGCTTCCGAGCGTCGCATCGCCGACGTCAAGGCGCCGGGCATCATCCCGCGCAAATCCGTGCACGAGCCGATGGCCACCGGCATCAAGGCCATCGACGCCATGATCCCGATCGGCCGTGGCCAGCGCGAACTCATCATCGGCGACCGTCAGACCGGCAAGACCGCCGTGGCGCTCGACACGATCCTGAACCAGAAATCCTACAACGACGCCGCAGGCGACGACGAAAGCAAGAAGCTCTACTGCGTCTATGTCGCCGTCGGCCAGAAGCGCTCGACCGTGGCCCAGCTGGTGAAGAAGCTCGAGGAATCGGGCGCGCTGGAATACACGATCGTCGTGGCCGCCACCGCATCCGACCCCGCGCCGATGCAGTTCCTGGCCCCCTATGCCGCGACCGCCATGGCGGAATATTTCCGCGACAACGGCCGCCATGCGCTGATCATCTACGATGACCTCTCCAAGCAGGCCGTCGCCTACCGCCAGATGTCGCTCCTCCTGCGCCGTCCGCCGGGCCGCGAAGCCTATCCGGGCGACGTGTTCTACCTGCACTCCCGCCTGCTCGAGCGGTCGGCCAAGCTGAACGAAGACAACGGTTCGGGCTCCTTGACGGCTCTGCCCGTCATCGAAACGCAGGGCGGCGACGTGTCGGCCTTCATCCCGACCAACGTGATCTCGATCACCGACGGCCAGATCTTCCTTGAAACCGAGCTTTTTTTCCAGGGCATCCGCCCCGCCGTGAACACCGGTCTGTCGGTGTCGCGCGTGGGCTCCTCCGCCCAGACCAAGGCGATGTCGTCCGTCGCGGGCCCGGTGAAACTGTCGCTCGCCCAGTATCGCGAGATGGCGGCCTTCGCCCAGTTCGGGTCCGACCTCGACGCCTCGACCCAGCAGCTGCTGAACCGCGGCGCGCGCCTGACAGAGATGATGAAGCAGCCGCAGTATTCGCCGCTGACCAACGCCGAGATCGTGACCATGATCTTTGCCGGCACCAACGGCTATCTCGACAAGCTGCCCGTCTCCGAGGTTGGCCGTTTCGAGGCTGCGCTCCTGCAATTCATGCGCACCAAGAAGGCCGATGTGCTGGACTGGATCACCAAGAGCGACCCCAAGATCAAGGGTGCCGATGCCGAGAAACTGAAGGCTGCCATCGACGAATTCGCCGCCGATTTCGCCTGAGGTTTCTGACAGATGCCCAATCTCAAGGACCTCAAGAACAGGATCGCGTCGGTCAAATCGACCCGCAAGATCACCAAGGCGATGCAGATGGTCGCCGCCGCGAAACTGCGCCGGGCGCAGGACGCGGCGGAGGCTGCCCGCCCCTATGCCGAAAAGATGGAGGCCGTCATGGGCGGCCTCGCCAAATCCGTCGGCAATTCCGAAGGCGCACCGCGTCTTCTGGCGGGGACCGGCAAATCGGATGTGCACCTGCTCGTCGTCATGACGGCGGAACGCGGCCTGTGCGGTGGCTTCAACTCCACCATCGTGCGCAAGGCCCGCAGCCATGCCGAAACGCTCCGCGCGCAGGGCAAGACGGTCAAGATCCTGACCGTCGGCAAGAAGGGCCGTGAACAGCTCAAGCGCGACCATGCCGACAAATTCGTCGGTCACGTCGACCTGTCCGATGTCAAGCGGCTGGGCTATGCCGATGCCGCCCGCATCGCCACGGATGTTCTGGGCCGCTTCGACGCGGGCGAATTCGATGTCGCCACGATCTTCTTCAACCGCTTCCAGTCGGTGATCAGCCAGGTGCCCACGGCCACCCAGATCATCCCGGCACAATTCGATGCGGTCGAGGATGCGGGCGACAGCGGGTCGGTCTACGATTACGAACCCTCCGAGGAGGCCGTTCTCGAAGACCTGCTGCCGCGTGGCGTGGCCACCCAGATCTTCACCGCGCTGCTCGAAAACGCCGCCTCCGAACAGGGCGCGCGGATGTCCGCGATGGACAACGCGACCCGCAACGCGGGCGACATGATCGAGCGCCTCACCATCGAATACAACCGTTCGCGTCAGGCCGTCATTACCAACGAGCTGATCGAAATCATCTCGGGCGCCGAAGCGCTCTAAGAACCGGAGACACGACATGGCAAATGCAGTCGGAAAAATCACCCAGGTCATCGGCGCCGTCGTCGACGTGCAGTTCGGCGATCACCTGCCCGAGATCCTCAACGCGCTTGAAACCGACAACGGCGGCAAGCGCCTCGTGCTCGAAGTGGCCCAGCACCTGGGCGAAGGCACCGTGCGCACCATCGCGATGGACGCGACCGAAGGCCTCGTGCGCGGTCAGGAAGTCAAGGACACCGGCGGCCCGATCATGGTCCCCGTGGGCAACGCCACCCTTGGCCGCATCCTGAACGTCGTCGGCGAACCCGTGGACGAAGGCGGCCCGGTCGAGGCCGAGGAATACCGCGCCATCCACCAGCCCGCCCCCGAATTCAACGACCAGTCGACCGAGAGCGAGATCCTCGTGACCGGCATCAAGGTCGTCGACCTCCTCGCCCCCTATTCCAAGGGCGGCAAGATCGGCCTCTTCGGCGGTGCCGGCGTGGGCAAGACGGTTCTCATCATGGAACTGATCAACAACATCGCCAAGGTGCACTCGGGCTACTCGGTGTTCGCAGGCGTGGGTGAACGCACCCGCGAAGGCAACGACCTCTATCATGAGATGATCGAATCCAACGTGATCAAGCCCGACAACCTGACCGAATCCCAGGTGGCGCTTGTCTACGGCCAGATGAACGAGCCTCCGGGCGCACGTGCCCGCGTGGCGCTGACCGGCCTGACGCTCGCCGAACAGTTCCGTGACCAGTCGGGCACCGACGTTCTGTTCTTCGTCGACAACATCTTCCGCTTCACCCAAGCGGGCTCCGAGGTGTCGGCGCTTCTGGGCCGCATTCCTTCGGCCGTGGGCTACCAGCCGACGCTCGCCACCGACATGGGCGCGATGCAGGAACGCATCACCTCGACCAAGCAGGGTTCGATCACCTCGATCCAGGCCGTCTACGTTCCCGCGGACGACCTCACCGACCCCGCGCCGGCCACGACCTTCGCCCACCTCGACGCCACGACCGTTCTGTCGCGCGCCATCTCGGAACTGGGCATCTACCCGGCCGTGGACCCGCTCGACTCGTCCTCGCGCCTGATGGACCCCAAGATCCTCGGCGAAGAGCATTACAAGGTCGCCCGCGACGTTCAGGGCATCTTGCAGCGCTACAAGTCGCTTCAGGACATCATCGCCATCCTCGGGATGGACGAACTGTCCGAAGAGGACAAGCTGACCGTGGCGCGCGCCCGCAAGATACAGCGCTTCCTGTCGCAGCCCTTCGACGTGGCCAAGGTCTTCACCGGTTCGGACGGTGTGCAGGTTCCGCTCGATGTCACCATCGCCTCCTTCAAGGCCGTGGTCGCGGGTGAATACGACCACCTGCCCGAAGGTGCCTTCTACATGGTCGGCGGCATCGACGAAGTGATCGCCAAGGCCGAGCGCATGGCGGCAGACGCCGCCTGATAGCTTTGCCCCCATGCCGCGCCGCGCGGCATGGGGGCAGTCAAACCAACGGCGGAACCGCCCGTCGGCTGGGGGCAACCCACCCCACCACGGCGGAACCGTCCGTAGGGTGGGTGAAACCCACCATCCAAGGCGGAACCGTCCGCACGGTGGGTGAAACCCACCACCTCAACGGCGGCGCTTCCCGAAAAGTGGGTAACCCCCACCAACCGGGCGGCAAAAACCCCGCCACCCCGCATGGGTGGGTCCCCCCACCCCCTGCCATCAAGGAGAGCCGCGAATGGCTGCCAAGTTGCAATTCGATCTGGTCTCGCCCGAACGGCGTCTGGCGTCCGTCGCGGTCGAAGGGGTGCAAATCCCCGGCACCGATGGCGACATGACCGCGATGGCGGATCATGCGCCGATGATCACGACGCTGCGTCCCGGCGTGCTCCGTCTCGACGGGGCCGAGGGCGGGGCCGAGACCGCCTATTTCGTCACCGGCGGTTTCGCCGATGTGGCCGGGCCGACCGTCACCGTTCTGGCCGAACAGGCCCTGCCCGTGAGCGAAGTCACCGCCGAGGTCATCGACGGCTTCATCGCCGAGGCGCGCGCCGCCCATGAAAAGGCCCTTGCCGCCGGTCCCGACGGCCCGGCCGATGCCGCGGCCAAGCTCGTCTCCGACATGGAAGCCGCGCGCGGTCTCATCCTCGGCTGAGGCCTCGAGACATTTGGAAAGACACAGGCCCCCGCGCACCGCTGCGGGGGCCTTTTTCGTGACGCGGGCGGCTGAGTTTCCGGTATCACCGCATGGCGCAGGCGCGAAATCCCGGTATCATGCCACTCCGTGACCCCGTCTCGCGGTCGCGCAGGGAGAACCCGAACGCATGAAACGCCTGACCCACCACCAGATCGGCGCAGATCAGGGCTCGGTCCTGATGTTCAGCGATTTCGCCGACAATGGCCCGATGTGGACAGGCGACGGCCCGCGCGAAAAGCGTGTCGCGGTCAGCTTTGCGGGCGCGTTCCGCGCACCGCCCATGGTGCATGTCGGCATCTCGATGTGGGACACGGACGGCCAGACCAACCAGCGCGCCGATCTCCGCGCCGAGGAGGTGACGGAAACGGGCTTCGACCTCGTCTTCCGCACCTGGGGCGACAGCCGCATCGCGCGCATCCGCGCCGATTGGATCGCCTTCGGCACCGTCCTGGGCGAGGATGACTGGGACGTGGATTGAGGCCTGCGCCGTGGCGCTGCGCCTGTCACGACGCACCAGACCCCGCGCAACCGACCGTAGGGTGGGTGAAACCCACCAAAAGCCCCAGCCATCCGCGACCATGGTGGGTTGCACCCACCCTACGCCACCACCCCACCCAAGATCACACGGGTCCTGTGTAGGGTGCGCCTGTCACGGCGCACCAACCACCCGAACCGGGCCCCTTACCGCCCCCACATCCCCTTGGGATAGAGCCCCTCGTAGATCGGGACGAGCGTCTGCGTATCGAACAGCGACGACACGCTCGTCCCGTTCCAGATGTTCAGGATGGCTTGGGCGAACATCGGTGCTGTCGGCACGATGCGGATATTGGCGCAGGCCCGCGCCGCCGCGGGCGCTTCGATCGTATCCGTGATCACCAGCGTCTTCAGAACCGACGCGCTCACCCGCTCCACCGCGGGGCCCGACAGCACGCCATGGGTCGTATAGGCGTGAACCTCCGTCGCGCCCGCCTCCATCAGCACTTCGGCCGCCTTGCACAGCGTGCCCGCCGTGTCGCACATGTCGTCCACGATCAGGCATTTGTGGCCCGCCACATCCCCGATCACCGTCATCCCCGCGACCTCGCCCGCCTTCTCGCGGCGCTTGTCCACGATGGCCAGCGGCGCGCCGATCCGTGTGGCAAGCTCGCGCGCGCGCGCCACGCCCCCCACATCGGGCGACACCACCATCACATCCGACATGTCGCCGCCGAACTGGTGCAGGATATCCAGCGCAAAGATCGGCGAGGCATAGAGGTTGTCCACCGGAATATCGAAGAACCCCTGGATCTGGGCGGCATGCAGATCCATCGTCAGGATCCGCTCGATCCCCGCCGTGACCATCATGTTGGCCACCAGCTTGGACGAGATCGGCGTGCGCGCCTTGGTCCGCCGATCCTGCCGCGCATAGCCGAAATAGGGGATGACGGCCGTGATCCGCGCCGCACTCGACCGCCGCAGCGCATCGGTGATGATCAACAGCTCCATCAAATTGTCATTGGCGGGCTTGGAGGTCGGCTGGATGATGAACATGTCCTCGCCCCGGACATTCTCGAACACCTCGACAAAGATTTCCCCGTCGTTGAAGCGTTCCACCCGCGCATCGACCAGCCCCACCTGCATCCCCCGATGCATCGACATCCGCCGCGAGATCGCATTGGCAAGCGTCAGGTTCGCATTCCCGGAAATCAGCTTCGGGTCTTGTGCAGGCATGATCCGTTGTCCTCTTGGCAGCAGGTTCCGCACAGATCCCCCCGCGCGGAATGTTGACACCCCCTAACACCCGTCTAGGCTCCGCGCAAAGCCGAAAACGGGAGGCGGCCACCATGGCCCATATCGACTATTTCTTCTCCACTGTCTCGCCCTACACCTATCTCGCCGGTCTCAGGATGGAGGAGGTGGCCGCGCGCCACGGCGCCACCATCACCTACAGGCCGATGGACCTGATCGGCGGCATCTTCCCCCGCACCGGCGGCGTCGCGGTCAAGGAACGCCACCCCGCCCGCCTCGACTACCGGCTTCAGGAACTCCACCGCCACGCCGCGCGATACGGGCTGCCCCTCGACCTCGATCCGCCCTATCGCGCGATCAATCCCGCGCCCTCCTCCTACGCCTTCATCGCCGCGATCCGCGCGGGCGGCGGCGATCTGGGCAAACTGGTGCACGAATTCACCGCCGCCGTCTGGCGCGACAAGCGCGACATCGCCGAGGATGACGTGATCGCCGATTGCCTTGCCGCCGCAGGCTTCGACCGGGGGCTCGCGGGCATGGGCATGCTCGCCGGTGCCGAGGATTACGTCCGCAACACCGAGGACGCCATCGCAAGCGGCGTCTTCGGCTCGCCCTTCTACATCGTCGACGGCTCCGAGAAATTCTGGGGTCAGGACCGGATCGAGGATCTGGATCTCTTCCTCGCCGGAAAATTGTGACGGGTTTTGCGCGCCGCTGGGGGCAGGGGGGCGCGCCTGCTCTCCTCCTCCATTGCTCGCTCGCCCATTCCGGCGCATGGGATGGGGTGGCGCGCGCGCTGGCCGACCGGCTGACGCTCACCGCCCCCGATCTTGTAGGCCATGGGCGCGGGCCCGCGCGCGATCCCGCGCGCGACTACCACGATCACGCGACCGAAGCCGCCTTGGCCCATCTACCCGAGCGGCCCACCCATCTGATCGGCCACAGTTTCGGCGCGACCCTCGCGCTGCGCCTCGCCCTCGACCATCCCGAACGCATCGCCAGCCTGACCCTGATCGAACCCGTGCTCTTTGCCGCCGCGCGGGGTGGCCCCGGCTGGGCCGCCAATATCGCCGCGATGGCGGGCATCGGCCCGCGCCTTGCCGCGGGCGATGCAATGGGCGCAACCCGCGACTTCCTCGCGCAATGGGGCGGCGGCGTGCCCCTCGACGCCATGCCAAAGCCGCAACAGGCCTACATGATCGACCGGATCTGGGTCGTGCCCGCCAGCGCCCCCGCGCTGGAGGAGGACAGCGCCCGCCTCCTGCCGCGCCTGGGGCAACTGGCCTGCCCGGTCCTCTTGGTCGAAGGCGCGAACTCGCCCCCCGTCATCGCGGAAATCCAGTCAGGCTTGGCCACAGCGATCCCAGAGGCCCGTCGCGCCATCGTCCCGGGCGCGGGCCATATGGTTCCCATCACCCATGCAGGGCCCGTTGCGCAGGACATCCGGCACCTTCTGGGGTGAGGTGGCGGAACCCTCGGTTTTCCGTCTTGGAAACCTCGAGGTTTCCAAACCGTTTTCCCCGGGGAAAACGCTACCCCGCCCAAGCCTCCAGAAGACGGTCCACATCCTCAGACGTCTTGGCCCAGTCGCAAACGATCCGGCAGCGCAGCGCCGCATCCCCCGGCCCGTCCGCCACCGTCCCGCCAAAGGTGTAATATTGCGCCCCGGCGGCAAAGGCGCGGGCATGGGCCGCGCGGGGAACCTCGACAAAGGCGAGGTTCCCCGCCACCGGATGGCACAGATGCGCCCCCTCCACCCGCGCCAGACCCTGGACCAGCTGCGCCATCCGCGCATTGGCGGCATGCGCCATCTCAAGCCACAGGTCATCCTCGCAATAGGCGACCATCTGGGACGACAGGTAGCGATGCTTGGAAAACAGATGCCCGCCGCGCTTGCGCCGCAACTCCAGCTCGCGGCCATGGGCGGGGTCGAAGAACACGACCGCCTCCACCCCCATGCAGCCATTCTTGGTGCCGCCGAAACTCACGGCATCCACGCCCGCCTTCCACGTCATCTCGGCCGGGCTGCACCCCAGCGCGGCACAGGCATTGGCGAACCGCGCGCCATCCAGATGCAATGCCAGACCATGCGCCTTGGCCGTCGCGGCAATCGCGCGGATCTCGTCCAGCGTATAGACCGTGCCGCGCTCGGTGATGTTGGTGATCGTCACCGGCCCCGGCTGCGCGCCATGAACGCCGCGCGCCTTGCATTGCACGATCGCGGCCTCCAGCGCCTCGGGGGTGAATTTCGCATCCGCCCCGTCGATCAGGATCGTCTTGGCCCCGGAATAGAAATCCGGCGCGCCGCATTCATCCTCCTCGACATGGGCGATGCGGTGGCAGAACACGCCGTCCCAGGGCCTCGCCAGACAGGCCAGCGCCAGCGCATTTGCGACACTGCCCGTCGCCACGAATTCCACCGCAGCCTCCGGCGCCTCGAACAGATCGCGCACGGCGTCCCGTGCGGCTTGGGTCGTCGCGTCATTGCCATAGGGCATGGCATAGCCGTCATTGGCCGCCATGACCGCCGCCATGATCCTGGGATGCACCGGCCCGGTATTGTCGCTGGCAAAGATCATGTGCCCGGCTCCTCGATGATGTAATCTTCCCAATCTTCCTCGGGCACCTCGAATTCCGGCACCGTCAGGCCGCGCATGCTCACGCCCGCCTCATGCACGCTCTCGGGATCGCCCGACACCAGCGGATGCCACCAGAAAAGCGGCTTGCCCTCGTGGATCAGCCGATAGGCACAGGTCGCTGGCATGAAATAGGCGACATCCTTCATCGTCGCGGGCGTCAACTGGATGCATTCGGGCACCAGCGTCTTGCGGATCGCATATTGCCCGCAGCGGCAGCTTTGATCGTCGAGCAACCGGCAGGCCACGCGCGTCAGCGCGACCTCGCCCGTCTCCTCGTCCTCGAGCTTGTTGAGACAGCACTTCCCGCAGCCATCGCACAGCGCCTCCCATTCCTCGGGCGTCATCTTTTCGGGTCGCACCCGTTCCCAGAACCGCTCCCTCATGTCCGGGCCAGCGCCTCGCGCGCGGCGGCGCTGTCTTGGTCCATCTGCGCGATCAGCGCGGGCAACCCGTCAAAGCGCATCTCGCCCCTCAGGTAGTCGACCAGCCCCACCGACAGCTGCCGCCCATAAAGGTCGCCCTTGAAATCAAAGAGAAAGGTCTCGAGGTTCGGCGTCTGCCGCTCGAACATCGGCCGGATGCCAAGGTTCGCGACCCCGCGATAGGTGCCCTTGTGCGGCCCCTCCAGCACATCGACCAGCACCGCATAGACGCCGAGCTTGGGCACATGCAGCCCGTCCAGCGCCATGTTCGCCGTCGGATAGCCCAGTTCCCGCCCCCGCTTGTCGCCATGCAGAACCGGCCCCTCGATCCGGTGCCAATGGCCCAGCATGGCGGCAGCATCGCGCGGCCGCCCCTCGCTCAACGCCGCCCGGATCGCGGTTGACGAAACCGCCCCATCCCCGCCTTCCAGCAGATCCGCCACCGTCACATCGAACCCGTAACGCGCGCCGAAATCGCGCAGCATCTGCGCGGTTCCGGTCCGTCCCTTGCCGAAACAGAAATCCGCGCCGACAACGACATGGGACAGGCCCAAGCCCCCCGCCAGCACGTCGCGCGCGAAATCCTCCGCCGACAGCCCCGCCAGATGTCGGTCAAAGGGCAGCTCGGCCAGGATCTCGACGCCGAGCTTTTCCAGCCGATGCGCCCGGGCGCTTGCGTTCATCAGCCGAAAGGGGGCCGCCTCGGGCGCGAAAAAGGCGCGCGGATGCGGCTCGAAGGTCACCACGCCCAGGGCCACGCCCGGTCGCCGCGCCAGATCGATCACATGCCGATGCCCGCGATGCACCCCGTCGAAATTCCCGATCGCGGCAGAGGCGCCGCGGTCCTCGGGACGTGTATACTGGGGGTCGTGCAGGATGCGCATGGCAAGACGGGTAGCCGCCCCCGCGCCGATGCGCAAGCGGCCCGCGCCCTTAACCTTTCCGCAAGAAAGAGCGCGCGATCTTAACCTTTGGGCAAGAAAGGGACCGCGCCCTTAACCTTTGATCAATCGAATTTCCGCGAGGGGGCCAGCACCACGGCCTCGCCCTTCAGCACCACGGTCTTGCCGACCCGGCATTGCGTGGCCAGCGTCACCCGCCGCCGCCCGTGGTCGATCTCGGTCACCTCGACCTCGGCCTCGACCATGTCGCCGGGCCGGACGGGTGCCATGAATTTCAGCGTCTGGCCCAGGTAGACCGTGCCATGCCCCGGCAATTGCTCCCCGATCACCGCCGAGATCAGGCCCGCGGTCAGCATGCCATGGGCGATCCGCCCCTCGAAGATCGTGTCGCGGGCATAATCATCATCCAGATGCACCGGGTTCCGGTCGGTCGAGACCTGCGCGAAGAGCTCGATATCGTGATCGGTCACCAGTTTTTGCAGGGATCGGCGCATCCCGATCTCCAGATCCTCGATGACGATCGTGCCGGTGGTGATGTTGTCGAGCATGGCGGGCGACTCCTGCATGATGGCCGCCTGATACCCGATTCCGCCCCGGTTCTGCAATGCAGAAAGAAATAAAGCTGCGCAAAATTCCCAAAATGTCGCAATTATATTGCGCGCTCGCCCTCATTTCATCTTCCCCCAAATACGGTCCCTCCCGCGCCCCACAAGCCCCCACGACCATACCCTGCGTAGGGTGCCGCCTTCAGGCGCACCTGCTTGCCTGGAGCGCGCCGCGTTCACGCGCAGTCACGCGCCGCTCTCTAACCCTTTGATTTCGCATGTCCGGGGGCGCAAAACCGGTTCCCACTTTTGCGCGACATGCTCCCTGATTTCGCATGTCCGGGGAGCACAAAACCGGATCCCGCTTTTGCGCGACAGGCTCTAGCGCAACATCCCGATCGTGTAGCTCGGCTCCAGCTCGGCCTCCGTCAGGAAGCGCGCAAGGCGCGCGGGGTCGGGCTGGTCCACCGTCCCCGTCTCCTCGCGCGCAAGCCCGCCCGAGATGAACAGCGTGTCGATGCTTTCGCCCAATCCCCCCAGCACATCGGTCAGGATGCCGTCGCCCACGGCCAGGATGCGATCATCGGGGATGGTGCGGCCCAATTGCTCGAGCCTGCGCCGCGCAAGATCGTAGATCGGCGGATGCGGCTTGCCGAAATAGAGGCTTTCGCCCCCCATTTCCGTGTAAAGCCGCGCCAGCGCGCCCGCGCACCATTCCCGCGTCTCGCCCCGGTCGACCACGATATCGGGGTTCGCGCACAGGAGTTTCAGCCCCCGGCTCTTGGCCAGAAGGAACTGCGGGCGCATCACCGCCGGATCCGCCATCGGGTCGAAGGGACCGGTGCAGACGATCCCCTCGGCCTCCTCGAGCGCGACCTTCTCGATCTCGACGGGGTTCTCCAGAAGCTGCAGCTTTTCGAAGAAGGGCGCGTCATGCGGCTCGCCGATATGCCAGACCCTGGAGCCCACGACGCCTTCGAACATCGCCTTGCGCGCGCTGTCGCCCGAAGTGGCGATCACGTCCCAGCAATCGCTGGGCACGCCCAACCGGTCGAGCTGCTTGGCCACGCTGGCGCGCGGGCGGGGGGCATTGGTGACCAGCACCACGATGCCCCCCTGCGCGCGATAGGCTTGCAGTGCCGCGACCGCTGCCGGAAAGGCGCGCATTCCGTCATGCACGCAGCCCCAGAGATCGCAAAAGAGCGCGTCATAGGAGGCGGAAATCTCGGCGAGGCTGTCGATGATGCGGGTCATGGGGGCGCTCCTGCGGCAAGGTCAGGGGCGGTTTAGGCGCTGGCGCGCGGATCGTCGAGGGATTGCGCCGCCTGTGGCGTCGCCCGGGCACGATTTTTCGGACGAAAAATCGTGCCCGCGCCCCGGGACCATCGGCAGTGAGAGCGGGGAAGGGGGCGGGGGGCTCTGCCCCCGGTCGCGCCTTGCGCGCCCTCCCCGGAGTTTTTTCGCCAAGATGAAGGGAGGGCCCGCAGAAGGGGCCCGCCTGTCAGAGGGCGAGGTTGGGGATGATCTGCTTCTTGCGGCTGACCACGCCCGGCAGGACGATCGTATCGGCCCCGCCCGCATCCGCGCCGAAGCTTTTCGCCGCGACCTGCGCCACGAGGTCATTGGGGACCAGAAGCGTCGATTGCTCGTTCAGGATGTCGACGACGAACAAGAGCACCTGGTCCGCGCCATCCTCGGTCGCGACCACGGGCATGGTTTCCATCAGGCTCGCCTTGCGCGACAGAACCGTCTCGGGCGAGGTGGTCTCCAGCACGCTGACGCGGAAGGTCTTGCCGCCGACCTCGTAGGTCTTGCTGTCCATCCGCAGGAGTTCCGCATCCGAGAAGGCCGAGACATCGGATTTCGCCGCGAACATCTCGGCGGCGTATTCGGGGATCGAGAGGCCCAGATCGGCGGCCAGCGCCTCGGCCACGGCGCGATCTTCGGGCGTGGTGGTGGGCGAGCGGAATTCCAGCGTGTCGGACAGGATGCAGGTGAGGATCGTCGCCTTGATCCAGGCGGGCGCCTGGGCGATGTCTGCGCCGATCATCTTGTGCAGGATGGTGGCGGTGCAGGCCAGGGGCTCCATCCGGATCTCGATCGGGCCCTTGGTTTCCAAGCCGCCGACCAGCTTGTGGTGGTCGATGATGGCGCGGATATCGGCCCCGTTGATGCCCTTGGGCAATTCGGCGGGGTTGTTGGTGTCGACGATCACGACGGGCTGGCCCGGCTCCACATCCGCGATGATGCGCGGCTTGGGCAGGTCCCAGCGCGCAAGCAGGAAGGCCGCTTCGGTATTGGGTTCGCCGAGCAGGACGGCCTCGGCCTGTTCCTTGCGGATCTCGTTCAGGTACCAGGCCCAGATGATCGGCGAGCCGGTGGAATCGGTATCGGGGGACAGGTGGCCGAAAACAAGCGTGGTCATGGAGCTTTTCCGCGAATTGGGGGCAATGTCGGGGGCCTCATAGCGAAGCGGGGCGGGCTTGTCAGGGGGCAAGTGCGCCGCAGGTCGGTTGCGGGCCTGCCCGGGATGAAATCCGGCCCATCCCCCTGTTGACACCGGCCCGACCCCTCCCTATCTCCGCGCTGTTGGCACTCACCGAGGTCGAGTGCCAACATCAGAATTGCAACCGAACCCGAGAGGAGTGTTCGAGAGATGGCATTCACACCGCTTCATGACCGTGTGCTGGTCCGCCGGATCGAATCCGAAGAGAAGACCAAGGGCGGTCTGATCATCCCCGACAGCGCCAAGGAAAAGCCCTCCGAGGGCGAAGTGATCGCTTGCGGCCCCGGCGCGCGCAAGGATTCCGGCGAGCTGATCGAGATGGCCGTCAAGGCCGGTGATCGCGTGCTGTTCGGCAAGTGGTCGGGCACCGAAGTGACGATCGATGGCGAAGAGCTGCTGATCATGAAGGAAAGCGACATTCTGGGCATCCTCGATGCCAAGAAGGCAGCCAAGGCCGCCTGATCCTTTCCGACCAACCGAAACGCAAATTCAAGGGAGCTATCCAAGATGGCTGCTAAAGACGTACGTTTTTCCACCGACGCCCGGAACCGCATGCTCAAGGGTGTCAACATCCTCGCCGATGCGGTCAAGGTCACGCTGGGCCCCAAGGGTCGCAACGTGGTGATCGAGAAGTCCTTCGGCGCGCCCCGCATCACCAAGGACGGTGTGTCGGTCGCCAAGGAGATCGAACTGGAAGACAAGTTCGAGAACATGGGCGCGCAGATGGTGAAGGAAGTCGCTTCCCGCACCAATGACGAGGCCGGCGACGGCACCACCACCGCGACGGTTCTGGCCCAGGCCATCGTCAAGGAAGGCATGAAGGCGGTTGCCGCCGGCATGAACCCGATGGACCTCAAGCGCGGCATCGACATGGCCACCTCCAAGGTCGTCGAGCACATCAAGGCCGCTGCCCGCGACGTGACCGACAGCGACGAAGTCGCCCAGGTCGGCACCATTTCCGCCAATGGCGAAAAGGAAATCGGTCGTCAGATCGCGGATGCGATGCAGAAGGTCGGCAATGACGGGGTCATCACCGTCGAAGAGAACAAGGGCCTCGAGACCGAGACCGAAGTCGTCGAAGGCATGCAGTTCGACCGCGGCTACCTGTCGCCCTATTTCGTCACCAACCCCGACAAGATGGTCGCGGATCTGGATGACGCGCTGATCCTGCTGCACGAGAAGAAGCTCTCGTCGCTGCAGCCGATGGTCCCCCTGCTCGAAGCCGTGATCCAGTCGGGCAAGCCGCTCCTGATCATCGCGGAAGACGTGGAAGGCGAAGCGCTGGCGACCCTCGTGGTCAACAAGCTGCGCGGTGGCCTCAAGATCGCCGCCGTCAAGGCACCGGGCTTTGGTGACCGCCGCAAGGCCATGCTGCAGGACATCGCGATCCTGACCGGTGGCCAGGTCATCTCCGAAGACCTCGGCATGAAGCTCGAGAGCGTCACGCTCGACATGCTGGGCCGCGCCAAGAAGGTCCTGATCAAGAAGGACGACACCACGATCGTCGACGGCGCCGGCAACAAGGCCGAGATCGAGGCACGCGTTGCCCAGATCCGTCAGCAGATCGAGGAAACCACCAGCGATTACGACCGTGAGAAGCTGCAGGAACGTGTGGCCAAGCTCGCAGGCGGCGTCGCCGTCATCCGCGTCGGCGGCATGACCGAGATCGAGGTGAAGGAGCGCAAGGACCGCGTCGATGACGCGCTCAACGCGACCCGCGCCGCGGTTCAGGAAGGTGTCGTGGTCGGCGGCGGTGTGGCGCTCGTTCAGGGTGCCAAGGCGCTCGAAGGCGTCACCGGCGACAACTCCGACCAGAACGCCGGTATCGCCATCGTGCGCAAGGCGCTCGAAGCACCGCTGCGCCAGATCGCCGAGAACGCAGGCGTCGACGGGTCTGTCGTGGCCGGCAAGATCCGCGAATCCTCGGACAAGAGCTTTGGCTTCAACGCGCAGACCGAAGAATATGGCGACATGTTCAAGTTCGGCGTGATCGACCCGGCCAAGGTCGTGCGCACCGCGCTCGAGGATGCGGCATCCATCGCGGGCCTCTTGATCACCACCGAAGCGATGGTGGCCGACAAGCCCAAGAAGGATGAGCCCGCAGGCGGCGGCATGCCCGACATGGGCGGCATGATGTAAGAGTGAATTTCCGCAAGGAAATTCGCGCGTAACCCCGACAGGGTCGTTTCCATCGGAAACGATCCCGAGAGGGGAAAGCGTCACAAGGCAAAGGGGCCCACGGGCCCCTTTGTCATGTCCGGACCTCGCCGGTCCGCAAAAACCGCCCGCCGCCTACGCCCCGCGCGCCTCTAGCGTCTTCAGGATCGCCAGAGCCTCTTCGGCCCGGGCGGCAGGCACGAAAACATGAAGATGCCGCGCTGCCATCCCCGCTGGCAAGACGCCGGGCGGTTGTGGGGCAGGCGGGCGCGTGCCATGGTCGCCGCGTTGCGGCACGGACAAACTCGGGGCAGGACATGGACAGGATCGGCGTGATCGGCTTGGGCCGGATGGGCGCGGCAATGGCTGCGCGTTTCGCAGGGCAGGGGGCCCCCGTCACCGGCTGGACCCGCAGCAGCCGCGCGGTGGATGGTGTGCCGATGGCCCCCGATCTGGCGGCCTTGGTGGCAACCTCGGACGTGCTGATCCTCAGCCTTTACGATGATGCGGCCGTCACCGAAACGCTCGACCGGCTCCTGTCGCTCGAGATCGCGGGCAAGCTGATCGCCGAAACCAGCACCGTCGTTCCCGCAAATCTCACCTCGCGCGCCGACAGATTTGCCGCCACGGGCGCGATGGTCGTCGATGCCCCCGTCTCGGGCGGGCCGGAAATGGTCGCAGCGGGCAGTTGCGGCTTTTTCATCGGTGGCGCGGCCGATGCCGCCGCCCGTGCGCAGGCGGCCCTTTCGGCGCTGACCGACCGCATCTTTCACGTCGGGCCGCTTGGCACGGGCCTTGTGATGAAGGTGGTGAACAACGCACTGATGCAAAGCTACACCGCCGGATTGGTCGAACAATTGCAGGTCGCAGCCCGCGCGGGCCTGCCGCTCGAAACGGCGCTGAAGATCCTGTGCGGCGGGCCTGCGGGCTTGCCCATGGTGCGCGACCGTCTGCCCCGCATCCTGGGCGCCGATGACAGCGTCGGCTTTCCGATCAGCGGTGTGGCCAAGGACAATGCCGTCTTTCGCCGTATCGCCGCCGAGGCCGGGGTGGCGACCCCCACGCTCGACGCCTTCGCCGCCCTCCTTGACGAGGCCAAGGCCGCAGGTCTTGCCGATGCCGATATCGCGGCACTGATGCGACGGGGCTACCGCGATGCATGACCTGCCGCCGCTCCGTCTGACCGGGGCCGAGGTGCTCTTGTCCGATGGGTTCGCCCGGACCGACCTGTCGCTGGCCGAGGGCAAGATCACGGGCGGCGGCGGGCGCGCGATCGACCTTTCGGGGTTTCGCATCCTGCCCGGCATCATCGACCTGCATGGCGACGGGTTCGAACGCCACATGGCGCCCCGGCGTGGCGCGGTCGAAACCCCCGCCATGGGTCTGGCAGCGCTCGATGCCGAATGCGGGGCATGTGGCATCACCACCGCCATCCTCGCCCAGTTCTGGAGCTGGGAAGGGGGCATGCGCGGCCCCGATTTCGCCATGGCCCTTGCCGAGGCTTTGGCCGCGGCCCGGCCCCTGACCGACATGGCGCTGCAATTGCGCGTCGAAACCCACATGCTCGACACGCTCGGCGCGATGCGCGATCTCGTGACCCGCTTCGGCATCCGCTACGTCGTCTGGAACGATCACCTGCCGCACAAGGAACTGGCCGCAGGCAAACGGCCCCCCCGCCTGACGGGCCAGGCGCTCAAGGCCGGCCGCTCGCCCGAGGCGCACCACGCCCTGTTGCAGTCGCTACATGCCAATGGCCCTCAGGTTATGGAAACCCTCGCCCCCATCGCCGCCGCCTTCGCCGCGCAGGGCATCCGCATGGCCAGCCATGATGACCACACCCCGGCGGATAGGGCCAAGTTTCGGGCGATTGGCGCGCATATTTCCGAATTCCCCGAAACCCTCGCCGCCGCCGAGGCCGCCAAGGCCCATGGCGATCCGGTCATCATGGGCGCGCCCAACGTGGTGCGCGGTGGCTCGCACAGCGGCAAGATCGCGGCCGAGGCGCTGGTCGAAGCGGGGCTCGTCGACGCGCTCGTCTCCGATTACCACTACCCCTCGCTCGCCCGCGCGGCCCTGCGTCTGAGCGAGCGCTACGGATGGTCCAAGGCATGGTCCCTCGTCTCGGACGGGCCCGCGCGGCTGATGGGCTGGACCGACCGGGGCCGCATCGCCGAAGGGTTGCGCGCCGATCTCGTCATCCTTGACGAAAGAAACCGCATCGCGGGCACGATTGCGGGCGGGCAGGTGTCGTGGATGGCCGGTCCGCTGGCCGCGCGGTGGCTGGCATGAAGCTTGTCGCCCTCACCGCGCTCGTCATGGTGGCCTTTGCCGCCAATTCCGTGCTGAACCGCGCCGCCGTGGGCGCGGGCCAGATCGGCGCGCTCGATTTCGCGCTGGTGCGCGCCGTGGCGGGGGCCGCACTTCTGGTGCTCCTGATCCGGCTCCGCCATGGCAGCCTGCCGCTCTTGCAGCCGCGCCGGATGCTCGGCGGGCTGATGCTGACCACCTATCTGGTCGGGTTTTCACTGGCCTATCTGGCGATGGATGCGGGGCTGGGGGCGCTGATCCTGTTTGGCGGCGTGCAGGTCACGATGTTTGCCGGCGCGCTTGCCCTGGGCGAACGCCCGCCTGCCCGGCGCTGGATCGGAGCGGCGCTGGCGCTGTCTGGCCTTGCCTGGCTCGTCTGGCCCGGTGGCGCGGTGTCCCTGCCCCTCTGGGCCGTCGGTTCGATGGGGTTCGCCGCGCTGGGCTGGGGCATCTATTCGCTGATCGGGCGCGGCTCCTCCGATCCCTTGGGCGATACGGGGGCGGCTTTCGTCTGGGCGACGGTCGCGGGGTTCGTGGCGCTTCTGGTCCAGTCGGGGGGCAGTCCGGTGAATGACGCGACCTGGGCGGGGCTTGCGCTTGCGGTGACATCGGGGGCGGTCACATCGGGGCTTGGCTATGCGCTCTGGTACGAGGTGCTGCCGCGCATCGGCGCTTCGGTCGCGGGGCTGGTCCAGCTGTCGGTCCCTGTCATCGCGGCGCTTGGTGGCGTGATCTTCCTGTCCGAGGCCCCCAGCCTGCGCATGCTGGGTGCGGGCGCGCTGGTTCTGGGCGGCATCGCCTGGGGTCTCTGGCCTCAGCGGACGAGCGGTTCCAGCGCGTCGTAATGCACGATATCGGACCAGGCCACATCGGGCAGGCTGTCGGGCTTGTAGCGGTAGCGGTGCATCTCGTGCCGGGCGACCAGGTGGCGTTCGGTCACGATCCCCTCGGGGTCGGTCCAGTGGGCCATCGGGTCCCCCGCCACCAGATGTACCCGGAAATAGATGTCGACCTGGTGGAAATCATGCCCCGGCGCGTGGAATTCATTGACCATGCAAGGCGCGCCGACCGCGATGGTCAGCCCGGTTTCCTCGTGGAATTCCCGGATCAGATTGTCGGGAAGCGAGCTGTGCATCTCCACCCCGCCACCCGGCGCGCACAAAAGATCGCTTTTCCCGCCGCCCCAGGCATTGACCAGAAGCAGGCGGTCTTCGATCAGCAACAGGCCGCGAACGGCCAGACGGGGGCGGGCATTCGGTGACATGGGCGCAGAGTGACGCAGCGTCGGGGCGGCGACAATCCCCCTCGCGGCGCAGGGCAGGCGCACCTATGTTGCAACCCATGATCCGTATCCTGCCCGTGCTCTTTCTTGGTCTTGGCCTATTCGTATCCGCAACCCATGCGGAGGAACCGCCCGTGGCCGGGGCACAGGATTGCGTGATCTTGCTCCATGGCCTTGCGCGGACGGAAAACTCGCTCTTCCTGATGGAAGAGGCGCTCGAGGCCGAGGGCTACATGGTCGTCAACCAGGGCTATCCCTCGACCCGCGCGCCCATCGCCGATCTTGCGGCGGCAACACTTGTTCCGGCCGTTGCCGCCTGTGGCGACAGGCGGGTGCATTTCGTCACCCATTCCATGGGCGGCATCCTGCTTCGCTACACGCTCGCCCAAGGCGGTGCGCGGCCTGCATCGATGGGGCGCGTCGTGATGCTGGCGCCCCCCAATGCCGGATCGGAGCTTGTGGATGTGCTGGGCCGGCTCGACGCTTTCGAATGGATCAACGGCCCCGCCGGACAGCAGCTTGGCACAGGCCCCGCCGATCTGCCGAGCCGCCTGCCGCCCGTTGATTTCGACCTTGGCGTGATCGCGGGCAACCAGACGCTGAACCCGATCTATTCCGCCCTGATCCCCGGCGAGGATGACGGCAAGGTCGCCGTCGACAGCACGCGGGTCGCGGGCATGGCGGGCCATATCACCCTGCCGGTCACCCATACCTTCATGATGAACAACCCCCGCGTCATCGCCCAGACCATGGCCTTTCTGCGCGACGGGGCCTTTGTCGCGGATCTCGACTATATCGGGGCGCTGGAATCGCTCATCGAATGAGCGCGGCGCCCGATGGCAGGCGTTGGGCCGTGCATATTTGGGGAAAGATGAAGGAGCGGCCGCGCCTCAGGCTGCGCCGGTCACGCGGTTGATGTGACCCATCTTGCGGCCCGGCCGCGCCTCGGCCTTGCCGTAGAGATGGACCTGAACGCCGGGTTCGGCGGCAAGCTGGCCCACGCGGGCCACATCCGCGCCGATCAGGTTTTCCATCACCACATTCGCATGGCGCGCCCCGTTGCCGAGCGGCCAACCCGCGATGGCGCGGACATGCTGTTCGAACTGGTCGACAGCGCAGCCCGCTTGCGTCCAATGGCCCGAATTATGGACACGCGGCGCGATCTCGTTGACGACAAGCCCCTCGGGCGTGACGAACAATTCCACGCCCATCACGCCCACGTAATCGAGCGCGTTCAGGATGCGCGAGGCGATCAGCACCGCATCGGTCCGCAGCTTGAGCGGCAGGGCGGCGGGCACCGTCGTGGTCGACAGGATGCCGTCGACATGGACATTCTCGCCCGGATCGAAGGCGGCGACGCTTCCGTCCCGGCCACGCGCGGCGATGACGCTGATTTCCTTGGAAAAGCGCACGAAGCCCTCGGCGATGGCAGGCGCCCCTTCGAGGCTGGCAAGCGCGGCCTCTGCCGCCTCGGGCGCCATCACGCGGGCCTGTCCCTTTCCGTCATAGCCGAAGCGGCGCGTTTTCAGGATCGCGGGCGTGCCCGTGACCGAAAGCGCCGTCGCCAGATCGCCCGGCCCGTCGATGGGCGCGAAAGGGGCCGTGGCAAGGCCGAGGCCGGACAGGAAGGTCTTTTCCGTCAGCCGGTCCTGGCTCACCTCCAGCGCGCGGCGGTCGGGGAAAAGCGGCGTGGTTTCGGCCAGCACGTCGAGCGCCTCGGCCGGGATATTCTCGAATTCATAGGTGATGAGATCGCACCCCTGCGCAAAGCGGCGCAGCGCCTCGAGATCCTCGTAAGGGGCGGTGGTCAGCGCATGGGCCACATCGGCGGCAGGGGCCGGACCCGGTTCATAGATATGGCAGCGATAGCCGAGCCGCGCCGCCGCCATCGACAGCATCCGGCCCAGTTGCCCCCCGCCGAGGATGCCTATGGTCGCGCCGGGCGCGAGCGGCTCAGTCATCTTGCGGCTCCTCGGGGATGGAGGCCGACAGCGCCGCGCGCCACGCGTCGAGCCGTTCGGCCAAGGCGGCATCCGACGTGGCCAGGATCGCCGCCGCCATCAGCCCCGCATTGGCCGCGCCCGCCGCCCCGATCGCCATCGTGGCCACCGGGTAGCCCTTGGGCATCTGCACGATGGAATAGAGCGAATCGACGCCCGACAGGGCCTTGGTCTGGACCGGCACACCGATCACCGGCACCCTCGTTTTCGACGCCATCATGCCGGGCAGATGCGCCGCGCCGCCCGCGCCCGCGATGATCACCTTGAGCCCCCGGCCCGCCGCCGCGCGCCCATACTCCCACAGCCTGTCCGGCGTGCGATGGGCCGATACGATGCGCGTCTCGTAGGGCACGCCCAATTCGTCCAGAATGCTGGCGGCCTCGCGCATCGTGGGCCAGTCCGACTGGCTGCCCATGATGATTCCCACCTCGATCTCGGCCATGCGCCTTGCCCTCCGACCCCGGATTGAGCGCCGCACTATAGCCGCGCGCGCCCCGGGCGCAATGCGGCGCGGGCCCCGCTCAGGCGATGATGTCGGGGGTCAGTTCATCCTCGATCCGCGCGATCTTGTCCTTGAGCAGAAGCTTGTGCTTTTTCAGGCGCTTGAGGGTCAGCTGGTCGGGGTTCACCGCGTCATGCAGCGCCGCGATCGCATCGTCGAGATCGCGATGCTCGCGCTTGAGCACCTCGAGCTTGATGCGCAGCACATCCTCGTGCGTGAGTTCGCTGGGGCCTTTGGGGGCATTCATGCCGGGCGGTCCGATCGCTTTGTCTTCTTGGGGCCGAAGCCGCAGTCTAGCGCGCCGCTCCGTCTGCGCCAAGCCTCGGGAGCGGGGCAGGCGGGATGATGACCGGGCCTTGCACGCGGGCCGCAAGCCTCCATATCTTGGGGGTGGGCGCGCCGCCGAAACCGGGGCGCGTGCCGCATGTGCAGATCGCTTAATCGCAAGGATGTGCCCCGCATGACGAAACTGACGCTCGGATCGCACCCGTTCCTTCTGGGGTTCGATCAACTGGAACGCCTGGTGGAACGCACCGCCAAGGCAGATGCCAATGGCTACCCGCCCTACAACATCGAACAGAAGGGCGAAAACGCCTATCGCATCACGCTGGCCGTTGCAGGCTTTGCCGAGGATGACCTGACCATCACGCTCGAGGATCGCCAGCTCGTGATCCGCGGTCGTCAGGCCGAGGCGGGGGCCGAGCGCGTCTTTCTCCACCGTGGCATCGCCGCGCGGCAGTTCCAGCGCAGCTTCGTGCTGGCCGAAGGGGTGGAGGTCGCGGGGGCCTCGATGGAACACGGGCTGTTGCACATCGACCTGCGCCGCAGCCAACCCGAAACCGTGGTGCAGACGATCCGCATCAATGGCGCGGGTCCCAAGCGAAAGGAGGGCTGAACAGATGACCATAGATCACGACGCCGCCACGCCGCAGGGCCGGCCCATCGTCTATATCCGCCCCGTCGCCGTGGCCGACCTGCCCGACGAGATCCGCGAACAGGCCAAGGGGATCGAGACGCTCTATGCCATCGGCAGCGAAACCGGCGAACGGCTTGCACTGGTCAAGGACCGCAAGCTGGCCTTCGTCGTGGCCCGCCAGAATGACATGACACCCGTCAGCGTGCATTGAGGGGGCGCGTCTGGTGGGGTCCACCCACCCTGCGGCATCCCCCTTGGGTAGGGTGCCGCCTTCAGGCGCACCTTGATGTCCTGACGATCACGACCGTAGGGTGGGTGAAACCCACCACTGCCGTTCATGCCGATGCACGATTGGTGGGTTCCACCCACCCTACGTCACCGCCCCGTCCCCCGCGCGTCCCACACCGATCACGCCCGTAGGGTGGGTGCAACCCACCACCGCCGTTCACGCCGATGCACGTCCGGCGGGTTCCACCCACCCTACGCCACCGCCCCGTTTCACCCCTCGTCGCGCCACCGGTTCGCGATCGGATAGCGCCGGTCCAACCAGAACGCCCGTTCCGTCAACCTTGCCCCCGGCGCCGACTGGAAGCGCTTGTATTCGCTGATGTAGACAAGGTGTTCGACCTTCTTCACCACGTCCCGGTCATGGCCCATGGCGACCAGATCCGCGACCGACGCCTCCTTGTCGATCAGCATCTCGAGGATCTCGTCCAGCACCGGATAGGGCGGCAGGCTGTCCTCGTCCTTCTGGTTCTCGCGCAATTCGGCGGTGGGCGGCTTGTCGATCACGGCCGCCGGGATCACCATGCCCCCCGGTCCCTTCATCCACCCGGCATGATGGGCATTCCGCCAGCGGCAGGTCTCGAAGACGCGGGTCTTGTAAAGATCCTTGATCGGATTGTAGCCGCCCGCCATGTCGCCATAGATCGTGGCATAGCCCACCGCGACCTCGGACTTGTTGCCGGTGGTCAACAGCATCTCGCCGAACTTGTTGGACAGCGCCATCAGCATCACGCCGCGCAGGCGCGACTGGATGTTCTCCTCGGTCAGATCGGGCGCGCGCCCCTCGAACATCGGCGCGAGCGTTCCCAGCACCGCCTCATGCGCCGCCCCGATCGGCACGGTATCGAGCTTCACCCCCAAAAGCCGCGCCACCGCCTCCGCATCCTCGAGCGAGGCTTGCGAGGTGAAGCGCGAGGGCAGCATCACGCAGCGGACATTCTCCGCCCCCAGCGCATCCACCGCGATGGCCGCGACCAGCGCCGAATCCACCCCTCCCGACAGGCCCAGAAGCACGCGGGAAAATCCCGTCTTGGCGCAATAATCGCGCAAACCCGTCACCATGACGCGATAATCGGCCTCCCAGGGTCCCGGCAGCGTGGCCTTGTCGCCCGGCACGGCCTGCCATCCCTCGGGGCCGCGCTCGAAATCGACATGGAACAGCCCGTCGTCAAAGGCGGGCATCTGGCAGGCCAGCACCCCATGCGGGTTCAGAACGAAACTCGCCCCGTCGAACACCTGGTCATCCTGCCCGCCCACGAGGTTCACGTAAGCCAAGGGCAGCCCCGTCTCGATCACGCGCGCGACCATGATCGCCTGCCGCGTGTCCATCTTGCCCCGGTGATAGGGCGAGCCGTTGGGCACCAGCAGGATCTCCGCCCCCGTCTCGGCCAGCGTCTCGGTCACATCCTCGAACCACGCATCCTCGCAGATCGGAATGCCGATCCGCACGGGCCCCACCCGGACCGGCCCCGACGGGTCGCCCGCATGGTAATAGCGCTTCTCGTCAAAGACCGTGTAATTGGGCAGATGGTGCTTCAGCACCTGCGCCGTGATCTTGCCGCCCTGCAAGACGAAATAGGCGTTGAAGGGCTTGTCGCCGCCGGGCAGCGGCGCGCCGATCCCGATGGCGGGCCCCTCGGCACAGTCGCGCGCCAGATCGGCCAGAACCCGGCTCGCATCGGCGGCAAAGGCCGGTTTGCCCACCAGGTCCTGCAACTGGTAGCCGGTCAAAAACATCTCGGGAAAGGCCACCATGTCGGCCCCGGCCTCCCGCGCCTGTGCCCATGCGGCGCGCGCCAGCGCGGCATTGCCCCGCAGATCGCCCACACTCGGGTTCAATTGTGCAAGGCTCAGCCGGAACCTCTCGGCCATGTCGGCCCCCTTCGCGCTCAGTGTCGCGGCAGATGTAACAGAAAGCGCCCCGAGGCCAAGGGGCAGGCCCGCCCTTCTCCCCGCAAGGCCCACGCGACGGCCCCAGCAAAGCCCCCGCAAAGCCGTTGCGGAGACGCGCCCGACCCCCTAGCCTGCGCGCCAACCAGACCCAATGGCCTCGGGCAACAGGGAGGCGACAGCCGTGTTCAGCAAGACCCAAGCCATGGCACGCCCCGCCATGCTCCTTTCCGCCACCTTCCTCTGCGCGGGCCTCCTCTCCGTCACGCCTGTTCCCGCCCAACAGGCAGAGCCCCAGGCGCTGCCCGCCGATCCCGCGGCAGGCGCCCTTCCGCTCGTCACCGACATCCAGCAATACGACAATGGCGGGATCTACGAAGGCCAGTTCCGCAACGGCGTCCAGCATGGCCAGGGCACCTATCGCCTGCCCAACGGCTATGAATATTCCGGCGAATGGGTCGATGGCGAGATCCGCGGCCAGGGCCGCGCCACCTTCCCCGACGGCTCGATCTACGAAGGCGCCTTCGTCGCGGGCCGCCCCGAGGGACAGGGCCGCATCACCTTCGCGGATGGCTCCACCTACGAAGGCGACTGGGCCGAGGGGCGCATCCACGGCACGGGCACTGCCCTCTATTCCAACGGGATCAGCTATACTGGCGATTTCGTGAACGCGCTCCACCACGGACAGGGCGTCATGACCGGCCCCGGCGGCTACCGCTACGAAGGCCAGTGGGAAGAGGGTCAGAAACAGGGCCAGGGCACCATCACCTATCCCGATGGCGCGACCTATACGGGCGGCTTCGTCGCGGGCCAGCGCGCGGGCACGGGCCGGCTCGTCATGCCCGATGGCGTCATCTACGAAGGCGATTGGGCCGATGGCCAGATCACCGGCACCGGCACGCTGACCCAGCCCAATGGCGATGTCTACGAGGGCACGCTGGCGGGCGGCCAGCGCCAGGGCACGGGCACGGTGCGCTATGCCAATGGCGATGTCTATGAGGGCGAGTTTCGCGACGACCAGCGCCACGGCAGCGGCATCTTCACCGCCACTGACGGTTTCGTCTATGTCGGCGAATGGGTCGAGGGGCGCATCTCGGGCCAGGGCCGCGTCACCTATCCCGATGGCTCGATCTACGAGGGCGGTTTCGCCAATGACCTGCCCCATGGCACCGGCACGATCACCTATCCCGATGGCGCGGGCTATACCGGCGACTGGGTCGAAGGCGTGATCCAAGGCCAGGGCACCGCCACCTATGCCAACGGCCTCACCTATGTCGGCCAGTTCCTCAACGCCCGCCAGCACGGGCAGGGCGTGATGACCCATCCCGACGGCTACCGCTACGAAGGGCAATGGGAAAACGGTCTCCGCCATGGCCAGGGCCGCGCCACCTATACCGACGGCTCCGTCTATGACGGCACCTTCGTCGCGGGCGAACGGTCAGGGCAGGGGCGGCTCACCATGCCCGAACCCAATGCCTTCTCCTATATCGGCGAATGGGCGGATGGCGACATCAACGGCTTCGGCATCGCCACCTATGCCAATGGCGATGTCTACGAGGGCCGCTTCGTCGATGGCCGCCGCGAAGGCGAAGGCACGATGCGCTACGCCAGCGGTGAGGTCCTGCGCGGCACCTGGGAAAACGGCCTGCCGACCGAAGGGGCCGCGGTCGACGGCCCGACCCCCGCCGCCGATCCCGACACGACCGAGGCGACGACCGCCCCCGCCGCCCCCGCCCAGTAAGGCCCGAAGCGTCAGGGCCTTTTCCGGCCCCACGCCCCCTTCATCTTGGCCCAAAAACTCCGGGGTCCGGGGCAGCGCCCCGGTCCCTCGGCATCTCACCCGCGCAGGCGCTGGGCGTTTTCCCCCAACCACTGGGCCAGGCTTTGTGGCTTGCGTCCCGACAGCCGCTCGACATGGTCGGTGACCTTGTCCATCCGCCCCTCGCGCGCGGCGCGGTCCGCCCCCACCAAAAGCGCCGCAAGCGGCCCGGGAACCTCCGCATCCCTCAGCGTGGCCTCCAGGGCCGCATCCGCCATCGGCACGACCGCGATGGCACTGCCAAGCGCCGCATTGATCGCGGCGATCTGGTCCTCGACGCTCTGCGCCTCGGGGCCCGACAGGTCATAGGTCGCGCTCTGTGTCTCGCCCAGGAGCGCGCCTGCCGCGGCGGCGGCGAAATCCGCGCGTGCGCCATGCGCGATGCGGCCTGCGCCCGCGGCGGTCAGCTGCGCGCCATGGGCCAGCGCGCCCGGCACGCTCAGGGCCAGGTTCTCGAAATACCAGTTGTTGCGCAAGATCGTGTAGCCCATCCCGCTGGCCTTGATCGCCTCCTCCGTCGCCAGGTGATCGGCGGCGAAAAAGATCGGATGATCGGCTGTGGGTGCAGGCATCGAGGTATAGACCACATGCCCCACCCCGGCGCGCCGGGCGGCTTCGACCGCCGCGCGGTGCTGGCGCGCCCGCGTGCCCGCCGCATCGATCGCATCGGTCGAGATGATCAAGAGCCGCTCGATCCCGGCAAAGGCGGCCTCGAGGCTTGCGGCATCGTCGAAATCGACGCGCAGGGGCGTGGCCCCGGTGATCTCCAGCGCCTCGGGCCTGCGGCTGCCCGCGCGCAGCTCCGTGGCCCCCCGCGCGATCAGCTCGGCCAGCACAAGCCGCCCCAGCGCGCCGCCCGCGCCGGTGACGAGGATGGGGGAATGGCGATGATCCGTCATGGCAGTCTCCAGTCTTGTTTCCGTTGCTGGTCTCAGTTAGAGACTGCGCCGAACCCTCGCCAGAGGGCATGTTCACGGCCCAAGGTAACATGGGGGGAACCGCGCATGACGACGGCTGACACGACCATGACGCGCCTTGCCGATTGGGCGGGCGATCTTGACGCCTGCCCGGTGCGGCAGGTCCTGGACCGGATCGGGGATCGCTGGTCGCTGCTCTTGCTTCTGACGCTCAAGGACGCGCCGCAGCGCTTCAACGCGCTGGGCCGTGCCGTGCCCGACATCTCGCGCCGGATGCTCTCGACCACCCTCAAGACGCTGGAGGCTGACGGGCTGATCTGGCGCTCGGTCGAGGCGACGACCCCGCCTGCCGTGACCTATGGCCTGACGCCGCGCGGCCTGTCGCTGATCGACGCGCTTGGGCCCTTGATGGAGTGGGCCATCACCCAGACGCCTGCGATCCTTGCGGACCGCAGGCGGGCAGGATGACGGCTCAGGCCGCGATCAGCCCCATGCTCTCGAGCTTCAGCAGCACCTGCTGGGCGCAGTAATCCACGTCCATGCCTTCCGTATCCACCACCAGTTCGGCGGCGGTCGGTGCCTCGTAAGGGTCGGAAATCCCGGTGAATTCCTTGATCTTGCCCTCACGCGCCAGCTTGTACAGCCCCTTGCGGTCGCGCCGCTCGCATTCCTCGAGAGAGGTCGCAACATGCACCTCGATGAAAGCGCCGAAGCTCTCGATCATCTCGCGCACCGCGCGGCGCGTGGCCGTATAGGGCGCGATGGGCGCGCAGATCGCGATCCCGCCGTTCTTGGTGATCTCGGAGGCCACGTAACCGATCCGGCGGATGTTGATGTCGCGGTGCTCCTTGCTGAACCCCAGCTCGCTCGACAGATGCTTGCGCACCACGTCACCATCCAGAAGCGTCACCGGCCGCCCGCCCTGTTCCATCAGCTTGACCATGATCGCATTGGCGATGGTCGACTTGCCCGACCCCGACAGGCCGGTGAAGAACACGGTGAACCCCTGCTGGCTCCGCGGCGGAGAGGTGCGGCGCAATTCCTTGACCACTTCGGGGAAAGAGAACCATTCCGGGATCTCCAGCCCTTCGCGCAGCCGCCGCCGCAATTCGGTGCCGGAAATATCAAGGATCGTGTCGCCCTCGGGCACCTCGTTCGCGGGATAATATTGCGCCTTTTCCTGCACATAGACCATGTGTTTGAAATCGACCATCTCGATGCCGATCTCGGCCTCATGCGCCTTGAACAGCTCCTGGGCATCATAGGGGCCGTAGAAATCCACGCCCTGACTGTTCTTGCCGGGGCCCGCATGGTCGCGGCCCACGATGAAATGGGTGCAGCCGTGGTTCTTGCGGATCAGCCCGTGCCAGACCGCCTCGCGCGGGCCGGCCATCCGCATGGCGAGATTGAGCAGGCTCATATGCGTCGTCGCGGCAGGATACTTGTCCAAGACCGCCTCGTAGCAGCGCACGCGGGTGAAATGGTCCACGTCGCCGGGCTTGGTCATGCCCACGACCGGGTGGATCAACAGGTTCGCCTGCGCTTCCTTGGCCGCGCGGAAGGTCAGTTCCTGGTGCGCCCGGTGCAGCGGGTTGCGCGTCTGGAACGCCACGATCTTGCGCCAGCCGAGCTTGCGGAAATAGGCGCGCAATTCGTTGGGCGTGTCGCGCCGCGCGCGGAAATCGTAATGCACGGGCTGCTGGATGCCCGTGATCGCCCCGCCCAGGTAAACCGGCCCCGCCACATGGTGCAGGTAATTGACCGCCGGATGCGCCACGTCATCGGCCCCGAACACCATCAGCGCCTCGCGCGCCTTGTTGGGGATGTACTTGTCCCCGATCGACAGGATGGCAAGGATCACGCCCTCCGCATCGCGCAGCGCGATATCCTGTCCCGGCTCGACCTTGGCGGCGAAATCCTCCGACACATCCAGCGTGATCGGCATCGGCCAGAGCGTGCCATCGGCCAACCGCATGGTTTCCACCACGCTCTCGTAATCTTCCTGGCCCAGGAACCCTTTCAGCGGGTTGAACCCGCCGTTCATCAGCAATTCCAGATCGCAGGTCTGGCGCGGCGTCAGGTCCCAGGACACGAGGTCTGCGGCCTCCCGCTTGAGCTTCTGCGCGCTGTCGGCCGAGACATAGAGTTCGGGAACGGGGGCAAGGTGGTTCTGCATCATCAGGGTCCTGGACTTGAGAAAGGAAAAACCGCTCCCCGTGCCGGTCAGTTCGGCATGGAGCGCGTCGTACTCGGCAAGCTTGCGGGCCAGAAAGCGGTCGGTCAGACGCACCTTCTCCGCCGCGCCCCGCGCCGTCAGGGCATAGGCCACGCGCGCGCGCCGGTCGGCGCTGTCACGCTGGGCCAGACGCACCAATCCCGCCTCGGTCACGGCGCGCAACAGCGCATTGAGCCGGCCAAGACTGATGTCCAACGCCTCCGCCGTCGCCCGCTGTGACGCCTCGGGGGCGATGTCCAGCTGGCGCAGCAGCCGGAACAGCAGGTCTTCCTCGGGCAGGTTGGGGGCGGGGGTGGTCATGGGCGCATCTGGTTTGTTCATTTCTGAACATATACCTCTGCCGCGCCTTGCGAAAGGGGTTTGTTCAATCTTGAACGAACTATCGCCGATCCTGCAACAAAAAGCCCCCGCGCCAGCGGCGCAGGGGCTTTTCCATCAAATCTCGGGTCTTTCGGGGCTTATTCCGCCGCCGCAGCCGTCGCCTCCGCTTCGTGCTCGGCCAGCCATTTCTCCGCATCCAGCGCCGCCATGCAGCCCATGCCCGCGCTGGTCACCGCCTGGCGATAGACGTGATCGGTCAGATCCCCCGCCGCGAAAACGCCCGGAATGCTCGTGCGCGTCGTGCCCGGCTCCACCTTCACATAGCCGCCGTTGTGCAGCTCCAGCTGGTCCTTCACCAGGTCATTCGCGGGCGCATGGCCGATGGCGACAAAGAACCCCTTGCAAGGCACTTCGGTGATCTCGCCCGTCTCGACATGGCGCGCGCGCACGCCTTCGACGCCGCGCGGATTGTCGCCGCCGATCACCTCGTCGATCTCGTGGTTCCACAAGACCGCGACCTTGGGGTTCTTGAACAGGCGGTCTTGCATGATCTTTTCCGCGCGCAGGCTGTCGCGGCGATGGATCAGCGTCACCTTGGAGGCGAAATTGGTCAAAAACAGCGCCTCTTCCACCGCCGTGTTGCCGCCGCCCACCACGACGATCTCCTGACCGCGATAGAAAAACCCGTCACAGGTGGCACAGGCCGATACGCCAAACCCCTTGAAATGCTCCTCCGACGGCAGGCCCAGCCACTTGGCCTGCGCGCCGGTGGCCAGGATGACCGCATCCGCCGTATAGGTCGTGCCGCTGTCGCCCTCCGCCACGAAGGGGCGCTTGGACAGGTCCAGCGACTGGATATGGTCGGAAATGATCTCCGTCCCCATCTCCTTGGCATGGGCTTCCATCCGCACCATCAGGTCGGGGCCCATGACGCTCGCATCCCCCGGCCAATTCTCGACATCGGTGGTGATCGTCAGCTGCCCGCCGGGCTGGATGCCTTGGACAAGGATCGGGTTCAGCATCGCGCGGCTGGCATAGACACCGGCGGTATAGCCCGCAGGGCCCGAACCGATGATCAACAGGCGGGTATGGCGGGTTGCATCACTCATCGGCGTCTCCTGCTTTGGATCGGGGTCTGGCACTTGCCCCTCCCTGCATATATTTCCGCAACGCGCCGGGCGAAAGCCCTGCGTCAGAGGGTTGCACGCCGGGCCGATATGCTCCATTTGTTGCGCGGGTGTGAAATAAAGTTGCGCGATCCGGGCCGCTCATGGTCAGAATCGGAAATCGCGCGAGGGGACCGGACCAGATGCCACAGACCAAGCTCGACCCGATCGACCGCAAGATCCTGTCCGAGTTGCAAGATGACGGGCGCATGACCAACGTGGAACTGGCCAAGCGCGTCGGCATTTCCGCGCCGCCCTGCCTGCGCCGTGTCCGCACGCTCGAAGAGGCGGGGTTCATCCGTGGCTACCATGCCGATGTCGATCCCCGCATGCTGGGCTTCGAGGTGCAGGTTTTCGCCATGGTGGGCCTGCATTCACAGGCCGAGGCCGATCTGATCGCCTTCGAGAATCGCTGCCGCGACTGGCCGCTCGTGCGCGAATGCCACATGCTCAACGGCGAGATCGATTTCATCCTGAAATGCGTCGCCCCCGACCTTTCGACCTTTCAAAGCTTCCTGACCGGCCAGCTCACCGCCGCGCCCAACGTGGCCAGCGTGCGCACCGCGCTGGTGATCCGGGGGGCCAAGGATGCCCCCGGCGTGCCCTTCGACGTGATGGAAGATCGGCTGGGCCAAACCGCATGAATGCAGCGCCGATCACGGTCGCGCCCCAGCAGATCCCGGCCGCCTACCAACAGGCCCTGCGCCTCCAGAACGCCGGTCAGTTGCAACAGGCCGCCCAGATCTACGCCGCCATCCTGCGCGCGCGCCCCTTGGCCGAACCCTGTTTCCAGCTTGGCCATATCGCCGCCCGCACCGGCCGCCGCGCCGAGGCGGCGACATGGTTCCGCCGCGCGCTCGACCTCAAACCGCGCCAGCCCGAGATCTGGACGGCCCTGATCGACGTGCTCGACGGCACCGAAAAAGCCAAGGCCGTGGCCGAGGCGCAGCGCCTTGGCCTCATCCCCTCCGACAAATCCGCAACCGCGCTGCGCAAGGCGCTGGCCGAGCTCACATCCGGCGACCGGCGCAAGGCCGACAGGCTTTTCCGCAAGGCGCTCGAGGCGGGCGGCGATCCAATCCCCCTCCATGAAACATGGGCCCGCGCCCTGTTCGACCGCAAGGAGACGGAGGCCGCGCTCAAGGTGCTTGCCGAGGGTCTGGCCAAGGCGCCCGCCGATCCCCGCCTGCTCCTCACCCGCGCCTCGCTTCTGGAAACCTCGGGCCGCATCGACGCGGCGGAAACCGATCTTCTCGCCGTTCTCGACGCGCGCCCCTACAACCCGCATGCCTGGCTGGCGCTGATGCGCGCGCGCAAACAGCCCCCCGGCGCGCCCCATGTCGCCACGCTCGAACAGCGCCTGCCCGAGGCTGCAGCCGATCCAGAGGCCACGCGATACATGTCCTACGCGCTCGCCAAGGCGCTCGAAGACCAGAAACGCGACGCCGAGGTCTTTGCCCATCTCGACCGCGCCAATGCCATGACGCGCCGCAAATTCCCGTGGAATTTTCAGGAAGATCACGACTTCCTCCGCGATGCCATCGCCGCATGGACACCGCGCGCCCGCGGCCATTCCGGGGCCGCGCCCATCTTCGTCACGGGCCTGCCGCGCTCGGGCACGACGCTGGTGGAAACCATCCTCGCCGCCCATCCCGACATCGCCGCAGGGGGCGAGGCGGGGGTGATGACACCGATCCTCCACCCCGCCGTGCAGGGCTGGTTCGCCAAGGGCACGGAGTATGACGCGTCGGCCATCGGACAGGCCTATGTCGCGGGCATGGCCGAAAAACTGGGGGCCGAGGCGCAGGGCCGGCGCACCACCGACAAATCCATCTCGACCTATGCGACCATGGGCTATGCGCTCGACACGTTGCCCGACGCCCGCTTCGTCATCCTCGAACGCGACCGGCGCGACGTGGGCCTGTCGATCTACAAAAACCTCTTTCGCGACGGCACCCATCGCTATTCCAACGATCTGGGGGATATCGCCCGCCAGATCCGGCTCTTCGACGCCGCCGTCACCGCCTGGCGCAAACGCATTCCGCAGGCGATCCATGTCGTCGATTACGAGGCGCTGACCGCCGATCCCGAACCGCATGTCCGCGCGCTTCTCGACTTCTGCGACCTGTCCTTCGATCCGGCCTGCCTGACCCCCGAACGCACCGAGCGGCAGGTCCATACGCTCAGCTCCGTCCAGGTCCGCCAGCCCATCAACCGTGGCTCGGTGGGCGCGTGGAAACGGTTCGAGGGGCCGCTTCAGCCGCTCATCGCGGCGCTTGACGCCACGCGCTACGATTTCGGGTAACGGCATACACAGAAACGGAAAAAGGGCGGCCGTTCTGGCCGCCCTCTTGCAAGCATCCGCGCCTTGGGTCCGCGCGGGATCGGGTCCGCCTTATTCGGCGGCCTCCAGCTGGGCCGGTTTCTCGGCCCGCCGCTCGGCCCGCTTCGCGCGCGACCAGGGCATCTCGATCTGCTCCTTCTGGGCTTCCACCAGAACCGCCTTCATCCAACGCCGCGTTTTCATCTGCCTCATCCTTTTTGCCGGTGTGTGTCTCTGCCCGTTCCTCGGGCTTGAGACAGAATTTGCCCCGGCTTTCCGGCAGGGTTGCGGCAAAACCCTCAAGGACCGGTAAATCTTCGGGGCCTTTTCTGGGCAGGAACCCCTGCGCAAATGCGGTTGTTTTCCTGCATTTTCCGAAAATTCGCGGGGCCGCCCCCGCCGCACTTGGGCAAAGCTGCGGCACCTGCCGCCCCGATCCTGCCAAATTGGCCAAGGCACCAAACCCGAAAGCGGCAAGATCGCCCGATTTGTCCCGCCTAGAGACGAATCGCCGAGATCAACCGCCCGTAATCCGCCTCGCCCCGATGCGTCGCGCGGCGGTAGGAATAAAACCTGTCCGGGTCGCCATAAGTGCAATGGCGCGTCCATTCCGCCCCGCCCAGATCCAGCGCCCTCAGCCGCATCAACCCGTAGCCCGGCAGATCGAACAGGTATTTCCCATCCGCCCCGTTGACGAAAAACCGCCCGTTCGCCCGGTCCTCGTCCACGAAGCGCTCAAAGAATTCCTGACCCACCTCGTAGGCGCGCTGGCTGATCGCGGGTCCGATCACGGCGTGGATCTTGCCGCGTCGGGCGCCGAGCCGTTCCATCGCCTCGACCGTCGCCTCCAGCACCCCGTCAAGCGCGCCGCGCCACCCGGCATGGGCCGCCCCGATCACGCCCGCCTCGCGGTCGGCGAACAGCACCGGCTGGCAATCGGCGGTCAGAACCGCGATGGCGAGCCCCGGTGTCGCCGTCACGACCGCATCGGCGCGCGGCTTGTCGCCGGGCGGGGTCTCCAGATGCACGGCCACGGCGGAATGAATCTGGTGCACCGTCACCAGCTTGTCGGGGGCCACCCCCATCGCATCGGCCACCCGGTCGCGGTTCATCGCCACGATCTCGGATTGGTCCGACGACCCGCCCCCGCAATTCAACCCTTCGAAAATCCCCGAAGACGCGCCGCCGCGCCGGGTGAAGAACCCATGCTGCACGCCCTCCAGCAGCGGCGAGGTCAGGATGTCGAGGGTCGCGGTCAGGGGCATGTCGGGCCAAGATCAGGGACAGGGTCCAGGGCAGGGGGCAGCGGGCTGCCCACGGGCGTCAGGGCAAGCGTGCGGAAAAGGTGTCCCATCTCGGACGGGTGCGTCAACCGCCTGTGTGCGGCGACATGCGCCTCCAGCGCCGCACCCGTCAGCCCGCGCGCAAGCGCCTGCGCCCGCGCCGTGATCCCCAACCGCTCCAGGAACACGCCCTGCGGCACCAGCGCGCTGGCCCGGGCAGGGCTTGCGGCCCGTGCGATCGGGCCAAAGGCCACATGCGCCGTCAGATCGGCCAGCCCCGGGGCCTCCAGCGGATCGACGGGGTGATGGGCGCGCAGCGCCTGGAACGTATCCCCGATGCTTTCGGCATCGCCGTAATCCACGATCAGCGCCGCACCGCCATGGGTGGCGATCCGCCGCCCGATCTCGCCCGCGATGGCCTCGGCGGGGGCGCAGGTCTCCACGATCTGGCCCTCCGTCACCTCCCGCCGATGCGCCAGCGCACCGACCGGCGTGGCAGGCCCAAGGCCAAGGATCAGCCGCTCACCCTCGGCCCCCACCATCCGCTCGTGCCACTCCTCACCCTTGCCCTTCAGGAATTGCCGGATCGGCAGCGCATCGAAAAATTCGTTCGCCACCAGCCAGATCGGCCCCTCCGGCAGATCGGCGATACTGTCGTGAAAGACGGGCGCAAAGCCCGACAGCGCCGCCCCCTGCGCCGCCCGCAACACGGGCGAGGCTTCGACCAGATGCAGGCGCAGCGCTGCATGAAACCCCGGCACCGCGCGCGTCGCCCTCAGCGCATCGGCCATCAACGTGCCGCGCCCCGGCCCCAGCTCGGCCAGCACGAAAGGGTCGGGCGCGCCCTGATCCATCCAGACCTGCGCCAGCCACAGCCCGATCAACTCCCCGAACATCTGGCTGATCTCGGGCGCGGTGGTGAAATCCCCCGCCTGGCCCAGGGGATCGCGCGTCGCGTAATAGCCATGCTCGGGATGAAGCAGGCATTCGCTCATGTAATCGGCGAGCGTCATCGGCCCCATCCGCGCGATCCGCGCGATCAACCGATCCTTGAGCGCGCTCATGCCGCCCGCCGCGCGCGCGCGACCAGCCACAGCCCCGCCGCGATCATCGGCAGGGACAGGATCTGCCCCATCGTCACGCCCAGATCGGGCGACAGCGCCAGCGCAAAACCAACCGGATTGTCCGGCCCCACGAATTGCGCATCGGGCTGGCGCACGAATTCCACCGCGAACCGCGCAATCCCGTAAAGCGCAAAGAACATCCCGGTCACGGCACCCGGCCGTTTCAGCCAACCGCGCGACCGCGCAAGCCACAACAGGACCGCGCCCATCACCAGCCCTTCGAGCGTGGCCTGGTAAAGCTGCGAGGGGTGGCGCGCGCACATCTCGCCCAGCTCCGTCATCACGATGCCGACGGGCCCCGCACAAGCCTGCGCGGCCTCGCCGGGAAAGATCACGCCCCAGGGCAGATCCGTGGGCCGCCCCCACAATTCCGCATTGATGAAATTGGCAAGCCGCCCAAGGCCCAGGCCGATGGCCACCACCATCGACATCGCATCGGCCAGTTGCAGGGGGGGCACCTTGTTCATCTTGCAAAAGACATAACCCGCCACCGCCACCCCGATCAGCCCGCCGTGAAACGACATGCCGCCCTGCCACAGCATCAGGATCTGGCCGGGATTCTGCAGGTAATATCCCGGTTGGTAGAACAGGACGAACCCGATCCGCCCGCCCAGGATCACGCCCAGAACCACCGCCGTCAGCAGCGCCTCGACCTGGTCGGGACGCATCGGCGCGGCGTCATTGGGCCAAAGGGCCGGGCGTTTGACCGCCTGCACGATCAGCCACCATCCCGCGACCAAGCCCACGATATAGGCCAGCGCATACCAGCGCAGCGCGAACTGGAACTCGCCGATGGCGATGCTGAACAGCTCGGGCGACAGGTCGGGAAAGGGAATCGCAAGGGGCATGGGGCGGCAGGGGCTCCGGGGATCGGGTCGCGGCCATGGGTGGTCGCGGCCTGCGGCGAAGTCAACCTTGATCCCGCGCCGTCATGGGGCCATATCCCTCCTGACGTTGAAGGAGCCCGGCCCATGCAGACCCGCAACAAGATCATGGAAGACATCAGCCAGCTGATGACCAACGCCATGGGCGTGGCGCAGGGCGCCCGCGAAGAGGCCGAGACGGCGATGAAATCGCTGATGGACCGCTGGCTCGCCGACCGCGATTTCGTCACCCGCGACGAATTCGAAGCGGTCCGCGCCATGGCCCAGAAAGCCCGCGAAGAGAACGAAGCCCTCAAGGCCCGCCTGGCCGCGCTCGAAGCAAAGGGCTGAGGCCGCCGGCGTCACGTCCCGTCGGTAGGCTGCGCCTTTCACCGCGCGCCAATATGTTGGCGTCACCTTTCCCTGCGTAGGGTGCGCCTTCAGGCGCACCAACACCCCGAAAACACCTCCGAACGGTTTACATGCAAGCTCCCGGTAGGGTGCGCTTGTCACGGCGCACCAACACGGCGCACCAACACGACGCGCCACCCCCTCGCACCTCCAAACACCGCAAGAACACCTCCGCACGACTGACACATCCGCTGCGCAGACGCCGCACCGTCATACAGCCTGCACGCCCGTCACACTCTCTCCCAACCCCAACCGTTCTCTCTGCACCATCGGTGCGCCTGAAGGCGCACCCTACGCAGTACCCAACGCAGCACCCAACGCCGTGCCCTCCCCATCGCCCGACAGATCCATCCCCCTGACCCCATCCCGGTGGATCGACGACCACCGCCAGTCGAACGGGTCCTCCACGAACCCATGCTTCACCGGGTTCAGCCAGCAATACCGCGTCAGCGCCGCCAATTCCTCCGCCGACCGCACATGGTGTTCCCAGTAGCGCCTTTGCCACAAACCCCGCTCCCGCCGCGCCGGATGGCTCGCCCGCGCACGCCCCTCGCCCGGCAGGGCCGCCGTGAACCGCGCCTTGATCACCCGCCACCGGTTGGGAAAATCGCTGTCACCCTCGGGCAGGGTCCAGATCATGTGCAGATGATCGGGCAAGATCACGCTCGCCTCGATCCGGAACGGCCGCTCCGCCATCGTCCGTCGCACGGCAACCCGCAACGCCTCCGCCCCCCGGACCAGCGTATCGGCCCCCCGCGCCTCCAGCGCGACGGTGAAAAAGATCGTGGCACCGGGGATGCGCGGGCGGCGATAGCTGGACATGGCCCCAGCATCGCCTCGAACGGTTAACCCCACGTTACCATTCCCCCGAAACCCTCCCCACAACCCTCGCCGCAATCCCTCCACACCCCACAATATCTTGTGGATACCCCAGCCCCTTGCGGAACTCTCCCTGTCCGTCACGAAAATACTGCTTTACAGATCGCCCCAAGAACCGCACCATATTTCGTAGGTGAAGGGCATCACGCCCCCACCGATATGAAAGGCACCCAGCCAATAGCGGGCGTCTTGGACAGGGACCCAAGGCCCGCACGGCTGCCGAACACGAGGCCTGGGCCATGTCGCATTCCGAGCAGTATCTGGACATCGAAGACCTCCACCCCATCGACATCGTCGAAACGCTCGCCTCCCACCACGAATGGGATTTCGACCGCGTCGCCGATGACCAGATCGCCATGGCGATCGAGGGCCAGTGGCGCACCTATTCCGTCACGCTCGCCTGGTCGGCCTATGACGAAACCCTGCGCATGATCTGCACCTTCGAGATGGAGCCGCCCGCCGAGAGCCTGCCCGCCCTCTACGAAACCCTCAACCTCACCAATGACCGGTGCTGGGCCGGGGCCTTCACCTACTGGGCCGCGCAGAAACTGATGGTCTACCGCTACGGCCTCGTGCTTGCGGGCGAACAGCTGGCCAGCCCCGACCAGATCGCCTGCATGGTGGAAACCGCCGTCATGGCCGCCGAACGCTACTACCCGGCCTTCCAGCTCGCCTGCTGGGGCAACCGCACCCCCGAAGAGGCGATGCAGGTCGCCATTGCAGAGACCTACGGCCGCGCCTAACCTCACCCCCCGAACCAAGGGGGGACAGGATGGATTTCGCCGATATCTCGAACCGTGGGCTGGTCATGCTGGGCTGCGGAAAGATGGGCTCCGCCATGCTCGAGGGCTGGCTGAACAACGGCCTGCCCGCGCGCGCCGTCCATGTGATCGACCCCAACCCCTCCGATTGGCTGCGGGCCACGGGTGTGGCGATCAACGCCGATCTCCCCGCCGACCCGGCCGTCCTCATGGTCGCCGTCAAACCCCAGATGATGCAGGCCGCCCTGCCGCAGGTCGCCCGCTTCGGCGGCGGCGGCACGCTGGTCCTCTCGGTCGCCGCCGGAACCCCCATCGCCGCCTATGAGGCCGCCTTCGGCCCCGCCACCCGCATCATCCGCTCCATGCCCAACACGCCCGCCGCCATCGGCAAGGGCATCACCGCGATCATCGGCAATGACGCGGCCACGTCTGCCGATCTCGCCCTCGCGGAAACCCTTCTCTCGGCCATAGGCCAGGTCGTCCGGCTCGAGACCGAGGATCAGATCGACGCCGTCACGGGCCTTTCCGGCTCGGGCCCCGCTTACGTCTTCCACCTGATCGACACGCTCGCCGCCGCAGGCGTGGCCGAAGGGCTCCCCGAAGCGCTCGCCATGCAACTGGCCAAGGCCACCGTCGCAGGCGCGGGCGCCCTCGCCGAGGCCGCGGCCGAAACCCCCGAACAGCTCCGCATCAACGTGACCTCCCCCAATGGCACGACGCAAGCAGGCCTCGCCGTCCTGATGCATCCCGAAACCGGCCTCCCCCCCCTCATCCGCGCCACCGTCGCCGCCGCCACCAACCGCAGCCGGGAACTCAAGGGATGACCGACCAGATCACCTTCGACGATTTCGCCCGCGTCGACATCCGCGTCGGCACCGTCACCCGCGCCGAACCCTTCCCCGAGGCCCGCAAACCCGCGATCAAGCTCTGGGTCGATTACGGCCCCGAGATCGGCACAAAGAAAAGCTCGGCCCAGATCACCACCCATTACACGCCCGAGGCCCTGATCGGCCGGCAGGTTCTGGGCGTGGTGAATTTCCCGCCCCGCCAGATCGGCCCCTTCCTGTCCGAGGCGCTGGTGCTGGGCCTGCATGACGCGGATGGCAAGGTCGTGCTGATCGCCCCCGACCAACCCGTCCCGAACGGAGAAAAGATGTGCTGACCCTCCTCGTCTCCCGCCGCCTGCCCGATGCCGTCATGGCCGAGGCCGAGGCGCGCTTTTCCGTCACCTGCCGCCCCGTCACAACGCCCATGGACCATGCCGAATGCGTGGCGGCGCTTCGCGAGCATGACCTGATCCTGCCCACGCTCGGCGATGCCTTCCGCGCCCCGGCCTTCGCCGAGGTGCCTGAACCGCGCGCGAAACTGCTGGCCAATTTCGGGGTGGGCTACAACCATATCGATGTCGCCGCTGCCCGCGCAGCGGGCCTTGCCGTCACCAACACGCCCGGTGCCGTGACGGATGCCACCGCCGATATCGCGCTCACCCTGATCCTGATGACCGCGCGCCGCGCGGGCGAAGGCGAACGGATGCTGCGCGCGGGCCAATGGACCGGCTGGCACCCGACCCAGATGCTGGGCATGCATGTCTCGGGCCGCACCATCGCCATCATCGGCATGGGCCGCATCGGCCAGGCCATCGCCCGCCGCTGCCATTTCGGCTTCGGCTGCAAGATCCTCTACGCCAACCGCTCGCCCAAATCCGTCGATTTCCCGGCCACCCAACTCCCCATGGCCGAGGCCTTGTCAAAGGCCGACATCGTCGTCCTCGCCACCCCCGGCGGGGCCGAGACCCATCACCTCATGGGCGCGCCCGAATTCGCCGCGATGCAGCCCCATGCGCTCTTCGTGAACATCTCGCGCGGCGACGTGGTGGACGAGACAGCCCTGATCGCGGCCCTCGCGCAGAACCAGATCGCGGGCGCGGGCCTCGATGTCTACGAATTCGAACCCAAGGTTCCGCAAGCCCTGATCGATATGGAAAACGTGACCCTTCTCCCGCATCTGGGCACCGCCGCCCTCGACGTGCGCGAGGATATGGGCCGCATGGCGCTGGCCAATTGCATCGCCTTCGCCGAAGGACGCCCGCTCCCGAACCCGGTCTGAGCCTCTTCATCTTTCTGCAAATATGCCGGGGAGCGCGAGGGGCAGAGCCCCTCGCAAGGTCTCGGCGCGTCAAAGGTCATGGCCCGAAGGCGCCCGAGACAGGCGCCGCAGACGTGCTGGAAAGCTCCCTGAATGCATGGTATCTGATCCCGCGTAAGAGTGGGATCGTGCCGTCGTGGAAATCAGAGTTCAAACATCGACGGCAACCCAACACGGACGATACCTGCCGATTTTCATCGACGCCAAGGCGAACTATGCCTCGGCGCCCGCGCGCATCCTGTCCTTTGGCTGCTCGACAGGGGTCGAAACCGAAACCTTGTCAGGTGTCTGGCCCGATGCCGTGATCGAGGGCGTCGAGATCAATGACGAGGTCCGTGCCATGGCCATCGAAACCTATCCGCACCGACGCTTCTTTCCGCCATCCGACCTCGCGGGGCAGTATGACCTCGTGACCGCGATGTCCGTGCTGTGCAGTTGGCCCGAAAAAAGCTACGGCATTCTGGATTACGGGATTTTCGTCGAAGCCTGCAAATCGATCGACCGTTGCCTGAAGCCGGGCGGATTGTTGATCTGCTACAACTACACCTACTCGCCGCTGAACGTGCTGACGGATTACGAGGCGCTGCCGGGCAATTCCTACGGCCCGAATTATGTCGCCTCCCGGGCGCCCGATGGAACGAACCTGCGCGCGTTTTTCTCGACGGTCTATTTCAGAAAACCGTCGTGACCGGATGCGGCCTCCACGCGAACCGGCGTGATCCGCATCGTCATTCCCCGGATTTCGTCTCCGGCCGATCCCCCGTCGCCTCGCGGAAATGCACCCGGCACAGGCTCACGTAGCGGTCATTTCCGCCCACCTCGATCTGCGCCCCTTCGGTCAGCGCGCGGCCCGTCTCGTCCACGCGGATCACCATCGTGGCCTTGCGCCCGCAATGACAGATCGTGCGCACCTCCCGCATCTCGTCGGCCAGCGCCAGAAGCGCCGCCGATCCCGGGAACAACTCGCCCCGGAAATCGACGCGCAGACCGTAGCACATGACCGGCACGCCCAGATCATCGACCGCGCGCGCCAATTGCCAGACCTGCTCCCGCGTCAGCCATTGCGCCTCGTCGATCAGCACGCAGGCGCAGGGCCCTTGCTCCAACCGCGCCGCGATCATCGCAAACAGGTCGCTCGTCGTGGCATAGGTATCGGCCTTTGCCGAAATGCCGATCCGGCTGCCGATCTTTCCCGTCCCCGCGCGGTCATCGAAATTCGCGGTCATCAGATAGGTCTGCATGCCCCGTTCGATGTAATTGTAGGAGGCCTGCAACAGCAGGGTCGATTTCCCCGCATTCATCGTCGAGTAATGGAAGTAGAGCTTTGCCATGGGCAGCCTTCTGCCCCGGAACCCATCCCCCGACAAGATCACCTGTCGCGCTCAGCCGGGTTTTCCGCCCCGGTCGTCGGCCCAATCCTTGACGGATCGTGACCGTCCCCGCGCCATGGTCACGATCCCTCAACACTCGGCCCCGGATCTTAACCCTTCGGCAAGAAATTCCCCTCGATCTTGACCTTTCCTTAACCCGTAGGGTGCGCCTTCAGGCGCACCTTCCCCCGCGCCGTTCCACGATCACCGATCCCACCGAATACCCGGCGCCAAAGGAACAGATCAGCCCCATGTCACCCTCGGCCAGATCGCCGGAATGCAGGGCAAAGGCGATGATCGACCCGGCGGAGGAGGTATTGGCGTAATCTTGCAAGATATTGGGCTGCTCGCCCGGCTCCGGATCGCGGCCCAGCACCTTCCTGCCGATGTAATCATTCATGGTCTTGTTCGCCTGGTGCAGCCAAAGCCGTTTCAGATCAACGGCTTGCACCCCGTCCTCTGCCATGTGCGCCGCGATATGCGCCGAGACCATCGGCAGCACTTCCTTGAAGACCTTGCGCCCGTTCTGCATGAATTGCATGTCGCGCCGGTCTTGCATGTGACCCTTGCGGGTGCGCCGCAGAAACCCGTTGTTGTTCCTGATATTGTTGGAAAATTCCGTGGCACACCGGGTCGAGCGGATGACGAAGCGGGGGCCTTTCGCCTCCCCCTCGCGCTCGATCAGAACGGCGGTCGCCACATCGCCGAAGATGAAATGGCAATCCCGGTCGCGCCATTCCAGATGCGCCGAACAGATCTCGGGCGAGATCACCAAGGCTTTGCGCGCGGACCCCGACCGGATCATGTCCGCCGCCGCCTGGATGCCGAATGTCGCCGAGGAACAGGCGACATTCATGTCGAAGGCAAAGCCGCCCGCGCCCAGAAGTTGTTGAATTTCCACGGCAATCGCCGGATAGGCGCGCTCGTGGTTGGAGGAAGCGCAAATGACCAGATCGACCTCTGCCGCAGCGACGCCCGCCATTTCCAGCGCCGCGCGCGCTGCGGCAAACCCCATCTCGGCCATGACACCCGGCTCCTCGTCGGCGCGCTCCCGCAGCCACGGATGCATGACCTTCGGGTCCAGAATGCCCGATTTATCAAGCACATGCCGCCGCTCGATGCCCGAGGCCGCGACGATGAACTCGGACGAGGAATAGGCTTTGGCCTCGACCTCTCCGGCGGCGATGGCCGCCGCATTCTCGGCATTCCACAGGTCGACATGCGCATTGAAGGCCGCGACCAATTCCTCGTTCGTGATGATCTCGGGCGGCGTGAAGACGCCGGTGCCGGTGATGGCTGGCTGGTGCATCCTGTCTCTCTCCATTCCCTGTCTCACAAGCGCGCGGAAGCTCGCCGGGGTCAAGATGCGCCGCAGCGGCAGTTTGGGCCCGCGCTTGACAGGACGACGAAACCGGGCAGGGTGCGCGGCAATCGAAAGGACCCGTTCTTGCCCCAATCCCCGCCGCCCTTTTCCCGGTTCGAACGCATGATCGCCTGGCGCTACCTGCGCGCGCGCAGGGCCGAAGGCGGGGTCAGCACCATGACGGTGATCAGCTTTCTGGGCATCATGCTGGCCGTGGCCGCGCTGATCGCCACGCTCGCCGTAAGGACCGGATTTCGCTACGAATTCGTCGGCACGATCCTGGGCGCCAACCCGCATGTCAGCCTCTATGACCAGGTGGAAATCGACGCCGATGGCCGTCAGAACCGCGTGTTCGAGGACTATGCCGAGGCCGCCGCCGCTGTCGCCGCCGTGCCGGGCGTCAGCCATGCCGCCGCCGTGATCCGGGGTCAGGTTCTGGCCGCGCACGAGGGGCGCAACGCCGGCGTCGAGGTGACGGGGATCGAGGCGGCGGATCTCGCCACCGTGCCGCTGGTCGCGCGACCCGAACAATCCTTTGGCGATCTGTCGCGGTTCGGGCAGGGCGACGGGGTCGCCATCGGCATCGGCGTGGCGCGCGAACTGGGCCTGCAACTGGGCGACCGTATCCGCCTGATCTCGCCCGATGGCGCGCGCACGCCCTTTGGCACAAGCCCGCGCGTGTCGGCCTACGAGGTGGTCTACATCTTTCAGGTCGGGCGCTGGGACATCGACCGCGTGCGCGTCTACCTGCCCTTTGCCGAGGCGCAGAGTTATTTCAACCGCGACGGCGTGGCCGACGAGATCGAGGTCTATCTCGACGATCCCGAGAACGTGAACGCCATGATCCTGCCCATCTTGCAAGCAGCGGGCGACGTGTCGATCTGGACATGGCGCGACAGTTCCGGGGCCTTCCTGCAAGCCTTGCAGATGGAGGACAACATCATGTTCATCATCCTTTCGATCCTTGTGCTGATCGCGACGCTGAACATCGTGTCGGGCCTGATCATGCTGGTGAAGAACAAGTCGCGCGACATCGGCATCCTGCGCACCATGGGCCTGTCCGAGGCTTCGGTGCTGCGTGTTTTCTTCCTGTGCGGATCGACCATCGGGGTAGCGGGAACCCTGGCGGGCGTGGCGCTTGGATGTGCCTTCGCCATATGGATCGACCCGATTTTCGATGCCGTGAACTGGGTGGCCGGGGGCGGGGTCTGGGACCCGTCGGTGCGCCTGATTTCCAGCCTGCCCGCACGGCTTGAATGGGGCGATGTGGCCTCGGCCATGGCGCTGTCGCTGGGGCTGTCCTTTGTCGTCACGATCTTTCCCGCCCGCCGCGCGGCGCGGATGAACCCGGTCGAGGCGTTGCGCCATGAATGAGCCCGTGTTGCGACTGGAGGGCATCGAGAAGGGCTACAACCTCGGCCGCCCCAACGAGGTGCGGGTGCTGCGCGGCGCAAGCGTCGATATCGCGCCGGGTGAGGTCGTGGCGCTGGTCGCCCCCTCGGGCGCGGGGAAATCGACGCTGCTGCATATCGCGGGGCTTCTGGATACGCCCGATGCGGGCCGCGTGATGATCGGCGGGCAAGACCTGTCGCGCGCCAGCGACCGCGCCCGGACCGAGGCGCGGCGCGGCCTTGTGGGCTTCGTCTACCAGTTCCACCACCTGCTGCCGGAATTCAGCGCGGTCGAGAATATCGTGCTGCCGCAACTGGCCCATGGCATCGCGCAGGACCCCGCCGAGGCGCGGGCGCGGGACCTTCTGGGCCGGGTCGGGCTGGATCACCGGCTGGAGCATCGCCCCGGCACGCTGTCGGGCGGCGAACAGCAGCGCGTCGCCTTTTGCCGGGCGCTGTCCAACGCACCGCGCCTGTTGCTGGCCGATGAACCGACCGGCAACCTGGACCCCGAGACATCGGATACGGTGTTCGACACGTTGATGGGATTGGTGCGCGAAACCGGGATGGCGGCGCTGATCGCCACGCATAATCCGGGGCTTGCGGCACGGATGGACCGGCGGTTGAAACTGTCGGGCGGGGTGCTGGTGCCGGCCTAGGCGGCGGCGTCGAAGGTTTCGAGGATCGTGGCCAGCGTCCGCGCGCGGATCGCGGGCGCCTCCATCAGCACCTCGTGCTCGGCGCCGGGGATCAGAACGAAACGCCCGCCGGGCCATGTCTGCATCCGGCGTTCCATCTTGTCGGGTTCGACGATCTTTTCGCGGCTGCCCACGATCGTGGCGCAGGGCAGGGCGGGTGCGGGCATTGCCATCAGCGTGGCGCATTCGGCCAGGGCCGCCTTGAGCCACAGGATCGACGGCCCCCCCAGCGTCAGGTCGGGATGCGTCTCGGTCTGGCGGGACATGTAGTCGAATTGCCCGCGATCCGTGGTCAGCGGGTTGTCGTCGAAGGGCATGGGCCGATAGGGCCCCGTGGTCGGCGCAAAGCTCCGCTCGATCCCCAAGGCGCCCGACAGGTTCAGGACCAGTCCGCGCAGCACCTTCAGGTGGGGTTTCATCTGGATGCCCCACATCGGCGCGGTGAAAACCGCAGCCTTGACGGGCAGCCCGTCATGCAGCGCCCTGAGCCCGATGGCCCCGCCCATGGAATGACCGATGAGGAACAAGGGGCCTGTCAGGTTCAAGGCGGCGATGGCATCGCGAAAGGCCGCGACATCCTGCCGGTATTCATCGAAGCTTGTCACATGACCCATGTCGCGGCGATGTCGGGGCCGGTCGGCCAGCCCCTGACCGCGCCAGTCGAAGGACACCATCCCGTAGCCCGCCGCCGCCAGATCGGCCGCGACGCGCCCGTATTTCTCGCAGTATTCGGTGCGACCCGGCATCATCAGGACGGTGCCCTTGGGTCCTTCGGGCCAGACCGCAAGCCTGAGCCGCGTGCCATCGGCGCTATGCACCCACCAGGCAAAAACGCCCCCCGGCCCTTCCGCGACATCGTCGAAGAAAGGGGCAGGGGTCAGCCCGCCGGGTGCAGCGCCCGAAGCCATCAGGACAGGGCCGAGCCCAGTTTCATGGCCGTGCCCATGTCGCCGTCGAGCTTCAGCTTGCCCGACATGAAGGCCATGGTGGGGTTGAGGCTGCCGCCAAGGATGCTCTGGAACGTGTCGGTGCTGGCGGTCATGGTCACGTCCGCCTCGTCGGCCTCGCTCGCCGCGCGCACGCCCGCGCCATCCACGATCACGGCGCCTTCGCCTTCGATCACGAATTTGGCCGATCCGTCGAAACCATCGCCCAGTTTCGCGGCCAATGCCTTTACCGCCTCGTCGATCACACTCATTTCCGCGTCCCTTTCCCTGATCATGTCGGTCGCACGGGTTTGATATGGAAGCCCCGCGCGAACATGCTAGCTTTCGCATCATGAAAAGGATGCGCATGTTCCACAACATTGCCCTTGCGGCACTTCTGTGCGCGGCACCGCTTGCGGGTCTGGCACAGGACAGGCCACGGTCGGACGATCTGCTGGATCGGCTCGCGCAGCCCGATTTGCGCAACTGGCCGGTGGTGGAGGAAGAAATCATCCTGCTCTGGTCGCGATCCGGATCGGCTTCGGCGGATTACCTGCTGGGCCGGGGGCGCGCGGCGCTCGAAGCGGGTGATCTTGCGGCCGCCTATGACCACCTGACCGCGCTCACCGATCATGCGCCCGAGTTTGCCGAAGGCTGGAATGCGCGCGCCACGATGTTCTTCGAGGCGAATCGCTACGGCCCTGCCATCGCCGACATCCAGCGCGTCCTTGCGCTGGAGCCGCGCCATTTCGGGGCGCTGACGGGGCTGGGCTACATGCTCGAGGAAATGGACCTGCTGGAAGAGGCGCTAGCCGCCTTTCGGGCGGCGCAGGCTATACATCCGCACCGCGAAGAAATAAACGACGCGGTAAACCGGGTCGAACGCGCGCTTGAGGGGCAGGCCCTCTGAACCCGCCCTGCCCGCCGTCGGGGGCGTGAGGAAAGTCAGCCAGATGATGGACGGCAGCACGACAGACAGGGGCCGCATCGCGGCGGTGCTGGGGCCGACCAACACCGGCAAGACCCATTACGCCATCGAACGGATGCTGGCCCATCGCACGGGCATCATCGGGCTGCCTTTGCGGCTTTTGGCGCGGGAGGTCTATGACCGGATCGTGGCGCTGCGCGGTCCTTCGGTCGTGGCGCTGGTCACGGGCGAGGAGCGCATCGTCCCCGAGCGCACGCAGTATTGGGTCTGCACGGTCGAGGCGATGCCCGTGGGTCTTGGCGCGGATTTCGTCGCCATCGACGAGATCCAGCTCTGCGCCGATCCCGAGCGCGGGCATGTGTTCACCGACCGGCTGCTGCATGCGCGCGGCTATCACGAGACCTTGTTCCTGGGGGCCGCGACCATGCGGGGGGCGATTGCCGCGCTGGTTCCGCGCGCGCAGTTCCTGAGCCGGGAACGTTATTCACAGCTTGTGTATACAGGTTCGAAAAAGATAAGCCGAATGCCGCCCCGTAGTGCAATCGTGGGGTTTTCGGTTGAAAATCTTTATGCCACGGCCGAGCTTTTGCGCCGCCAGAAAGGTGGCGCCGCGGTGGTCATGGGGGCGTTGTCGCCCCGCACGCGCAATGCGCAGGTCGAGCTTTACCAAAATGGCGACGTGGATGTCCTGGTGGCCACCGATGCCATCGGGATGGGTCTGAACCTCGATATCCGGCATGTCGCCTTTTCCGGCCTGCGCAAGTTCGACGGGCGGCGGATGCGCGAATTGATGCCCAACGAACTGGCCCAGATCGCGGGGCGGGCCGGGCGCTACACGCAAGACGGCACATTCGGCGTGACGGGCGAGGCGCCGCCCCTGGACGATGATCTGGCGCTTGCGATCCAGGAACATCGCTTTGCCCCGATCCGCAAATTGTTCTGGCGCAACTCCGATCTCGAATTCGGGTCGGTCGCCCGGCTTGTCGCCTCGCTCGAACAACCGGTGGAAGACGATTGGCTCTCTCGCGCGCGCGAAGCCGACGATCTGATGGCGCTCAAGGCGATCTCGGACCGCGAAGAGGTCCGGGCGCGGATCAACGATGCCCGCGATGTGCGGCTCTTGTGGGATGTCTGCCGCATTCCCGATTTCCGGGGCATCAGCCACACGGAACATGCCGAACTCCTGGGGCGTATCTTTGATTTCCTGCACGATCTGGGGCGGGTGCCGGACGATTGGCTGGCGCGGCAGGTCAAGCGGATCGACCGGACCGAGGGCGACATCGACACGCTGTCCAAGCGGCTCGCCTTCATCCGCACATGGACCTACGTGGCGCAACGCGACGGATGGGTGGACGATGTTGCCCATTGGCGCGGGGCCACGCGTGCCGTAGAAGACCGCCTGTCCGATGCGCTCCATGGTGCGCTGACGCAGCGATTTGTCGACCGGCGGACGAGCGTGCTGCTCCGCCGGTTGAAACAGAAGGAGAGCCTGGTGGCCGATGTGAACGACAAGGGTGAAGTGACGGTCGAGGGCCAGGTTCTGGGCCGGATCGAAGGGTTCCGTTTCCGCCAGGACCAGACCGCCAGCCCCGACGAGGCAAAAACCCTGCGCCAGGCCGCGATGGCGGCGCTCCGGCCCGAGTTCCACCTGCGTGCCGACCGTTTCTACAACACGCCCGACACCGAATTCGACGTGACCGAACAGGGCGGGCTGATGTGGGGCGATCAGGCCATCGGCAAATTGGTCAAGGGCGACGATCCCCTCAAACCCACCGCCGAAGCTTTTGTCGATGACGAGGCCGGGCCCGAGGTCGTGACCAAGGTCCAGCGCCGCTTGCAGCATTTCATCGACCGCCGCATCGCGGCCCAGTTCGAACCGCTTCTGGCGCTGTCGCGCGACGAGGCGGTGACGGGTCTGGCGCGCGGGGTCGCTTTCCGCCTGCGCGAGGGGTTCGGCATCGTTCCCCGCGCCGAGATCGCCGATGACATCAAGGCGCTCGATCAGGATGCCCGCGGCATGTTGCGCAAACATGGCGTGCGGTTCGGCCAGTTCACCATCTTTCAACCGCTCCTGCTCAAGCCTGCGCCGACCCGGCTGCGGTTGGTGCTGTGGGGGTTGTGGGCCGGGCTTGACGTCTTTCCCGAAAGCCCGCCGCCCGGCCTGGTGACGATCCCCAACGATGGTCAGCAGCCCAAGGGCTATTACGCGATGTCGGGCTATCGCCCGGCCGGCGCCCGCGCGATCCGCATCGACATGCTGGAACGGCTGGCCGACATGCTGCGCACCCGCGACACGCGCGCAGGGTTCGAGGCGACCCCCGACATGCTGTCGATCAGCGGCCTGACGCTGGAACAATTCGCCGATCTGATGGGCGGCTTGGGCTATCGCGCCGAACGCGGCGAACGGGCCAAGGTCAAACCCGTGCCTGCACCTGTGCCCGCACCCGAACCGGCCGCGACCGATGCGCCCGAAACGATGGACGAGAGCGTTCTGGGGGCCGAGGTGCCGACCGGGCTGGAGGGGGCGGATACCCCCGATCCGATGCCCGAACAGGCCCCGCCAGAGGTGCCCGCCGATACCCCGCCAGAGGTGCCCGCCGATACTCCGGCAGAAACCCCGCCGACGGCACCCGACGAGGTGCCCGGCGATGCCCCCGCCGAAGCCCCCCCCGAAAGCCGGCCCGAGGAGGCCGCAGCACCCGCCGAGATGGAGGTTTTCTACACCTTCACCTGGGCCCCGCGGCGTCAGGGCGGCGGGCCGAGGGGTCCGCGCCGGGGCGAGGGCGGACGCGAGGCGCGCGAACAGGGGCAGGGCCAAAGGTCCGGCGGCGGCCAGCCCCGTGGCGAGGGTGGCAAACCCCGTGGAAAGGGCGGCAAGCCCCCGCGCGGCAAGGGCGGCAAGCCCCAGCGCGAGGATGACGGGCCCAAGGTCTTTTCCGCCAAGCCCGAGCGCAAGAAGGATCGGATCGATCCCGACAATCCCTTTGCGCAGGCGCTGGCCGGATTGAGGGACAAGACCTGACGGACCTGCGCCCCACCGGACGGCTGGACAAATGGCTGTGGCAGGCGCGGTTCTTCAAGACCCGGAGCCTTGCAACCCGGCTGGTTGCCGAGGGGCAGGTGAGGGTGAATGCGACCAAGGTGTCCAAGCCCGCGACTGCGGTCGGGCCGGGGGATGTTCTGACCTTTGCCCAGGGCGACCGCGTCCGCGTCGTCAGGATCACGGCCTTGGGCATCCGTCGCGGGCCGGCCCCCGAGGCGCAGACGCTCTACGAGGATCTGACACCCCCTGCAGAAGACGCGGCCCCGGTCGAACGCAGCGGTCCCCGTCCGACCAAACGGGACCGTCGTGCGCTCGATGCCCTGCGGGACGGCGAGGGCCCTGACGCCTGATGCCCGGAATGCCGCAGCAAAAGCCCTTGCAAACTGTCAACCTGGGTTTACAGTCCGCTGATGAATGCGGCCTATCCGCCCGGTCTTGCAATGGCTTGGAGCGTGGCGTAGCAGACGGAACGAACGACCAGACGAGGATGACCGATGACCTATGTCGTGACGGAAAATTGCATCGCCTGCAAATACACCGATTGCGTGGAGGTCTGCCCCGTGGATTGTTTCTACGAGGGCGAGAACATGCTGGTGATCCACCCCGATGAATGCATCGATTGCGGCGTCTGCGAGCCGGAATGCCCTGCCGATGCGATCCGCCCGGACACCGAGCCGGACATGGAGAAATGGGTGGAATTCAACCGCAAGTATTCCGAAGCCTGGCCCGTGATCATCACCCGCAAGGACCCGCTTCCCGAGGCCGAGGAGATGGACGGCAAACCGGGCAAGATGGACCTCTTCTCGGAAGCGCCGGGCGAGGGCGGCTGAACCCCGATTCGCGGCTGACCGCGCGCAGACTGGCCCTGATTTTGGATCGGAGCCACGGAAATTCCCTGTAAATGCAGGGATTCACCTTGGTCCGTGGCAGAATCTGGAAATCGGCCTCCAATCGTGCTATATCACTCCTCATAACGTCTGTCCGTAACGCACACGCAGGTCTGCCAGCCTGCCCGGTTTTCATCGACACACAGGAACGCTTACGGAAAACCCCGGTTTTCCGGGGGTGTTTTTGTCGCGTGAGGGCCGGGAAATGGAAAGGAACCACGAATGACGAAGACCCGGAAGTCGCAAGAGTTCAGCCCCAACGATTATGTCGTGTATCCCGCTCACGGCGTCGGCAAGATCATGTCGATCGAAGAGCAGGAGATCGCTGGCCTCAAGCTCGAACTGTTCGTGGTTTCTTTTGAGAAGGACAAGATGACCCTGCGCGTCCCCACCGCCAAGGCGGTCGAGGTCGGCATGCGGTCGCTGTCTTCGCCCGATGTCGTGTCCAAGGCGATGGATACGCTCAAGGGCAAGGCCCGCGTGAAGCGCGCCATGTGGTCGCGCCGTGCGCAGGAATATGAACAGAAGATCAATTCCGGCGACCTGATCTCCATCGCCGAGGTGGTGCGCGACCTGCACCGCGGCGACGATCAGCGCGAACAATCCTATTCCGAGCGTCAGCTTTACGAAGCCGCGCTGGAGCGGCTGACGCGTGAACTGGCCGCCGTCAAGGGCATGGACGAGGCCGGCGCGCAAAAGCAGGTCGATGCCGTCCTGACCGCCCGCGCGGCGTAAAACCGCCGGAATTCCTTGGCTTTGGGCCGTCGCACCTTTGGTGCGGCGGCCTTTCTGTTATACTGGCAGGCGGGACCTGAACCCTGTCCGGCCCTTCGGCCGTAGCCTGAGGAAACGTCATGAAAATCCAGTTGTCCGCAACCTTGCTTGCCGCAGCACTTGCCCTTGCGGCATGCCAACCCACCCCCCAGGGCCAGACCGCGCTCGGCGCGGCCTTTGGTGCGGCGGGCGGTTTCGCCTTGTCCGAACTCGTTGATGCCAACCCCGAATGGACCGCTGTCGCAGTCCTTGGGGGTGCGGCTGCCGGTGCGGTCGTGGCCCAGAACCAGGCGACGCGCGAATGCGCCTATGCCGATGGTCGCGGCGGCTATTACGTGGCCCGCTGCTGATACACGTCGTGCGGGTCGGATCGCGGTCCGGCCCGCACGCACCACGCGCTCGCCCCTTGAAGAGATAGCCGCTTTGGGCGCAACTGCGCCGAGACAGCGGCAGGAGGGCGCGCGATGAAAAGATCCCGGATCAACGACATCATGGCCGAGGCGGATGACTTCATCCGGTCTTTCGGTTTCGTCCTGCCGCCTTTTGCCTATTGGACGCCCGACGAGATGCGCGCCAATGCCCCCCGCGCCCGCGCAGTGATCGACGGGCGCATGGGCTGGGACATCACGGATTACGGGCAGGGCCGCTACGACGAGATGGGCCTGTTTCTGTTCACCCTTCGCAACGGGCGACTGGCCGACCTGCAACGGGGCGGGGGCATGTGCTATGCCGAAAAGCTCCTGATTTCAAAGCAGGATCAGCTTTCGCCCATGCATCGGCACTATCTCAAGGCCGAGGATATCATCAACCGGGGCGGTGCGACGCTTGCCATCGAGCTTTACGGGTCCGCCCCCGACGGTGCCTTCGACGGCACGAAGGGCGGGCAGGTGATGTGCGACGGGATCGCCCACGATTATGCGCCGGGCGAGGTGCTGATGCTGGCCCCGGGCGAAAGCGTGACGCTGATGCCCGGCGATTGGCATGCCTTCTGGGGCGAGGGCGGCGATGTGCTGATCGGTGAGGTTTCGACCGTCAATGACGACGAGACCGACAATTGGTTCCGCGAGCCCATCGGCCGTTTCGCCGCGATCGAGGAAGATGTCGCGCCCAACCATCTCCTGGTGTCGGATTACGGGCGCTGGTTGGGGTGATCTGGCGCGAGGGTTTGCGTAGGGTGCGCCTTCAGGCGCACCAAAACGCTGTCCTCACAAGGCTCGCCAGCCGATATCCCGCCGGAACACGCCCTCGGGCCAATCGATCCCTTCGACCATCGCGTAGGCGCGGTCGCGCGCTTCTTGCAGCGTCGCGCCGCGCGCCGTGACGTTCAACACCCGCCCCCCGTTCGCGCGCCACGTGCCATCCGCCCGCGCAGTGCCCGCATGAAACACCATGTGATGCGAATCTTCGGGCGGGGCGTCCAGCCCGCCGATCACGCTGCCCTTGGCATAGCTGCCTGGATAGCCCTTGGCCGCCATCACGATTGTCATGGCGTGATCTTGTGCCCAGCTCACCTCCATCCCGGCCAGGCGTCCCTCGGCACAGGCCAGCATGAGATCCAGCGCCTGTCCGCCAAGCCGCATCATCAGCGCCTGGCATTCCGGGTCACCGAAACGGACATTGTATTCGACCAGCCGGGGTTCGCCGCCCTCGATCATCAACCCTGCATAGAGCACGCCCCGGAACGGCGTGCCGCGCCGGGCCATCTCGGCCACGGTGGGTTTCACGATACGCTCCAGCGCCGCCTCTGCCACGGCATCGGTCAGGACGGGCGCGGGCGAATAGGCCCCCATCCCGCCGGTATTGGGGCCGGTATCGCCTTCGCCGATGCGCTTGTGATCTTGCGCCGTGCCGATGGGCAGGACGTTTTCGCCATCCGACAGGACAAAGAAAGACGCTTCCTCGCCCGTCATGAATTCCTCGATCACCACCTCGGCGCCGGCCGCGCCAAAGGCACCGCCGAACATGTCGTCGATGGCGGCATGGGCCTCTTCGACCGTTTCGGCCACGACCACGCCCTTGCCGGCGGCCAGCCCGTCGGCCTTGACCACGATGGGGGCGCCCTGTGCGCTGACGTAATCGCGCGCGGCCGCCGCATCGGCAAAGCGCGCCCAGCCCGCTGTCGGGGCCGCACAGGCATCGCAGATTTCCTTGGTAAAGGATTTCGACGCCTCGAGCCGCGCCGCCGCCGCCGATGGCCCGAAGGCAAGGATGCCGGCCGCATCCAGTGCATCGGCCACGCCCGCGGCCAAGGGGGCCTCGGGCCCGATGATCACGAAATCGATGGATTCCTCGACCGCGAAACCCACCACCGCCTCGGGGTCGGTCACGTCGAGATCGGCGCAATCGGCGATCATCGCGATCCCGGCATTGCCCGGCGCCACGATCAGCCTGTCGCATTTGGGGTTTTGCAACACGGCCCAGGCCAGCGCATGTTCGCGCCCGCCGCTGCCCAGTATCAGGATGTTCACCTTTGCAATCCCCCTTGCTAGTCTTGCGCTGCATTACAAACGCACAAGGGCGGGCACAACATGGCACAGGCGGATTTCCGGTCGCAGGGCGCGCGCTTTGCCCGGTCCGAGCGCGGATCGGTCAAGATATCCGCAGCCCTTTTCGCCATCGCGCTCCTGTGCGCAGCCGGTCTTGCGGGGCTGGCGGCCATGGGCCGCGTCGATGCGCCCCCTCTCGTCTATCTCGTGCTGGGGGTCATCGTGCTGGCCGCCGGATGGGATCTTTGGCGCGAAAGCCGCAAGGACGGGGATCGTTGAAGCATGGATGACCTGATCGAGGAGGGCACACCGGACCCGAATTCCGGCAATGCGCCGGAATTCACCGTCTCGGAAATCTCGGGCGCCGTGAAACGCGCCATCGAAAGCGGCTTTTCCCATGTCCGTGTGCGGGGCGAGATCGGGCGGCTGTCCCTGCCGCGTTCGGGCCATGTCTATCTCGACCTCAAGGATGATCGCAGCGTCCTGGCCTCCGTGATCTGGAAGGGCACCGCCGCCCGCCTCGCCCATCCCCCCGAAGAGGGGATGGAGGTCATCGCCACCGGTCGTCTCACCACCTTTCCCGGGCAATCGAAATACCAGCTCGTGATCGAGGATTTGCGCCCGGCGGGGGCCGGCGCGCTGATGGCGATGCTGGAAAAGCGTCGCGCCATGCTGGCTGCCGAAGGGCTTTTCGACGAGGCGCGCAAACAGCCGCTTCCCTTCCTGCCCGAGGTGATCGGCGTCGTCACCTCGCCCTCGGGCGCGGTGATCCGCGACATCCTGCACCGGCTGCGCGACCGGTTTCCGCGTTCCGTCCTGATCTGGCCCGTGGCGGTGCAGGGCACCAATTGCGCGCCCGAGGTCGCCCGCGCAATCCGGGGTTTCAACGCGCTGCCCCAGGGCGGCCCGATCCCGCGTCCCGATCTTCTGATCGTCGCGCGTGGCGGTGGCAGTCTCGAGGATCTCTGGGGGTTCAACGAGGAAATCGTGGTGCGCGCCGCCGCCGAAAGCGCGATCCCGCTGATTTCCGCTGTGGGCCACGAGACGGACACGACCCTGATCGATTTCGCCGCCGATTGGCGTGCGCCCACGCCCACGGCAGCAGCCGAACGCGCCGTGCCGGTGCGGATGGACCTGATGGGTTGGCTGCGCCAGCAAGACGGTATCCTGACCCGTGGCATGGCACAGGCGCTGCAGCGCCGGGGTCAGCGGTTGACCGACCTGTCGCGCGCGCTGCCGCGTCCCGACAGCCTGCTCGATGCCGCCCGCCAAAGGCTCGATCTGGCGGCGGCGGGCCTTGCGCCTGCGCTGCGCCACCGCGCGACATTGGCACGGGGGCGGCTCGACACGGGCGGCGCGCGGCTGGCCCCGGCGCTTGACCGGGCCGTGGCGCGCAAACGGCTGGTGCTGGGGCAGACGGCGGCCCGGCTCAGCCCCGCCACGCTTCAGGGCCTGATCCGGCAGGGCCGCCGCGATCTGGCGGCGCTGGACCGCCGCCTCGACCCGGCGCGCCACGCCCGTCGCCTGGCCGAGGCGCGGGTGCGGCTCGATGACCTTTCGGCGCGCTTTGCCCGCATTGCGGAAACCGGCCTCGCCCAGAGACGCGAGCGTCTGGCCGCCCTTGACCGGCTGCACCAGACGCTTGGCTACACGGCGACACTTGCGCGCGGCTACGCGGTCGTGCGCGCGGGCGAGGCGCTTGTCACCCGCAAATCGGGCGCAGAAACCGAACCCGCGCTCGAGATCGAATTCGCGGATGGCAAACTTGCCGTCACCCCGCTCGGTGCTACACCCAAACCTGTCCCCAAACGTCCACCCCCAAACAAACCGGGACAAGGCAGCCTTTTCTGACCGCTTCTCTGTTTCAAAAATATCCCGGGGGAGGCCGCAGGCCGGGGGCAGAGCCCCCAACCCTCACGCCACGAACCGGACCCGGCGGTTCAGCGGCAGATCGCGGATCCGCTCGCCCCGCAGATCGTAGATCGCATTGGCAAGGGCAGGGGCTGCGGGCGGTGTGGCGGGTTCCCCGACACCGCCGACATGGCCCGTGGTCTCGAGGATGCGGACCGAAACCTCCGGCATCTGGCTGATCCTGAGCGCGTCGTAATCGGTGTAATTCCACTGCTCGACTTCGCCGCCGGCAAAGGAGATCTCCTCCATGATCGCAGCCGACAGGCCATAGACGAGGCCGCCCACCATCTGCGCCTCGATGATCGCGGGATCGAGCGCCCTGCCCACGTCGCAGGCGATCCAGGCCCGCGTCAGCGCGATATCGCCATCCCTGTCAGCAACCTCGACCACCACGGCGACGGGCGTGTGAAAGGAATGGGTCATCGCCACACCCTTTCCCGTGCCCTCGGGGCGGGGGGCGGTCCAGGCCGACATCTCGGCCACGGCGCGCAAGACGGCAGCACTCGGCCCATGTTCGCGTTCGGCCAGATCAAGGCGAAAGGCCAGCGGATCGCGCCCTGCGGCGATGGCCATTTCGTCCATGAAGCTTTCCATGAAGAAGCCGTTGAAGGAATTGCCGACCGACCGCCAGAAGCCGATGGGCACCGACAGCTCCGCCAGATGCCCTGACACGCGGTAATTCGGGATGGCATAGGGCTGGTTGAACATCCCCTCCACATGGCCCTTGTCGGGGCCGGGCGGTGCATTTCCGGTCAGGCGGGCCATGGATTGCCGCGTGACAGAGGGCGCCGCGACACGACCATCAAGCGCATGGGCAAAACCGTTCCGGATCACGCCGCGCATCCGGGCCGCGGCGGCGGGGCGGTAGAAATCGTGGCGCATGTCCTCGTCGCGGGACCATGTGACCTGAACGGGCGTGCCTTGCATGGCTTGGGCGACGCGGGCGGCCAGCACCACGAAATCATATTCTCCCCGTCGTCCAAAGCCGCCGCCCATGTAGGTCACGTGGCAGGTGACCTGTTCGGGGGACAGGCCGGTCGCCTCGGCGGCGGCGCGTTCGGCGAAACCGGGGGCTTGGCTACCGGTCCAGATCTCGAGCCTGTCGCCGGTGAAATGGGCCGCCGCACTCATCGGTTCCATCGTGGCATGCGCCAGCCATGGTACGGTGTAGTCGGCCTCGATCACGCGGTCGGTGGCCATATCGGCGGCGCTGTCCACGTCGCCGTCATCGCGGAGCGTGGAATTGGGCGGGGCATCGAGTGCCGCGCGGATCACCGCCATCAGCGCCTCGGAGGTCTCGGGATAGGGGGCTGGGCCCCAGTCGATCCGGACGGCATCGGCGGCTTGCATGGCAAGCCAAGTGTTTGATGCGACGACAGCAATTCCGGTGCCAAGGTCGATGACACGGTCTACGTCCGGCATCGCCTCGGCCTCGGTCGCGTAGAAGGACAGCATCGGCCCGCCAAGGCGCGGGTTCATCCGGACGGTGGCGAAACGCATCCCGGGCAGGCGCACATCGATCCCGAAGGTCGCGGTGCCCGTGACCTTTTCCACCATGTCGAGGCGCGGCATGGCGCGGCCGAGATACTTCCAGTCAGAGGCCGGACGCAGCGCCACGCGGCGCGGCGGGTCGATGGCGGCGGCGGCTTCTGCCAGCTCCTGGTAGGTCAGTTCGGTGCCATCTTGCGCAATGACGCGGCCATCGCGGGTTGTCAGCGTCTCGACGTCCACGGACAGGCGTCTGGCTGCGGCCTGTTTGAGGGTTTCGCGCGCCGTCGCGCCGGCTTGGCGCAGCTTGTCATGGGCATCGAGCGTGGAGGTCGAGCCGCCCGTCACCTGCAGGCCGATGGTCTTGGGGATGATCGACATCGCCTCGATCATCATCTCTTGCCATGCGGTCCGGTCATAGTCGGTGGAGGGCAGCGCGTGGCTCATAAGCCCCGCATTATAATAGGCTTTTGCCGCCGGGCCGTGGATCACGCGAACCTGGTCCCAGGCCACGTCCAGCTCTTCGGCGACCAATGCGGGCAGGGTGGTGTAGACGCCTTGCCCCATCTCGGCGCGGGCGGCGATCAGGGTCACGCCCTGGGCGTCTATGATGATCCAGGGGTTCAGCGTCACCTCGCCCTCGCCCGGCTCGAGCGGGTTGGGCAGGTCACGGCGGTATTGCCAGATGCCGAAGGCGACGCCGCCCGCGACGGCGGCCGATCCGATCAGGAAGCTGCGGCGCGCGATCTTGCCCCAATTCGGCATCCCTCAACCCTCCCGGAGCGTAGCGGCTGCCGCGTGGATCGCGGCGCGGATGCGGGGATAGGTGCCGCAGCGGCAGAGGTTTCCGGCCATGGCCTCGTCGATGTCGGCATCGGTGGGTGTGGGATTTCGGGCAACAAGATCAGCGGCTTGCAGGATCTGACCCGATTGGCAATAGCCGCATTGCGCGACCTGGTGGTCGACCCAGGCCTGTTGCAGGGCGTGGAGCGCATCGGGTGTGCCGAGCCCTTCGATCGTCGTGACCGGGCCCCAGACATCGGCTAGGGCGACCTGGCAGGAGCGGACGGCCTCGCCCTCGATATGGACGGTGCAGGCCCCGCAAGCGGCGACGCCGCAGCCGTATTTCGTGCCGGTCAGGCCCAGCTCATCCCGCAAGACCCATAAAAGTGGAACGTTATCAGGGAGTTGCACCTCGTGGGTGGTGCCGTTCACGGTCAGGGAGATGGCCATGGTTCCTCCGCCTTGGGCGTCTATGTCAGAGGCTAGAGGTGCGGGCGCATCCGTCAACCTGCAAGGTCCGGCGACGCCACGTCACGGGGTGGCGCCCGACCACAGGTTCAGAACAAGCACGCCCGCCACGATCAGGCCGATACCGAGAATGGCAGGGATATCAAGTCTTTGGCCATAGGCGAGCCAGCCGATCAGCGTGACGGCGGCCACCCCCACACCGGACCAGATCGCATAGGTGATGCCGAGCGGGATGGTGCGCAGAACCTGGGCCAGAAGGTAGAAGGCGATGCCGTAGCCCAGGATCACCAGAAGGCTGGGACCAAGCCGCGTGAAGCCGTCCGAGGCCTTGAGCGCGGTGGTTCCGACGACTTCGCCGGCGATGGCGAGGAGGAGGTAGAGCCAGGGCATGATGGGGCCTCAGTCGTTAAGAAAGGGTTGAAAAACGGCGGTGTCTCTTAACGAAACCTTGCCGCTTTTCCCCCTCGGAAGCCCGAAGGTTACCCGTTTCTTACCGTCCCCGGATGCGCGGGTCGAGCGCATCGCGCAGACCGTCGCCGATATAGTTGACAGAGAGCACCGTCAGCGAGATCGCCATGCCCGGCCAGATCACCCGTTCGGGATGCTGGGTCAGCCAATCGGTCGCGTCGAACAGGAGCCGTCCCCAGGTCGGGAAGTCGGAGGGGAAGCCCAGACCGAGGAAGGAGAGGGCAGATTCGGTGATGATCGCATTCGCGATGCCGAGCGTGGCCGAGACCATGATCGGCGACATCACGTTGGGCAGAAGGTGGCGGGTGATCATCCGGTGGCTGGGCGTGCCGATGGACTTGGCGGCCAGCACGAATTCGCGTTCCTTGAGCGCCAGAACCTCGGCGCGGACGACGCGGGCGGTCTGCATCCAGGAGGTCACGCCGATCATGACGACGATCAGGATGAAGATGCCGCCTTCGGGCCCGAAGCTGGCGCGCAGCGGATCGCGGAAGAGCATGATGGTGACAAGAAGGAGCGGCAGGAGCGGCATGGCGAGGAACAGGTCGGTCGTCCGCATCAGGAGGCCGTCGAGTTTCTTGAAATAGCCCGCGAGCACGCCGATCAGCGAGCCGAGAAACAGCGCCAGCGCCATGGCTGTCAGGCCGACCGCGATGGAGGTCTGGCCGCCCGCCATCATGCGGGCCATCGTGTCGCGGCCCAGCTGGTCGGCGCCCATCGGATGGGCGAGGCTGGGGCCGGAATTGCGGGCGCGGATGTCGATATATTGCGGATCGATCGTCCAGATCAGCGGGCCGAGAAAGACGAAGAGAAGCGTGAAGATGAAAAAGCCCAAGCCGAAGAGCGCGCCCTTGTGCGTCTTGAACTGGTCCCAGACATCCCACCATTGGTTGCGGGGGGCGCGGTAGGTCTCGAATTCCATCGCCTGGGGCTTGGAGCCGGTGGTGTCAGTCATAGCGGATCCTCGGGTCGAGCACGCCATAGAGCAAATCGGCGATGAGGCTGAACAGGACGATCAGCACGGCGAAGATGAAGGAGACGGTCTGCACCACGGGCACGTCGCCGCCCTGGATCGCGATGATCAGGAGCTGACCGATGCCGTTCACCTTGAACACCTGTTCGGTGATGATCGCGCCGCCAAAGACGGCGGGCACGTTGAGCGCGATGACGGTGACGACCGGGATCATCGAGTTCTTGAGCACATGGACCAGCACCACGGTCTTTTCGCCCAGGCCCTTGGCGCGCGCGGTGCGCACGTAATCCTGGTTGAGGTTGTCGAGCATGGAGGCGCGCAGGTAGCGGCTGATCTGGCTGGCGTTGTAGAGGCCCAGAACCATCACGGGCATGATGATCTGTTTGAGCTGGACCACGAAACTGTCCCAATCGGTGACGACATGGGTCGTGTCATAGACAGACGGGAACCAGCCGAGGTTCACCGCGAAGATCACGATGAAGAGGACGCCGGTGAAGAAGGTGGGGACCGAAAAGCCCACCATGGAGATGAAGGTGCCGACCTGGTCGAAGACGGAATATTGCCGATAGGCCGAGATGATGCCCAAGGGCAGGGCGATCAGGATGCCGACGATATAGGAGGTGCCCACCACCCAGAGCGTCTGGGGCATGCGCTGGACGATCAGGTCCATGACCGGGCTGCGGGTCTGATAGGAGATGATGCGCGGCCCGTCGGGCGCGATCTGCCAGCCGGTGGCATTCTGGATCAGGTGGAGCGGCTCGTCCCAGACCATGAGCTTGAGCCATTTGACATACTGGACCATCACCGGATCGTTCACGCCCAGGCTTTCGCGGATCTGTTCGCGGACCTCGGGCGGGATGGTGAGGGGCAGGCCCGCCGTGGGATCGGAGGGTGACAGCTTGACGATCAGGAAGATGATGAAACTGATGAACAGAAGCGTCGGGATCGCAAGGATCAGCCGTCGGATCGTGTAGGTCAGCATGGGCCAACGCCTCGGGTCATGGGTTTCGGGTCAGGTGTCGTGAAATGGCCCGCGCCACGGGGGCGGCGCGGGCCGGTGTCAGGTCAGGCCATCACTGGGCGCGACGCCAGTCCATGATGTTCCACAGTTCCGAATCCCAGTCGGACATGCGGATGCCTTCGATGGAGGCGGCATGGGCCGAGACGCCGCCACGGTGCACCAGCGGGATGATCGAATAGCTCTGGATGATCATGTCGTTCTGGGCACGTGCGATGCGGCCGCGTTCCTGAAGGTCGGCGGTCTGCGCCATTTCGGCGACCAGCGCGTCATAGGCGGGATCGCAGAAACGCTGGATGTTGGAGCCCTGCCACTGGCTGTCGGGTCCGGGGATGTCGGAGCAAAGCCAGCTTGCCATGTAGGCCTGCGGGTCCACACCGGCGAAGTTGTTGGTGTACATCTCGACATCGGCATAGAACTTCTGGAACGTGTCCGGGGAAGCCGGATCGCCGCCGAAGAAGACCGAAGCGTCGATGTTGCGCAGTTCCGCGTCGATGCCGATTTCCGCCCACCACTGCTTGATCAGCGCCTGCGTGTCCTGACGGACGGCGTTGGTCGAGGTCTGGTAGAGGACGCGGAGCGGCGTGCCTTCGTATTCGCGGATGCCGTCGCCGTCGCTGTCGACGATGCCCGCACCATCCAGAAGCGCGATGGCGCCCGGGATGTCCTGCACGAGGCAGGCGTCATTGGCGGTCGAGGCATAGAGCTCGGGCGCGGGGAGCACGTTGCAGGTGGGCTGGCCACCGGCGCCGTAGCCGATTTCCACGATTAGCGCGCGGTCGATGGCCATGGACATGGCCTGGCCGATGATCGGGTTGGTCAGGAACGGATGCGGACCGCCCTCGACGGTGGAGCGGGCATCGCCCAGCGCCGGGTCGGGGTTGGTCTGGTTGAGGTGCAGACGCTCGACCGAGGTGCCGAAGGCGGTCACGACGGTGCAATTCCCCTGCGCTGCCATGCCCGAGAGGATCGTCGGGTCGATCTGCAGGTTCCAGGCGTAGTCGAATTCGCCGGTTTCGCAGACGGAGCGTGCCGCCGCCGTCGCATCGCCGCCGCCCTTGAAGGTCACGGTCGCGAAATAGGGACGGTCGGGGAAACGGAAGTTCGGGTTCGCCGACAGTTCGATCACGTCGTTGGGGCGGAAGTCATCGACCACGAAGGGGCCGGTGCCGATCGGGCCGAAGTTGGCCTCGGTGCATTCGGGGGCGCGTGCGCCGAGGCAATCGGCGAATTGCGCGGCCTGAAGCACGGGGGATTCGGAGCCCACGAAAGCGGTATAGGGGAAGGGCGTGGAATTGGCGAAATTCACGCGCAGCGTGCGGTCATCCACGGCTTCGACACTGGTCACGCCGTCGAAATAGCTGGCCTGCGCACAGCCGCCTTCGGGATGGGTGCAATATTCCCAGGTGAAGATGAAGTCGGCGGGCGTCAGCGCCGAGCCATCCGACCAGGTCACGCCTTCGGCGATGGTCCAGGTGATCGAGGTCAGATCCTCGGACACGCCGCCATTTTCCACGGTCGGAATGCTTTCGGCGAGCCAGGGCACCATGGTGCCCGTGTCATCGAAGCGCGCGAGCGATTCGAGGATCAGCGAGGCGGATTCGACTTCCTTGGTGCCGCCCGAGAGATACGGGTTCAGCGTCGAGGGCGCCTGCCAGTAGATGATGTTGAGATGGCCCGACGAGCCGCGTTCGGCCAGTGCGGCCGCAGGGGCCAGCACCAGCGCGGTCGCGCCGAGCAGAAGGGAAGTGCGTTTCATTTTCTGTCTCTCTCTCCTTGTTGGATGCTCATGCCCCAACGGTTTGTGCCGCGTTGCCCGCGGTCTGGCTTGTTGTCTCGGTATAGAGGTGGCAGGCGACGAAGCGGCCCGGCTTGACCTCGGTCACCTCGGGGTCGAGGCGGCGGCAGATGTCCATCGCCACGGGGCAGCGGGTCGAGAAGTTGCAGCCCTTGGGCGGGTTGGCGGGGCTGGGCACATCGCCTTGCAGGATCGTGCGGTTGGCGCTGTCATGGGCCACCGGATCGGGTTCGGGCACGGCCGACAGGAGCGCCTTGGTATAGGGGTGGAGCGGATCGTCGTAGAGCCCGTCGCGGGGCCCGATCTCGGCCACCTTGCCCAGATACATCACCACGACGCGGTCGGCGATGTGGCGGACCATGGACAGATCGTGGGAGATGAAGAGATAGGTCAGGCCGAGCTTGTCCTGGAGTTCTTCCAGAAGATTGACGACCTGGGCCTGGATCGACACGTCAAGCGCGGCGATGGGTTCGTCGCAGACGATGAATTTGGGGTTGAGCGCGAGCGCGCGGGCGATGCCGATCCGCTGGCGCTGGCCGCCGGAAAACTCGTGCGGGTAGCGGTTGGCGAAATCGCGGTTGAGGCCCACGGCATCCATCAATTCGTAGATGCGGTCGAGCCGTTCCTTGGACGACATCTTGCCATGTTCCATCAGCGGTTCGCCGATGATGCCCGCCACCGTCATGCGGGGGTTGAGCGAGGCCTGGGGGTCCTGGAAGACCATCTGCATCTTGGGGCGCAGGCGGCGCAGCTTGTCGAAGGGGGCGTGGGCGATTTCCTCGCCATCGAGGATGATCGAGCCCGCGGTCGGTTCATAAAGCCGCAGGACGGCGCGGCCGCAGGTGGATTTGCCGCAACCGGATTCGCCCACAAGGCCCAGCGTCTCGCCCTCGAAAATGTCGAAGCTCACGTCATCGACGGCTTTGACCGCGCCGGTGACGCGGCGCAGGAGGCCCGAGCGGATCGGGAAATGCATCTTGAGGTTCTTGACCTCGACCAGTTTTTTCCGGGTTCCCATGTCACGCATGGCGCGGTGCCCCCGTCTTGAAATCCCAAAAACAGGCCGCGTCATGGGCGGGGCCGACATCGAAGCGGGCGGGGTTCTGGGCCGCGCAGCGGTCGAAGGCTTGCGGGCAGCGGGCGCGGAAGGGGCAGCTTTCGGGGGCCTTGGACAGGATCGGGGGCTGGCCCTGGATCACGCGCAGCTTTTCCTGCCGGTCGCCCCGGATGTTGGGGACGGTTTCCAGAAGCATCCGCGTATAGGGATGCTGGGGATTGGCGAAAAGCTCCCGCACGGGGGCCTGTTCGACGACCTGCCCGCCATACATGACCATCACACGGTCCGCGATGCCCGCGATCACGCCCAGGTCATGGGTGATCCAGACGATCGCCATGCCGAGTTTCTGGCGCAGATCCTTGATCAGTTCGAGGATCTGGGCCTGGATCGTCACGTCGAGCGCGGTGGTGGGTTCATCGGCGATCAGCACCTTGGGGTCGCAGGCCAGCGCAATGGCGATCATCACGCGCTGGCGCATGCCGCCGGAAAACTGGTGGGGATAGTCGTCGAGGCGGCGGCGGGCATCGGGGATGCCCACCAGGTCCAGCAATTCGACGGCGCGGTTGGCGGCCTGCGCCTTGGTCAGGCCCATATGGGTGCGCAAGGGCTCGGTGATCTGGTAGCCGACGGTGAAGACCGGGTTGAGGCTGGTCATCGGGTCCTGGAAGACCATGCCGATCCGCGCGCCGCGAATGGCGCGCATCGCATCCTCGGAGACGCGGGCGAGGTCCTGACCTTCGAACAGGACGCTGCCGCCCCGGATTTCGGCGGGGGGCATGGGCAGGAGGCGGATCAGCGACATCATCGTGACCGATTTGCCGGAACCGGATTCGCCCACAACCCCAAGCAATTCGCCGGGTTTGAGGGTGAAGCTCACGTCATTGACGGCATGAACCTCGCCCCGCCGGGTGCGGAAAACGGTCTTGAGGTCCTTGACATCAAGGACGAAGGGCGTGGCCCCGTCGGGCATCGTCAGATGCTCCCCTACCTGTTGGTGCGCCGCCTCTTGTCGATGCGTGGGCGGCTGCAATCTTTGGTGACGCTAACATGAAAAAAGCGGCTCGCAAGCCGCAATCGCCGGAAGTTGCACCCGGTTTCGGCAGGTGCCTAATGGTTGTGCAGCATTTCCGGCGCGGGCTTGACGGCCCGGCATGGCTGGCACAGGGTCGGCGGGCAATCACCCGGAGCATTCCATGACCGCTGTCCTCAGTCCGCGGGCCCTGCTCGACAGGCTTGTGTCCTTTCCGTCCGTCAGCCGCGACAGCAACCTGCCGCTGGTCGATTGGGTCGAAGATTATCTTGGCGGGCATGGCATCGCCTGCCACCGCGACATGGACCCGACCGGGACCAAGGCCAGTCTCTATGCCCATGTCGGCCCCGAGGTCGCGGGCGGCGTGATCTTGTCGGGTCATACCGATGTCGTGCCGGTCGATGGGCAGGCCTGGGACAGTGACCCGTTCAGCGTGGTGGAAAAGGACGGCAAGCTTTACGGGCGCGGCACCTGCGACATGAAAGGATTCGACGCGCTGGCGATCTGGGCCACGGTCGAGGCGCACAAGCGCGGCGTGAAGCGGCCGCTACAACTGTGCCTGAGCCGGGACGAGGAGATCGGCTGCACCGGCGCGCCGCCGATGATCGCGGCGATGCAGGCCCATATGCCGAAAGCCGCGCTGGCCATCATCGGGGAGCCCACCGAATGGGGCATCGTGAACGGCCACAAGGGAGGCGTGGGGTTCGACCTGCATTTCCACGGGTTCGAGGTGCATTCCTCGCTCGCCTATCGGGGCGTGTCGGCGATCATGGAAGCGGCGCGGCTGATCGACTGGGCCAACCGGGTGAATGCGGAAAACGCGGAAAAGGCCGATCCGGCGAGCGATTACGACCCGCCCTATACCTCGCTCCATGTGGGGATGATCCAGGGCGGGACGGCGCATAACATCACGGCCAAGGATTGCACGTTTGTCCTGTCGGCAAGGACGGTTCCGGCGGAGCCCAATGCCCTGTGGGCCGAGCGCATCCTGGAAGAGATCGCCCGGATCGAGGCGGGGATGAAGGCGGTGCGGCCCGAGGCGGGCATCACCGCCCTGCCGCGCTGGGACATTCCGGGGCTGCGCGCGGAACAAGATGGCGCGGCGGAAGCATTGGTGCGGCGGTTGACCGGCGAGAACGGCACGGCCGTGGTAAGCTACGGGACCGAGGCGGGGCAGTTCCAGGATGCGGGCTATTCGGCCATCGTCTGCGGCCCTGGCAATATCGCGCAGGCCCATCAACCCAATGAATACATGTATGTCGAGCAGCTGACCAAGGGCGAAGCCTTCATGGAGCGGCTGCTGGGCGTCTTGAACGAAGGATGACGACATGCCCGTGAAGAACCGTCTGGCCGATCTGCACGAGGAAATCACCGCGTGGCGGCGTGATCTGCATGAGAACCCTGAGATCCTCTATGATCTGCCGCGCACATCCGCGCTGGTGGCGGACAGGCTGCGGGACTTCGGCTGCGACGAGGTGGTGGCCGGCGTGGGCCGGTCGGGTGTCGTGGGCGTGATCCGGGGGCGGAGCGACACGCGCGGGGCCTGTATCGGGTTGCGGGCGGATATGGACGCGCTGCCGATGTCGGAAAAGACCGGGCTCCCCCATGCCTCGAAGACGGCGGGAAAGATGCATGCCTGTGGCCATGACGGGCATACGGCGATGCTTTTGGGGGCGGCGAAATACCTGGCCGAGACGCGGAATTTCGACGGGACGGTGGTCTTGCTCTTTCAACCGGCCGAGGAGGGGGGCGCGGGTGCGCTTGCCATGATCGAGGACGGGGTGATGGAGCGTTGGGGCGTCCGCGAGGTCTACGGGATGCACAATGAGCCGGGATTGCCCGTGGGCGAATTCGGCGTGGCACCCGGGCCGATCATGGCGGCGGCGGATGAATTGCGGGTCGTCGTGCGGGGGCGCGGCGGTCACGCGGCCCAGCCCCATAACGTGATCGACCCGGTGCCTGCGGCCTGTGCGACGGTCATGGCATTGCAGACGGTCGCCAGCCGGTCGGTCGATCCGCTGAAATCGGTGGTGGTGTCGATCTGCGTGATGCAGACGGAATCGGCGGCGACGAATGTGGTGGATGACAGCGTGATGCTGGCCGGAACCGTGCGGACGCTCGACGAGGGCGTGCGCGATCTGGCCGAGGCGCGGATCAAGGCCATCGTGACGGCCACGGCGGAGGCCTATGGCTGCAGCGCCGAGGTGACCTATGAGCGGGGCTATCCGGTGACGGTGAACCACGAGGAGAACGCGCGGCTTGCCGCCGAGGTCTGCGAGGCCGTGGCGGGGCAGGGGATGGTCCGCTGGGGCCGCCCGCCGCGCATGGGGGCCGAGGATTTCAGCTACATGCTGCAGGCCCGGCCCGGTGCCTTTGTCCATATCGGGAATGGGGATACGAAAAAGGTCCATCACCCGGAATATGATTTCAACGACGATGCGATCCCCTATGGCTGTTCGTTTTTCGCCGAGTTGATCGAGCGCCGGATGCCGGTGGGCTGAGGGGGGACATATGCCGATCAAGAACCGTTTCGCCGAGATGCTGCCCGAGATCGCGGGCTGGCGGCATCATCTGCATGAGAACCCCGAGCTTCTTTACGAGGTGCATGAGACGGCGGCCTTTGTCGCCGCGCGGCTGCGCGAGTTCGGCGTCGATGAGGTGGTGGAAGGCGTCGGGCGGACGGGCGTCGTGGGTGTGATCCGGGGCAAGGGGGCCTCGCGGCGCGCGATCGGGTTGCGCGCCGACATGGATGCGCTGCCGATCGAGGAGGCGACGGGGCTGCCCTATGCCTCCAAGGTGCCGGGCAAGATGCATGCCTGCGGGCATGACGGGCATACCGCGATGCTGCTGGGGGCGGCCAAGTATCTGGCCGAGACGCGGAATTTCGACGGGAGCGTCGTGGTGATCTTCCAGCCTGCCGAAGAGGGGGGCGCGGGGGCCAAGGCGATGATCGACGACGGGTTGTTCACCCGCTTTCCGGTCGACGAGATCTACGGCATCCACAATGCGCCGGGGATTCCGGTGGGGATTTTCGCGACAAGGCCCGGTCCCTTGCAGGCAAGTTCGGATGAATTCGAGATCATCGTGACGGGCAAGGGCGGCCATGCGGCGGAACCGCATCGCGCCATCGACACCACGCTGGTCGCGGCCCATATCCTGATCGCGCTGCATTCCATCGTGTCGCGCAACGTGGACCCGCTCAAGCGCGTGGTGCTGACGGTCGGCACCTTTGGCACCGACAGCGGGGCGTCGAACATCATCCCCGACGTGGCGCGGATGGAGGGGACGGTGCGCACGCTCGACCCCGAATACCGACAGCTAGCCGAGGCGCGGGTGCGCGAGGTGGCGGTGCATACGGCGGCTGCATTCGGTGCAAGCGCGGAGGTCATCTGGCACCCCGGCTATCCGGTGACGGTGAACGATGCCGAAGGCGCCGTGCGCGCCAGCGATGCCGCCCGCGCGGTGGGCCGGGGCGTGATCGAGGATACCCAACCGATCATGCCGTCCGAGGATTTCAGCTACATGCTGGAGAAGGTGCCCGGCGCCTATGTCTTCATGGGCAATGGCGACAGCGCCATGTGCCATCACCCGAAATATGCGTTCGACGACGAGGCCATCCCCTATGGATGCAGTTTCTTCGCCGAACTGGTCGAGCGACGATTGCCGACCGCCTGACGCCCTCAGAAGGAGAGAGAAAGATGCCCGTCAAGAACCGTTTCGCCGAATTGCTGCCCGAGATCACCGCGTGGCGGCGCGATCTGCACGAGAACCCCGAGATCCTGTTCGAGACGCATCGCACCAGCGCCGTGGTGGCCGAAAAGCTGCGCGAATTCGGCTGTGACGAGGTGGTGACGGGGCTGGGGCGCACGGGCGTCGTGGGGATCATCAAGGGCAAATCCGACAGGTCGGGGCGCACCATCGGGCTGCGCGCGGATATGGATGCGCTGCCGATCCACGAGGAGACGGGTCTGGACTACGCGTCGAAAACGCCGGGCGCGATGCATGCCTGCGGGCATGACGGGCATACCGCCATGCTGTTGGGCGCGGCCAAGTACCTGGCCGAGACGCGCAATTTCGACGGGACGGTGGCCGTGATCTTTCAGCCCGCCGAAGAAGGCGGCGGCGGCGGCAAGGAAATGGTCGATGACGGGATCATGGAGCGCTGGAACATCGAAGAGGTCTACGGGATGCACAATTGGCCGGGGGTTCCGACCGGCCAATTCGCGATCCGGTCCGGCCCGTTCTTTGCCGCGGCCGATCAATTCGACATCTACGTGACGGGCCGGGGCGGTCATGCGGCCAAGCCCCATGACACGCTCGATACCACGGTGATCGCGTCCCATATCGTGCTGGCGTTGCAGACGATTGCCAGCCGCAATGCGGACCCGGTGAAACAGGTGGTCGTGTCGGTGACAAGCTTCGAGACAGGGTCCAAGGCCTATAACGTCATCCCCGAGACCGTGCATCTGAAGGGCACGGTGCGCACGCTTGACCCCGGTATCCAGGACATGGCCGAGGAACGGCTGAAGGCGATTGCCGAGGGGACGGCGGCGACATTCGGGGGCGCGGCGCGGGTCGATTACCGGCGCGGCTATCCGGTGATGATCAATGCCGATGCCCAGACGGAGTTTGCCGCCGATGTCGCGCGCGCGGTTTCGGGCGATTGCGCCGAGGCGCCGCAGGTGATGGGGGGCGAGGATTTCGCCTTCATGTCGAATGCGCGGCCGGGGGCCTATATCCTTGTCGGCAATGGCGACACGGCCAATGTCCACCACCCGAAATACAATTTCAACGACGAGGCGATCCCGGCGGGCTGTTCGTGGTGGGCCGAGATCGTGGAACGGCGTCTGCCCGCCGCCTGAGGCGGGTTTTCGCGCGCGGCTTTGAGGGGCGGTGAAATCTGTTCCGGGACGGGGCGGCGGGGGTTAGGCTGACCCGGCTGCTTTTACGGAGGTTGCCATGATCCGTGCCGCCCTTGCCCTTTGCCTGATGCTGTCTGCCGGCGCTGCGCTGGCCGATCAGCGGCTGACGGGCAGCGTGACCTATCGGGACAGGATCGCGCTGCCGCAAGATGCGGTTCTGGTGGTCGAACTGACCGCGCCCGATGGGCGGCTCCTGGCCGAGGCGCGGGTGCCGAGCGACGGGCGGCAGGTGCCCATCCCCTTTTCGCTGGAGGTGCCGGGGGAGGCCGTGGGCATCCTGCGCGCAGGTCTGATGCTGGGGGCGGTTGCGGAGTGGCTGGGGGAACCTGTGGTCCTCGACGGGGCCATGGGCGATCTGGGCGAGATCGGGCTTGTCCGCCACGAGGCCGGGGTTTTTCCCGCAAGCTATCGCTGTGGCGATCTGCCCCTGCGCGTCGGGGCGGCGGAGGGGAATGTGGTGCTCGATACCGGGCGGGATTGGGTGGTGATGGCGCCTGTCCCCGCCGCCTCGGGCGCGCGCTACGAGGTGTCGGGGCAGGCGGAGACGTATTTCTGGGACAGGGCCGGCGTGGCGCAGGTGGCGCTTGACGGGGTGGCGCTGCCCGAATGCCGCGCGTCCCTGCCGCCCGAGGCGCGGGCCTATCGCGGGCGGGGCAATGAACCTTTCTGGTCGGTCGAGATCGCGTCGGGGCAGATGGTGCTGCGCCGTCTGGGGATGGAGGATGTGATCCTGCCCGTGACGGAAAGCGCCCTGACAGCCGAGGGCGCGCTGAGGGTGACGGCAGGGGACGCGGTGCTGCGGCGCAAGCCCGCGATCTGCCGCGACAGCATGACGGGGATGCCCTATCCTGAGACATTGGCGGTGGCGATGGGGGATCAGGTCCTGCAGGGCTGCGGCGGGCTGCCCGAAGACCTGCTGCGGGGGGCGTGGCGGGTCGAGAGCATCGCGGGCGATCCGGTGATCGCGGACAGCCGTCTGACGCTTGGTTTCGGGGCCGATGGGCGGGTGGCGGGATCGGGCGGGTGCAACCGCTGGTTCGCCGGTTACGATCTGACCGGCGAGGGGCTGGCGATCGGGCAGGCGGGGGCCACGATGATGGCCTGTCCCGAGCCGATCATGGCGCAGGAACAGCGGTTTTTCGCAGCGCTGGCGCAGGTGACGGGCTTCGATATCGACGGGACGGGGGGCTTGGTGCTGCTGGCGATGGAGCGGCCGATCCTGATCATGAGGGCCGCGCAGGACCGGCCATGAGCCGGTCGAGCCCGAGGCAGGCCAAAAGCCCCACGATCAGCAGGGCGGGCGTGGTGACAGGGTCCCACATCAGGACCGCGAAAGGTTGCCACCAGTGCCAGTCCGGCCCGAATTGGTCGCGGTAGCCCGAGGCGATGCCGACAAGCCCCCAGAGGTATTGCAAGACCCACAAAAGCCCCGCCCCCCAGAGCCGCGCCGGGGCATGGGGCAGGAGCGCGCCGAGGCAGGCAAGCGCAAGGCCCGCGCCGATCCCCTTGAACACGAGCCCCACGGTGATGACCGAGAGCGTCGGGCAGGGCCAATCGGGGCAGGTCACGCGCCCGATGATCCCGTGGCCGGAGCTGCCGAAGGTGAGGATTTCATGGGCCAGAAGCGCCGCGAAGAGCGACAGCGCCCCCGCGATGCCAAGCGACAGGGCGGCGCGGAGGCGGGATGCGCCCAATCCGGTCAGCCGCCGGTATGGCTCATGTGGCGGGTGACCTGGCCCGCGACGCTTTGGCGGGAATAGTCGAAATCATGCCCCTTGGGCTTGCGGGCGATGGCGGCGCGGATCGCATCCTCGAGCACGGCATCATCGGCGCTGGCGCGCAAGGGCGCGCGCAGGTCGGCCATGTCTTCCTGGCCGAGGCACATGTACAATTCGCCCGTGCAGGTCAGCCGCACGCGGTTGCAGCTTTCGCAGAAATTATGGGTGAGCGGCGTGATGAAGCCGATCTTCTGTCCCGTCTCCTCCAGCCGGACATAGCGGGCGGGGCCGCCCGTGCGCTCGGCCAGGTCGGTGAGCTGGAAGCGTTCGGCCAGACGCGCGCGCAGATCCTTGAGCGACCAATATTGGTCGAGCCGGTTCTCGTTGCCCAGATCGCCCATCGGCATCACCTCGATGAAGGTGAGGTCCATGGACCGGTCGGCGCACCAGGATTGGAGGGTGAAGAGCTCATCCTCGTTGAAATTCTTCAGCGCCACGGCGTTGATCTTGACCTTGAGGCCCGCTTTCTGCGCGGCCTCGATCCCTTCGAGCACCTGGGGCAGGCGGCCCCAGCGGGTGATGGCCGCGAATTTCGCGTCATCGAGCGTGTCGAGCGAGACATTCACCCGCCGGACGCCCGCGTCGTAGAGATCGGTGGCGAACCGCGCCAATTGGCTGCCATTGGTCGTGAGCGTCAGTTCCTTGAGCGCGCCACTATCCAGATGCCGGGTCATGGCGCGGAAAAACGTCATGATGTCACGACGCACCAGGGGTTCGCCCCCGGTGATGCGCAGTTTCTGCACCCCCATGCGGACGAAGGCGGAACAGAGCCGGTCCAGTTCCTCGAGCGTCAGCAATTCCTTCTTGGGAAGGAAGGTCATGTTCTCGGCCATGCAATAGACGCAGCGGAAATCGCAGCGGTCGGTGACCGAAACGCGCAGGTAGCTGATGGCGCGATGGAACGGGTCGATGAGGGGCGTGGTCATGGTCATGGCGCGGAGATTAGGGGCGGTGACGGCCACAGGCAAGAGAGGCTGTCGCAGCCTGTTGAAGAGGGCGCGGAATGCCCCTAGGTTGGCGCGCATGAAACATGTGATCGCCCTTTCCTGTCTCGTCTCTCTTGGTGCCTGCGCGACCGTCCCCGATGACGTGTCGCCCCAGATCGCCGCTGTCGATCCTTCGGCCACGGTCGAGGGGGGCACGGGTGCGGCCCTGCCGCAGGGCGATGGGCGCTTCATGGGCTTTTCGGTCGCAAGTCTTGGCGATGCGGCGGATCCCGGCCTGTGGATCGAGACGCCCTTGGTCAGCACCGAGCAGCCCGGGCGCGTGATCTCGGAAAACGGGTTGCAATTGTTCCTGACGCTGCGCCCCTCGGGCGGTGCGCGCAATTCGGGGTCACGGATGTCGTTGCAGGCCTTCCAGGAGCTGGGCATTCCGCTGACCGCGCTGCCGACCGTCACCGTCATCAGCGATGCCTGACATGGCCGACCGGCGGCTGTTTCAGCAGATCGCCGATTGGGACAGCCTGCGGGCAGGGTTCGGTTGGTCCATCCCCCGGCGGATGAACATCGCGCATCTGTGCTGCGACAGCTGGGCCATGGCCGATCCCGACAAGGTGGCGGTGATCCACCTGCAGGGGGATGGAACGCGCGATGTCTGGAGCTACGGGCGGCTCAAGGCGGCCTCTGACGGTTTGGCCGTGGCGCTGGCCGCGCGGGGCGTGGGGCGGGGCGACCGGGTGGCGGTTCTCTTGCCGCAGCATCCGGCGGCCCTCGTCACGCATCTGGCGGCGATGAAGCTCGGGGCGATCGGCCTGCCGCTCTTCACGCTCTTCGGGGAAGATGCGCTGCGCTACCGGCTGGGGGATGCGGGGGCCTGCGCCATCGTGACGGATGGGGCGACGCTTGACCGGGTGATGGCGCTGGAGCCCGATCTGCCCCGGTTGCGGGTGATCGTTTCGACCGGGCCCGCGCGTGCGCCGGTTCTTGGCTTCGACGATCTGGCCGCGACCCCCGGTTCCGGGTTCCGGCCCGTCGAGACGGAGGCCGAAGATCCGGCGGTGATGATCTACACCTCGGGCACGACGGGCGATCCCAAGGGCGTCTTGCACGCGCATCGGTTCCTTTATGGCCATCTGTCCTGTCTCGAACTGGCCTATGGCGGGTTCCCGCAGGCCGGCGATGTGGGCTGGACGCCCGCCGATTGGGCCTGGATCGGGGGGCTGATGGACATGGCGCTGCCCTGCCTGTTCTACGGTGTGCCGCTGGTCGCCCATCGCTTTGCCAAGTTCGATCCCGAGGCGGGCTATGAGCTGATGCGGCGCGAAAGGGTCAGTGCCGCCTTCATCCCGCCGACCGCCTTGCGGCTGATGCGGCAGGTCGCCCCGCCCGAGGGTTTGCGCCTGCGCGCCGTGGGCTCGGGGGGCGAGGCGCTGGGCGCGGATCTGCTCGATTGGGGGCAGGCGCGGCTTGGCTGCCCGATCAACGAATTCTACGGCCAGACCGAGGCGAACCTGGTGCTGGCCGCCTGCACCGGCCCGATGCCGCGCCGTCCCGGTGCCATGGGCCTGCCCGTGCCCGGCCATGATGTCAGCTTGCGCGATGCGACGGGCGAGGTCGGCACGGGCGCGGTGGGCGAGGTCTGCGTGCGCGCGCCCGATCCGGTGATGATGCTGCGCTACTGGAACAAGCCCGAGGCGACGGCGAAAAAGATCGTGGATGGCTGGCTCTACACCGGCGATCTGGCCACTCGGGATGCCTCGGGGCAGATCACCTTTCACGCGCGGGATGATGATGTGATCACCTCGGCCGGGTACCGGATCGGGCCGGTCGAGATCGAACAGGCGCTGGCCCGCCATCCCGACGTGGTCATGGCCGCCGTGGTGGGCGAACCCGACCCTTTGCGCACGGAAATCGTGGTGGCCCATGTCGTCCTGCGCGATGGCGCGGAATGGTCAGGGATGGAAGCGGCGCTCAAGGAGATCGTGCGCAGCCGCGTCTCGGCCCATTGCGTGCCGCGCAAGATCATCCGTGCGGACAGCCTGCCGATGACCGCGACCGGCAAGATCCTGCGCCGGGCTTTGCGTAGAGGCGGCTGACCCAACCCTTCTCTGTTTCATAAATATCCCGGGGGAGCGCGAGGGGGCAGGGCCCCCTCGCACGAGTCGACCGCGAAGCGGGCGAAACCCCTACTTTTCCATCGACCGCCGGATCGAACGGACCATGACCCAGACGGCCAGCACCACCGGCACGACGGCCAGCGCCGTGAGCGTGGTCTTTGACGTGCCCAGGGGTTCGGCGAGCGGGCTGATGAGATAGACGACAAGGCTCACCGCGTAATAGCTGATCGCCACGACCGACAGCCCCTCGACCGTCTTTTGCAGGCGCAGCTGCATGTCGGCGCGGCGGTCCATGCTGGCGAGGAGATCCTGGTTCTGGGCCGAGCGGTTCACATCGACCTGCGTCCGCAGGAGATCGCCCGCGCGGATCGCGCGTTCCGACATCGACAGGAGCCGCCGTTCCGTCGCCTTGATCGTGCGCATCGCGGGATCGTAGCGGCGCATCATGAATTCGGCAAAGGTCTGGCGGCCCATGAACCGGACCTCGCGCAGCACCTCGATCCTCTGGTTCACCAGCGCCTCGTAGGCCCCGGTCGCGCCGAAGCGGAAGGCGCTTTGGGTCTGGAGCTTCTCCAGCTCCGCCGAAATGGCGAGCAACTGGCCCAATGTCTCGTCGGGTTTGGCCAGATGGCCGGTCATCGCATTGACCAGTTCCGCGAGGCTTTCGTCCATCTCGCCCATGCGGGTGGAGATGTCGCGCGCCATGGGCAGGCCCAGCATCGACATGGATTTGTAGGTCTCGATCTCGCAGATGCGCTGCACGATGCGGCCGATCCGGCGGCTGTCGGTGCCTTCCTTGCAGAAGACGGCAAAGCGCATGTGGCCATTGCTGTCGATGCGGAAATCGCCCGCGATCACGGCGGTCTCGTCCAGCACATGGCTGACGGCAAGGCTTTCGGGAACCATCCATTCGGCCAGCTTGTCGGCCACGTCCTGATCCATGCCCTTGGCGGTTTCGATGCGGATCTGGGCCGAGGTGATGCGCACGCCCGGAGCCTTGGCCAGCCAATCCTCGGGAAAGACCTCCCAGGCCGAGGGGTCGAAGGGCCGTGCATCGCCCGCGGGCAGGAAGGCGGTATAGGTCACGAATTCGGTATGCTGTTCCCATTTGAGGCGGAACTTGCCCAGGTCGCCGAAGAAATGCGTGGCATCGGGGGCGGGATGGTCGGCCCCGAAGCGGTCCAGCAGCGCCAGCAGATGCGCGCGGTCAAGGCCGCGGTCGCGCTTGGCGGCATCCTTGGGCTGCTTGATCGCGAGAAAGATCGCCTGCGCGGGGGCGGCCACATTCGGGAATGGGCGCGCGTGCAATTCATTGGCAAGGCGGAAGCGCAGCGGGTGGTCTTGGATCGGCATGGTGCGGCCCTCTGGGGATCATCTTGCCAGATATAAGAAATGGCTGCCAAGTAAACGGGAAAAACACAATAAAATTCGGGGTTTGCCGGAATGCAATCGCATACGGGAAGGCTCCGGTGGCGGCAAGGGCCCGACAAGGCTGGATTTTCTGCCGCAACGCAGCATCGGTCCCGGGGCCGGGGCGTTGCCGTTATGTCACCTGTCCGCCCGCGATCTGGATCGCCTGGCCGTTCACGCTGCGCGCGGCCTCCGAACAGAGCCAGAGGGCGGCGCCTGTCACCTCTTCGGTCTGGAGGAGGATCTTGTGACGGTTGCCGCGCGCGAGATGGGCGCGGGCCTCGGCCTCGGGGATGCCTTGGCGGGTGGCGATCTCGGCGGCGTTGCGGCTGACGATGGGGGTGTCGACATAGCCGGGGCAGAGCGCGTTGAAGGTGACGGGCCCGCCCATGCGTTCCTCGCTCAAGGCCCGGATCAGGCCCAGCACGCCATGTTTGGAGGCGGTATAGGCGCTGGCCCCCTTGAGGCCGCGCAGGCCCGCGATGGAGGAGATCGCGATCATCCGGCCCCAATCCTCGCGGCCCAGGGTGGCCAGAGCCGCCTGGAAGGTCAGGAAGACGCCGTCGAGATTGGTGGTCATGATGGCGCGCCAATGGTCGAGCGTTTCGCGGTGAAAGCTCGCGCCTTCGGCGATGCCGGCATTGGCGATGCAGATGGCGATGGGCCCGCGCAGGGTGGCCGCATGTGCGATGCCGTCGCGGACCGAGACCTCGTCGCCCACATCCATGGCGAGGGGATGGAGGCGGGGGGTTCCCGCCGCGATGGTCTGGAGCCGGTCGAGATTGCGGCCCGTGATCGTCACCTCGGCCCCGGCGGCAGCGAGCGCGCGCGCGATGTCGAGCCCGATCCCCGTGCCGCCGCCCGTCACCAGCGCGTGGCGTCCTGCATGTTCCATCCCCGATCCTCCCCAACCGTACGGGCGGGAGCGTAACGCGGTCGGGGCGGGCTGCAAGGGCGGGCTTTGCGACCCGTCGCAAGGTCCTGAAATCTTCGCAAATTGTATGCCAATGTATGCGCAATAAACTGTCGCGCCTTGCCCAGTTGTGGACCGCGTCCTGTGTTGCTATGGGGCTTTCGACTAGTCCGTCACGGCAAAGAGGGGATGACTGTGAAGATAGGGGCTCCGAAGGAGATCGAGCCGGGCGAAGCACGGGTGGCGATGACCCCCGACAGCGCGCTCCAGCTTCAGAAACTCGGCTATGACTGCGTGATCGAGGCGGGTGCCGGTGGGGCCGCTGGCTTTACCGATGCCGCCTACGAGGCCGCGGGCGTCACGGTGGTGAAAACCGCCGCCGCGCTGTGGAAAGAGGCCGACATCGTCGCCAAGGTGCGCCCGCCGACCACGGCGGAGGCCAAGAAGTTCCGCGAAGGCCAGCTTGTCATCTCGTTCTTCTATCCGGGACAGAACGAAAAGCTGATGGAAGCGGCGAAAACCGCCGGGACCAACATCATCGCCATGGACATGGTGCCGCGCATTTCCCGCGCGCAGAAGATGGACGCGCTGTCGTCCATGGCCAATATCGCGGGCTATCGCGCGGTGATCGAGGCGGGCAACAATTTCGGCCGCTTCTTCACCGGCCAGGTGACGGCGGCGGGCAAGGTTCCCCCTGCCAAGGTGCTGGTCGTGGGTGCGGGTGTCGCGGGTCTGGCCGCGATCGGCACGGCGACGTCCTTGGGTGCGATCACCTATGCGTTTGACGTGCGGCCCGAAGTGGCCGAGCAGATCGAATCGATGGGCGCGGAATTCGTGTTCCTCGAGTTTTCGGCCGATGAATTGCCCGATGGCGCGGCGACGGGCGGCTATGCGCCCCCGCAAAGCCCGGAATTCCAGGCCAAGCAGCTGGCCAAGTTCCGCGAGATCGCGCCGGACATGGACATCGTGATCACCACCGCCCTGATCCCGGGCCGGCCCGCGCCGGTCCTGTGGACCAAGGACATGGTCGAGGCGATGAAGCCCGGTTCGGTCATCATCGACCTGGCCGCCGAGCGCGGCGGGAATTGCGAGCTGACCCAGAAGGACGAGCGCATCGTCACCGACAATGGCGTGATCATCGTCGGCTACACGGATTTCCCGAGCCGGATGGCCGCGCAATCCTCGACGCTCTATTCCACCAACATCCGCCACATGATGACCGACCTGACGCCCGGCAAGGACGGCGCGGTCGTGCACAACATGGAGGATGACGTGATCCGGGGGGCGACCGCCGTTTTCGCGGGCGAGATCACCTATCCGCCGCCGCCCCCCAAGGTCGCGGCCATCGCGGTGCAAAAGCGCGAGAAGCCCAAGGAGCTGACGCCCGAGGAGAAGCGCGCGCAGGAAGTCGCGGCCTTCAAGGCGCAGACCAAGAACCAGGTCACGCTTCTGGCCGTGGGCGGTGCGCTGCTTCTGGGTGTGGGCCTGATCGCGCCCGCGACCTTCATGCAGCATTTCATCGTCTTCGTGCTGTCGGTCTTCATCGGTTTCCAGGTGATCTGGAACGTGGCCCATTCGCTGCACACGCCGCTGATGGCAGTCACGAATGCCATTTCGTCGATCATCATCCTGGGGGCCTTGATGCAGATCGGGTCCAGTTCGGTGCTGATCACGGTTCTGGCGGCGCTGGGCATCTTCATGGCCGCCGTCAACATCTTCGGCGGATTCCTCGTGACACGGCGCATGCTCGCCATGTTCCAGAAATCTTGAGCGGGCAGGGGTAGAAGAGATGGATTTCGGATTCACCATTGCGGCCTATGCGGTCGCGGGCGTTCTTTTCATCCTGTCGCTGGGCGGTCTGTCGGGGCAGGAAAGCGCCAAGCGCGCGGTCTGGTACGGGATCGCGGGCATGGCGATTGCGGTTGCGGCCACGTTGATCGGGCCGGGATCGGGCCTGTGGGTCATGTCGCTGATCCTGATCGCGGGCGGGGCCGCCGTGGGCTACCAGTTGGCGACCAAGGTGCAGATGACGCAGATGCCGGAACTGGTGGCGATCATGCATTCGCTGGTTGGTCTGGCCGCCGTGTTCGTGGGCATCAACGCCCATGTGGAGATCGGCAATGTCGCCTCTGTCTTTGCGCAGGCGGGTCTGCCTTTCCCGCAGCCCGAGGGGCCGCTGACATCGCAAGCCTATGCGCTCTTGGGCACGCTGTCGAATTTCGGCGAGCTGATCGGCAAGAAGACCGGTGTCGAGATCGGCATCCTGCGGGTCGAGCTGGTGCTGGGCATCTGGATCGGTGCGGTGACCTTTACCGGGTCGGTCGTGGCCTATGGGAAGCTGTCGGGTTCCTCGAGCCTGTTGCCGTTCAAGATCGACACCTCGGCCAAGCAACTGCCCGGCGGTCACATGCTGAACGCTGCCGCCGCGGCGGGGTCGCTTGTGCTGCTGGCCATGTACCTGGGCGGCGCGGGCACCTGGGCGCTGGTTTTGCTGGCGCTTCTGGGCTTCTTCATCGGCTACCACCTGATCATGGGGATCGGCGGCGCGGACATGCCGGTCGTGGTCTCGATGCTGAACAGCTATTCGGGCTGGGCGGCGGCGGCCATCGGCTTCAGCCTTGGCAATGACCTGTTGATCGTGGTGGGCGCGCTGGTGGGCTCGTCGGGGGCGATCCTGTCCTACATCATGTGCAAGGCGATGAACCGCAGCTTCGTGTCGGTGATCCTGGGAGGGTTCGGCGGTGCGACGGGCGAGCAGCAGGCCATCGAGGGCGAGCAGATCGCCATCGACAGCGATGGTGTGGCGAGCGCCCTGAACGAGGCCGACAGCATCATCATCGTGCCGGGTTACGGCATGGCGGTGGCCCAGGCCCAGCAATCGGTCAGCGAATTGACCCGCAAGCTGCGCGCGGCTGGCAAGGAAGTGCGCTTTGCCATCCACCCCGTGGCAGGCCGTCTGCCGGGCCACATGAACGTGCTTCTGGCCGAGGCCAAGGTGCCCTATGACATCGTGCTCGAGATGGACGAGATCAACGAGGATTTCCCGAATACGGATGTCGTGATCGTCATCGGCTCGAACGATATCGTGAATCCGGCCGCACAGGACGACCCGAACAGCCCGATCGCCGGGATGCCGGTTCTGGAAGTGTGGAAGGCCAAGCAGGTCTTCGTGTCCAAGCGCGGGCAGGGGACGGGCTATTCGGGCATCGAGAACCCGCTGTTCTTCAAGGAGAACACCCGGATGTTCTATGGCGATGCGAAGAAATCGCTCGACGAGTTGCTGCCCAAGGTCGGGTGAGCGGCGTCAAGGAATTGGAAAAGGCCCCCGGGTTTCGGGGGCCTTTTTCGTTGGGGTGTTGGTAGGGGTGGTTTGGTGGCGGTGGTGCGCCGTAACAGGCGCACCCTGCCGAACCGGCCGCGTAGGGTGCGCCTTCAGGCGCACCATCCGATCCGATGTCACTTTGTCAAAATCAGCTTGCCCGCCCGCGTGATGCGCAGCTGGTAGGTCTTGTCATCGAGCACGATCATCGCCGTGCCCTCGCCATCGGTCAGGCGGCGGGCGTCGTAGACGGGCAGGGTATGGGCCGGGGCCGCGGTGCGGCTGGCCTCGGCGGTGGTGGTGATCTTTCCGTGAAAGCTCATGGCGGGGCTCCGGCATCTGTTGCGCGATCTGATGCGCCAGAAACTGACAAAAAGAATCGGATATGTCAATTCCAGAGTTTTTCACTCGGGTATCTGCCCGCGCGCGGCGGGGCGTAGGGCCAGATGGGCGAGCCGCTCGGCGATCTCGGGGCGGATCGGGCCGGGGCGGGGGGCATCGCGGAGCGTGGTGAACCAGTCTTCGGGCGGGTTGCGGCCCAGTTTGGGCGGGTTGTCCCAGCGCAGCGCGCGCAGCACCTGTTCGGCCGCCTCGGGCAGGCGTTCGGGGATCTCGTGGCCGTTGAGCGTGGCCCAGACGCCTGTCCAGAGCCGCCCGACGGACCACGGATTGTAGCCGCCGCCCCCCAGCACCAGAAGGCGCGGGCAGCCAAGCGCCTTGAGCGCCGCCACGATATCCCAATGGGCGTTGTTCGAGAGCGTGAGGCGCGACAGCGGGTCCTCGGTCACGGCATCGGCCCCGCATTGCAGGACGATGGCATCGGGCGCGAAAGCGACAAGCGCGGGCAGGATCAGCCGGTCGCGGATCGCGGCCATTTCCGTGTCGTTGAGCCCGCGCAGCACTGGCAGGTTCAGGCAGTTGCCGCCCCCGTCATCCTCGATCGGGCCGGTGAAGGGCCAGCGGCGTTCCTCGTGGACCGAGATCAGGAGGGTTTGCGGATCGCCCGCCAGACCGTGCTGGACGCCGTCCATGTGATGGGCGTCGATGTCGACATAGGCGATGCGGGCCGCACCCGCGCGGCGGAGCGACAGGATCGAGAGGACGGGATCGTTGAGGTAGCAAAAGCCGCCCGCCCGGTCGGGAAAGCCGTGATGGGTGCCGCCGCCCGGATGGTAGATCGTGCCGCCCTGCGCCAGCAATTCCCCCGCCAGAAGCGAGGCGCCTGCGGCGGTGGCGGGGCGGCGGAACATCTCGGGGTAGATCGGGTTGGCATTGGTCCCGAGCCCGTGGCGGTCGCGGACAGGGTCGGTCACGGCCTGTTCCGCCTCGGCCCGTTCGAGCGCCGCGACATAGTCGGGCGTGTGCCAGATGGTGAGCGCCTTTGGCTTGGCGCGGGGGCTGGTGCGGTATTGGCCCGCTGGCAGCCAGCCCATGGCGCGCGACAGGTCCATCACGGTCGAGACGCGCGGCACGCGGAGCGGGTGCCAGCCGCCATAGCTGGAGCCGCGATAGATCTCGGAGCCGAGGAAAAGCGGGGAGGTCACGCGCCGATCAGCGCCTCGACCTCGGCCCGGATGCGGCGGCTGGTGGGGCGGGTGTTTGAGCCGAAGGTCTGGACCAGTTGCCCCGTGCCATCGAGGAGCACCTTGTTGAAATTCCAGCCCGGTTCGAAACCGTAGGTGTCGCGCAGCCAGCGGTAGAAGGGATGCGCGCCCGACCCGCGCACCGAGGTGATCGTGGTCATGGGCAGGGTGAGGTTGAAATTCACCTCGCAGAATTCGGCAACTGCTTCGTCGCTGGCCAGTTCCTGCCGGAAATCGTCGGAAGGAACGGCAAGGACGACCAGACCACGGGGGCCGTATTCCTCGTGCAGGGTCTGCAACTCGTCATATTGGGGGGTGTAGCCGCAGAGCGAGGCGGTGTTGACGACCAGAACGGGCCGCCCGCGCCAATCGGCCATGTCGTAGCTGCCGCCGTCGATCGACTCGAAGCGGAACGTGCCCTGTGCCGTCGCGGTTCGGGCCAGGCCCAGAAGGGGCAGGGCGGACAGGGTGGCGATCAGGCTGCGGCGGTTCATCGGCGTCTCCGGTGGGCGTCGGGGCAAAGGTATGGCCGGGGGCTTGGGCGTCAAGCCGGGCTTGGCAAGGGGGCGCGGCCCATGCGATACCCCTGCGTCATGGCCCGCAGACCCACCATCCAGGCGCCCTTGCGCATTCCGACCGCCGCCAAGCGCGAGACGCGGACGCAATTCGCCGTGCTGCCCTACCGGATCAAGAAGAAGGGCGGGGTGGAGGTGATGCTGATGTCCTCGCTCGACAGCGGGCGCTGGATCATCCCCAAGGGCTGGCCGATGGACGGGATGCGCCCATCGGAGGCGGCGGCGCAGGAAGCCTGGGAAGAGGCGGGGTTGCGGGGCCGGGTGCATGACACCGTGCTGGGGCTTTATTCCTATTCCAAGTGGCTGGACGAGGAATTGTCGATCCCTTGCGTGGTCCTTGTCTTTCCCATGGAAATCTCGCAGGTGGACGAGGTTTTCCCCGAGGCGGGGCAGCGCAAGATCAAGTGGATGAGCCGCAAGAAGGCCGCGCAAAGGGTGGACGAGGCCGAGTTGAAACAGATGATCGAGACATTCGACCCAGAGGCGTTGCGCTGAGAGCGCTTGAACACGGGCCCCAACCGCATAGCTTTGACAGACGATGATCCGCTACGCGCTGAAATGTTCGCAAGATCACAGCTTTGAAAGCTGGTTCCAATCGGCCGCCGCCTATGATGCGTTGGCCGAAAAGGGGCTTGTGTCTTGTGCGATCTGTGGCGGGACGGAGGTGACCAAGGCGTTGATGGCCCCGCGTGTGTCGGGGGTGGATGCGCCCGAACCCGTCGCCGCCCCGGCACCCGCCCGGCCCCTGTCGGAACCCGCCCATCCCGCCGAGCAGATGCTGCGCGCCCTGCGCGAGCATCTGGCGAAAAACTCGACCTATGTGGGCGGGCGGTTCGCGGCCGAGGCGCGGGCGATGCATCTGGGGGAGGCCGATGCACGGCCCATCCATGGCGAGGCCAAGCCCGAAGAGGCGCGCGCCCTGATCGAGGAGGGCATTCCCATCGCCCCCCTGCCGATCCTGCCGCCCGACAAGACGAATTAGAGCATGTCGCGCAAAAGTGGGAACCGGTTTTGCGCTCCTCGGACATGCGAAATCAAAGGGTTAGAGAGCGGCGCGTGAATGCGAATGAACGCGATGCGCTCTAGGACCGTTATTTCCGTCTAGGAGAGCACACCCATGGCGCGCAGTTCGGCGCGGTCGCGGGCGTCGCGCGCGGCCTCCAGCTCGGCCACGCGGGCGGCGATCTGGCGGGCGATGTCGCGGTCGGGGATGCCTGCCGCGCGCATCCGGGCGACCAGCGCCTTGCCCTCGGGCGCGAGGGGTTGGGGGAAGAGCAGCTCATCGAGCGCCGCAATGGGTGTATCGGCGGCGCGGGCAAGATCCGCCATCTGTGCGGCAAAGCCGGGGGTGGCGCGCAACTCGTCCAGCCGGGTGCGGTGCCAGTCGCGGCTTTGGTCGTGGAGGCGGCGGAGCGTCGTGTCGGTCAACCAATCCTCCACCAGCGCGGCGATCCTGCCCGACCATGCGGACAGGTCCGGCAGAGCCACCTCGTTCCGGTCGAAGACGGCGAAATAGGTCGCGTCGTATTTGCCTTGCTTGAGGTTCACGTTGCCCCGGTCGCCCCGCAACAGATAGGCCTCGCGGCTCTGGACGGCGAAATGGGCGATCTCGGCCAGGTCGTAGCCGTGGGTCGCGGCCGATCCGCGCCAGCCATCCGCCATGAAACCGGGGGGCAGGCGCAGGCCCGATCCGTTGACCCAGTGGCGGTCGAGGAGCGTGTCGAGCCGGTCGGGGTGTTGCGCGGCCCCTTTCACGCCAGGGCGGTGGATGCCGAGTTTCAGATGCGGATAGGGTTGGAAGAGCGTCTTGACGCCCCAGCCGCGTCGGAAATCCGTGGGCGCGCCACGGGTGAATTGCGGCAGGACCGGGTCGGGCGACCATGCCACGATCTTGTTCGAGCCCATCATGCGCCAGTTGACGGCGATGCCCTGGGTCCCCGTGGGGCAGGCGGCGAGGAGGGCTGTGAGCGTGCCGTCGCCTGTCCTGACGTGCAGGAATTCGTCGGCGTCGATGGGCAGGAGCCAGTCGGTATCGAGCAGGGCGTGGTTTTTCTCGGCCAGCGTCAGGGCATGGGGTTGGGGTTTCTTGCCCGGCGGCACGGGGTTCGGGCGGTGTCGGCACAGGCCCATGGACGCGAGCCGGTCGAGCATCGCGTCGGTGCCGTCGCGGCAGTCGTTGGTATAGACCCAGACCGCATCGAAACCGATCAGCCGGTGATAGGCGAGCCATTCCAGAAGGCGGGGGCCTTCGTCCTTCATCATCGAGAGGATCGTGGCGTGGGCGTGGGCCATCGGTTTCAGGCGCCGGGCAGAGGTGGGGCCGTGCGCAGGAGCCCGCCTGCGGCGGCAAGCGCCGTGGCCTCCGCCTCGGTCAGGTGGTGGAGGCGGTCGTAGAGTGCGCGGTAGCCCGGTTCGGGGTCGGGCAGGGCGGCGATGGCGGCAAGACGGTCCTTGAGCGGTCCCGCAAAGCCATGCGCGCCCGCGCGCCAATCCATCTTGGCCCGCCACGGGGCGTAGCCGGGGGCGAAGTAATGGAGGAGATAGGCGTTTTCCGCCGCGCCCCAGAGTGCGCCGGGGAGGGTTTCGCCGGTTTCGGTTTCGGCCCAGTGGAGTTTCAGCCGCAGGCCGGGAAGCGCCGCGCGGTGGATCGATTTGCCCTCGGGATGGCCGACAAGGCCGAAGCGGGGGCGGAACAGATCGGCATCCGCGCCGTAGATCCCGTTCACCGCGGCGCGCGGGATGGGCAGGCGGAAAGCGCCTGTGCCATCGGCCAGTGTCACTTGTTCAGCGGTGGCCACACGCAGCGACAGGGTTTCGGCGGGCAGGGTCGCCAGCGCCTCGGGCAGGGTGCGGCCCGGCATCCACATCAGCTCATCCGCGTCGAGGATCATCACCCAGCCCTCTGCCACGTCGCGGTAGGCGAGGGTCATCACCGCGCGTTGGCGGCGGGTGAAGCGGGCGTCGGGCTCAAGCCCAAGGGCGGACCAGAAGGCAGGGGTGCAGAGACGGATTTCGACCCTTGGATCGCCGGTCAAATGGTGCTGCGCGGGGTCGTCCGGGTCGTCGAGAAAGAGGATGATCCGCGCGGCCCCCTGCGCCAGATGCCAGCGCAGGAAGCGGTCGAGCACGGGCAGGGGTTCGCGCGCGATGGTCGCAACGGTGAGGGGGGGCAGGGTCATGGTCAGACCAGCCCGAAGAACCGGTCGGGGATGATGACCGGCAGGCCCTTGTCGGTCGCGCGGGGATCGGTGGATTTGCGCGGGCGGGTGGCGGGGGTGCCATCGGCCTCGACCGGGAATTGCGACAGGCCTATGGCGCGCGCCTCGGCATAATCGAGGGGGGCGGGGCCTGCATCGGCGATGGCGTTGAGGCGCAGGGTCTGGTGGTCGACGAAGCTCGGGTGCTGGGCGGTGCCGCCCCGCGCCTCCATCCGCGCCTTGGCGATGGTCCGGTCGCAGAGCGCCATGTGAAAGAGCGTGAAATGCGCGCTCATCCGCACGTTGCGGTTCAAGAGCCTGTGCGCGCCGCCCGCCCAATTGGCCCAACGTGAGATGACGAAGGGTTTGGAATAGCCATCGGCGACGAACCCCTGCCGCCTTTGGCCAAGGATCGGTTGGGTCGGATCGACGGAGGCGGTTTCATCGGGCCCTTGCACCACGTCGACACCGAGCGCGAAGACATAGCCATCCTCGCCCAGTTCGGCCAAGGCTTCGGGCCAGTCGAGACCGGCCTCGGGGTCGATCACCACGTATTCGTCGCAATCGCCGCGAATGACATGTTCGTAGCGTTTGCGCAGCGTGTTGGCGCGGCCCGACATCTGCTTGGCGATGAAACGGTCGTTCTGGATGCGGCGGCGGGGCGCGTCGAGCAGCACCTCGGTCCGGATGCCGGTGAGGTCGATTGTCGGTTCCCAATCATCGCCGTCGATCACGACATGAAGGTTTTCGCGCCCGACGATCGCGCCGTAATGGGCGATCCATTTCTCGAGAAAGACATCCTCGTGCCGGACATGGGTGAGCGCGCAGGCGAATTCCTTGGGCATGGCTGGGTCCTCAGATCTCGGTCCAGTCGAGGGTGCCGTCCCGCGCCTCATGGGCGGCGGCGGCAAGGATCTCGTCGCGGGTGGGGTTCTGCCACGGGGTTTCGGAGCGGATGAAGCCGCCCGCGCGCAGGGCCGCGCCGACGGCTGCGAAATCGAGGGTGGCAAAGACCTCGCGCTTGACGACGCGCTGGCCTGCGGGGTGGAAGTAGCCGGTGAGCGCGTCGATGCGCAAAGGGTCGATCCCGGCGAAGGCGCGGAACTGGAGGATGTAATCCTCGATGTTCTGGGAGGGGCCGCGATTGAGGATCGCCACCTCGGCCCCTTCGGGCAGGAGCATGGCGCCGAAATGCAGCGCCGATCCGTCGAGCGCGATGACGCGGCGCGCGGCTTTCCAGATCTCGATCTGGCGTTCGAGCGGGTCTTCCTGCGGATGGATGATCGTGTAGCCCTCGGCCTCGAGAAGCGCCTCGAGACGATCCTCGAGCAAGATGGAGCCGCGTTTGGAGGGCAGGCGCGCGCGGGAGACATAGATCGCCTCGGGGCCGTTCGGGGCGATGGCGCGGCCCATGTTCGCGCGCATCCAGTCGCGGTATTCGGGGCGGCCCGCCATCATCTCGCCCATGCCGAAGCCGGGGGGCGGGGTCAGCAATTCGTCGATGACGACGGGTTTCTGGGGCACCCGCAAGTCCAGCGTGGCAAGGCCGCAGAGCTCGAAGAAGGGCATGGTTTCGCGGAACATGCGCCGTTCATGGGTGAGAAGCCGTTTGGGGTAGAAGACCATCCCGTCGAGATCGTCGAAGAGCCCCGTGGCCCAGAGGCGGGCGGTCGTCTCGACAAGGAAATGGCCGAAATGCCCGTAGAAAAGCCCGCCGAAAAGCCAGCGCCCCGACAGCCGTTCGATCCGCCCCTCGGTCACGGGCGGGACCGGTTCGACGGTGATCGGCTCGAACGGGTAGCGCCAGCAATGCCCCTCGGGCAGGAAGCGGTTTTCGGCATCGAACAGGCCCGCCGCGCGCCGCGCGCCGCCGGGCGGGTTTTCGCCCCAGGGCACCAGCACCACGTCGCGATGGACCACGGGTGTCCAGTCGATCGGCCGGTCGGGGGCGAAATCGAGATGCGGCTCGGGGGTGGGCATCAAGACTGCCTCCTTTGCGCCTTGTCGTGTCAGTCTTCCAACGCCTGTGCAGGATCGATGCCGACCTCCTGGCACATGCGCCAGGCATAGGAGTTTTCGAGCGGCACGTTGCGCCGCCACCATGGTTTCGTGCCGTTGGTGTAGAGATGGACGGAGAGGGTCGCGTCGGTGAACCAGCCTTCGACGCGGCCATGGGGGTCGTAGAAGATGTCGTTGAGCTGGAAGGGCACGGGGTAGAGCACATCGGGCGTCATGGCGCGGTCGAAATCGCCCGTTTGCTGCGCGAACCAGGTGAAGGCCTGCGGGCCGAAGGCGGTGCGTTCAGTGCGGTAGATGCGGACGGCATGGGGCGCGTCCTTTTGTTTTTCCAGCTTCTTGCGCTGCTGCTTGTTCCACCAGGGCGGCGCGTCGGGCAGGTTGTCGTAATAATCGAGCAGGCGGTCCATCAACTCGCAGTCGCGCGGCAGGCCCACGACACCGCAATTGAGCGCCCCGCGCATGCCGTGGCCGGCAAAGATCCAGTCCTGGTCATCGGGAAAGGGGCGGTGGCAGAAGGCGTCGCAATCGATCCAGATCGCGCCGGTCGCGCGGATCATCTTGTAGCGGAAGACATTGGACAGGAAGCTGGCGGAGGTTTCGGCCACGATATCCATGGGGATATCCATGATCTCGGAGGCGGGGCGGACCACGATGCCCTCGGGGACGTTCTGCACGGTATCGGTGCAATAGAGCGTCACGGGATGGCCGTGGCGCAGATGCGACACGAGGCAGAGCTGGTTGAGATATTGCAGCTTTTCCCCGATCCACAGGGAAGCGACGGGGCGGCGGTCGAGTTGCACGGAATGACCCTTCTTGACGGCGCGTTGAGACGGCACTTGTGACTGCTCTATGGGCGCGGGTTGGTCGCGCTCTTTGGTTGGTTTCTTGTCCCTCGTTTCGTCCATCAAGGCAAGGATTTTACCTTTCGTCCAAAGTTTGGGGGGCCTTTGGGCGTGGGCGTGGGCGCGGGGGCATTGCGGGGACTTGACTTCGCATCGGTATACCACAGTATGCAGCCAGCGCGGCGCTGCAGCCGCTTCCCCGGAGACGCCTGAGCGATGGACCTTCTTTTCGTGTTGCCCGAGGGGCTGTCGCAGCTGTCGTTCTGGGTTCTCATGGTTTCGAGCTTCATCGCCTCGCTGATCACGGTGGCGATGGGCATCGGGGGGGGCGGGCTGCTTCTGGCGATCATGGCGAGCCTTGTGCCGCCTGCGGCGCTGATCCCGGTTCACGGGGTGGTGCAGCTTGGCTCGAACGGGGGGCGGGCCATCATGCTCTGGCGCAACATCAGTTGGGCCGCCGTGATCCCCGGTTTCCTGATCGGGTCGCTGGTGGGTGCGGGGATGGGCGGCGCGGTGGTGGTGGAATTGCCGCCCAACGTGGTGCAGATCGGGGTCGGGGCCTTTGTCATCTATTCCGTCTTTGCCAAGCCGCCGCGCTGGTTGTCGCGCTGGCCGTGGCTGACGGGGGGCGTGTCGAGCTTTCTGACCATGTTCTTTGGGGCGACGGGGCTTTTCGTGGCGAATTACACCAAGTCGCTGACGCTGCCGCGTCACGATCATGTCGCCACCCATGCGGCGCTGATGACGGTGCAGCACGGGTTGAAGGTGGTGATCTTCGGGCTTTTGGGCTTTGCCTTTGGCCCTTGGGCGATGGTGATCGTGGCGCTGATCGCGGCGGGGCTGGCGGGGACGCTGATGGGGCGGTTCGTTCTGAACCGGATCAGCGATCACGGGTTCAAGCGGGCGCTCGATGCGATCCTTGTCCTGATCTCGCTCAGGCTGATCTGGCAGGGGCTGACGGGTTAGAGCGCGTCGCGTTCATTCGCAGTCACGCGCCGCTCTCTGACCTGCTGATGTCGCATGTCCGGGGAGCGCAAAACCGGTTCCCACTTTTGCGCGACATGCTCTAGGTCAGGCTGCCTGCGGCCATGGCGCGGCTGAGGGTGACGCCGCTTTGGCCCGTGGCGCGCATCGCGGCAATCAGGCGCGCGGCCTGATCGGCGGCGTCATCGACGGGAAGACCCGCGGCGCGGATGTTCGAGATGCAGTTGCGCGCGCTGTCTTGCGTGTCAGGGCGGGGCAGGTGGGTGATATAGGCCCCAAGGCTGTCTGCCGCAGATAGCCCCGGTCTTTCGCCAAGCGCCATGACCACGGTTCGCGCCCCCATGGCGCGCGCGATCCCGTCGCCGAGCGCCACCCGCGCCTGCCGGGCAAGGATGACGGGCGAGAGGCTGAGGCCCATTTCCGTCAGACGATCGGCCAGCGCGGAGAGAAAGGCCACGCCGTTCAGCGCCACCGCCGTGGCCGACAGACCGTCGCCCAGAACGAGGGCCACGTCGCAGGGGCCGATATCCGTCAGCCCCTCGGCCGCGCTGTCTGGCAGGCGGCGGCCCAGGTCGGGGCGGCGGATGAAGGTGGCCCTGTCGCCTGCGGCGCTGGTTACGGTGCGATGCGCCATCCCCAGCCGGTCCAGCGCCGCGATTAGGGCGGGCAGGTCCAGCTCCGCCGCCACCGCCGCGCGGGCGCGCGCATGGTCAAGCGCAAAGGCCAGCGCCTCGGGCGTGGCGACAGAGCGACCCCGGGGGCCGAAGGTCAGCCGCGCCTCGGTCAGGGCGCGGATCTCGTCGCGGGGGATGGGGGGCTTGGCACTCATGCGGCGGGCAGGCGCAGCCGCGCGAGGGCTGTATCGAGCGAGGGCAGATCGGCATCGGGCGTGCCGATCCCGTGCCGGGCCATCCATGCGGCGAATTCGGGGGCGGGCGGGCGGCCCAGCGTGTCGCGGATATAGGCCGCGTCATGGAAGGACAGGCTTTGGTAATTGAGCATGATGTCGTCGCCGCCGGGCACGGTGATGACGAAATTGACGCCCGCATTGGCCAGGGCGGTCAGGAGGATATCCATATCGTCCTGATCGGCCCAGGCGTGATTGGTGTAGCAGACATCGACCCCCATCGGCAGGCCCAGAAGCTTGCCGCAGAAATGATCCTCGAGCCCTGCGCGGGTGATCTGCTTGCCATCGGCAAGGTATTCCGGCCCGATGAAGCCCACGACCGTGTTGACCAGAAGCGGGCGGTAGCGGCGGGCCACGGCATAGGCGCGCGCCTCCATCGTCTGCTGGTCCATGCCGTGATGGGCATCGGCTGACACTGCCGCGCCCTGACCGGTTTCGAAATACATCAGGTTCGCGCCTTGGGGCGCACGGTTGAGCGCGGCCACGGCCTCGGCGGCTTCATCCAGCAGGGCGAGGGTGACGCCGAAGCCTGCGTTGGCCTTGTCCGAGCCTGCGACGGATTGGAAGACGAGGTCAACGGGCGCGCCTGCCTCCATCGCGGCCAGCGCCGTGGTGACATGGCCAAGGCAGCAGGTCTGCGTGGGGATGTCCAATTGGCTGCGGATCGCGTCCAGCACCTCGCAGATGCGGATGTAATCGGGCAGGCTGTCGGTGGCGGGGTTCACCCCGATCACCGCATCGCCCGCGCCCATCAAAAGCCCGTCAAGCGCCGACAAAGCGATGCCCCGGCTGTCGTCGGTCGGGTGGTTGGGCTGGTTGCGGGTCGAGAGGCGGCCGCGCAGGCCGATGGTGGAGCGAAAGCGCGTGACGACCTGCACCTTGGCGGCCACCGCGATCAGGTCCTGGGCGCGCATGATCTTGGAGGTGGCGGCGACCATTTCGGGGGTCAGGCCGGAGGCAAGCGCCGCAAGCGTCGCGCCGGTGGTCGCAGGGTCCAGGAGCCAGTCGCGGAAACCGCCCACGGTCAGCGATGCGACGGGGCCAAAGGCCTGTGCGTCGTGCGCAGCCATGATGAGGGCCGTGACGCCATCGCCCTCCACCTCCAGCACATCGGTCAGGAAATCGGACAGGGGCACATCGGCAAGGCAGTGCTGGGCCGCGATCCGTTCGAGCGGGCCATCGGCGGCAAGACCGGCCAGCGCATCGCCGCTGCGCTCGGGGGAGGCGCGGGCGAGCAGCCCCTTGAGCGAGGGAAAGCTGTAGCGCGTGGCGTTGAGGTCGATGTGATAGCCCATGGGCCAAGCTGAGCATGGGGGAAGCGTTGCGGGCAAGGGGCAAGCGGGGTCAGTCGGCCTGAACCTCCTCGAGCCCGTGGGACAGGGCCACCCCGATGGCCGCGAGTGCCGCGAAAAGCAGCACGACGAGGGCGGGGCCGAAGCTGTCGGCGATCAGGCCGAACAGACCGCCCGCCAGGAGCGCCAGACCCACCAGCGTGTTCGAGAGCGCCGTGTAGCGGGCGCGGAATGCATCCTCGGCCATGTCGGTCAGGTGCAGCTTGCGGCCCGCGCGGACGCCCTCATAGGCGATCTGGGCGGCAAAGATCGCCGCCGCCGATCCCCATGGCCCGCCGAGGCTTCCGAAGGTCAGGGCGAGGGTGGCTATGGCGGCAAAGACCAGTGCGGCCAGCGCACCCGCCGCCATCAGGGTCTGCCGGCTGGAGCGGTCCGACAGCCGCCCCCAGACATAGGAGGCCGAGATGGAGGCCGCGGTCGAGGCGATGACGAGCGGTCCCAGATCGCCAAGGGATGCCTGTGCCGAGCTGGCCGACAGGAGCACGATGAAGGGCGGGGCCAGCGCCGTGACCGAAAGCACCGCCCGCGCGGCCACGAACAGGCGCAGCTGGCTATCGTTCAGAATCGGGTCGATCAGCGCCGAAAGCCCGGCCTCCGGTTCCGTGTCGTCGGGGCTGCCGGACGGTTCGCGAAGCCGCAGGAAGATCGCTGCGGCCAAGAGAAAGGCCGCGCCCGCGATAGCGACCAGTCCGGCAAGGGGGGTGATCGCCGTCTCGAAGAGGCCCGTGGCGAGAAGCGCGCCCACGGCCAGCACGCTGGTGGCCGCGACCGATCCGGCGATGCCCGTGATGCTGCCGCGCCGCCCCTTGGCGATGGTGCGCGCGAGCGCGTCCTTTTGACTGAGCGATGCGCCCGCCCGCGCCATGGCGAGCAGCCCGAGACAGGCAAGGATCGCGGCCCCGGCCATGGCCCCGTCGAGGGTGAGGGCGGCCAGCGCGATGCCGAGCGCGGCCAGCCCCTGAAGCGCTGCGGCCGTGGCCTAGATGCGTTTGCGTTGGGGACTGGCTTCGACATATCGGGCCAGCGCCAGTTGCGGCAGGAGTGCGCCCGCCTCGCGCAGGGGGACGAGCGCGCCGATCATGGCCCCCGGCGCGCCGAGGGCGGACATGAGCCAGGACAACACCAGTTTGGGGTCGATCAGCGCATCCGCCGTCTTGGTCAGGGTCAGGGCGGCGACATGGATCATTCCGTTGCGGGCTTCGTCCTCCGGGATCGTGTCGGGGTCCGAGCCCGTCAGGCGGGCAAAGGCGGAGGTGGCGGGCATGGCGGCGCGTCCTTTCGGCTCCAAGACCTAAGGCAAAGGCGCTGTGCCGCCACCCTTGCCTGGCCCGGTCTGTGCCGAGATCGGTGGCAACGGGGCGGCTCACGCGGGCCCCGGCGCGGGGTGGCGGCGACGGGCAATCCCGGTTTTGGCGGGAGGAAGCGCCGGGTGATCGCCTGCCGCGCTGGTCGCCGCCCGCCTCCATTGCGGCCATGAGGCGCTGGGCGGTGTAGTGCGGCAGTGGCGCGTCCTATCGGCCGCACGTTTTAGGGCAAAGGCGCGGGGCCGCCCCCCTTGCGGGTCTCAGCTTGCCCCGAGATCGGTGGCGAAGGAGCGGCTCACGCGGCCCTCGGCGCGGCGCTTTGCCTCTTCGGCGGCGATGGCGGCGTCGATGCCGGTGCGGTCGGTCGTGCCCGAGAAATTGGTGCGGGTGGGCATTGCATCGGCCACATGGACGAAGCGTTCATGGGCGACATCAAAGAGGCGGCGCAATTCCCCCAGCGGGTCGAGATGGTCATCGGCGCGCAGCGACAGCCACGGGTAATCCTCGGTCCGGTGGATGACGAGGGCGGCCGATTGCGTGCCGCGCTTGTCGCCGCCGGCCGCCTCGCCCGCCTCCATCGCGGTCATCAGGCGCTGGGCGAGCGGCAGGTGCATATGCGCCTGATAGGCGGCGAGGGTTTTTGCGATGACCTGCGGTCCTGCCAGCATGTTGCCCGCGACCGAGACACCCTCCGCCGCCACATGGCCGCACCAATCGACGCAATTGGCCCCGGTATGGGCGGCCACCTTTCCCATGGCGTCGATCATGTGGATCTGGCGGATATGCTGCCCGCCGTCGCGCGCGACCATGTCGGCCAGCACATCGGCCCCGGCCTCGCCCGCCGCCATGCGGTCGGCGGCCTCGATCCCCCAGATGGGGGAGACGAAGGCCTGGGTCGCCACGGCGCATTTGCCGCCCCGAAGATGGGGGACAAGCGCGCCGACGGCGAAGAAGCGGCTGGCGACGGCGACACCGTGATGGCCGGTTTCGGGATCACGCGCGACGATGGAATAGGTCATCCGTTCCCCCCCTCAGCGGCCGATCGCATAGGCCTGCATCAGGCGCGGGGTCGCCGCCGCCCTGAGCATGCCGCCCGTATCTCGGGAGGCGGCGGTCAGGCGACCCACGGCCCAGGGTTCTGACACCTCGACCTCGTGCCCCTTGTCGCGGAGCGCCTGAAGCACGGCCTCGCCAAAGGCGGGTTCGGCCATCAGGTGGCCGGGGCGCGTGCCGCGCGGGTAGAAGGACGACTGGAAATGCCCGGTGTGGAAGAGGGGGGCGTCGATCGCTTCTTGCAGGTTCATCCGCCCGTGGACGAGGCGCAGGAACAGGATCAGCTGCCACTGGTCCTGCTGGTCGCCGCCCGGCGTGCCGAAGGCCAGTTCCGTGCCGTCGGGCGCCTGACCCATCGAGGGCGAGAGCGTCGTCCGGGGGCGACGGCCAGGTGCCAGCGATGTCGGCAGGCCCTCGTCCAGCCAGAACATCTGGGCGCGGGAATTGAGCGGCATCCCCAGGCCCGGCACGATGGGCGAGGATTGCAGCCAGCCGCCCGAAGGCGTGGCCGAGACCATGTTGCCCCAGCGGTCGATCACGTCGAGATGGACGGTATCGCCGCGCCGTTCGGTCAGATGCGCCATGGTGGGTTCGCCCCCGCCGACACCGGGGCCGGCGGCCATGTCGCGGCCTGCCCGTTCGACGGCGGCGCGCGCCCAGGCCTCGAGCCCCGCGATCTGGCCGGGGCGCTGCTCGAGCGAGGCTCTGTCGCCGATCAGCGCGCGGCGCTGGGCGGCATAGTCGCGCGAGAGCAGCGTTTCGACGGGCAGATCGGTGTGATCGGGGTCGCCGTAATAGGCCTCGCGGTCGGCAAAGGCGAGTTTCATCGTCTCGGTCACGGTATGGACGAAATCGGCCCCGCGCAGGTCCATCGCGCCCACGTCGATGCCTTCGAGCATCCGGAGCGATTGCAGGAGCGTCGGACCTTGGGTCCACATCCCGCCCTTCCAGACGGTCCAGCCGTGGTAGTCGACCGACAGCGGATCCTCGTAGCTGGCGTGCCATGTGGCCATGTCCTGACCCGTCAGCACGCCCTTGCGCCGGCCACCTGCGGCATCCATCACGCAGGCATCGCGCAGGTAGCTGTCGATCGCTTCGGCGATGAAGCCTTCGTAGAAGGCATGGCGCGCGGCCTCGATCTGCGCCTCGCGGCCGGTGGCTTTTTCCGCCTCGGTCACCAGGCGTTCCCATGTGTCGGCCAGATCGGGGTTGCAGAACAGCGCGCCCGCCGTAGGCGCGTTGCCGCCCGGCAGCCATGTCTCAAAGGAGGTCGGCCATTCGTCGCGGAAGAAATCGGCAAGGCCCGCGATGGTATTGGCCACGCGCGGCAGCATCGGGTGGCCGTGGCGCGCATAATGGATCGCGGGCTCCAGGATGTCGCGCAGGGGCAAGCTGCCGTGGTCGCGCAGCATCAGCATGAAGGCCCCGAAGGCACCGGGGATGACGGTCGCGAGCAACCCCGAACCGGGGATCAGCGTCAGCCCCTCGGATTTGTAATGCGCGATGGTGGCGCCTGCGGGCGTCGTGCCCTGACCGCAGATCATGCGCGGGGCATCGGCCCCTGCGGTGCGGATCATCAGGGGCATGTCGCCCAGCGGGCCGTTCAGATGCGGTTCCACCACGTTGAGGACAAAGCCCATCGCGGCGGCGGCATCGAAGGCATTGCCGCCCTGTTCGAGGATCTTCATCCCCACGGCGGAGGCGATCCAGTGGGTCGAGGTGGCAACCCCGAAGGTGCCGGTGATCTCGGGGCGGGTGGTGAAAGTCATGATCGGGTCCGTCTCTCTTTGTGATCAGTGGTCACGCGGGTCGAGCGCATCGCGCAACCCGTCGCCAAGCAGGTTGAATCCCAGCACCACGAGGAAAATCGCTGCACCGGGGTAAAGCGCCATCCAGGGCGCCTGTTCGAGGAAATTCTTGGCCACGTTCAGCATCGAGCCCCAGCTAGGGGCGGGCGGCTGCTGGCCGAGACCGAGAAAGGACAGCGAGGCCTCGGCGATGATCGCGGTGGCGATGGTCAGCGTCGATTGCACGAGGATCGGGGGAAAGATGTTGGGCAGGATGTAGCGCGTGATCAGCGCCAGATGCGACAGGCCCACGGCGCGCGCGCTTTCGACGTAATCCTCGGTCATCACGGCCATGGTCTGGCCGCGCGCAAGCCGGATGAAGATCGGCACGGCGGAAAGCCCGATGGCGATCATCGCATTCGTCAGCGACGGCCCGAGGAACGCCGCCAGCGCGATGGCGAGGATCAGGAAGGGCGCGGCGAGCAACGCCTCGGTCACGCGGGAAATGGCGGCATCGGTCCAGCCGCGCAGATAGCCCGAGATGACGCCCAAGGGCACGCCGATCAGGACCGCGATCGCGACCGAGATGACGCCCGCGGTGAGCGAGGCGCGCGCGCCCCAGATCATCCGGGACATCACATCGCGCCCGATCTCGTCGGTGCCGAACGGATGGGCGGCCGACGGCCCCTGCCGGACCGCGCCCCAATCGGTGACCGCAGGCCCCGGCACGGGCAGAAAGGGGGCAAGGATCGCCACCAGGACGAAGAAGCCCACGATGATGCCCCCCAGAACGGCGGCCTTGTTCGAGCGGAACTTGCGCCAGACGCGGCTTTGGCGGCGCGGCAGGGCCTCGGCCCCGGCGGGATTGGTGGCGATGCTCGTCATTCGTCCCTCATGCGCGGGTTGAGGATGCGATAGGCCGCATCGGCAAGGATGTTCATGAAGATGAAGGCGACGCCGGTGCACAGCACGATCCCCTGCACCACGGCATAATCGCGGTTGAAGACGGCATCGACCACCAGCTTGCCGAAACCGGGGATGGTGAAGATCTGTTCGGTCAGCACCGCGCCCGCCAGCAATTCCCCGAACAGAAGCGTCGTCACGGTGACGATGGGCACCAGCGCGTTGCGGAGCGCGTGTTTGATCAGCACGACGCGTTCGGCCAGACCCTTGGCGCGCGCGGTGCGGATGTAATCGGATTTCAGCACGCTCAGCATGGCCGAGCGCGTATGGCGCATCAGCGTCGCTGCCAGCCCCGTGCCCAGCACGAAAGCGGGCATCAGCATGGTGCGGATCGATTCCAGCGGATCGTCGGAGAACGGCTGATAGCCCGAGGCGGGCAGCCACCCCAGTTTCACGGAAACGAGCAGGATCAGCATGATCCCCAGCCAGAAATTCGGAACCGACAGCCCCGAGAGCGCCACGATATTGGCAAGCCAGTCGATCCAGGTGCCCTTCTTGTAGGCCGACAGGACGCCTGCGGGCACGCCGATGGCGATGGCGATGATGAGCGCCATGACCGCAAGCTGGATGGTCACGGGCAGTTTCTGGCCGATCAGTTCCAGCACCGGCTGCTGGGTGCGCAAGGAGATGCCCAGATCGCCCCGCAGCGCGTTTCCGACCCAGTGGAAATACTGGACGATGATCGGATCGTTCAGCCGGTATTGCTCGCGCAGGTATTCGAGCACCGCCGGATCGCGTTCCTCGCCCGCCAGAACCAGCACCGGATCGCCCGGCAGAAGCTTTTGCAGCGTGAAGACGAAGACCGAGATCAGGATGATCGTCGGGATCGCGATCAACAGGCGTCGTCCGAGAAAGGCGAGCATCTGGCGTCTCCGGGGGCAAGGGATGGGGCGCGCGGGCAGGGTGCCGCCCGCGCGCCGGTTCGGCTTGGGCTTATTCGGCCATGGTGACGCCAGCGAGGCGGATCATCCCGTCGGGGTAGGGCACGAAGCCTTCGATGCCGGCTTCCATCGCCCAGATCCAGACCGGGTGGTACAGGTAGACGATGGGCAGATCCTGCATCAGGATCGCGGAGGCCCCGTTATAGGCCGCGCGGCGGTCGGCCACATCGTTGGACACGCGCGCCCCGTTCAGGAAGCCATCGACCTCGGCATTGGAATAGCCCGCATCGTTGATGCCGCCATCCGTGGTGACGAACTGGTGGATGTTGCCATCGGGATCGACGCGGCCCGACCAACCCACCTGGCTGGCGGTATAGGCGCCCGCCGACTGGTCCGACAGGAGGGTGGCGAATTCCTTGGCCTCGAGCGAGATACGGATGCCCGCCTCGGAGGCCATGGCCTGCACCACCTGCATCACCTGCTGCTGCACGGGGTTGTTGGCGACCTGCACGCTGATGTCGACGCCATCGGGATAGCCCGCTTCGGCCAGAAGGGCGCGGGCGGCCTCCACGTCACGCTCCTGGATCGGGAAATCGGCGTTGTACCAGGGCGAGGTCGGCGGCCAGGGCTGGTTGCCGGGGGCGACGGCCCCTTCGAAGACGACCTGCGCGATCACCGAACGGTCGATCGAGAGCGACAGCGCCTGGCGGACGCGGGCATCCTGACCCAGCGGGTTGTCGGCGCGCTCGCCGTTGCCCACGTTGATCGTGATCGCCTGGTAGCCGAGCGAAGTCGCCTGCGTGGTTTGCAGCGCCGCGTCGGAGGAGGCCGAGGCGAGATCGGTCGCGGCCAGACGCTCGAGCATGTCCAGATCGCCCGCCCGCAGGTTGGCCAGACGCACGGTCGTGTCGGGGATCGGCAGGAAGGTCACGGTGTCGAAGGCATAGGCATCGGCATTCCAGTAATCGGCAAAGCGCGTCAGGACGATACGGTCCTGCTGGATGCGCTCGACGAAGCTGTAGGGGCCCGAGCAGACCGGGTTCAGGCCGAAATCGAGGCCCGCGGCCTCGGCGGCGGCGGGCGAGATCATCATGCCCGCGCGGTCCGACAGCTGCGCCAGAAGCGTCGCGTCGGGTGCGGACAGGGTGATGCGGATCGTCGTGTCATCGACCGCTTCGACATTCGAGATCGAGCTGACTTCGGAGGCGCGGCGGCTTTCGGGCAGATTGCGGCTGCGGTTGAGGTTGTAGACGGCGGCCTCGGCGTTGAAGGGCGTGCCGTCATGGAAGACCACGCCGTCGCGCAGCGCCATGGTGAGCGTCAGGCCATCCTCGGAAAACTCCCAGCCTGTGGCCAGTTGCGGGATGATCTCCAGATCGGGAGTGATGTCGACGAGCTTGTCGCAGAGCGACGAAAACACGATCCGCCCGACAAAGGTGCGTGCCTGATCGGGGTCGAGCACATCGGCGTCATCCTGAAGCCCGATGCGCAGATCCTGCGCCTGCACGGCGCCGGCCACCAGCCCGAAGGCCAGCGCGAGCGCGAGGTTTTTCTTGAGTGCCATCAGTTCAAGTCTCCATCTGTTGAGAGGTAAGATCGCCCTATTCCGGGCTTTTTTGGGTGGTCTTTTCCGCCATCGCCCGCGCGTAGAGCGCGAAACGGTCGCGGGCTTGGGGTGTGCGGGCCTGGGCGATGTCCTCCAGCCCGTCGAGCGACAATTCCGCCGCGCGGTGACAGGCGACGCTGCGCCCCGCGCCCAGATCGGTGAGCGTGGGTCTTTCGCTGCGGCACAGGTCCGTCGCATGGGGGCAGCGCGGGTGGAACCGGCAGCCGGGTGGCGGCGCGATGGGATTGGGGGGATCGCCCTCGACCATCGTGCGGGCGGGGCGCGCGCCGTAGCTTGCGACCGGGATCGCGGCCAGAAGCGCCTCGGTATAGGGATGCTTGGGCGCGGCGTAGAGATCGGCGGCAGGACCGCATTCCACCACCTCGCCCAGATACATCACCGCCACCCGGTCGGCCATGTGCCGGATCACGGCCAGATCATGGGCGATGACGATCAGCGTCAGGCCGAAATCCTGTTTCAGATCCTCGAGCAGGTTCACCACCTGCGCCTGGATCGACACATCGAGCGCGCTGACCGGTTCATCCCCGATCAGGACGGAGGGACCCGAGGCGAGCGCCCGCGCGATGCCGATCCGCTGGCGCTGACCGCCCGAAAATTCATGCGGATAGCGGTCGGCATGTTCGGGGCGCAGGCCCACGCGCGTCAACAGGTCGGCGACCCGCGCGCGGCGTTCGGGGGCCGTGCCGATGCCATGGGTGCGCATCGGCTCTTCGATCAGGGCACCCACCGACATCTGCGGATTGAGCGACGAAAACGGGTCCTGGAAGATGAATTGCAGCTCGCGGCGGAGCGCGCGCAGGCGCGCGGGTGGCAGGCTTGCCAGATCCTCGCCCTTGTACCAGACCTCGCCCTGCGTGGGGTCGATCAGGCGCAGCAAGAGCCGGGCGAGCGTGGATTTCCCGCAGCCGCTTTCGCCGACGATGGCAAAGGTTTCCCCCTCGGCGATGTCGAGCGAGACACCCGCCACGGCGCGCACCACGGTCGCCTCGCGGAAAAGCGGCTTGGCGGTCACGAAATCCTTGCGCAGGTCGCGGGTGGACAGGATCGCGGTCATGTTCCCGTGCTCCTCATCGGCGGGGCCGCTTCGGCGGTCAGGGGCGCATGGGCACAGGCGACGCGATGGCCCGCGCCCATGTCCGTGAGCGGGGGCACACTCGCACAGGCCCCGGTGACAAAGGGACAGCGGGTGGAAAAGCGGCAGCCGGGCGGCATCTGGGCGGCCTGCGGCACGGTGCCGGGTACCGTGACAAGCCGCCCCTCGCGCGCGCCCAGCGAGGGCATCGAGGACATGAGCCCGATCGTGTAGGGATGCTGCGGATCGGTGAAGACCTGCTCGGCGCTGCCTGCCTCGACGATGCGGCCGCCATACATGACCGCGACCTTGTCGGCCATTTCGGCCACGACACCCAGGTCATGGGTGATGAGGACCATCGCAGCACCCGTTTCCTGTTGCAGGCTGCGCATCAGCCGCAGGATCTGCGCCTGGATCGTCACGTCGAGCGCGGTGGTGGGTTCATCGGCGATCAGAAGCTCGGGATCATTGGCAAGCGCCATGGCGATCATCGCGCGCTGGCGCATGCCGCCCGACAGCTGGTGGGGGTATTCGTCGAGCCGCTTTTCCGGGGCCGGGATGCGGACGCGGCGCAGCATCTCGAGCGCGCGGGCGCGGGCGTCTGGCTGGGACAGGCCCTTGTGGCGGCGCACCGATTCCGCGATCTGTTCTCCGATCCGAAGGCCGGGGTTGAGCGATGTCATCGGCTCCTGAAAGATCATCGCCATCTTGCCGCCGCGGATCTGGCGCAGGCGCGCAGGCTCCATCGCCAGAAGATCCTCGCCCGCAAGCCGCGCGGTGCCGCCGGTCACGCGCACCGGCGGGCTTTGCAACAGGCCTATGAGCGCCAGCGATGTCAGGCTTTTGCCGCAGCCGCTTTCCCCCACGATGCACAGCGTTTCGCCGCGCGCGAGCGTGAAGCCCACGTCGTCGACGAGCGGTTGGTCCACGCCCTTGAGCGCGATGGTCAGCCCCTGCAGGTCGAGGAGCGGCGCATCGGTCATTCCTTGCCCTCCCGCCCTTGTCCGTCGCGGTCGCGCAGGCGTTCCAGATTGGCCTTGAGCGCCGACAGATGGGCGCGCATCGCGGCGCGCGCGGCATCCTCGTCGCGGGCGTCGATGGCATCGATGATGCTGTCATGCTGGCGGGCGTATTCGGCCACCAATTGGGGCGAGCGGGCCTGCTGGCGTTCCTGCTGCCAGCGCTGTTCCTGCCGGACCTCGTTGATGAGGGTAAAGGCCGTGTTGAGGATCGGGTTACCCGCGATCCGCGCGATCATGCGGTGCAGCGATCCGTCCCACAATTCGGCGGCATCGGCGTCGCGCGCATGGCCCGCGCGTTCGGCAAGCGCGCGCATGCGGGCCACATCCTCGCCCGTGGCGCGGCGGGCGGCCAGCGCGGCCAGTTCCGGCTCCAGCGCCAGACGCGCCTCCATCACGCTCAAGGGGTCGGTATCGGGGGCGATCCGGGCCGCAAGAGGCCCGTTGGGATCGGGCGGTTGGCCCGCAAAGGTGCCCTTGCCCTGACGCCGCCATACCAGCCCCTCGGCCTCCAGCGCATCAAGCGCGCGGCGCACCGAGCGGCGGCTGATGCCGAAGCGCGCGCACAGTTCGCGTTCGGTCGGCAGCTTGCCCTCGGCCTCCAGCGCGCCGGTGCGGATCAGCTCGCGGATGCGCTTGCGCGCGACCGAGGCATTGTCGGCTGCCGGATCGGAACGTGGAAGCTCGTCGCGCAAATCATCCACCTCGGGTTGAACCAAAGCCGCATAGGAGCGAACCATTTTAAGATTGGTTCACCATGACGCTGGGTCAAGCGATTCCCGCCTGCTTCCCGCATCGCGTGTGCGGTGGATGCTTGTGTGATCAAATTTTGTGCAAACGGCGCGGTTCGGGGCGGGTCAGACGCCCACATGCCGCAAGGACGTGTCGTGATCGAGCGCGGCCATCGCGCCGGTCCAGACCACCTGTCCCCGCGCAAGGATCGCCGCGCGGTCGGCCACCTGCCGCAATTCCTTGAGCGATTTGTCGATGACGAGGATCGAAAGCCCGGTTTCGGCCTTGAGCCGCGCGATCACCGCCCAGATCTCGGCCCGGATCAGGGGGGCCAGCCCCTCGGTCGCCTCGTCGAGGATCAGGAGACGGGGGTTGGTCATCAGCGCCCGCCCGATGGCCAGCATCTGCTGTTCGCCGCCCGACAGCGTCGCGGCGCGCTGGCCCTGCCGTTCGGCAAGCCGGGGAAACAGCGCACCGATCCGCGCCATGTCCCAATGCCCCGGACGGGCCGCCACGATAAGGTTTTCCGCAACGGTCAGGTCGCGGAAACAGCGCCGCCCTTCGGGCACCAATCCGATGCCGAGCTTGGCGGCCTGATGGCTCGACAGGCGGCTCAGGTCATGGTCGTCGAACACCAGCCGCCCGCCTGCGGGCAGCATCCGGCAGATCGTCTTGACCGTCGTGGATTTGCCCATGCCGTTGCGCCCCATGAGCGCCAACACCTCGCCCTCGTCCAGCGACAGATCGACACCGAAGAGCGCCTGCGCCGCCCCGTAGCTGGCCGTCACCTGTTCCAGCGTCAAAAGGCTCATGCCCCATCTCCCGGATCGGCATCCCCCAGATAGGCCTCGCGCACGGCGGCGTCCGCGCGGATCGCATCGGGCGGGCCGCTGGCGATGACGCGGCCACCGGCCAGAACGCTGATCCGGTCGGCCAGCGCAAAGACCGCGTCCATGTCGTGTTCCACCAGAAGGATCGGCGCCTCGTGCCTCAGCCTGTCGAGAAGCGCGGTCATCCGCGCGCCGCCCTCGGCGCCAAGTCCCGCCATCGGTTCATCCATGACGAAAGCCCTGGGGGTGAGCGTGAGCGCCACCGCGACCTCCAGCTGGCGGCGTTCGCCATGGGACAGTTCGGCGGTGCGATGGCCCGCCTTGTCCGACAGGCCCATGCGGTCGAGCGCGCCCTCGGCCGTCTTGCGCAGGCCCCGGTCGGACAGAACGGGGGCAAGGAACCGCCACGGGTTGCCCGCCGCCCCCAGCGCGCCGAGCATCGCGTTTTGCAGCACCGTATCCTCCATCGCCAGCGCCGAGATCTGGAAGGTGCGCGCAAGCCCCATCCGCGCCCGCGCCCGGGTCGGCAGGGCGGTGACATCGCGCCCGTTCAGGCGGATCTCCCCTGCATCCGGGGCAAGCCCGCCGCAGATCTGCGCGATGAGCGTGGATTTGCCCGCCCCGTTCGGGCCGATCACGGCATGGATTTCGCCGGGCCTGAGCGTCAGGTCGATGGCATCCGACACCACCAGCGCGCCGAAGCGCTTGGTCAGGCCGCGCACCTCGAGAACCGGGTCACTCATGGCTCTTGGCCTTTCCCGCCAAAAGCCCGATGACGCCGCCCCGCCCGAACAAGACCACCCCCAGAAGCAGACCGCCCAGCAAGATGTGCCAATGATCCCAAAGATCGCCCAGCACATGTTCCATCGCCACGAACAAAACCGCCCCCGCAACAGGCCCGAAAAGCCGCGCGACACCGCCCAGGATGATGAAGATCATGATCTCGCCCGACATGTGCCAGCTGAACATCGTGGGGCTGACGAAGCGGTTGAGATCGGCAAAAAGCGCGCCCGCCAACCCGGTGATCGCGCCCGAGATGACGAAGGCCACCAGTTTCGCGCGCTGCCCGTCGAGCCCCACCGTTTCCACCCGCGCGGGCACCTGCCGCGCGGCATTCAGCACAAGGCCGAAGGGCGACCGCGCGATCCGTGCCGACAGCCAGAGCGCCGCACACAACAGCGCGAAACACAGGCCGTAGAACTGGATCGGGTCGAGCGTGTTCAGCCCCGGAAAGCCGTTCCTGACCCAGATCGATAGACCGTCCTCTCCGCCATAGGCGCGCCAGGAGATGGCGAAATAGTAGAACATCTGCGCGAAGGCCAAGGTGATCATGATGAAATAGACGCCCGAGGTCCTGAGCGACAAAAGCCCGATCAGAAGGGCGGCAAAGGCCGATACCACGATGGCCACCAGCCAGATCACCGGCATGGATTTCGTGCCCTCGATCAGGAACAGGCCGTCGTAGAGCGGCAGGAAATTCTGCGCGTGATGGGCAAGGATGCCCATGGAATAGCCGCCCAGCCCGAAAAAGACCGCATGGCCAAAGCTGACCATGCCGCCAAGGCCCAAGGCGAGGTTCAGCCCCACGGCGGCCAGCGCGAAAATGACGGCGCGGGTGGCCAGCGTTATGGTGAAGGGCTCGCCCGACAGATGCGCCCAGAGCGGCACGGCGATCAGCCCCGCGATCAGGGCGGCGTTGACGATCCATTCCCGGCTCATGCGGTGCGCGCCCCGTAGAGGCCAGTGGGCTTCCAGATCAGCACCGCGGCCATCAACAGGTAGATCGCCATGGAGGATAGCGAGGCCCCGACCTGCGTGGCGGCTGCGGGCTCCATCACCAGCTTGAACAGCTCGGGCAGGAAGATGCCGCCCAAGGTGTCGGTCAGCCCCACGATCAGCGCGCCGACAAAGGCCCCCTTGATCGAGCCGATCCCGCCGATGACGATCACGACAAAGGCAAGGATCAGGACGGGCTCGCCCATGCCGACCTGCACCGACTGGATCGCGCCGACCAGCGCGCCCGCCAGCCCCGCCAGCGCCGCGCCGAGCGCAAAGACAAAGGTGTAGAGCGTGCGGATATCGACACCGAGCGCCGCGATCATCTCCCGGTCGTTTTCGCCCGCGCGGATCTGGATGCCGATCCGCGTCCTGGCGATCAGAAGCCAGAGGCCCACGGCGACCGCCAGACCCGCCCCGATCAGCGCAAGCCGGTAGAGCGGGTATTCGATCCCAAAGGGCAGGGTGACGGACCCCGCCAGCGCCTCGGGCCGCGAGAGGTAAAGCGGGAAGGAGCCGAAGACCCAGCGCGTGCCCTCGGAAAAGATCAGGATGAGGGCGAAGGTCGCCAGCACCTGGTCCAGGTGGTCGGTGTGATAGAGGCGGCGGATCACCGTCATCTCGATCAGCGCGCCCGCCATGGCGGCCGCAGCCATCGCCGCGATCAGCGCCAGCACGAAGGAGCCGGTCACCCCCGCCACCACCGCCGCGACAAAGCCCCCCACCATGTAGAGCGATCCATGCGCAAGATTGATCAGGCCCATCACGCCGAAGATCAGCGTCAGGCCCGCCGCCATCAGGAACAGCATCACGCCGAACTGCAATCCGTTCAGCACCTGTTCGACGATCAGGATCGTGGACATGGGAAACCCCGGTTCAAGCAAAGGGGCCGGCCCGCGCGGGACCGGCCCCGATCCGTTTCAGCCTGTAAGATCACATCCGGCATTCGCCGGCAAAGGCGTCGCCGCGATCCTCCAGCGCTGTGCCGATGATCCGGTTGGTGAAGATGTCGCCGTCCTGCACCACTTCGCGGACATAGATGTCCTGAACGGGGTGATGGTTGGGGCCAAAGGCGAAATCGCCCCGCGTGCTGGCGAAATCGGCCGCGCGCAGCGCCTCGCGGAAGGCATCGGGGCTGTCCGTCGGATGGCCGTCATCGAGCGCCGACAGGATCAGGTTCGCTGTGTCGAAGCCCTGGCTCGCGTAAAGCGAGGGGATGCGCCCGTATTCGGCGGTGAAGGCCTCGACAAAGGCGGCATTGGTCGGATTGTCCAGATCGGGCGACCATTGCGCGGTGTTGCGCACGCCGAGCGCCGCGGTTCCCACCGCCTGCAGGATGTTCTGGTCAAACGAGAATGCCGGCCCGATCACGGGAATATCCAGCCCGCTGTCTGCATATTGGCGCAAGAAGGAAATCCCCATGCCGCCGGGCAGGAAGAAGAACACGCTGTCCGCCCCCGAGGCGCGGATCTGCGCGATCTCGGCGGCGTAATCGGTCTGGCCGAGCTGGGTGTAGATCTCGCCCGCAAGCCCGCCCTCGTAGAACCGCTTGTAGCCCGCAAGCGCGTCCTGGCCTGCGGGATAATTCGGCGCAAGGATGAAGCTGTTGGCATAGCCCGCGCTGTTGGCATAGGCACCTGCCGCCTCGTGCAGGTTGTCGTTCTGCCATGCGACGTTGAAATAATTCTGGTTGCAGCCCCGCCCCGCCAGCTGCGACGGCCCCGCATTGGGCGAGAGGTAGAACAGCCCCTGCGCCGTGACCGAGGGCACGACCGCCATGGCAAGGTTCGACCAGATGATCCCGGTCAGAAGGTCCACATCATCCGATTGCACCATCCGGTCGGCCAGTTGCACGGCCACGTCGGGGGCCTGTTCGTCATCGGCGATGATCACCTCGATATCGTCGCGGCCCGATTGCGCGATGGCCAGCATGAACCCGTCGCGCACATCGATGCCGAGCGATGCGCCGCCGCCCGACAGCGTCGTGATCATGCCGATCCGCGTTTCGGCCTGTGCCGCCCCTGCCAGCGCCAGCGCCAGCACCGATGCCGACAGCGCCAAACCCTTCAAACTCATCCTCATACCCCCCTCTGTTCGGGTTGTTTCCCTGATCGCCAGATCGTCCCAAGTTTTGCGCCGGGGTCAAGCCCCGGTCGGTCCGCGCCCGGCCATCCGCATCGTTCCGGCCACCCGCGCAAGGCGGGCATCATCCCCCAGTTCTTCGCCCGCCATTGGCAGCTTGCGCCGCCAGTTGGGGTAGTCGTCGACCGTGCCGGGCAGGTTGGTCTGCTCGGGCATCTCCAGCACATCCTCGACCTGAACGGCCACCAGCGCCGATCCGGCCCGCGCGAGTGCGGCGTGCATCGAGGCCGCATCGCTGCCGCCTGCCATCCGTGCATGGGCGCGCGCCTCCTCGGCCCTTGTGGCAAGCCCATGGGCCAGCGTCGCCGCCCCGATCCGGCCGATGGCATGGCGCGCGCGGATATCGGCCCCATCGGCCCAACCGGCATGGGTGGGCAGGTCATGCGTGCCAAAGGCCGCAAGCGTCGGCGCGGGATAGGTTTCGGGGGGCGTCTGCCCTTCGAATTGCATCAGGCGACAGCCAAGGATGCCCGCCTCGGCCAGCGCGCCTTGCAACCCGTCGGGGATATTGCCCAGATCCTCGCCGATGACGGTCGCGCCGGCGCGGGCGGCCTCGATCAAGATCACGGCGAGCATCGCGTCGCGCGGCATCGCGACATAGGCCCCCGGCAGGCCGGGGGCGTCGGGCACCCAATAGGCGCGGTCAAAGCCCAGGATATGGTCGATCCGGATCAGCCGCGAATAGCGCATCTGTTGGCCCAACGTCTCGGCGAGCGGCGCGAAATGCCCCGCGATCAGCGCATGGGGGTCGAGCGGCGCAAGGCTCCAGCGCTGGCCATCGGGCGCGAAAGGATCGGGCGGCGCCCCAAGCGAGACGCCTTGCGCGAACCACTGCCGCTCGGCCCATGTCTCGGCCCCGGCGGGATGGGTGCCGACCGCCAGATCGAGGTAGAGACCATGCCGCATCCCCGCTGCGATCAGCGCGGCTTGCGTTTCGGTCAGTTGGCGATGGGCCATCCATTGCAGCCATTGGTGGTAGCGGATCGCCTCGGGCGGTGCTGCGTGGCGTGCCCCTGCGGGGTCCTGCAGCGGCAGGGGCCAGTCCGTCCAGAGCGCCCCGTGCCGCTCCGACAGGGCCTGATGCGCGGCGAAAAGCGAAAGCGATGAGCCTTCTGCCGCGCAAAAGGCGTCGAAATCGGCATCACCTGCGAAGCTTTCATAGGCGGCGCGCAGGGCAAGACGCTTGGCCGGGATCTCGGCCGCGTAATCGACCAGCGGGCCGGTCGCGACACCGCCGCCCAAGGCGATATGAAGCGGGTTCAGCCGTCGCCTGTGGCTTGGCGAATAGGGGCTCGCCCATCCGGCTTCGGTCGGAAAGCCCGCATGGATCGGGTTGATCCCAAGGAAACCCGCGCCCGCGCGCGCCAGCGACAGGCCGGTGCGCTTCAAATCCTCGAAATCGCCAAAGCCCGCGCGCCCGGGCGGGCGCAGACCCCAAAGCGGCGCGGTCACGCCCCAGTCGCGGGCAGGCAGGGGCAGGCGCGCAGGCGCCGCCAGAAGCGTCACCTCATCTTGCCCCGCGCGCAGGATGTGGCGGCCAAGTGGCAGGGGGGGCAGGTAGGGGCCGCGCCCCTCCAGCCCCGTGCCATCCTCCAGCGCAAGCGTCCAATCGCCCGGATCGGCGGGCAGCCGCGTCGGCGCATCGGGCGTCAGGATCAGGGTGCGGGGCAGAATGCGCAGCGCCTCCTTGGCGCGGTGCACGGCAAGACGGGCGGCGGCGTCATCCTCGGTCGTGATGTCGTGGCCCATGGCGCGCAAAAGCGCCAGTGCGCTCTCCCGTCCGGTTTCGCGGATGCCGCCCATCTGGTCGCTGTAGCGCGGCAAGATCCCCATGGCGCCCGCGAGTGCGCTGATTGCATCGCTCATGTCAGGGGCTCCAGCACGCAAGCCAGCACCGTCTGGGCCGTGCAGGCCAGGCTGCCCGACACGGGCTGCGCGACCGCCCCTGCGTCACGGCCCGTATCGAGGCGCAACACCCAATGCCAGCCGCTGCGGGCCGGCGGCAGACACACCTCGGCCGCGCCACCGGCGTTGAACACAAGAAACACCGCCGCCTCCGAGGCCGCGTAGCGGGGCGTTCCCGCCGCCATGCGCTTTTCCACGCAGAGCACTGTCCGGCCCGCATCCTCCCAATCGGCCTGGCCCATCTCCTGCCCGTCTTCGCGCCACCAGAACAGGTCGGGCAAACCGTCCGCCGCCCGTTCGCGCGCATGGAGAAAGCGTTTCTGACGCAAGATCGGATGCCCCTTGCGAAAGGCGATCAGCGCCGCCGTGAAATCCCGCAACCCCATGTCCGGCGCGGTCCAATCCACCCAGCCGATCTCGTTGTCCTGCGCATAGGCATTGTTGTTGCCTGATTGCGAATTGCCGATCTCGTCACCCGCAAGCAGCATCGGCGTGCCCTGCGCCAGCATCAGCGTCGCCAGCATGTTGCGCTGCCGCCTTGCGCGGGCAGCCATGATGGCGGGATCGGCGGTCGGCCCCTCGACCCCCATGTTGTCGGACCAATTGGCCGAATGCCCGTCGCGGTTGTCCTCGCCATTGGCCTCGTTGTGGCGCTGGGCGTAGCTGACCACATCGGCGAGCGTGAAGCCGTCATGGGCGGTCACGAAATTGACCGAAGTATTGGCGGGCCGCCCGGAATGGTCGAATTGCCGCGCCGATCCGGTGATCCGGTCCGCAAGCCGCGGCACCATCCCCGCATCGCCGCGCCAGAACTGGCGTATGGTATCGCGGAACCGGTCGTTCCATTCGAGAAAGGGCGGCGGAAACGCCCCGAGCTGATAGCCCCCCGGCCCGATATCCCATGGTTCCGCGATCAGCTTCACCCGTGTCAGAACCGGGTCCTGCCGGATCGCGTCGAAAAAGCTTGCGCCGGGATCGAAGCCTGTCGCCGTGCGCCCAAGGGTGGCGCACAGATCGAACCGGAACCCGTCGACATGGCCCACCTCGACCCAATAGCGCAAGCTGTCCATGATCATCCTGAGCACCATGGGATGATCCACGTTCATCGTGTTGCCGGTGCCGGTGTCGTTGACATAGCGCCGCCTGTCGGGGGCAAGGCGATAGTAGCTCGCGTTGTCGAGCCCCCGGAATGACAGGGTGGGGCCGGTCTCGTCCCCCTCGCAGCTGTGGTTGTACACCACGTCGAGGATGACCTCGATCCCCGCCGCGTGCAGGCGCGCGACCATCGACTGGAATTCCGCGATGCCCCCGCCGTCGTGATAGCGCGGATCGGGGGCGAAAAACCCAAGGCTCTGGTAGCCCCAGTAATTCGTCAGCCCCTTGTCATGCAGGAACTTGTCATCGACGAAGGCGTGGATCGGCAAAAGCTCGACCGCCGTCACGCCCAGCCCCGTCAGGTGCTCCAGCATCGGGGCGGAGGCGAGGGCCGCGAAGGTGCCCGGCGGGCTGGCCCCCGGATGCAGCCGCGTCAGCCCCTTCACATGCGCCTCGTAGATCACGCTGTCCTCGATCGGCGTGTCGGGTGGGCAGTCGCCGCCCCAGTCAAAGCGCGGGTCCACAACGATGCCCTTGGGCACATAGGGCGCGCTGTCGCGTGTCGAGAAACTGTCTGGCCCCTTGGCCGGATCATAGCCGTAAAGCGCGTCATGCCAGATCGGATGGCCGGTCAGCGCGCGGGCATAGGGATCGACCAGAAGCTTGTTGGGGTTGAACCGATGCCCGTCCTGCGGCGCATAGGGCCCGTGCGCGCGGTAGCCGTAGCGCTGGCCGGGGCGCAGCCCGGCCACATGGCCATGCCAGACATCGCCGTCCCGCTCGGGCAGGTCGATGCGCAGCGTCTCGCGCCCATCCTCGGCAAACAGGCACAGGACCATCCGCGTCGCATGGGCCGAAAAGACCGCGAAATTGACGCCATGGGCATCGGGGGTGGCCCCGAGCGGCGCGGGGCGTCCTGCGGTCATCCTGTGCGGCATGCTCAATCCTGACGGTCGAGGCTTTGGTAAAGGGCAAGGTAATCGGCCGCCGATTGGTCCCAGCCGACGGGGTGGCGCATGGCGTTTTTCTGCAGCGACAGCCACAGATCGGGTTTCGCGTAAAGATCGCAAAGCCGGTCAAGCGCGCGGGCCAGCGCATCCGCCGTGACCGGGTGGAACTGCACCCCCGTCGCCGCCCCGGCGCGCAGACCCGCAGGGGTCGCGTCGATCACCGTATCGACCAGACCCCCGGTATAGGCCACAAGCGGCAGGGTGCCGAAGCGCAACCCGTACATCTGCGTCAGGCCACAAGGCTCGAACCGCGAGGGGACAAGGATCGCATCGCCCCCTTCGATCAAGAGCCGCGCCAGCGCCGCGTCATAGCCCAGCCGCACCGCGACATGGGAATGGCCTGCGGCACGCAGGAATGCCTCCTCCAGCCCCTTTTCGCCGGCCCCGAGCAGAGCCAGCTGCCCGCCCCGGTCGATCAGCCGCGGCAGCGCATCGATGAGCAGGTCCAGCCCCTTTTGATGCGTCAGCCGCGAGACGACGACACAAAGCGGCCCGTCGCTGTCGGGCAGACCCATCTCGCCGCGCAGCTTGGCCTTGTGGCGCGCCTTGCCCGCGGGCGTCTTGTAGGGCGGGGTCCATGCCGCCAGATCGACCCCGTTCAGGATGCCCGACAAGACCCCCGACCGCGCTCTCAGCAGCCCATCCATCCCCATCCCGAAATCGGGCGTCAGCAATTCGCCCGCATAGGTCGGGCTCACGGTGGTGATCTTGTCGGCGGCGACCAGACCCGCCTTCAGCGCGCTGATATCGCCCCAGAATTCGAACCCGTCTTGCGTCATCCCCTCGGGGCGCAGCCGCAGGCCGGGCAATCTGTCCACCCCCGCCTTGCCCTGAAAGGCGATGTTGTGGATCGTCATCACCGTGCCGACCCCCGCGCCGGGATGCCGGTCACGCAGATACCAGGGCGCAAACCCCGCCTGCCAGTCATGGCCATGCAGGATATCGGGCCGCCAGCCCGCCATGGACCCGCCCGCGATCTCGGCCCCGATCCAGGACAGCGCGGCGAAGCGTTCGGGATTGTCGGGCCAGTCGCGCCCGCCCGCATCGGCATAGGGCCCGCCGGGTCGCGCGAACAGATGCGGCGCATCGAGCACCAACAGGTCAATCCCCGCCGCCTCTGCCGCGAGCACCTTGGCCGGACCGCCGAAAAGATCGGCATCTTCCAGCACCACCTTGCCCCTTGCGACCGCGCCCATCACGGCCGGATAGCCGGGCAAAAGCGTCCGCATCTCCACCCCCAAGGGCGCCAGCGCCAAGGGCAAGGCGCCCGCCACATCCGCAAGACCGCCGGTCTTGACCAGCGGCGCGCATTCCGAGGTGACGGACAGGACCTTGATCATAGGCTCGCGGCCCTCCGGTTCAGCATGTCCTGGGTGATCAGCGTCACGCCGCCGGGCGTGACATGGAACCACTTGGCGTCTTCCTCCGGGTCCTCGCCCACCACCAGCCCGCGCGGGATCACGACGCCCCGGTCGATCACCACGTTTTTCAGCCTGGCATGCCGTTCCACGACCACGTCGGGCAGAACGACCGCGCGCACCAGTTGCGAATAGGAATTGGTATGGACGCGGGTGAACAACAGCGATTGCCGCACCTCGGTGCCCGAGATGATGCAGCCCCCCGACACCATCGAGGAAATCGCGCTGCCCCGCCGGTCGGCCTCGTCATGGATGAACTTGGCGGGGGGCACGCTTTCGGAATAGGTCCAGATCGGCCAGCTCGTATCCCACAGGTCCAGCTCGGGGATGAAGCTCGTCAGATCGATATTCGCCTTCCAATAGGCATCGACCGTGCCCACGTCCCGCCAATAGGCCGGAGCCTCGGGCGAGGAGCGGACGCAAGACGCCTCGAACCTATGTGCCATCGCCTTGCCGCCCGCCACGATCTGCGGGATCAGGTCGCCGCCGAAATCGCGCCCCGAATTCGGATCCTCGGCATCGCGGGTCAGAAGATCGCGCAGGAAGGACCAGGCAAAGACGTAGATCCCCATCGAGGCGAGCGTCACATCGGGGTTTTCCGGCGTTCCCGGCGGGTCTTTCGGCTTTTCGAGGAAGGAGGTGATCCGGTCCTTGCCGTCGATGGCCATGACGCCGAAGGCAGACGCCTCGGACCTCGGCACGGTCAGGCAGCCGATGGTCACATCCGCGCCGGTGTCCACGTGTTGGCGCAGCATCACCTCGTAATCCATCTTGTAGATATGGTCGCCCGCAAGGATGACGACGTAATCCACGTCATAGCTGTCGATGATGTCGATGTTCTGGAACACCGCATCCGCCGTGCCCTGGTACCAATGCACCTCGTCCACGCGTTGGCTGGCGGGCAGGATGTCGAGGTATTCGTTGCGCTCGGCCCGGAAAAAGTTCCAGCCGCGCTGGCAATGGCGGATCAGGCTGTGCGCCTTGTATTGCGTGGCGATGGCCATCTTTCGGATGCCGGAATTCAGCGCATTGGACAGCGCGAAATCGATGATCCGGGTCTTGCCGCCGAAATAGACCGCCGGTTTCGCGCGCCGGTCGGTCAGCTGCATCAGGCGGCTGCCGCGCCCGCCCGCCAGAACGAAAGCCATGGATCGCGCCACGAGCCTTTGGGATGGTCCAGCCATTGGTGTCGTCCTCCCTGTCATGCGCCACCCTCCCGGGGCGCGGTTTCAATCGTCCGGTATCAGGAACAGCGTCGAGAGCGGCGCCAGGTAGAGGCCCGCGCTGGCGGGCTGGCCGTGGCTGGCCCCATCTTCGGCCACGATCCGGCCCATGTTGCCCCGGTTCCCGCCCCCGTAAAGGCCCGCATCGGTGTTGAGCGCCTCGCGCCACGCGCCCGCATGGGGCAGGCCGATCCGGTAGGCGGGCCGCTCCACGGGGGTGAAATTGGTCAGCATGACGACCGGCTTGTCGGCCGCGCCTCCGCGCCGCAGCCATGCGATGACGGAGTGATCCGCATCGCCCCCCACCAGCCAGTCGAACCCGTCCGCTTCGGCATCCTTGACATGCAGGGCAGGGGTGCCGCGGTAGAGCGTGTTGAGGTCGCGCACCAGCCGCTGCACCCCCTTGTGGCCCGGATCATCCAGGTGATGCCACCCGATCTCGGCGTCATGGTTCCATTCGGCGACCTGCCCGAATTCCTGCCCCATGAACAAAAGCTTCTTGCCCGGATGGCCCCACATGAACCCGTAATAGGCGCGCAGATTGGCCAGTTTCGTCGCGTGATCGCCCGGCATCCTTGTATACATGCTGCCCTTGCCGTGGACGACCTCGTCATGGCTGATGGGCAGGACGAAATTCTCGGAAAACGCGTAATGCAGGCCGAATGTCACCTTGTCGTGGTGATATTTCCGGTTCACCGGGTCCTCGGCCATGTAACGCAACGTGTCGTTCATCCAGCCCATGTTCCACTTGAACCCGAACCCGAGCCCCCCGTCATGGACCGGGGCGGAAACCTTGGGGTAGGATGTGCTTTCCTCGGCCACCGTCATCACGCCCGGATGCGCGCCATAGGCCGCGACATTCATCGCGCGCAGGAAATCCACCGCCTCGTAATTCTCGTTGCCGCCGTTCTTGTTGGGCACCCATTGCCCCGGCTCGCGGCTGTAATCGCGGTAGAGCATGGAGGCGACGGCATCCACACGCAGCCCGTCGACATGGTATTCCTCGAGCCAATAGAGCGCGTTGGCGATCAGGTAATTCCGCACCTCGCGCCGCCCGTAATTGTAGATCAGCGTGTTCCAGTCGCGGTGGAACCCTTCCTTGGGGTCGGCATGTTCGTAAAGCGCCGTGCCGTCGAACCGGCCCAGCCCATGCGCATCGGTCGGGAAATGCCCCGGCACCCAGTCGAGGATCACACCCAGCCCCGCCAGATGGGCGGCATCCACAAGGTCGCGAAACTCATGCGGGGGGCCGTGGCGGATGGTGGGCGCATAAAGCCCCACGGGCTGATAGCCCCATGAGCCGTCGAACGGGTATTCGCTGATCGGCAACAGCTCCAGATGGGTAAAGCCCATCTCGACCGCATAGCCCACCAGCTCTTCGGCGGCTTCGCGGTAGCTGATGCGCCGCCCCTCCGCCTTGCGCCGCCACGATCCCAGATGCACCTCGTAGATCGAGATCGGCGCGGTGCGGGCATGGGCCCCGGCGCGGCTGTCCATCCAATCCCCATCCCGCCAGCCATAGCCCGCGATATCCCGCACGACCGAGGCGTTCTCGGGCGGATGCTGCGATCCGAACCCCACCGGATCCGCCTTGAGCGGCAGGGCCGCGCCACCTGCCCCCGTGATCGCGTATTTGTAGGCCGCACCCTCGCCCACACCGGGCAGGAACATCTCCCACACACCGGTCGCGCCGCGCGGGCGCAGGACGTGGCGCCGTGCGTCCCAGCCGTTGAAATCGCCCACGACCGCCACCCGCCGCGCATTGGGCGCCCAGACCGCGAAATGGGTGCCCGCGACACCCTCATGGACCCGCACATGCGCGCCCAGAACCCGCCACAGCGCGTGATGCGTGCCCTCGCCGATCAGGTATTCGTCGATCTCGCCCAGAACGGGGGCGAAACGATAGGGGTCCTCCATGACCCAGACCGCGCCATCAGGGCCCGTGCCCTGCAGCAGATAGGCCCCGTCGCCCGGCACCGGCCCCGCGAAAAGGCCGCCGCCCCCGGCCACGGGGTAAAGCGCCACGCTCTCCCGGCCGATGAGCGCGGCCATCGCGACCGCGCCGGGATCGAAGGCCACGATCCAGCGCCGCCCCTCCAGCACATGGGGGCCGAGAACCGCGAAACAATCGGGATGGGTGCCTGCCCGAATGGCCTCCGCCACCCGCTCGGGCAGGTGGGCGGTCAGGGCGCTGTCGGGTCCGGTCGGCATGTCCAAGACGCTACAGGACCCCCATGTCAAATCAAGCGCCCGGCCCGACCGGGGCCGCGCCCCAGATGTCGGCCATGTAGCCCCGGATCGTCCGGTCCGAGGAAAACCACCCCGACCGCGCGGTGTTGAGCGCGGCCATCCGCGTCCAGCGACCCGGATCGCGATAGGCCGCATCGACCCCGCGCTGGGCGCGCCAGTAATCGCTGAAATCCGAACAGACGAGGAAATAATCCGGCCCCCGCAGGTTGCCGGTGATGTCATGGAACCGGCCCGGATCGTCGCTCGAAAACGCGCCCTGTTCGATGGCCTCCAGCGCCGCGGCAAGGCGCGGATCGGCGGCGATGGCCTGGGCCGCATGATCGTGAAGGCCGCGCCGCGCCACCACTTCGGGCGCGGTCATCCCGAAAAGGAAAAAGTTCTCCGCCCCCACGTGATCGCGGATTTCCACATTCGCGCCATCCAGCGTGCCCACCGTCAGCGCCCCGTTCAGGGCGAATTTCATGTTGCCTGTTCCCGACGCCTCCTTGCCCGCGGTCGAGATCTGTTCGGACAGATCGGCGGCGGGGATCAGCCGTTCGGCCAGGGTCACGTTGTAATTGGGCAGGAAAACGACCTTGAGATAGGGGCTCGTCACCGGATCGGCATTCAGCACGCGGGCCACGTCGTTGATCAGGTGGATGATCTTCTTGGCAAAGACATAGCCGGGGGCGGCCTTGCCGCCAAAGATCTTGACCCGTGGCGTCCAGCCCGCGCCCGGATTGGCCCGGATCGCCTGCCACAGCGCGATGGCTTCGAGGATGTTCAGGTGCTGGCGCTTGTATTCATGGATGCGCTTGATCTGCACGTCGAACATCGCATCGGGGTCAAGGCTCACGCCATGCGCCGCCGCGACCCAGTTCGACAGATCGACCTTGTTGGCGCGTTTCGCGCCCGCGATCTCCTCTTGCAGGCCCGCATCGCCCAGATGCGCCTCGAACTCCGACAGACGCTCCAGATCGCCGACCCAGGCCTCACCGATGGCCCCGGTGATGATCCCCGACAGCCGCGGGTTGCAGGCATGAAGCCAGCGGCGCGGCGTCACGCCATTGGTCTGGTTCACGATCCGCGCAGGATGCAGCGCATGCAGATCGGCAAAGACCGTTTCCTTCACCAATTCCGTATGCAGCGCCGAGACACCGTTGACGCGGTTGGCCATCACGAAACTGAGCGTGCCCATGTTCACCTCGCCCTCGGCGACGATGGGCACCGACCGGCCCGGATGGCGGGCGGCATGATCGGCGTCGATCCGTTCGATCAGCATCATGTGGCGCGGCAACAGCCGCCCCATCAGATCGACCGGCCATTTCTCCAGCGCCTCGGGCAACAGCGTGTGGTTGGTGTAATTCAGCGTGGCCCGCGCCAGATCGACCGCCTCGTCAAAGGGCAGGCCCCGCTCGTCATGGAGGAGCCTGACCAGCTCCGGCCCCGCAATCGCGGGATGCGTGTCGTTGAGCTGGATCGCCACCTTGTCGGGCAGCGCGCGGATATCCCCATGCTCGCTGTCGAACCGGCGCAGGATGTCGTGCAGGCTTGCGGCGGTAAAGAAATACTCCTGCTTCAGGCGCAATTCCTTGCCCGCGGGCGTCGTGTCATCGGGATAGAGCACCCGGCTGATCGAACGGGCCAGCATCTCGGGGGCCGCAGCACCCAGGTAATCGCCATAGTTGAACCGCTGCAGATCCAGAGGATCGACCGCCCGCGCCCCCCACAGCCGCAAGGTGTTGGTCCAGCGCCCCTCCCAGCCCACGACGGGCGTGTCATGCGCCTCGGCCAGCACCGCCTCGCCGGGGGTCCAGACCATCTTTCCCTCGCGCTCGGCGACATGGCCGCCGAACCCCACCGGATAGATCGCTTCGGGCCGCTCGAATTCCCAGGGGTGGCGCTGCTGCAACCAGGTCTCGGCCTCCTCGACCTGCCGTCCCCCTTCGAAACTCTGGCGAAACAGCCCGTGTTCGTAGCGGATGCCATAGCCCATGGCAGGGCAGGCCAGCGTCGACAGCGATTCCAGGAAACAGGCCGCAAGCCGCCCCAAGCCCCCATTGCCCAGCGCCGCATCGGGTTCGTCATGCAAGACCTTGTCGAAATCGAGCCCCAGCGCCTCCACGGCCGCCCTGGCCTCGGCATCGGCGCGCAGGTTCACCAAGGCATCGCCCAAAAGCCGCCCGATCAGGAATTCCATCGACAGGTAATAGACCCGCTTGGCCCCCGCCCCATAGGCCGCCCGGGTCGAGGCGAACCAGCTGTCCACGATCCGGTCGCGCACCGCGAAAGACAGCGCCATCCGCCAATCATGCAAGGTCGCGTGATCCGCATCCTTGCCGATCGTATAGGTCAGGTGCCGCAAGATCGCATCCTGCATCTCCGGCCTCGCCTGCGTCTCCTGATAGGTCATCATCCTGCCTCGATCTGGCGCAATCGTCATCGCCGGGCGCGCTTTGGCCCAGAGCGTCCGTTAGCGCTAACTAAGCCAGTTGCCCGAAAATTGAAAGCGCTTTGAGAACTTTCGTCACATTCTGTCTCTGCCGCCGCCTTGCAGGCGTCAAGGCCCTTGCATCGCGCCCCGGCGCAGGATTTTGCTCCCCCGCATGACAAAATCGCGCGAATCCGTCACCGATGCCGAGATCTTCGAGATGCGCCTTGCGCGCAGCGCCGATGACCTTTGGCCCATGCTCGACCGCCTCTATGGCCAGCACCCCGCCTATGCGGGCTTCCGCGCCGATCTGGAGACCGCGATGCGCCGCGCCTGGGCGGACCGCCCCGTGGCGCTCAAGCGCCTCGATCTCGCGCGCGATCTCGAACCCGACTGGTTCCAGCGCCCCGGCATGGTGGGCTATGTCTTCTACATCGACCGTTTCGCCACCGACCTCAAAGGCGTGCGGGACAGGCTCGACTATCTCGCCGATCTCGGCGTCACCTATATCCACCTGATGCCCTGCCTCCAGCCGCGCCCCGGCGACAGCGACGGCGGCTATTCGGTGCAGGATTACCGCGCGATCAATCCCGCCCTGGGAACCATGGCGGATTTCGAGGAAACGCTCGCCGCCGCCCGCCAACGCGGCATCAGCACCTGCATCGACCTTGTCCTGAACCACACCGCCAAGGAACACGCCTGGGCCCTGGCCGCGCGGCGCGGCGATCCCGACTATCTCGACTATTACATCACCTTTCCCGACGACACCCTGCCGCAGGAGTTCGAGAAAACCGCGCACGAGGTCTTTCCGGCCCATGCGCCCGGCAATTTCACCTTCTACGACGACATGAACCGCTGGGTCTGGACCTCGTTCAACGAACATCAATGGGACCTGAACTGGGCCAACCCCCGTGTCTTCCTCGAAATGGCCGAGATCATGCTGTTCCTCGCCAACAGAGGGGTCGAGGTGCTGCGCCTCGATGCCGTGGCCTTCTTGTGGAAACGGCTGGGCACCCGCTGCCAGTCCGAACCCGAATGCCACATGATCCTGCAGGCGCTGCGCGCCGTCACCCGCATCACCTGTCCCGCCGTCATCCACCTCGAGGAGGCGATCGTCGGCCCGGCCGAGATGCTGCCCTATCTCGGTCGCGGCGAACATGACGGCAAGGAAGGCAATCTTGCCTATCACAATTCGCTCATGGTGCAGATCTGGTCGGCCCTGGCCTCCCGCGACACGCGGATGATGAGCCATGTTCTCGCCACCCATTTCCCGCCCGTCCTCAACAACGCGACCTATGCCAATTACCTGCGCTGCCACGACGATATCGGCTGGGCCGTGACGGATGAGGATGCCGCCGCCGTGGGCCTCTCCGGCCCGCTCCACCGCGCCTTCCTCTCCGATTTCTACGAAGGCGTCTTCCCCGGCAGCTTCTCGAAAGGCGAACTCTTCCAGCACGACCCGGAAACCGGCGACAAGCGCATCAGCGGCACCTGCGCCTCGCTTGCGGGGATCGAACGCGCGCTGGCAGCGGGCGATCCCGTGGCGCTCGACCGGGCCATCGACCGCGTCCTGATGGGCCATGCGCTGATCGCAAGCTTCGGGGGCATCCCGCTCATCTACATGGGCGACGAATTGGGGATGCTGAACGATTACGGCTACAAGGACATCCCCGATCACGCCCATGACAGCCGCTGGCTGCACCGCCCCGTGATGGATTGGGGCCGCGTGGCCGAGGCAAAGGCCGATCCCGGCTCCGTCCCCGGCCGCCTTCTGGGCGGCATCGCTCATATCATGGCCCGCCGCGCCGCCACGCCCGAAATCCATGCCCGCAACCCGACCGAGATCCTCGAGACGGGCCATCGCAGCCTCTTCGCCGTCGCGCGCCGCGCCCCGACAGGGCCTTTGCTCTGCCTCTTCAACTTTTCCGAGGAATGGCGCTTCGTCTCCCGCGACTGGGCGGAACACCATGGCGTGGCGGGCTTTTTCGACGTGCTTTCGGGCGCGCCGGTGGGCGACGGCCATGACCGTCTGCCCCTGCCGCCCTATGCGCGGGTCTGGCTGCGCTAGACCGCGCCAGACCCCCGTTCAGGCCCCCGTTCAGGCCCCCGTTCAGGCCAAGTTCAGGCCCCGTAAAGCCCCGCGACCCGCGCCCTGAGCGTCACCAGCGCCAGCACCGTGTCGATGGTGGGCGTGGGCGTTTCGGTCACGCGGCCCAGCTCCTGCACCGACCCCAAAAGCGCGTCGATCTCCATCGGACGACCCGCATCGAGATCTTGCAGCATCGAGGTGCGATGCGCCCCCACGGCGGCCCCGCCATCGATCCGGCGATCCACGTCGATGGGGAATTTCACGCCCAGCTTCTCGGCGATCTCCTGCGCCTCCAGCATCATGCCGCGCGCCACGCCCCGCGTGCCGGGATCGGTGCACAGCACATCGAGCGTCGCATGGGTCAGCGCCGAGATCGGGTTGAACGACAGGTTCCCCCAGAGCTTCACCCAGATCTCGTCGCGCAGGCGCGGGCGCACGGGCGCCTTCAGTCCCGCCTTGCCCAGAGCCTCCGACAGCCGCGTCGCGCGCTCCGATTTCGACCCGTCGGGCTCGCCCAAGCTGAACCGGTTGCCCTCGATATGCTTGACCACGCCGGGCTCGATGACTTCGGCCGCCGGATAGACCACGCAGCCCAGAACCCGGTCGGGACCGAACCCGTTCCATTGCGCATCGCCCGGATCGACAGAGGCCAGCCGCGTGCCTTCCAGCGCGCCGCCCACCTTGTGGAAATACCACCACGGCACCCCGTTCACGCCCGACACGATCGTGGTCTCCGGCCCGATCAGCGGCGCCATCTTGTCCACGACGGGGGGCACCGAATGCGCCTTGAGCGTGACGATGACGTAATCCTGATGCCCGAGCGCCGCCGGATCGTCCGAGGCGTTGACGGCGAATGTCTTGGTCTCGCCCTCCTCGATCAGCGTCAGCCCCTTGTCGCGCATCGCCGCCAGATGGGGCCCGCGCGCGACAAGGCTCACCTCGGCCCCCGCTTCCGCCAGTTTCGCCCCCATGTAGCCGCCGATGGCGCCCGCGCCGAAAATGCAGATCTTCATGCTGTCCCTCACCGGGGCGATGCACCCGGCCCCTTCCTCATCTTGGCAAAAAACTCCGGGGGCTTGGGGGCAGAGCCCCCAAACCTCTCCGCCTCACGCCTCGGCGACCAGCCCCAGCTTCTCGGCCAGGCCGATCCGCTGCAGCTTGCCCGTCGCCCCCTTGGGGATCTCCGACAGGATCACCACCTTGCGCGGCACCTTGAAGCCCGCAAGCCGCTCTCCCGCGAAATCGCGGATCTGAGCCTCGGTGGCCTCCATCCCTTCCTTCAGCACCACCGCCGCGCCGACCTCCTCGCCGAGCTTGGGATGGGGAATGGCAAAGGTCACGACCTGCGCCACCGCCGGATGGGCCGACAGGACACCATCCACCTCCAGCGGCGAGACCTTTTCGCCGCCCCGGTTGATGATCTCCTTCAACCGTCCCGTCAGCGACAGGTAGCCTTCGTCGTCGAACTGGCCCTGGTCGCCGGTGCGGAACCAGCGCCGGCCCTCGGCCTCGAAAAAGCTCTTGGCATTGGCCTCGGGGTTGCCCTCGTAACCGGGTGTCACATTGGGCCCCGAGATCACGATCTCGCCCACGCCCTCGACCAGCCGGTTCTCGATCTCATGGGCGATCCGCACGAGCGGGCCCGCTTCCACGCCCACCGATCCGGGCTTTTGCGCACGCGGCGGCAGGGGATTGGACGCCATCTGGTGGGCGGCTTCCGTCATCCCGTAGCCCTCGATCACCGGCGCGTTGAAGGTCGCGGCCAGCTGCTCCATCACCGGCCCCGGCAGGCTGGCCGAGGAGGAGCGCAGGAAGCGCAGGGGCACAGTCTTGATCGTCTCCGCATTGCGCGCAGCCCGCGCAAGGATCGTCTGGTGCATGGTCGGCACGGCCGTGTACCAGCTGGGCCGCGCCTCCTCCATCCAGCCGAAGAATTTCATCGCGTCGAACCCCGGCGCGCACCAGACCGACCCGCCCGCGGCAAGGCTCGACGAGACAGCGGCGATCAGCCCGTGGATATGGAACAGGGGCATCACGTTCAGGCAGCGATCAGCCGGCGTCAGCGCCAGCGAGGCGCCGATATGCCGGGCCGAGGCCGCGACATTGGATTGCAACAGCGGCACGATCTTGGGCCGCGATGTCGTGCCCGACGTGTGCAGGATCAGCGCGACGTCATCGGGGCCGGGGGCCGCCCGGTCCGCCGTGCCCGCGCTTGTCTCTGCGCTCAAGCCGAATGTGCCCGCGGGCTGGCCCGCCTCGACCGACAGGCGGATGATCGACAGGCCCAGACCCTTGGCCGCGGCATGGGCCGGGCCGCTCTCGCCCTCGGCCAGGATGATCGCCTTGGCCTTCAGATCCTCGAGGTAAAAGGCGAATTCCTCTTCCTTGTAGGCGGGGTTCAGCGGGCAGGTGGTGGCAACACCCGCGACGGTGACAAAGGCCACGGCCATTTCCGGCCCGTTGGGCAGCACGATGGCGACCCGGTCGCCGCGCCCCACGCCCGCGTCATGCAGCTCCTGCGCGACCCGCGCGGCCTGTGCCGTCAGCCCGCCGAAACTCAGCCAGTCGCGGCCCGGTGCCCCGATCGCGGGCGCGGCCGCGTCCTGTGCGCTGATCAGCGCGGCCAAAGTATCCGTCATGTTGTCCCCTCCGATGGTGCCCGCGTCTCCTGCGCCGACATCGCGCATATAGTCCTGCGTGACGCAAGGGCGAGGGCGGACAGCTGCAATGGCGCGCGCCCTGCCGTCTTGCCGCCGGATTGTCAATTCCCGACAAAGCAGGCATGACTTGGCCCCACGCCACCCCGTCAGGAGCCAGCGCCATGCATCTCGCCCGTTTCCCCCGTGTCCATCTCGCCCATCTGCCGACGCCGCTGGAACGGATGGATCGCCTGTCCGAGGCTTTGGGCGGCCCCGAGATCTGGATCAAGCGCGACGATTGCACCGGCATGTCCACCGGGGGCAACAAGACCCGCAAGCTCGAATTCCTGATGGCCGAGGCGATGGACCAGGGCGCCGACATGGTGATGACCCAAGGCGCGACCCAATCCAACCACGCCCGCCAGACGGCGGCTTTCGCGGCCAAGCTGGGCATGGACTGCCATATCCTGCTCGAGGATCGCACCGGCTACCAGGATCCCGACTACACCCAGAACGGCAATGTTCTGCTCGATCTCCTGCACGGGGCCACGACCGAACTGCATCCCGGCGGCACCGACATGCCCGCCGCGATGGAGCAAGCCGCCGAGGCCCGGCGCGCCAAGGGCAGAAAGGTCTATGTCATCCCCGGCGGCGGCTCGAACCCGACAGGCGCGCTCGGCTACGTGAATTGCGCGCTGGAACTGCTGGGCCAGGCCAATGACAGGGGGCTGGTGATCGACCGGCTGGTCACCGCCACCGGCTCGTCGGGCACGCAGGCGGGGCTTGTGGCGGGGATGTGCGCGCTCAATGCGGGCATCCCGGTTCTGGGCATCGGCACCCGCGCCCCGCAGGAGCGTCAGGAACAGATGGTCTATGACCTCGCCTGCCGCACCGCCGAGAAACTGGGCTGCCCCGGTGTCGTGCAGCGCGGGGATGTCGTGGCCGATACCAATTACGTGGGCGCAGGCTACGGCCTTCCGCGCGAGGATACGCTCGAAGCGATCCGCCTTTTCGCCGAGCTCGAGGGCATCTTGCTCGACCCGGTCTATTCCGGAAAGGGTGCTGCGGGCCTGATCGATTGGTGCCGCAAGGGCCGCTTCAAACCGGGCGAACGCGTGGTCTTCCTGCACACCGGCGGCTCCGTCGGGCTCTTCGCCTACAAGGGGGCGCTGGCCCGGGGATGAGAACGGTCGGCATCCTTGGCGGCATGGGGCCCGAGGCGACGGTCCTCCTGATGCAAAAGGTCATCGCCGCCGTGCCCGCCACGGATGACGCCGACCATGTGCCGCTTCTCGTGGACCAGAACCCACAGGTTCCCAGCCGCATCGCCCGTCTGATCGAGGGCCGGGGCGACGATCCCGCCCCGGTGCTCGTCGCCATGGCCGAGCGGTTGCAGGCGGCCGGGGCCGCGGCGCTGGCCATGCCCTGCAACACCGCCCATCATTACGCGGGCGAGATCGAGGCTGCGGTCACCATCCCCTTTCTCGACATGGTCGCGGCCTCCGCCCGCCGCGCGCGGGCCATCGCGGGGCAGGGGGGGCGCGTGGGCCTTCTGGCCTCGCCCGCCGTGGCGCGCGTGGGCCTCTTCGACCGCGCGCTCGCCGCCGAGGGGCTCGAGGTTCTCCACCCCGAAGACGGCCCGGCGCTTCTGTCCGCGATCCGGTCCATCAAGGCCGAGGGCCCGAACGGCGCCGCACGCGCGGCGCTTATGGCCGCATCACGGGCGCTTCTGGACAAGGGCGCGCAGGTCCAGCTCATCGCCTGCACCGAATTTTCCCTCATCCCCGAGGCCACAGCCCCCGGCACCACCGCGCTCGACACGCTGGATGTTCTGGTGGACGAGATCGTGGAGTTTGCGCACGGTGCCTGACGGGGGACGCGGTTTCGAAACCGCGTCCGAAGGCCTTTCGAAAGGCCTTCCCACCGCTCAACCCGCGCGCGCCGCGTCATACATCGCTTCCGCCGATTGGCGCACCACCTCCGCCAACTCCCGCAGATCCCCGGCCAGCGGGCTTGTCCTCCGCCAGATCATGCCGACGGTGCGTGCGGGCCTTGCCCCCTCGAACCGCTGGATGGCGACGGGCGCGCCGCGCGTCTCCACCGCCACCGCCATTTCGGGGATCAGCGTCACCCCGATGCCCGCCCCCACCATCTGCACCAGCGTCGACAGCGACGAGCCGTCGAACCCCGCCCGCCTCGCGCCCCCCCGCAACCCGCAGACCTCCAGCGCCTGGTCGCGGAAACAATGTCCCTCTTCCAGCAGCAGCAATTGCATGTCCGGCAGCGCCTCGGGCGAGGGGACGGGGCGGTCGGCCTCCGTCTCGGACCGGACCAGCACGAACCCCTCCGAGAACAGCGCCACCTCGTCGAGCGACGGCTCGGACACCGGCAGCGCCACCAGCGCCGTATCCAGCCTGCCTTCGGTCAGCTCCGCGATCAGCCGCTCCGTCTGCGTCTCGCGCACCTGCAGATCCACCCCCGGATAGCGCGCCGCAAGGTCACGGATCAGCCGTGGCAACAGATAGGGCGCGATCGTGGGGATCACCCCCAGCCTCAGCCGCCCGCCGGGTCCGTCGCGGCGCGTGCGCACCACATCCGACAATTCATCCACCGCCCGCAGGATATCGCGCGCGCGCGCCACGAATTCCTCGCCCAGACCCGTCAACCGCACCTGCCGCGCGCCCCGCTCGAACAGCCGCGCGCCCAGACCCTCCTCCAACTCCTTGATCTGCATCGACAGCGCGGGCTGCGTGACCGCGCAGACCTCCGCCGCCTGCCCGAAATGGCCGTGACGGGCCAGGGCATCGACATAGCGCAGCTGCTTGAGGGTGATGTTGTTCATAACATGAACTTATCATGACAATCAGTAAATACAACTTATCCTGATGCCGCAATCTTGCTAGAACGATTCCAGACAGGCGGGAATCGGCTTTTGCCGATCCTCGGGACACGCGATCCACCTTTCGCAGCTTGCATGGGAGACAGATGATGATGGACGGTGATGACAAGGCCATGGGCAAATGCCCGGTGATGCATGGCTCGATGACGACGCATTCGGCGGGCGTGACCGATTGGTGGCCCAAGACGCTCAACCTCGACATCCTGCACCAGCAGGACAGCAAGACGACCCCGCTCAAGGGCTTCGATTACCGTGAAGCGGTCAAGACGCTCGATTTCGACGCGGTCAAGGCCGATGTCACCGCGCTCATGACCGACAGCCAGGACTGGTGGCCGGCCGATTGGGGCCATTACGGCGGCCTGATGATCCGGCTTGCCTGGCATTCCGCCGGCTCCTACCGCCTGATGGACGGCCGTGGCGGCGGCGGCGCGGGCAACATCCGCTTCGCACCGCTCAACTCCTGGCCCGACAACGGCAACCTCGACAAGGCGCGTCGCCTGCTCTGGCCGGTGAAAAAGAAATACGGCAACAAGCTCAGCTGGGCCGACCTGATCCTGCTCGCGGGCAACGTCGCCTATGAATCCATGGGGCTCAAGACCTTCGGCTTCTCCTTCGGCCGCGAAGACATCTGGCACCCGGAAAAGGACGTCTACTGGGGCTCCGAACAGGAATTCGTGGGCGATGCCGCGCAGCGCTACGAAGACATCATGAAGCCCGACACGCTGGCCAACCCGCTCGCCGCCGTCCACATGGGCCTGATCTACGTGAACCCCGAGGGCGTGAACGGCCAGCCCAACCCCCTCAACACCGCCGAGCAGGTCCGCGTGACCTTTGCCCGGATGGCCATGAACGACGAGGAAACCGCGGCACTGACCTGCGGCGGCCATACCGTCGGCAAGGCGCATGGCAATGGCGATGCGAGCGTTCTGGGCGCCGAACCCGAAGCGGCCGGCATCGAGAACCAGGGCTTTGGCTGGGTGAACCCCAACCTCGGCGGCAAGGCCACCAATGCCGTCACCTCCGGCATCGAAGGCGCCTGGACGACCCATCCCACCAAATGGGACATGGGCTATTTCAAACTGCTGTTCGGCTACGACTGGGAACTGACCAAATCGCCCGCGGGCGCATGGCAGTATCGCCCGATCGACATCCGCGAAGAGGACATGCCGGTCGATCCCACCGATCCGACCAAGCGCGTCATGCCCATGATGACCGATGCCGACATGGCGATGAAGGTCGATCCGGCCTATAACGCGATCTGCCAGAAATTCATGGCCGATCCCGAATATTTCGCCGATACCTTCGCCCGCGCCTGGTTCAAGCTGACCCACCGCGACCTCGGCCCCCGCGCCCGCTACATCGGCCCGGAAGCCCCGCAAGAAGACCTGATCTGGCAAGATCCGGTTCCCGCGGGCAACACGGGCTACGATGTCGCCGCCGTCAAGGCCAAGATCGCGGCCTCGGGTCTCTCGGTCGCCGACATGGTCGCCACCGCATGGGATTCTGCGCGGACCTTCCGCCAGTCCGACCTGCGCGGCGGTGCCAATGGCGCGCGCATCCGGCTTGCCCCCCAGAAGGATTGGGAAGGCAACGAACCCGCGCGCCTGGCCCGTGTCCTCTCGGTGCTCGAACCCATTGCGGCGGAAACCGGCGCCTCGGTCGCCGACGTGATCGTGCTGGCCGGTAACGTGGGTGTCGAACAGGCGGCCAAGGCCGCAGGTTTCGACGTGACCGTGCCCTTCCAGCCGGGCCGGGGCGATGCCACCGACGAGATGACGGATGCCGACAGCTTCGCATGGCTCGAGCCCTTGGCCGACGGCTATCGCAACTGGCTGAAAAAGGACTTCGACGTCGCGGCCGAAGAGCTGATGCTCGACCGTACCCAGCTTCTGGGCCTGACCGGCCCGGAAATGACCGTTCTTATGGGCGGCATGCGGGCCATGGGGGCCAATTATGGCGGGTCCAAGCACGGTGTCTTCACCGACCGCGAGGGCGCGTTGACCACCGACTTTTTCGTCAATCTGACGGATATGTCCTACAAATGGGTGCCGAAGGCCTCGAACCTCTACGAGATCGTCGACCGCAAGTCGGGCGCGACCAAGTGGACGGCCACCCGCGTCGACCTCGTCTTCGGCTCCAACTCGATCCTGCGCGCCTATGCCGAGGTCTATGCCCAGGACGATGCCGCCGAGAAGTTCGTGAACGACTTCGTGGCCGCATGGGCCAAGGTCATGCACAACGACATGTTCTGACCCGCCGGGATCAGGAGGCCGGGGCGGCAGCGTCCCGGCCAGGAAACGCGAAACGGCCCGGGGGAAACTCCGGGCCGTTTTCGTCCTTGGCGGGGCAGGGATGTCCTCTCCGGGTTTGTGCCGAAACCGGGACGCCCCCCAATCCGCCCCACTCCGCCCCGGAGGGCTGCGGCTGGCCGCGGCCTGCCGCCCCGCCGCCTGTGGTCAACGTTTTATCGTAACAGGTCAGGACGACCCCTGACCGCGCGCTGGTGTCCCCAAAGCGGCTGGCCGGGGGGCGGCCATCCGCTGCCCGGGCCGCATGCGCGGCTGTTCCGGGCGGGGACGGGTTCAGCCGTGGTAGGGGCAGCGGGCGCCCAGACTTCGCCCCTCACCCCAGCGCGGCCAGCCGTGCCTCCTGCCGGGCGATCAGCGTCTCGATCTCTTCCAGCGTCGCCGCACTCAGCACCGTTCCGGGGCGGCGCACCGTGGCATGGGCAATCGCGCCCCTCTTGGCCAGGATATGCTTGCGGATCGCAAGGCCCAGACCCGGCTGGCTTTCATAGCGCATCAGCGGCAGATAGGCGTCGAAGACGTCGCGCGCGCGCCCCTCGTCCTCGGCCTTCGTCAGGCGCACCACCTCGGCCATCATCTCGGGATAGGCAAAGCCCGTCATCGCCCCATCGGCCCCGCGCAGCATCTCCTCCAACAGGAACATGCCGCCATTCCCGCACAGGATCGAGATGCGCCGCGCGCCCTCGGCCTCCTGACGGCGCAGCGTCGAGATCTTCTCCAGCCCTGGCCAATCCTCGTGCTTGAGCATGACGCAAGTGGGGCAGCTGTCCATGATCGTGCGGATCACGCGGGGCGTCATCTGCACCTCTGTCACCAGCGGGAAATCCTGCAAGACCCAAGGTGTCTTGCCCAGAACCTCGGCCACCATCTGGAAATAGCCGATGATCTGGTCATCGGTCCTGAGCGTTGCGGGCGGGGCCACCATCACGCCGGCAGCACCCCGTTCCATCGCCGTGTCGGCCATGGCCTTGATGCCCGCCAGACCGGGGGCCGAAACGCCCACCACGACCGGAACGCTGGCCCTCGCCGTCACGCGGTCGATCACGATCCCGCTTTCCTTGGCCGACAGCTTGCCCGCCTCGCCCATGATGCCGAGGATCGTCAGACCCGTCGCGCCGCGCGCCTCGTAGAAATCGACCATGCTGTCTAGGCTCTCGATGTCCAGCGCGCCATCGGGCAGGAACGGGGTCGCCGCGATGGTAAAGACGCCTTGGGCGGTTTCATCAAGCAGGGTCTTTGCGGGCATCATGGCCTCCGGCTGTTGTCGGGTCTGGTCATCGGGTCTGGTCATCGGGCGGGGGCAACGGCGCGCGCCCCGGGGCACAGGTCTAGCGCGCGTCCGTGGCCCTGCCAAGCCGCGCACTCTGGCCTCCGCTCGGGCCCCCGTTCAGGCCCCCCGTTCAGGCCCCCCGTTCAGGCCCCCGTTCAGGCCCCCGCGCGGGTCGCCTGCTGGATCTCGATCTGGTAGCCCTCGGGATCGCGGCAGACAAAGGCGCGGATGCCGATCGCCTCGTTGGCAAAGATCCGCGACAGCCCCGCCACCCCCTCTGCCGCAAGATAGGCGTGCCAGCCGTCGACATCCGCCACCCGGATGCACAGCTGCACGCATTTCTCCGCCTGCCAGCGGTTCATCCCCCGCGCCTCGTCCACCAGCCCCACATGGGCGCCCGGCGCGATCTCCATGATCTTGGCCAGATCGCCCTGATCGATGGCAAGCCGCAGCCCCATCACGTCGCGGTAAAAGGCGAAAGCGCGCGGCAAATCCTTGTAATACAGGAACGTGATCGCCAGCACATGGGGCGCGGTCGGGCGCTCGGCCATCCCTCAGCCCTCGATCAGCGCGGTCAGCTCCGCCAGCTTTTCCGCCACCAGACCGGGCTTGCCCCGCGCCTCGATATTCAGCCGCAAGAGCGGCTCCGTGTTCGACGCCCGCAGGTTAAACCGCCATTCCCCAAAGGACAGCGACAGCCCGTCCGTCTCGTCGCGCGCCTGCGCTTTCGGCCCGTATTCCCCCTCGATGGCCGCGATCACCGCCTTCTGATCGGCCACCCGGAAATTCACCTCGCCCGAGGACGGATAGGCCGCCCGCCGCTCTGCCAGCAGCTCCTTCAGGCTCTGGCCCTTCCGGCAGACCAGTTCGATCATCAGCAGCATCGGGATCATGCCGCTGTCACAGGCCATGAAATCGCGGAAATAATGATGCGCCGACATCTCCCCGCCATAGACGGCGCCCGTGTCCCGCATCACCTGCTTGATGAAGGAATGGCCGCATTTCGACTGGATCGCCTGACCGCCCAGATCCGCCACGATCTCCTGCGTGGCCCAGATCACGCGCGGGTCATGCACGATCTTCTGCCCCGGCTCCTTGACGAGGAACGCCTCCGCCAAAAGGCTCACGACATATTCCCCGGGAACAAAGCCCCCCTCGTGGTCGAAAAAGAAACAGCGGTCGAAATCCCCGTCCCAGGCGACCCCCATATCCGCACCATTGGCGCGCACCGGATCGGCCGTCAGCGGCTGGTTCTCGTCCAAGAGCGGGTTGGGGATGCCCGCCGGAAAGCTGCCATCGGGCGCGTGATAGACGCGGACAAACTCGATCGGCGCGCCCGCCTGTGTCAACGCATCGGCCAGCGCGTCGAAGGTCGGCCCCGCCGCCCCGTGGCCCGCATTGACCAGAACCTTCATCGGCTTCAGCGCGCCGACATCGACGAATTCCATCAACCGTGCGACATAGGCGGCCCGCGTCCCGCTTGCATCCGTGACCTTGCCTCCCGCAATGCCCGCCGCAAACGCCCCGCTTTCGGCCAGGGCCTTGATCGCGGCCATCCCATCCGCATTGCCGATGGGCGCCGATCCGCGCTGCACCATCTTCATCCCGTTGTAATCCATGGGATTATGGCTCGCCGTCACGCAGATCCCGCCATCCGCCTCCAGATGCGTCACCGCGAAATAGGTCTCCTCCGTCCCCGACAGGCCAAGGTCCAGAACCTCCACCCCCGCCTCCATCAGCCCGCGCGCCACGGCCCCCGCCAACGCCTCCGAGGTCGGGCGCACATCCCGCCCCAGGACCACCCGCTTTGCCCCCAGAACTTGCGCAAAGGCCCGCCCGATCCGATGGGCGATCTCCTCGTTCAATTCGTCGCCCAGACGGCCCCGGATGTCATAGGCCTTGAAACAAGTCAGCGGCGGAATGCGGGTCATGCGAAAACGCTCCTTCAAGGATCACGGACTGCCCCAGACCTAGCGCATCGCCCCCAAAGACGAAAGCAGGGCCATTGGCGGCCCGCCCAAATGCGCTAGGCTGAACCCCATGCTGATCGTGAGCGACACCACCATTTCCAATCGCGGCGTTCTGGAAACCCGCAGCCTGCCCAAGAAATTCATGGGCCGGGTGCAGCTTGTGCCGCGCCGGGGGGGCTTCCGGCTCTGGACCCGGATGATCGTGGAAATCCAGATCCTGCGCTATCTCTCGGCGCTTCTGCCCTTTGTCGCCATCCCGCTCCTGTCGCGCGACCTGGCGCTGCCCGTCACGCAGGCGCCGCTCGCCATGCTCATCGTCATCGCCTTCGTCGAGATGAAGGTGCTGCGCCTGTCCAAGGCGGGCCGCGCCCGCGCCGTCGATGCGGATACGGCGGCCCGCCGCCTCGACACGCTCGCCTTCCGCGCCCGCGCGGCGCTGCGCAAGATCGCGGCCCGCCACGCCCTGACGGACGGCGAATTGCGCCTTGTCATCGAACAATCCGAACTGGCCCGCATCGCCCCCCTGACGCTCGTCTCGGTCCAGACCGACCGGCCCGCCCCCCGCCTCCTCTCGCTCGACGAGGGCGACCGCGCGGCACTCGCAGATCTTTTCGATGCCGATCTGACCGAGCGCGACCTTCTGGCGGTCAATCACCGCGACGACCTCTATATCCGTGACATCGCGCAAGAAACCCGCGCCGTTTCCGCCCATGCGCGGCTGGCGGCAGCGCTTGAAAAACGGGCAGCCAGCGCATGAGCGTGAATGCGACCACCGTCTCGGCGGGCGAGGCGCTGTCTGTCCTTCAGGCCGGATGGGCCGCGCAAAACTCCGGCGGCCTGACCGCCAGCTGGATGCTCCACGGCCGCCCCGGCGTCGGAAAAACCGAAGTCGTGCAAACCCTTGCTCATCGCATCGGGGCCGAGCTCTTCGACCTGCGCCTGACGACCATCGAACCCCAGGACCTGCGCGGCCTTCCCTATTTCGACCACGAGGCCGCGAAAACCATCTGGTACCGCCCCGAGGATCTGCCCGACACCGACGCGCCCGCGATCCTCTTCCTTGATGAGCTGACCGCCGCAGCCCCCGCCCTGCAACCCACCGTCTACGGCCTCTTGCAGGAACGCCGCGTGGGCCGCCACCGCCTGCCCGACAGCGTGATGATCATCGCCGCCGGCAACAGGATCGAGGATGGCGCCATCGCCTATGACATGGGCACGGCGCTGTCGGACCGGCTCATCCACATGATCGTGCAGGCAAATCCCGAGGATTGGCTGAAACACTACGCCATCCCCGCAGGCATCCATCCCGCCGTCGCGGCCTTCATCCGCAGCCGCCCCGATCTCTTGGAAACGACCGAGGACAGCTTGCGCCGCGGCCAGATGATCGCCTGCACCCCGCGCAGCTGGACCCGCGTCAGCCGCATCCTGCAAACCGTGCCCGACCGCGCCACGCGCTCCGTCATGATCGCGGGCACCGTGGGGGCGGCCCCCGCCGCCGAATTCGCGCTTCTGGCCGATGAAATCGCGGCCACTGTCCAGATCGGCGCGATGATGGACACCCCCCGCGCCGACCGCGCGGCCATGTATCCCCGCACGCTTCATGGCCTGACCGCGCTGGTCTATGGCCTGATCGGCGCGACACGCCGTGAAAATCTATCCACAGCGATCGAGATTCTGGCCGATCTGCGCGGGCTTGGCAGGCAAGGTTACGGTGGATTGCCGCTTGGCGAACTGGCCGCCTTCGGCTTCGAGATGCTGATCGGCCGCGCGCTCGAACAGGGGTGGGAGGATGTCTTTGCCGACAGCCCCGATTACGCCGCCTATGCCGCAGACCGGCAGGCGGCAGGGTTGCCGTGACGCGCCATTCCACCCGCGCCGCCCGCGCGCTCGCCCATCTGGGCGAGGTTGATCCGGCCCTTGCCGTCCTGGCGCTCTGGTGCCGCCACCGCGACGGCGATGGCGCGACCCGCACCGATGGCGACACCATCAGCTATGGCCCGGGCTTTGCCACCTTGGGCCTGCCCGAACAGGTGGGGCTTGTGGCCCACCACGTCCTCCATGTCGCGCTGCGCCATTCCGACCGGCAGGCAGGCTTGGCCGAACGCCTGGGCGACGGGTTCGACGCCTCGCTCTTCGGCCTTGCCGCCGACGGGATCATCAACGAGACGCTCATCCTTGCAGGCCATGCCGTCCCGCGCCCCGCCGTTCTTCTGACCGAGCTTCTGGCCGAGGCGGGCTTGCCCGCCCAATCCCCCATCGCGGCCCTTGAACGCTGGGATGCCGACAGGCTCGCCATGGCGCTCCATTCTGATCCCAAACGCGCCGAGAAACTCCGCGAATGGGGGGCGACGCGCGGCTTTGCCGTCGATCTGGGCCTTGGCGAACCCGACGACAGCGGCGAGACCCAGAAAACCGCCGATTGGCGCAACCAGATCCTCCGCGCGCTCGAAGCCGGGCGCAAGGCAGGCACCGGCATCGGCAAACTGGGCGCGATCCTGGCCGATCTCGCCCCGGCATCCGTCCCGTGGGAGGTGGTCTTGCGCGGCCTTCTGGCCCGCGCGCTCACCGAACGGCCCCATCCCAGCTGGCGCCGCCCCTCGGGCGCATGGCTGGCCCGCATGGCCGAGGCGCGCCGCAGCGGCGGCCCCGCGCCTGTCTATGAACCGGGCCGCGCCCGGATGGATGCGCGCCCCCGGCTGGTCCTGGGCCTCGATACCTCCTCCTCCGTCGATGCGCAGATGCTGCGCCTGTTCACCGCCGAGGCGCAGGGCATCGCCCGCCGCACCGGGGCCGAGGTGCATCTGATGGGTTTCGACGAGGCGGTCTTTCTTGAAAAGCGCCTCGACCCGACGGGCTGGCAGGCGCTGGGCGATCTGCCGCTGCGGACGGGCGGCGGCACGGATTACGCCGATCTCTTCGACCGGGCAGGGGCGCGTGCCCCCTCCATGCTCGTGGTCCTGACCGACCTCGACGCGGTCATCCCGCCCGCGCCGGGCTACCCCGTGCTCTGGGCCGTTCCCGCCCTGGTCGAGCCGCCGCCCCATGGCCGGGTTCTGCTCATGGGCGAGGGGCGCTGACGCGCACTACGGATGCACTACGGATGCACTACGGAAAAACGACGGTATACCGACAGCCCGTTCTCACTCCGCCGCCTCCCGCCGCCCCCCGCTCTCCCGCTGCGCGTTTTCCCAATCCGGCGCGATCCACGGCTCCAGGTTTTCCGCCGCAAGCGGCGCGCGCCCAAGGATGTGATCGGCGGCCTTCTCCCCCACCATGATCGAGGGGGCATTCAGATTTCCGTTCGGAATCAAGGGGAAAACCGAACTGTCCGCCAGCCTCAGCCCCTCCACCCCGATCACCCTCGTCTGAGGGTCCACGACCGCCATCGGATCGTCCCGCCGCCCCATCCGCGCCGTCCCGCACGGATGATAGGCGCTTTCCGCATGTTCCCGGATCACGGCGTCCAATTCCGCATCCGTTTCGGCCTTTCCGGGCTGGATTTCGTGGTCGACAAAGCCCGCCATCGGCTCGGTCCCAAAGATCTCCCGCGTGAGCCGGATCGCGCGCCGAAACTCTTCCCAATCAGAGGTTTGAGACATGTAATTGAACAAGATCCGGGGCGCCGCGCCCGGGTCTTTCGAGCGCAGGGTAACGCTGCCCCGGCTCTTGGATCGCATCGGTCCCACATGCGCCTGAAACCCATGCCCCTTGGCCGCCGTCTTGCCGTCATAGCGCACGGCGATGGGCAGGAAATGGAACTGGATATCGGGATAGTCGATCCCCGCCCGCGACCGGATGAAGCCGCAAGCCTCGAAATTGTTCGACGCGCCAAGACCTTGGCGGAAAAACAACCATTGCGCGCCCACCAGCGCCTTGCCCCAGAGCGACCAATAGGGCGCAAGGCTGACGGGCTTGGTGCAGGCATACTGGATATAAAGCTCCAGGTGATCCTGAAGGTTCGCCCCCACGCCGGGCCGATCCGCCACGACAGGAATTCCCATTTCTGTCAGATGCTTGGCCGGTCCAATTCCACTGAGCATTAGAATTTTAGGCGAATTGATCGCACCGGCGGACAAGATCACATCCCCCCGCGCGCCGATCACGCGACCGTCCGTCAACCGCACGCCCGTGGCGCGGCCCTCGACGATCTCGACCTTTTCCACCAAACCGCGCACGACCCGGCAGCGCCCGGTTTTCAGCGCAGGCCGCAGATAGGCCTTGGCCGCCGACCAGCGCTCGCCCTGCCAGACGGTCATCTCGAAGGCGCCGAACCCTTCCTGCCGCTGGCCGTTGTAATCCTCGGTCGCGCCATAGCCCGCATTCGCCCCCGCCTCGATAAAGGCTTGGAACAAGGGATTTTTTCGGGGTCCCCGCGTGATGTGCAACGGGCCGTCATGCCCCCGGAACCGCGGATCGCCCGCTTCGCCATGCCATGTTTCGGCCCGTTTGAAATAGGGCAGCACATCCGCATAGGCCCAGCCATCCGCGCCCATCTCGGCCCATGTGTCGAAGTCGCGCGCATGGCCGCGCACATAGATCATCCCGTTGATCGACGATGACCCGCCCAGCACCTTGCCGCGCGGGCAGGCCATGACGCGCCCGCCCATATGCGGCTCGGGTTCGGTCACGTAGCCCCAGTCGTAACGCTTCATCCCCATCGGGTAGGACAGGGCGGCGGGCATGTTGATGAACGGCCCCCAATCGGTGCCGCCATGTTCCACGACGATGACGGATTTCCCTGCCTCGACAAGGCGATAGGCGATGGCGCAGCCCGCGCTGCCCGCGCCGACGATGACGTGATCCGCGTCCAGTGCTTCGGGCATCAATAAGCCGCCTCCACCGGGGTCATGCCGACATAGACGGTCTTGAGCTGGCTATAGGCCTCGATCGCCGCGCGGCTGTTTTCGCGCCCCAGCCCCGAGCCCTTGATCCCGCCAAAGGGCAGTTCCACGGGCGTCAGGTTGTATTGGTTGATCCAGACGGTCCCCGCCTCGATCGCATGGATCACGCGATGGGCCCGCACGAGATCGCGGGTAAAGACTGCACCCGACAGACCCAGATCGGTCGCATTGGCGCGCGCGATCACCTCGTCCTCGGTGTCGAAATCAAGGACCGACATCACGGGGCCGAAAATTTCGTCCCGCGCGATGGTCATCTCGTCGGTCACATCGGCAAAGATCGTGGGTTCCACGAACCATCCGGGCCGGTCGAGCCTGCGCCCGCCATGCACCAGCCGCGCGCCTTCCGCCTTGCCTTTTTCGATGTAGGAACAAGTGATTGCGAGCTGTTCGGCACTGGTCATCGGGCCAAGGTTCGTGGCCTCGTCCCTTGGGTCGCCGATGGTTGCCTTGGCCACGCGCGCGACTAGGCGCGACAGGAATTCCGCCTTGACCTCGCGCTGCACGAAAACCCGCGTGCCGTTGGAACAGACCTGGCCCGTGGAAAAGAAATTGGCGTTGATCGCCGCCGAAACGGCCGAATCCAGATCGGCATCGGCAAAGATGATCAGGGGCGATTTGCCGCCCAGTTCCATCGTCACATGTTTCATCTGCGCGGCAGCGCCCGCGTAAACCTTTTTGCCGGTTTCAGCCGATCCCGTCAGCGACACCTTGGCGACGCGGGCATCCTCGACCAGCGCGCGGCCCACGGTTCCCGCCCCCTGGATCACGTTGAAAACACCCGGCGGCGCCCCCGCCTCGGTCAGGATTTCCGCGAGTTTCAGGGCACATAGCGGCGTCTGTTCGCTGGGTTTGAAAACCATCGTATTGCCGCAAACAAGGGCCGGCGCGGCCTTCCACGCGGCGACCTGCGTGGGATAGTTCCACGCGCCAAGGCCCACGCAAACCCCGAGCGGCACCCGCATCGTATAGGCCCAATCGGACCCGAGCGGCACATGTTCGCCCGTCAGCGTGCCCGCCAGACCGCCGAAATATTCCAGCGCATCGGCGGCGGATGTGGCATCTGCCACCAGCGTCTCGGAAATCGGCTTGCCGGTGTCGAGCGTTTCCAGTTCCGACAATTCCCGGTTGCGCGCGCGGATGATGTCGGCGGCACGGCGCAGGATGCGGCCCCGTTCGACGGGCATGAGCGCGGCCCAAGGCCCTTGGGCGGCCTTGGCGGCGGCAAGGGCCGCTTCGATCACGGCAGGCGTCGCCTCGTGCACCTGCGCGATCTCTTCGCCCGTGCCGGGAAAGATCACGGGCAGAGAAGCGCCCGTGGCATCCTCCAGATAGGCACCGTTCACGTAATGGCTGGCGGTCGGTTGGGCTTGCATCATTCCCCCCTCGGATAGCGTTGATTTTCCTCAAGGACATTCAGGTCCATGTGGTTGCGCATGAAGCGCTCGGAGGCGGCGCGGAGCGGCTGGAAATCCCACGGGTAATAGGCCCCGTTGCGCAAGGATTCATAAACCACCCAGCGGCGCGCCTGGCTTTCGCGGACGGAGGCGTCAAAGGTTTCGAGATCCCAGCGTTCGGCGGCCATGCGGCGGAAACGGTCCAGCGTCTTGGCATGGGCGGGGTCGTCGGCAAGGTTCACGCGTTCCTGCGGATCGGCGTCGAGGTCGAACAATTGCTCGGGGTCGGCGGCGCAATTGGTGTATTTCCAGCGGCCTTGGCGCAGGCCGATCAAGGGCGTGATGCTTGCCTCGGCGGCATATTCCATCGCGACGGGGCTGGTCCGGCTTCGGCCCTGGGCAAGGGGCAACAGGCTTTCGCCATCGGTCCAGGGCATGACATCGGCCATCGACACGCCCGCCAGATCACACAAGGTCGGGCAAAGATCGATGGTCGACACCGGATCGCCGACCAGACCGGGCGCAAGACCCGGGGCCGCGATCATCAGGGGCACGCGGGCCGAACCCTCGTAGAAGTTCATCTTGAACCACAGACCCCGCTCGCCCAGCATGTCGCCATGGTCGGAGACGAAGACCACGATCGCCTCCTGCCGGGTCCGTTCCAGCACGTCGAGGATGCTGCCGATCTTGTCGTCGAGATAGGAGATATTGGCGAAATAGGCGCGGCGTGACCGGGCGATGTCATCCTCGGTGATCTCGAAATTCCGCCAGGCATTCGCGTCGAAGATGCGCTGTGCATGGGGGTCGTGATCGTCATAGGGCAGGGCGGCCATCTCGGGCTGCAGATGCGCGCAATCCTCGTAAAGGTCCCAGTATTTGCGCCGCGCGACATAGGGATCGTGGGGATGGGTGAAGCTGACGGTCAGGCACCAGGGCCGGTCGTCGCGCCCACGCGCGAGGTCATAGAGCTTTTGCTCGGCGGCAAAGGCCACCTCGTCGTCATATTCCATCTGGTTGGTGATCTCGGCCACGCCTGCGCCCGTGACCGAGCCCATGTTGTGATACCACCAATCGATCCGCTCGCCCGGTTTGCGGTAATCGGGCGTCCAACCGAAATCGGCGGGGTAGATATCGGTCGTCAGGCGCTCTTCGAAGCCGTGCAGTTGGTCGGGGCCGACGAAATGCATCTTGCCCGAGAGGCAGGTCTGATAGCCCGCGCGGCGCAGATGATGCGCATAGGTCGGGATGGAGGAGGCGAATTCGGCGGCATTGTCATAAACCCCGGTGCGGGACGGCAATTGCCCGGACATGAAGCTGGCGCGTGCGGGCGCGCAAAGGGGGCTTGCCGTGTAGCTGTTGGCAAAGCGCAGCGACCGCGCGGCCAGCCGCTTCAGGTTCGGCGCATGCAGCCAATCGGCCGGACCGTCGGGAAAGAGCGTCCCGTTCAGCTGGTCGACCATCACGATCAGGATGTTGGGGCGGGTCAAGTGCGATCTCCGATGGCAAGCGACAGGTAGGCGTCCACCGTGGCGATGGCCTGCGCCGCATCGGGCGGTCCGGCCTCGGTCAGGGTGTGGCGGATATAAAGCCCGTCGATCAGCGCGGCGGCGGTGCGCGCGACGGTCTCGGGCTGGTCGCACAGCGGGCGCAACGCATGGGTCAGGTTCGCCACCAGACGCCTTTGGTAGATGTTCAACAGCCGCGCCGCCTTGGGCTGGGTGCGGGCCAGAACGTAGAAATTGAGCCAGGCCGCGACCACTTCGGGCAGGAAGTTCTGGCCACCGAAACTGGCGCGGACAATCGCGGCGAGCCGCGCCCTTGGGTCTTGCGCCATGGCCAGTTCGCGGCGGGCCTCGGCTCCGAATTCGGACAGAATCGCACGCATCGCGGCAAGGAACAGGTCATCCTTGGACCCGAAATAATGATGGGCCAGCGCGCTCGACACGCCAGCGGCCTTGGCGATCTGACCTACGGTCACGTCAAGCGAGCCCCTGCGCCCGATCTCTCCGATCGTGGCGTTGACAAGCGCGTCCATACGCTGTGCCATCATGCCTACGCGTGGCATCGCAAGTCCCTCGATGGTTGCATTGCCGCAGAAAACAGGTTTTTAATTGACTGGTCAATCAACAAAACGACCAGAACAGGGAGATATGACCATGAGCCTTTTGACCCGCAGCGCGGCCAGCGCGCTGGCGCTCAGCCTTGTCGCAGGCGCGGCCATGGCGCAGGACGATTGCGCCACCGTGACGTTTTCGGACGTGGGCTGGACCGACATTACCGCGACGACGGCCGCCACCACCGTGGTGCTGGAGGCGCTTGGCTATGAGACCGAGATCCGCGTCCTGTCGGTGCCGGTGACCTATACCTCGCTCGCCTCGGGCGACATCGACGTGTTTCTCGGCAACTGGATGCCCACGATGGAGGCCGATATCGCGCCCTACCGTGATGCGGGCACCGTCGATACGGTCCGTGCGAACCTGACCGGCGCGAAATACACGCTGGCCACCAATGCGCATGGCGCGGCCATGGGGATCGCCGATTTCAGCGATATCGCGGGGGCCGCCGATGCGCTGGATGGCGAGATCTACGGGATCGAGCCGGGCAATGACGGCAATCGCCTGATCCTCGACATGATCGCGGCCGATGCCTTCGGCCTTGGTGCGGCGGAATTCGACGTGGTCGAAAGCTCGGAACAAGGCATGCTGGCGCAGGTCGCCCGCGCCGTCGACCGGGGCGAGCCGATCGTGTTCCTGGCTTGGGAACCGCATCCGATGAACGCCAATTTCGATCTGACCTACCTGACGGGCGGCGACGATTGGTTCGGTCCCGATCTGGGCGGCGCGACCGTCTACACCAACACGAGCGCCGGCTATGTCGAGGCCTGCCCGAACGTGGGGCAACTGCTGACCAATCTCGAATTCACGCTGGCCATGGAAAACGAGATCATGGGCGCGATCCTGAACGATGGCACCGACCCGGACGAGGCCGCGACCGCATGGATGGCGGCCAACCCCGACACGGTCATGGGCTGGCTGGACGGCGTGACCACGATCGACGGCGGCGATGCGGCGGCGGCCGTGTCCGCGGCGCTGGGTCTCTGAGGGCTGATCGCTTGGCCGGGGCGGTGCGCGCAGGACGCGTGCCGCCCTTTCCACGACCGGAGGAACCGCTGTGTTGAACTGGCTGACCGAGTGCGATGACGGCTGGCCCGAGGGGTTGGGCCCGCTTGGGGCTGTCGCCGAATGCAAATTGCGCGTGGGCGACGCCGCCGAGGCCGGGTTCGACTGGTTGCAATCCAACCTGTCGGGCCTGTTCGATGCCGTGGCCGCGGGGCTCGAGGTCCTCATCGAGGCCATCCTCGCGCTGTTGCAGGAGCCGCCCAACACCGGCTGGTTTTACGATCTGCGCCGGTCCGAGATCGACTATCTCTACCCGCCTGATTGGCACCCCTTTCTTGTGATGCTGATTTTCGTGGGGCTGGTCTGGCGGCTCCATCATGGGTGGCGGGTGCCGGCGCTGGTCGGGGCGGGGCTCCTGTTCATCATCAACCAGGGCTATTGGGAGGAAACGACCGAAAGCCTGACGCTGGTTCTGTCGGCCTGCGTGGTCTGCATGGGGCTGGGCGTGCCCATTGGCATCGCGGCGGCCCACAGGCCAAGGCTTTATACCGGCATGCGGCCCGTGCTGGACCTGATGCAGACGCTGCCGACCTTTGTCTACCTGATCCCGGCCATCGTTTTCTTCGGCATCGGCATGGTGCCGGGGCTGATCGCCACCGTCATCTTCGTCCTGCCCGCGCCGATCCGTCTGACGCATCTGGGCATATCTTCGACGCCTGTGTCGCTGATCGAGGCCGCCGATGCCTTCGGCGCCACCCCGCGCCAGAAGCTGTGGAAGGTCGAGCTGCCCTATGCCGCGCCGCAGATCATGGCGGGGCTGAACCAGACCATCATGCTGTCGCTGTCCATGGTGGTGATCGCGGCGCTGGTCGGCGCGGATGGGCTGGGCGTGCCCGTGGTGCGGGCGCTCAACCAGGTCAACACCGGGCTCGGTTTCGAGGCGGGGTTGATCATCGTGGTCGTGGCGATCCTGCTCGACCGGGTGCTGAGGGTGGGGCGCAGATGACCGAAATCCTTGAGGCATCTTGCCATTGCGGAACCGTCCAGTTTCGCGTGACGCTGCCCGACGGTCTTGCCTCGGCACGGCGCTGCACCTGTTCCTATTGCACGATGCGGGGCGCCGTGGCCGTTTCCGCCGCGCTTGACGGGATCGAATTCGTGACGGGCGAGGACAACCTGACCCTCTACCAATTCGGCAGCAGGACCGCGCGGCACTTCTTTTGCCGGACCTGCGGGATCTATACGCATCATCAGCGCCGCTCGAATCCGAACCAATTCGGCGTCAACTTGGCCTGTCTGAAGGGTCTGTCTGTCTGGGACCTGCCGGACATCCCGGTCAATGACGGCATCAACCACCCGTCCGATGGGGCCCCGCCCCGGATCGACGGAATCCTGCGTTACGAGAAATCCCCGACATGACCCATGCTGTCCGTTTCCACGATGTCTGCATCATGTTTGGCGACCACCCCGAGGCGGCGCTGGAGCAGGCCGATGCCGGGGCAAGCCGGGCCGAGATCCAGTCCGCGACCGGGCAGGTTCTGGGGGTGCATGATTGCACGCTGGACGTGGAAGAGGGGGAAATCCTTGTTCTCATGGGGCTTTCCGGCTCGGGCAAATCCACGCTCCTGCGGGCTGTCAATGCGTTGAATCCCGTGGTGCGCGGCCATGTCGAGGTGCGCGTGGGCGACAGGATGGTCAATGTCACCGAGGCGCGGGGCGCGGCCCTGCGCGGGTTGCGGCAGACGGCCGTGACCATGGTGTTCCAGCAATTCGGCCTTTTGCCCTGGCGCAGCGTCCGCGACAACGTTGGGCTTGGCCTTGAACTCGCAGGTCTCGGGGCCGAGGAGCGCCGCGCGCGGGTCGCGCGGCAGTTGGAGCTTGTGGGCCTCGCGGACCGGGCCGATGCCCTGGTCGGGGAATTGTCGGGCGGCATGCAGCAGCGCGTGGGACTTGCGCGCGCCTTTGCGACAGAGGCCCCCATCTTGTTGATGGACGAGCCTTTTTCCGCGCTAGACCCGCTGATCCGGTCCAAGCTTCAGGATGAGCTCCTTGATCTGCAACGTGACCTGAAACGCACCATCATCTTTGTCAGCCATGACCTCGACGAGGCGTTCAAGATCGGCAATCGCATCGCCATCATGGAAGGCGGACGGATCGTGCAATGCGGCACCCCGCGCGAGATTTTCTCGGAGCCGGCCAATGAATATGTCGCGGAATTCGTGGCCAATATGAACCCTTTGGGAGTTCTGACCGCGCGCGACGTGATGCAGCCGGTGCCGGGTGCGGGTGACCGTATCGCGGCCGATCTGCCGGTGCGCGACATCCTGAAGCGGTTCGCCGAAAGCCCCGCCGCGCTGGCGGTGGAAGAGGCGGGTCGCGTGGTGGGCACGGTCACGCCCGAAAGCGTGACCGCGCGACTTGGGTCGTAATCCCCTGAATTTTCGTACGAAAATTCAGGGGAGCCGATTATTCGTACGAATAATCGGCGCTCAGAAAAACGCCTGAAGCCCGGTCTGTGCGCGGCCCAGGATCAGCGCGTGGACATCATGCGTGCCCTCGTAGGTGTTCACCGTCTCGAGGTTCTGGGCATGACGCATCACGTGGTATTCCGCCATGATCCCGTTGCCGCCATGCATGTCGCGCGCGGCGCGTGCGATATCCAGCGCCTTGCCGCAATTGTTGCGCTTTATCAGGGAGATGACCTCGGGCGCGCAGCTGCCTTCATCCATCATCCGGCCCGCGCGGAGGGCCGCCTGAAGCCCCAGCGCGATCTCGGTCTGCATGTCGGCCAGTTTCTTCTGGAACAATTGCGTCTGGGCCAAGGGGCGCCCGAATTGCACCCGGTCGAGCCCGTATTGGCGTGCGCGGTGCCAGCAGTCCTCGGCCGCGCCCATCACGCCCCAGGCAATGCCGTAGCGCGCGCGGTTGAGGCAGCCGAAGGGGCCCTTGAGCCCCTCGACACCGGGCAAAAGCGCGTCTTCGCCGACTTCCACGTCCTTCATCACGATCTCGCCCGTGACGCTGGCGCGCAAGGACAGCTTGCCGCCGATCTTGGGGGCGGACAGACCCTTCATCCCCTTTTCGAGCACGAAGCCCCGAATTTTGCCCCCATGTGCCTCGGATTTGGCCCAAACCACGAAAACATCGGCAATCGGGCTGTTGGAAATCCACATCTTGGCCCCGTTCAGCACGTAGCCGCCATCGGTTTTTTTCGCGACGGTCTTCATCCCCGCGGGGTCCGAGCCCGCGTCGGGTTCGGTGAGGCCGAAGCAGCCGATCAGCGTGCCTGCGGCGAGGCCCGGCAGGTATTTCGCCTTCTGCGCCTCGGTGCCATAGGCGTGGATCGGGTACATGACGAGCGAGGATTGGACCGACATCATCGAGCGGTAGCCGCTGTCGACGCGCTCGACCTCGCGGGCGACGAGGCCATAGGTGACATAGCCCGTGCCGATGCCGCCAAATTCCTCGGGAATGGTGACGCCCAGAAGCCCCATGGCGCCCATTTCTGCAAAGATTTCAGGGGCTACGGTCTCGTTCAGATAGGCGTCGCTGACCCGCGGCAAGAGCTTGTCCTGCGCATAGGCCCGCGCGCTTTCGGCGACCATGCGTTCCTCTTCGGACAGCTGCTCGGCAAGGTGGAACGGATCGGCCCAGTCGAAGGGCGCGAGCGAGGGGCCGGTGTGGCGGGTGTGTCCGTCGGGCATGGCGTGTCTCCTGATGGGTTGCCTCGATTCATATCATTTGCACCAGTTGTGCAACCCCGGGGCGGCGATCCTTGGGTGATGCGGGCTTGGGCGTTTGGGGATCGGGATGCCCGGAAAGCGGGCAAAGTGTCGAAAATCAGGGGCTTGGCGCTGCGCGATGGATGGACGCGGACAGCGGCTGGCCCGATCAGCGGAGGCGACGGAGGATATCATGCACCTGCCCAAACCGATCTGGCGCGAGATGACGACGCGCGATTTTTCGTCAAGCGATACAACGGGTTGGATCGCCGTTCTGCCGGTCGCGGCGATCGAGCAGCATGGGCCGCATCTGCCCGTGGGGGTCGATGCGATCCTGGCCGAAGCGATGGTGGCGCGGGTCGTGGCGGAATTGCCCGAGGAGGTTCCGGCCAGTTTCCTGCCGGTGCAGCAGGTCTGCAAATCGAACGAACATATTGAATTTGCAGGAACTTTGACGCTGACCTGGGAAACGGCGATCCGGGCCTGGATCGAGATCGGACAAAGCGTGGCGCGGGCGGGCCTGTCCAAGATGGTCATCGTGACAAGCCATGGCGGCAATGTCGCGCCGATGGAGATCGTGGCGCGCGAGTTGCGGCAGACGCTGGGGATGTCGGTCGCGACAACGGCCTGGACGCGGCTGGGTGGCGCGCGGGTCTATACCTATCCCGAAGGGCCGATGATCGATATTCATGGTGGATTATCAGAGACTTCGATGATGCTGGCCACGCGCCCCGATCTTGTGCGGGCAGAGATGGTGGAGAATTTCGAGAGCCGTCAGACGGCACTCCGGCAGGGGTCGGCGAAGCTGGGCTATCACATGGCCGATGCGAATTTGGGGTGGCTGGCCAATGACCTGAACCCAAAGGGAACGGTGGGGGATGCGTCGCGGGCGACGGCGGAGCTAGGCGAGGCGGATCTGGCGGCGCAGACGCAGGGGTTCATCGCCCTTTTGCGCGACCTGCATCGTTACGATCCGGTTAATGGCTTGTCCTAATCCGTTAAGAGAAGCCTAAAATTCAGAGCCGTTTCTTAATGGCCTATCACTAATCGAACATCATCTTAACTTATCCACAGGAAAGCTCACAACTCTGCAACAAGGGCGGGGATCGCCTCCTTGAAGCGGAAGAAGCCGTGGGTCGCGTGGGGCCATGCGGAGGCGTCGTAGGGGCGGAGCAGGCGGACGAGCGTGATCCTCTCGGCGGCCAGTGCGCGGTCGAGCCGCGAGAGGGCGGTGGCCGCCGGACCGACCGGGGCATAGGGGGTGACGAGCTGCTCGATCCCCTGGGCCTTCGCCCATGTCAGGATGTCGCCCGGATCGTCGGTCAGGGGACCGGCCGCGCCCATGCGGTCGGACCAGCGGTCACGGGCATCGGTGATGGCGGCGCGGGTGAAGTCGAGGACGCGCGGGGCGACGGGGCGGGGCGAGCGGCCCGTGACCGACAGAAGGGCGGCATGGGCCACGGGCGGGCCGTCGAGCGCGTCGAGCAGGAAGCCGGGCGAAAGGTCCTCTTCGGTCAGGAGGATCGCGGTCTTGAGGCCGGGGCGGGGCGTGTCGCCCCTGGGTGCGGGGCGCGGTTTGGGCGCATCGGGGCCGCGCAGGGGCTCGGCATCCGTGACAAGGCCCGTGGGCTGGAACCGTCCGCCGGTGTATTTCGCGATATTGTCGGGGCGGGCGAGGTAATGCTTGCCCTTGGTCTGGAGGCCCGCGACCCAGCGCCAGGAGAGCGTGTTGGAGGCCGGATCGCCGTCGAGCAGGTGGCGCAGGAAGAGATCGGCCCCTGCCTCCCACGGGAGGCGGAGGGTGAAGATCCAGATCGAGGCCGCCCACATCCGTGCGTGGTTGTGCAGGTAGCCCGTGGCGACAAGTTCCTGCATCCAGGCGTCGAAACAGGCGATGCCGGTCTGCCCGGCCTCGGCCTGTGCGAGACGATCCGTCATCGACCCATCGGCCAGAACGCGGTCAAGGCCCGCGCGGTAGTCGCCCCAGATGGCGGGGCGCAGTTCGAGCCAGCCTTTCCAATAGGTGCGCCAGTAGACTTCCTGCACGAATTTTTCGGCGGCTTGCAGGGAATGGCGACCAAGAACGGCCTCCAGAACCTCGGCCTCGGTGATCAGGCGGTGGCGCAGCCATGGCGAGAGGGTCGAGACATGGGGATGCCCCGGCAGGTCATGGTTGCGCTGCGCGGCATAATCGCGGCCGGCATGGGGCAGGAAGCGGCGGAGCCGTTCGAGCGCTTGCGTTCTGGTGGCGGGGGGGAGGGCGGTGTCGGTCATGCCGCCCGATCTAGGCGGTCAGGCGCGGCGGGCCAGTCTTTTGCGGTAGGATTGCCGCCAGCGCGACAGGACCTGCGTCACCGAAGCCTCGGCCAGATCGGTCGAGAGGATGCGCACGGGGCCAGCGGCGGGCGTCTTGCGCAGGAGGGTGAGGGTTTCGGCCTGTGTGACGCGCTCGTATCCGGGGTTGCGGACGAGGAAGCGGTCGATGGCCCAGCCCACGCCCGGAAATTTCGGGCCATTGTCATGCAGCGCGATCAGGCCGCCGGGCGTGACGAAATCGGCGAGCGCCAGATCGGCCAGAACCGGGCGATGCCGGTGATCGCCGTCGATGAAGACGAAATCGAATTGCAACCCTTCGGCGCGGGCGACGGGCAGGAAATCGGCCGAGGTGCCGATATGAAAGCGCACGCTGTCGGGGTCGATGCCCGCATTGGTCAGGTTGGTGCGGACCTTGGTCAATTGGTCGGGGAAATAGGTCATCGGGTCGATGACATGGAAGGGGGGCCGGGTCGCGGCATCGGGGTAGATGCCCATCAATTCCTTGAGCGTGCCGCCCGCCGCCGTGCCCAGTTCCAGATGCGCGCCGGTGAAGCCCGCCTGTTCCAGCGCCTGCGTCATGGCCGCGCGCTCGGCCACCGAACATTCGGAAGCCAGCGTGATCGAAGATTGCCGGACCATGACCAACCCCTTGGGACATCGAAAAGACAGGACAGCCTGTTTTCCGATAAGGTTCGACAAGTCAAGCACCGGCCCGCCCTTGCAGCCCCCCCATGCGACCACTAAGACTTAGGGCAGTGACATGAGCAATGTATCCGGGGCCGAGGCAGCGATGATTGATCCGACCGAGCACTACATGAACACCCTCGTGCCGATGGTGGTCGAACAGACCAGCCGGGGCGAGCGGGCCTATGACATCTTTTCGCGGCTTCTGAAGGAGCGGATCATCTTTGTCTCGGGTCCGGTCCATGACGGCATGGCCAGCCTGATCGTGGCACAATTGTTGCACCTTGAGGCGGAGAACCCGTCCAAGGAAATCAGCATGTACATCAACAGCCCCGGCGGCGTGGTGACGAGCGGTCTGTCGATCTATGACACGATGCAATACATCAAGCCCAAGGTGTCGACCCTTGTGATCGGGCAGGCGGCCTCGATGGGGTCCTTGCTGCTGACGGCGGGGGAAAAGGGCATGCGCTTCAGCCTGCCCAATAGCCGCATCATGGTGCACCAGCCCTCGGGCGGGTACCAGGGCCAGGCGACGGACATCATGATCCACGCCAAGGAGACCCAGAAGCTGAAGGATCGGTTGAACCAGATCTACGTCAAGCACACGGGCCAGGATTTCGAGACCGTGGTCGAGGCGCTGGAGCGGGACAATTTCATGGATCCCGAGCAGGCCAAGGAGTGGGGCCTGATCGACCAGATCGTGGAAAATCGCGTGCCTGCGGATGGCGAGGGCAAGTGACGGGTCCGGTCACAACCCTGTGGTCGCGCGATCCCTGCGGGGAATTTGACATTGTGATGACGGTTGGCCTGTTCTAGGCTTTCCTGAAATTTCGGCCCGAGGGCAATGCCTCGGGTCGGGGGCCCCCCACCCCTAGATATTCAAGGTGGACGATATGGCGACTTCTTCCGGCGGCGACTCGAAAAACACGCTCTATTGCTCGTTCTGCGGCAAGAGCCAGCACGAGGTCCGCAAGCTGATTGCGGGGCCGACGGTGTTCATCTGCGACGAATGCGTCGAGCTGTGCATGGACATCATCCGCGAGGAGACCAAGACCTCGGGGCTGAAATCCTCGGACGGGGTGCCGACGCCGCAGGAGATCTGCGACGTGCTGGACGATTACGTGATCGGCCAGATGCATGCCAAGCGCGTGCTGTCGGTGGCGGTGCACAACCATTACAAGCGCCTGAACCATTCGGGCAAATCCGACATCGAATTGTCGAAGTCGAACATCCTGCTGATCGGGCCGACGGGCTGCGGCAAGACGCTGCTCGCGCAGACGCTGGCGCGGATTCTCGATGTGCCCTTCACCATGGCGGATGCAACGACGCTGACGGAGGCCGGGTACGTGGGCGAGGATGTGGAGAACATCATCCTCAAGCTGTTGCAGGCCAGCGAATACAACGTGGAGCGCGCGCAGCGCGGCATCGTCTATATCGACGAGGTCGACAAGATCACGCGCAAGTCGGACAATCCGTCGATCACCCGCGACGTGTCGGGCGAGGGCGTGCAGCAGGCGCTGTTGAAGATCATGGAAGGCACGGTCGCCAGCGTGCCGCCGCAGGGCGGGCGCAAGCATCCGCAGCAGGAATTCCTGCAGGTGGATACGACCAATATCCTGTTCATCTGCGGGGGCGCATTCGCGGGGCTCGACAAGATCATCGCGCAGCGCGGCAAGGGATCGGCCATGGGCTTTGGCGCCGATGTGCGCGACCCGGCCTCGAAAACCGTGGGCGAGTATTTCAAGGACCTGGAGCCTGAGGATCTGCTGAAATTCGGCCTGATCCCGGAATTCGTGGGCCGTCTGCCCGTGATCGCCACGCTGGAGGATCTGGACGAGGCGGCACTGGTCACCATCCTGACCGAGCCCAAGAACGCCCTGGTCAAGCAATACCAGCGGCTGTTCGAGCTGGAGGATGTGAAGCTCAAGTTCACCGATGATGCGCTGAAGGCGATCGCCAAGCGGGCCATCGCGCGCAAGACCGGGGCGCGCGGCCTGCGGTCGATCATGGAAGACATCTTGCTCAACACGATGTTCGACCTGCCCAGCACCGAGGGCGTGGAAGAGGTTGTCGTGAACGAGGAAGCCGTGTCGTCGGAGGCCCAGCCCCTGATGATCTATTCCGAGCGCAAGAAGGAAGAGCCGGCGACGGCGGGCTGAGAGTTCACCCAGATTGCAAGCGGCCTCGCCCCATGGGCGGGGCCGTTTTCGTTTGGGGCGGTGTCAGCGCAGCCAGAGTTTTTCGCGCTTGAGCGTGTTGCGGATGACCTGTTCGCGGCGCGGCAGGTTCGCGCGGTCAAAGAGCGCGCGGGCCTGTGCGCCCTTGCCCTGGTAGATCATGCGCTTGATCGGGTCGTGGCCCTTGAGGATCTTCTTGATCTTGTTGGGGGCGCTGATGCGTTCGAGCAGGTCGATGACGTGCTGATCCTCGCGCGCATAGGCCAGCGGCAGGACGCGGTAATGACACGAATGGCTGCCGTCGAGCCAGCCCGGCGCGAGCGCGTCGCGCCCGCCGCCAAGCCCATGGATGACAAGCGGCAGGGCGATCTGGTCGAGCCAGGGGTCGAGCGATTGGCAGACCAGTTCGCGCGGGCGGTCATCGCGGATGGACAGCGCATAATCCAGGAAACGCCGCCCGAATTCCGCCGGGTCGCGGTGGTAGAAGAAACCCGCGTTGAAATAGAGGTAGCGGCGCCAGTATTCGTCGGGCTGCGACAGGTCGAGCGAGGCCTCGAAATCAAGCCCGAAGCGGTCATAGAGCGCTTTCCAGGTGGCGGTATAGCCGGGGCCGTAGAGCTGGATCTCGGGCCAGGTCGCCTCGACCCGGAGGGAGGCGGAGGGGCGGTCGAAATCGAAGGGCACCTGCGTCAGGTCGCCGGTGATGAGCGTGTCGGTGTCGAAAAAGACGAAAGGTTCACCCGCTGGCAGCGCCGAGAGCATCTCGATCTTGTTGCCATAGGGGTAGCTGTCGCCGAAATGGCGGGCGTGAAAGGGCAGGATGTCCGCGCCGAAATCCTCGGTCAGCATGGCGCGCAGATCGGGATTGGCGATGCGCGGATCGCGCGGCCAGCGATCGCCCGGCTGGGGTTCTGCGATCAGGAATCGGCCCGGAAAATCGGGGTTGAAGGCCCGAAAGGAGGCGGCAAAGAGCAACGCCTCGTAGGACAGGCGGCCGGCCTGGGCCACGATGACGACGTGGAAGCGGGCCGGTACGGGCTGGGTCGGGGACATCGGGCAAGGTCCGGCAAATCGTTAACGGACCAAGCCTAGCCCTGCCGGGGGCGGGACGCCAGATTGTTCACGCACCCCGCATGCGGAAGACGGTCACCATGGTCCGCCAGACGATCCACATGTCGAGCCGGAAGCAGCGCTGGCGGATGTATTCGAGATCTGTCCGGGTCTTGCGCCGGGTGGCGAATTGGCCCGCCGCATAGCCGTGGCGCACCTGCGCAAGGCCGCTGATGCCGGGCAGCACATCGTGGCGTTCGCGGTAGCCGGGGATGGTGCGCAGGTAGCGGCTGGCATGGCGGAAGTAATCGGGGCGGGGGCCGATCAAGCTCATCTCGCCGCGGTAGACGTTGAGGATCTGGGGCAATTCGTCGAAGCGCGATTTGCGCAGCCAGTTGCCCAAGGGGCGGATGCGATCCACCTCGATCGGGTCGTCGGGGCCACGGATGCCGCGCGGGCGGACATCCATCGTGCGGAACTTGTAGGCGCGGAAGGGTCTGCACCCCCGCCCCATCCGCTTTTGCGCGTAAAAGAGCGGGCCGGGGTTGAGGAACGGGTTCAGCACCAGAAGAGCCAGCGCCACGACGAGCACGGCGGGCAGAAGAACGATCGTGCTGAAGGACAGATCGAAGCCGCGTTTGAGGATGGTCTGGAGAAAGGCATCCCGGCGCGGCGGCGCGATGGGGCGGATGGCGGGCCGCGCCACGGAAGGCGCAGGAAAGCCATCGATCTTGGGCACATAGGACATACGCGAACCCGCACACACACAAACGAAACAACGCACTACAGGGAAAGTGGTAGGGCGCTGACCCCAAGCGGGCAAGAGACAGGCGCGCGATGCGGAGCGGTTGCATCGAATTGGAACGATAAAAGACGGCCCAAGCCCCACTTGCGGCAAAAATGCAATGGCCAAGGCGAGGGATACGCCCGGAAATACGGCTGTCAGGACCGCGCGGCGGGGCTTGCGCGGCGGTTTGGGGCGAATCGACGCCCGTCGCGCGCGACATCAGCGCGAGGGAAGGTGGGTCATGTGGGGGGAATGGTGGGCGACCCTGGAATCGAACCAGGCATGGGTCTCCCCGGCGGAGTTACAGTCCGCTGCCGCACCTTGCAGCACGTCGCCCGACGCGTGGGCTGGATAATCGGGGGTGTTGGGGCCGTCAACCGGAAAACGCCGTGGGCTTTGGCCGCTTTGCGGCGGGCCTTGGCAAGCGGGAGCGGCGCGCGTAACCCGGTGGGCAGAAGCAAGGGCCGGGGGAAGGCGCGTGGCGAAGAAACCGAGCTGGGTCATCGACAAGGAACGCGGGCGACGGGCCGCTGCGGCGGAGACCGTGTGGCTGTTCGGGCTGCATGCGGTGCGCGACGCGCTGATGAACCCCGCGCGGGTCAAGCTGCGGCTGGTGCTCACCAAGAATGCCGAGGACAAGCTGGGGGATGCCATCGCGGCGGGGGGGCTTGCGCCCGAGATCGCGGACCCGCGCAAGTTTCCCGCGCCGCTCGACCCCGGATCGGTCCACCAGGGTGCTGCGCTGGAGGTCAAGCCGCTGGATTGGGGGCGGCTGGAGGATGTGGCGCTGGGCGATGGGGCGGTGGCGCCACGGCTCGTGCTGCTCGACCAGGTGACGGACCCCCATAATGTGGGCGCGATCCTGCGCTCGGCCGAGGTGTTCGGGGCGCGCGCCGTGGTCGCGCCCGCGCGCCATGCGGCACCGGAAACCGGGGCGCTGGCCAAGACGGCGAGCGGGGCGTTGGAGCGGCAGCCCTATCTCAGGGTCCAGAACCTCGGCAATGCGATCGAGGCGTTGAAGGAGATGGGCTATACCGTCCTTGGCCTTGATGGCGAGGGGGAGGCCGAGATCGGCGCGCTGGCCGCCACGCTGACGGACCGGCCCGTGGCGTTGGTTCTGGGCGCGGAGGGGCCGGGGCTGAGGGCGCGGACGCGGGAATTGTGTGACCACCTGGTCAGGATTCCGGCTGCGGGCGGGTTCGGGTCGCTCAATGTCTCGAATGCGGCGGCGGTGTCCCTATATGCGGTGAGAAACCTGTAGGGGAGGGCCGATGCCCCATTCCACCAAGATCGCCACCTGTTCCTATTGCGGGATGCGGCAGGCGCTGCGGCTGACGGCGCGGGGCGGGCATGAATTGGCCTGCGGATCCTGTGGCGCGCCGCTCCATGAGATGAAATGGCTGAAAGCGCCCGATCCGGCCCATCCGAAAAAGCCGAGCCCGAGGGCGCGCGCGCCCCATGGTGCGCCATTGCCCCCGATGGGGCAGGACCGGCTGCCGCCCCGTCCGGTCAAGCGGAAGAAATCGCTGTGGAAGCGGGCCTTGGGCGAGGTCTGGGACATGGTGGAGGATGTGGTCGAGGAGATCTTCGACTGAGGTTCGGGGCGGGCTGCGGGCCCGGATTGCGGGCTGTCACGATCGCGTGGGCGGCTTTCGCCGCGCTTTCGGTCCGGTCGACGGTCTGGCAGGCTGGTGTGCAAAGCAGATCGGGAGAGCGTCATGTCCATGCCGAGCCGTCGTGCCATTGTCGGGTTTCTTGCCCTTGCCCCTGCGGGCCTGGTGCTGGCGCGCCCGGCCCGGGCGGCGGAGCCGAGGGTCTTTCAACCGGGTGGTGTCGCGATCCACGGGATGGATCCCGTGGCCTATTTCGCCGAACAGGGGCCGGTGCCTGGCGATCCGGCAATCACGCAAGATTGGGACGGGGCAGAATGGCGGTTTGCCACCGAGGCCAACCGCGCGGCCTTTGTCGCCGATCCTGCGCGCTATGCGCCCGCATTCGGGGGGTATTGCGCCTTTGCGGCCTCGCGCGGGTATCTGGCGCCGACGATCCCCGAGGCCTGGTCGATCCACGAGGGGCGTCTGTTCCTGAATGCAAGCCTGCGCGCGCGGCGGTTGTGGGAGGCGGAATTGCCGGGCGTCATCGCGGCGGGCGAGGCCAATTGGCCCGCGATCCTGGGCTGATCGGCGCGATCACGTTTTCGTAGGAATTCTTTAAATCCCGGGACTGTGGCCCATATGCACCTCATGACGCCTGGTTCGGAACACCTTGCGTCCATCACTGTCCCTCGTTCCGTCACTTGCGCCCGCGCCCACCCGGCTGCGGGCGCTTTTTCTTGGGCGATGGCTGTGGCAGTGTCGCGCCATGACCCAGACATATTCCGACGAACTGCTTCGTGACATTTTGCGCAAATCGCGCGTCTTTGCCTGTATCGGCGTGTCGCCCAACCCGGTGCGGCCCAGCCATTACGTGGGGCGTTACCTGACGCTGAAGGGCTACCGGGTGGTGCCGGTCAATCCGGGGCAGGCGGGCACGACACTGTGGGGCGTGGAGGTGAAGGCGCGGCTCGCGGATGTGACGGAGCCCGTCGATGTGGTCGACATCTTCCGCAAGCCCGAAGCCGTGCCCGAGATCGTGGAGGAGGCGCTGGCGCTGGCGCATCGGCCCAAGGTCATCTGGATGCAGATCGGCGTCACCCATGCGGAGGCGGCAGAGCGCGCGGAGGCGGCGGGGATCACGGTGATCCAGGACCGGTGCCCCAAGATCGAGTATCAGCGGCTGTTCGGCGAGCTCAGGATGGGCGGTTTCGCCACCGGGATCATTTCGTCGAAGCTGTGAGGAAGGCGGAAATCTGCAGATTTCCGGGTGGGAAAACTGCAGTTTTCCCGGACGAAAAACTCGAGTTTTTCGGTTCAGCGGGCGGCTTTTTCGGCGATGCCGGATTGGCCCTCGCGGCGGTCAAGCTCGGCCAGAACCTCCGACAGGGTCACGTCGCGGGCGGTGAGCATGACAAGCAGGTGGTAGAGCACATCGGCGGCCTCGGAGGTCAGGCGGTCGCGGTCGCCCTTCACGGCTTCGATGATCGCCTCCACCGCTTCTTCGCCGAATTTCTCGGCGCATTTCTCGGGGCCCCTGGAGAGGAGTTTCGCGGTCCAGGACGTGTCGGGATCGGCGCCCTTGCGCGCGGCGATGGTGGCGGCGAGGCGGGTGAGGGTGTCGTCGGTCATGTCAGCCTCACGGGGATGCCTGCGGCGGCCATATGCGCCTTGGCCTCGGCGATGGAATAGGTGCCGAAATGGAAGATGGAGGCGGCGAGAACGGCGCTGGCATGCCCTTCGGTCACGCCTTCGACGAGATGGTCGAGCGTGCCGACGCCGCCCGAGGCGATGACGGGGACGGGCACGGCATCGGCCACGGCGCGGGTGAGGGGCAGGTTGAAGCCCGATTTCGTGCCGTCGCGGTCCATCGAGGTCAGAAGGATCTCGCCCGCGCCCTTGGCCACGACCGTGCGGGCGAATTCGACCGCGTCGATGCCGGTGGGTTTGCGGCCGCCGTGGGTGAAGATCTCCCATTTGCCGGGAGCGACCGTTTTCGCGTCGATGGCCACCACGATGCATTGGCTGCCGAAGCGGTCGGCGGCGCGGGCCACGACATCGGGATCGGCCACGGCGGCGGAATTGAAGCTGACCTTGTCGGCGCCCGCGAGAAGGAGGTTCCTTACATCCTCGACCGTGCGGACGCCGCCGCCGATCGTGAGCGGCATGAAGCAATGTTCCGCCGTGCGGGTGGCCAGATCATACATCGTGCCGCGGTTTTCATGGGTGGCGTGGATGTCGAGGAAACAGAGCTCATCCGCGCCCGCCGCATCATAGGCGCGCGCCTGTTCCACCGGGTCGCCGGCATCGATGAGGTCTACGAAATTCACGCCCTTGACCACGCGGCCATCGGCGACATCGAGGCAGGGGATGATGCGGGTCTTGAGCATGGGGATTGCCTAGCCGATTGGCGGGGGTGAGGGAAGGCGGGCGTGCGATTGCATATTTTTGGAAAGATGAAGGATCAGGCGAGCGTCGCCAGCGCCTCGGCCAGGTCGAGGGCCCCGTCATAGAGCGCGCGGCCCGAGATCGCGCCGGCGATGACGCCGGTGTCGCGGAGGGCTATGAGATCTGCGAGGGACGAGACGCCGCCCGAGGCGATGACGGGGATGGAGGTGGCGCGCGCGAGATCGGCGGTCGCCTGCACATTGGGGCCGCCCATGGCCCCGTCGCGGTCGATGTCGGTGTAGATGATGGCGGCGACCCCCGCATCCTCGAAGGCGCGGGCGAGATCGGTGACCATGACATCGGTTTCCTCGGCCCAGCCCTTGGTCGCGACGCGGCCCTTGCGGGCGTCGATGCCCACGGCGACCTGTCCGGGGAAGGCGCGGGCGGCCTGCCGCACGAGGTCGGGGTTTTCGACCGCCACCGTGCCGAGGATGACGCGGGCGATGCCGCGGGTGAGCCACATCTCGATCGTTGCCATGTCGCGGATGCCGCCGCCGAGCTGGGCGGGGACGGAAGTGGCGGCGAGGATCGCCTCGACCGCGGCACCGTTCACGGGCTGGCCCGCGAAGGCGCCGTTCAGGTCGACGAGGTGGAGCCAGTGGCAGCCGGCTGCCTCGAAGGCGCGGGCCTGTGCGGCCGGATCGGTGTTGAACACCGTCGCCTGATCCATCGCGCCGCGCAGGAGCCGGACGGCCTGGCCGTCCTTGAGGTCGATGGCGGGGTAGAGGATCATGGGCGCGGGCCTTTTTGCTGCTGTCTTGCCGGGGCTTTTGGCAAAGCGCGGGGGCAGGGGCAAGGGCGGGCCGTTTCGCAACGTCACGCTGGACAAGAATCGGGACCTGTCCGAACCCTGTGGGCGGGACGTCTTGGGAGGAGTGACATCCATGCGTAAGTACCTGTTGGGCGCCGTGGCCGTGATCGTGATGGCGGGCGCGGCCGGAGCGGACGAGTTGATCGGCGATTGGCGCACCGCGCCCGACGACAATGGCAATACCGGCATCATCCGCATCACCCAGTGCGGGGCCGCGCTGTGCGGGACGCTGGTGCAGGCATTCGATTCCGCGGGCGCGAGCCTTCAGACCGACAATATCGGCCGCCAGATCATCTGGGACACCAATCCCACGGGCGAGCCGGGGCAGTATCGCGGCATGCTCTATTCGCCGGACCGGGACCGGGAATACCGCTCGCGGTTGCAGCGCACGGATGCGGGGCTGAGCGTGTCGGGCTGCGTGATGGGCGGCGCGATCTGCCGTGAAGGCGGGGTCTGGAGCCGCGTCAACTGAACCTCGAGGCGCGCGGGCGCGCTGCGTCTCAGGGTCGCCAGTCGAGGAAATTGGCGATCAGGCGCAGGCCCGCGCGCTGGCTTTTTTCCGGGTGGAATTGCGCGCCCACCACGTTGCGGGTGCCCACGATGGCCGTGACCGGCCCGCCGTAATCGACATGCGCCAGAAGATGGGCGGGTTCGGTCGGCTGCATCGCGTAGGAATGGACGAAATAGGCGTGATCGCCGGTTTCGATGCCCGAGAGCACCGGGTGGGCCTGGTCGATCACCAGGTCGTTCCAGCCCATATGCGGCACCTTGAGGGCGGGATCGGCGGGGGCGATGCGCGTGACCTCGCCCGGGACCCAGCCGAAGCCCCGCACATCCTCGTATTCGCGGCCCCATGTGGTCAGCATCTGCATGCCGACGCAGATGCCGAGGAAGGGCACGGCGCGGTTTTCGACGGCGTCGATCAGCGCCTCCTCGAGCCCGTCGATGGCCTGAAGGCCGCGACGGCAGGCGGGAAAGGCGCCGTCGCCGGGCAGGACGATCCGTTCGGCGCGGGCGACCGCATCGGGATCGGCGGTGACGAGGACGGGGCCGTGCCCGCCCTCGGCCGCCATGCGCTGGAAGGCTTTCTGCGCGGAATGCAGATTGCCCGAATCGTAGTCGATGAGGATTGTCGTCATCGGATCAGAGCGTCCCCTTGGTCGAGGGGATGGCATCGGATTGGCGGGGATCGGGTTCCACCGCCTCGCGCAGGGCGCGGGCGACCGCCTTGAAGGCGGCCTCGGCGATGTGGTGGCTGTTGATCCCCGCGAGTTTCGTCACATGCAGCGTGAGGCCGCCATGGGTCGAGAGCGCCTGGAAGAACTCGCGCACCAGTTCCGTGTCGAAACTGCCGATCTTCTGGGTGGGAAATTCCACGTCCCAGACAAGATAGGGCCGCCCCGACAGGTCGAGGGCCGCGCGGATCAGCGCGTCATCCATCGCGAGGTGGAAGCTGCCGTAGCGGCGGATGCCGCGCTTGTCGCCCAGGGCCTGGGTCAGCGCCTGGCCCAGCGCGATGCCCACATCCTCGACGCTGTGGTGGTCGTCGATGTGCAGGTCGCCGTCGCAGCGGATGGTCAGGTCAATCAGCGCATGGCGGGCCAGCTGGTCGAGCATGTGGTCGAAGAAGCCGACGCCGGTCTGGTTGTCGTGGCGTCCCGTGCCGTCGAGGGTCACCGTGATCTCGATCGCGGTCTCGTTGGTCTTGCGGGTGATGGTGGCTGTGCGCATGGCGGCCGCTCCGTCTGGTTCGGGGCTTCTATAGACGCGGGGGGCGCGCGGGGAAAGGCGCGTCAAAGGCCGAGGAGACGGAAATAGGCTTGCGTGACATCGTCCCAGCGGTAGCGGCGGCGGGCGATGGCCTGCAGTTTTGCGGCCATGGTGGGGGCCTCGGCCGGATCGGTCAGGGCGGGGAGAAGCGCGCGGAGGCTTTCGGCGCTGTCGAAATAGGCGGCGGCGTTTTCGGTCGTGGCGCGGTTGAAGGCGCAATCCCAGGCGGCGATGGGGCGGCCTGTGCCCATCATCTCGACGAGCGCGGGGTTGGTGCCGCCTGCGGAATGGCCGTGCAGGTAGAGCGTGGCGCGCGCGCGGATCGCGCGGAGGCGTCCGGGGTCGTATTCGGCCTCGATCAGGCGGATCCCGGCATGGGGCGCGTAACGGCTGCGCAGGGCGCGGCCATGGGCTGTCGCCTGCCAATTGGCGAGGACGACGAGCGGCAGGGGGGGCGGGCGATCGGTGAAGGCGGCGAGGATGGTGGCGAGGTTGTTCTCGGGTTCAGCGCGGGCCAGTGCCAGCGCATAGGCGGGCGGCAGGGCGAGGTCGTCGATGGGGGCGGGGGTGTGGAGAGCGCGTGTTCGTGGCCATAGGCGATTTCGACCGGGTCGCGCCCGTAGCTGTCGCGGATATGGGCGGCGATTGCGGGATTGTCGGCGATGACCACATCGGCGTGGCGTGCGGCCATCGCCTCGGACCGGCGCAGGATCGTGCGGGCAAGGCGGCCCCATTTGGGGCGTTGCCATTCGATCCCGTCGGGATGGGCGATGATGCGCATGGGAAAGCGCGCGCGGATGAGCGGCAGGGCCAAAGCGCCCGAGACGCCCAGAAGGAGCGCCGCGTCATGGCCGCTCCGCGCGGCCTGCCAGAGCGAGAGCGCGTCAAAGGGCACCGATTGCGCGCCATTGGCCGAGAGCGGCAGGTAGCGCAGCTCTGCACCGAGGTAGGTCGTGGGACGGGGGGCAGGGGTCTGGGGGGCGCTGCACCAGATGGTCAGGCGGTCGGACAGGCCCCGCGCCGCGGCGGCATCGGCCAGTTGGGTGGCGAGGGTTTCGAAGCCGCCATAGCGGCCGGGCACGCCCACCGTGCCGAGGATGGCGATTCGCCCTGCGCGGTCCGGGGGTGGCGTCATCGGCGGGGCCTATGGGCGGTCGGCGGCGCCCGGAACGGGATGGGCATGACACGGGCCTGACGGGTTACACGACACTACACCGCGGCAAGGCTAGAGGGGTGGGCGCGAGGGCGCAAGGACGGGGAAACCGTGGGGGCGTGTGGGGGGGTGAAAACGGAAGAAGCCGGGACCTTTCGGACCCGGCTTCTTGCGACTGGAGCGGGTGATGAGATTCGAACTCACGACCCTTACCTTGGCAAGGTAATGCTCTACCCCTGAGCTACACCCGCTCTGTGGAGGCGGTGTTTAGGGCCAAGTGCGGGGGGGTGCAAGGGGGAATTTGCGCCTTGGGGCGCGGTTTTCATGCGGGGAGCCGAAGCGGTCTCAGGCCGGGGGAAAGAAGGCTTGGGGCGCGCGCATGGCGGGCAGGGCGCGCATCCGGTCGAGCCATGCCGCCATCGCGGGCGTGGGGGTCATCCCGGCCTCGTGGAGCCATTGGGCATAGCCCCAGATGGCGCAATCGCCGATGCCGGGGGCCTGCCCGTGAAAGAAAGGATCGTTACCCAGAAGCAGGTCGAACCGGGCGCAATCGGCGCGGTAACGGGCGGTCAGCCAGTCGATCACATCGGGCGGATAGCCACGGCCTGCGTCCTGGCGGGCCTGTTTGAGCTGGGGCAGGCACATGCCGATGCGGTTCGCCTCCCACAGGAGCAATTCGCGGCCGCGGCGCAGGCCGTGCGGCGTGTCGCCGCCAAGGCAGGCAAAGCGGGTGGCAAGCTCCAGCAAGATCGCGCCCGATTGCACATGGGGTGTGCCGTCGATCATCAGGACCGGCACCTCGGCGGCGGGATTGGCGGCGAGAAAGGCCGGGGGCCGCGTGTCGGGCGGGGCCCAGATGTCGATGGTGACGGTCTCATGGGGCAGGCCCGCGAGGGACAGGGCCAGCGCCACCTTGCAGGCGTGGCCCGAGTCGGCATGGCCGTAGAGCAGGAGGTCGGTCATCATCACGCTCTTTGAGTTGGGCGCGCCCGACCGGGGGTGGTCGGTCGGGGCGCCGTGTGGGATCATTCCAGCTCGATCAAGAGGTCCTTGGCGTCGATCTGGCCGCCGGGGGTGACGTGGACGGCCTTGACCACCGCGTCGCGTTCGGCGTGGAGGCCGGTTTCCATTTTCATCGCCTCGATGGTCAGGAGAAGATCGCCGGTCTTGATCTTTGCCCCCGCCGTCACGGCGACCGAGGCCACGACACCGGGCATCGGCGCGCCGATATGGGCGGGGTTCCCGGCCTCGGCCTTGGCGCGCTTGACGCTTTTGGCCGCGATCTTGCGGTTGGGGACGCGGATCATCCGGGGTTGGCCGTTCAGTTCGAAGAAGACCTTTACCTCGCCGTCATCGGTCGTCTCGCCCACGGCCTGAAGCTGGATCACGAGGGTCACGCCGGGGTCGATTTCCGCCTCTATCTGTTCGCCGGGTTCCATCCCGTAGAAAAAGGTTCGGGTGGGCAGGGTGCGGACCGGGCCATAGATTTTGTGGCGCGCGGCATAGTCGGTGAAGACCTTGGGATACATGAGATAGCCCATCAGATCCTCGCCATCGATCTCGACCTCGAGACTGTCGGACAGATCGGCGCGCGTCTTGTCGAGATCGACGGGGGGCACGCGCAGGCCGGGGCGTTCGAGGATCGGTTGCTCGTCCTTGAGGATCTTTTTCAGGATGCCCGGGGGAAAGCCGCCCGGCGGTTGGCCGAGGTTGCCGCGCATCATGTCGATGACCGAATCCGGGAAGGCGACCTCTTTTTCCGGGTTCTCCACGTCATCGCGGGTCAGGCCCTGTGAGACCATCATGAGCGCCATGTCGCCCACGACCTTGGAGGAGGGCGTGACCTTGACGATATCGCCGAACATCCGGTTCACATCGGCATAGGTCTGGGCGACCTCGTGCCAGCGATCCTCGAGGCCCATGGAGCGCGCCTGCGCCTTGAGGTTGGTGAACTGGCCGCCCGGCATCTCGTGGAGATAGACCTCGGACGCGGGGGCCTGCATGCCGGATTCAAAAGCGGTGTAATGGGTGCGGACGGCTTCCCAGTAATCGCTGATCTCGCGGATCGCCTTGATGTCGAGGCCGGTGTCGCGGTCGGTGAATTGCAGCGCCTCGACAATGGTGCCGAGCGTGGCCTGTGACGTGTTGCCCGAGAGCGCATCCATCGCGCAATCGACGGCATCGACACCCGCGGCGGAGGCCGCAAGGATCGTGCCGCAGGCGATGCCCGCCGTGTCATGGGTGTGGAAATGGATGGGCAGGTCCACCGCATCTTTCAGCGCGGGGATCAGCACGGCGGCGGAGGCCGGTTTCAGAAGCCCCGCCATATCCTTGAGCCCCAGCACATGGGCGCCTGCGGCCTCCAGCTCCTTGGCCATCTTGACGTAGTATTTCAGGTCATACTTGGCCCGGTCGGGGTCGAGGATGTTGCCGGTATAGCAGATCGTCCCTTCGAGGATCTTGCCGGTGTCGAGCACAGCCTCCATCGAGACGCGCATGTTCTCGACCCAGTTGAGGCTGTCGAAGACGCGGAAGATATCGACGCCGGATTCTGCCGCCTGCTTGACGAAGCCCTGCACGACATTGTCGGGGTAATTGGTGTAGCCCACCCCGTTCGCGCCGCGCAAAAGCATCTGGGTCATGATGTTGGGCATGGCCGCGCGGATGTCGCGCAGGCGCTGCCACGGGCATTCCTGCAAGAAGCGGTAGGCGACATCGAAGGTCGCGCCGCCCCAGCATTCGACGCTGAAGAGCTCGGGCAGGTTGGCGGCATAGGCAGGGGCCGCCTTGATCATGTCGATCGACCGCATCCGGGTGGCGAGCAACGATTGATGGCCGTCGCGCATGGTCGTGTCGGTGATGAGAAGCTGCTTTTGCGCCTTCATCCATTGGGCCACGGCCTTGGGCCCCTCAGCGTCGAGCATCTGGCGTGTGCCGGGGCGCGGGGCATCCACCCGCAGCGCGGGCGGGCGCGGATCGCGGGCCTGGGCGGGGGGACGGGGGCGACCTTCCGTCTCGGGGTGACCGTTCACGGTGATATCGGCGATATAGGTCAGGATGCGCGTGGCGCGGTCGCGACGCGGCTTGAAATCGAACAATTCGGGCGTCTGGTCGATGAATTTCGTGTGGTACTGGTAGTTCAGGAAGGTCGGGTGCTTCAGCAGGTTCTCGACGAAGGCGATATTCGTCGACACGCCCCGGATGCGGAATTCGCGCAGCGCGCGGTCCATGCGGGCGATGGCCGCCTCGGGCGTGGGGGCCCAGGCCGTGACCTTTTCCAGCAGGCTGTCGTAATAGCGGGTGATGACGGCCCCCGAATAGGCCGTGCCGCCGTCCAGCCGGATGCCCATGCCCGTGGCCCCCCGATAGGCGGTGATGCGACCGTAATCGGGGATGAAATTGTTGGTCGGATCCTCGGTCGTGATCCGGCACTGGATGGCGTGTCCGTCGAGCTTCACGTCATATTGGCTGGCGGTTCCCGTCGCCTCGGTCAGGCTCTTGCCTTCGGCGATCAGGATCTGGGCGCGCACGATGTCGATGCCCGTCACTTCCTCGGTGACGGTATGTTCGACCTGCACGCGGGGGTTGACCTCGATGAAGTAGAATTTGCCCGTCTCCATATCCATCAGGAATTCGACGGTGCCCGCGCATTCGTAATTCACATGCTCGCAGATCTTCTTGCCCAGAAGGCAGATCTCCTCGCGCTGGGCCTCGGACAGATAGGGGGCGGGGGCGCGTTCCACGACCTTCTGGTTGCGGCGCTGGACGGAACAATCGCGCTCGTAGAGGTGGTAGATGTTGCCGTGGCTGTCGCCGAGGATCTGCACCTCGACATGGCGGGCGCGCAGGATCATCTTTTCGAGATAGCCCTCGCCATTGCCGAAGGCGGCCTCGGCCTCGCGGCGGCCCTCGCGGACCTTCTCGGCCAGTTCCTTTTCGGACTGGATCGGGCGCATGCCCCGGCCACCGCCGCCCCAGCTGGCCTTGAGCATCAGGGGATAGCCGATCTCGGCGGCTTCCTTGGCGATGGCCTCCATGTCGTCGCCCAGCACCTCCGTCGCGGGGATGACGGGCACGCCCGCCGCGATGGCGACGCGCCGCGCGCTTGCCTTGTCGCCGAGCGCGCGCATGGTTTCGGCCTTTGGCCCGATGAAGGTGATGCCGTTGGCCGCGCAGGCATCCACGAAATCGGGGTTCTCGGACAAGAGCCCGTAGCCCGGATGGATCGCATCGGCGCCGCTGGCCTTGGCCACCCGGATGATCTCGGGGATCGACAGATAGGCCGCGACCGGGCCCAGCCCCTCGCCGATCTTGTAGGCCTCGTCCGCCTTGAAACGGTGCAGGCTCAGCTTGTCCTCTTCGGCGTAGACGGCGACGGTGCGCTTGCCCAGTTCATTGGCCGCGCGCATGACGCGGATGGCGATCTCGCCGCGGTTGGCGATGAGGATCTTCTTGAATTCGGGCATGGGGAACGCGCCTTTCGCTGTGCAACCTCCACTTGTGTAAGGGTCATTCCGCACTGCGGCAATGGTTAGGTGGTCGCGGTCCGAAAGGTCGCGGGCGCATTGTTTTCATATGCAAATTGCTGTGGGCGGCGCTCAGGCCCGGTCGACAAGCCGCCCGGCAAGGTCCGAGAGCGCATGGGCCCCGATCTGCGCCATGTTGGAGGTCATATCCTTGACCAGGATGTCATGCCAATGCGCAGGCCCCGCCTGACCCAGCGCGCCAAGCGCGTAATGCCAGGGCCGCCCCATCATCACGAAATCGGCCCCAAGCGCGAGGGCCCGCATCACGTCGAGCCCGCCGGTGATGCCGCTGTCGAAAAGGATCGGCAGGGGGGTGGCGGCGCGGATGGCGGGCAGAACCTCCAGGCTTGCGGGCGCGCCGTCGAACTGGCGGCCGGCATGGTTCGAGACCCAGACGGCATCGACGCCTGCGCCCTCTGCGCGTTCGGCGACATCGGCCTCCATCACGCCCTTGATCACCAGCTTGCCCTGCCAGCGGTCGCGGAGCGCTGCGACATACTCCCAATCGGGGGCGGCGCGCAAAAGATAGCCCACATGCGCGGTCGAGGGCAGGGGGCCGGTCTTGGTCTGGTCGGCATAGCTGTCCATCAGACGCATGCGCGGCATGCCGGTGGCCTGGATGCCGAGCGCCCAGGCCGGGCAAAGCGCCACTTGGGCCAGCAAGCGCGGCGTCAGGCGCGGGGGCTGCACCAGCCCGCCGCGCGTCTGGCGTTCGCGGCGCGAGGCGGCGGGCACATCCACGGTCAGCACAAGCGTATGAAACCCCGCCTCGCGGGCGCGGCGCAGCATGTCGTCGCGCATCTCGGGGGCGCGGGGGGGATACATCTGGAACCAGCCCTGGTCCCCGATCTCGGGTGCCAGATCCTCGGGCGTGCGGGTGGCCACGGTCGACAGCGTATAGGGAATGCCCGCACGCGCGGCATGGCGGGCCAGGAGTTTCTCCGCCTCGGGCCAGATCAGCCCCGACATGCCGAGCGGCGCGATCCCGAAAGGCGCGGCATAGCTGCGGCCCATCAGCGTCGTGGACAGGTCCGGCGTGATCTCGCCCCTCAGCGCCGCGGGGCGGAACAGAACGGCGTCCAGCGCCGCGCGGTTGCGGATCGTGCTCGTCTCGGCCCCGGTCGCGCTGTCGAGATATTCCCAGACGAAATGGGGAATGCGCCGCCGGGCGCGGGATTTGAGATCGGAAAGGGCGGGGTAGCGTGCATGCAGGTCCATGGCGCGCAAGACAGCCTGACGGCGCGGAATTGTCCAGACCCGGCGAAAGCCCTGGCAGCGTCGAAGGCAAGGCGCTCCTGCCCCTTCATCTTTCCCCAAATATGCATCGCGACGCCGCCCATGGGAGAAATCGGAACATTATAAGAACAAACCTTTAAACGCGCGGCACTTGGCTATATCGTCTGCCCATGAGCAGGTTCGATGATGACATGGGTGAGTCGGACGCCTTCGAGGCCGCCGCCCGCCCCGCTTCCGCAAGATCCCTGTCCGCGCAGGCGATGGCCGCGCGGCCCATGCCCTATCTGGACGGGCTGAACCCCGAACAGCGCGCCGCGGTCGAGGCTTTGGAGGGCCCGGTCCTGATGCTGGCGGGGGCGGGCACGGGCAAGACGCGGGCGCTGACCGCGCGGATCGCGCATCTGCTCCTGACCGGCACGGCGCGGCCCAACGAGATCCTCGCCGTCACCTTCACCAACAAGGCCGCGCGCGAGATGAAGATGCGGGTGGCGAGCCTGATGGGCCAGCCGGTGGAGGGGATGCCGTGGCTCGGCACCTTCCATGCGATCTGCGTGAAGCTGTTGCGCCGTCATGCGGAACTGGCGGGGCTGAAGTCGAATTTCACCATCCTCGACACCGATGACCAGGTGCGGCTGATGAAGCAGCTGATCCTGGCCGCCGAGATCGACGAGAAACGCTGGCCCGCGCGGCAATTGGCCGGGATCATCGATGGCTGGAAGAACCGCGCGCTGACCCCAGACAAGCTACCCGCGGCGGAGGCTGGCGCCTTCAACCATCGGGGGCCCGAGCTTTACGCCCAGTACCAGACCCGTCTGCGGGAGCTGAACGCCGTCGATTTCGGCGATCTGTTGTTGCACATGGTCACGATCTTTCAGGCCCACCCGGACCTGTTGGCGCAATATCAGCGCTGGTTCCGCTATATCCTGGTCGACGAATACCAGGACACGAACGTCGCCCAATACCTGTGGCTGAGGCTTTTGGCGCAGGAGCATTCCAATATCTGCGTGGTGGGCGACGACGACCAGTCGATCTACGGCTGGCGCGGGGCCGAGGTGGGCAACATCCTGCGCTTCGAAAAGGATTTTCCGGGCGCCAAGGTGGTGCGGCTGGAACAGAATTACCGCTCGACCGTGCATATCCTGGAAGCCGCGAACGGGGTCATCGCGCACAACCGCGAGCGTCTGGGCAAATCGCTGCGCAGCGTGGGCGAGGAGGGCGCGCGCGTGCGCCTGATCGGCCATTGGGACGGCGAGGAAGAGGCGCGCTGGGTCGGCGAAGAGATCGAGGCGATGGGGCGCGGCACGCGCGGCATGGACCCGGTCAGCCCCGACGGCATCGCGATCCTTGTCCGGGCCAGCCACCAGATGCGGGCCTTCGAGGATCGGTTCCTGACCATCGGCCTGCCCTATCGCGTGATCGGCGGCCCGCGCTTCTACGAGCGGCTCGAGATCCGCGATGCGATGGCCTATTTCCGGCTGGTGGTCAGCCCCGATGACGATCTGGCCTTTGAACGGGTGGTCAACACGCCCAAGCGGGGCCTCGGCGACAAGGCGCAGCAGGTGATCCAGCGCATGGCGCGATCCAATGGCGTGAGCCTGGTCGAGGGGGCTCGGCTGGCGGTCGAGACGGGGGCCATCGGCGGCAAGGGCGCGCGCGAATTGCGCGGCTTCGTCGACGGCTTGGCGCGCTGGCGGGGCCTGATGCTGGGGGGCTTGCGCGCGGTCGGGCCCGAGGCCGACGACGATCTCCTGATCGAGGAGGGCGCGGTTCAGGACCGGCTCAGCCATATCGAACTGGCCGAGATGATCCTTGACGAAAGCGGCTACACGGCGATGTGGCAAAACGACAAGACGCCCGAGGCGCCGGGGCGGCTCGAAAACCTCAAGGAATTGGTCAAGGCGCTCGAAGGGTTCGAGAACCTGCAAGGGTTTCTCGAGCATGTCTCGCTCATCATGGACAATGAAAGCGACGACCAGGAGGAAAAGGTCACGCTGATGACGCTCCATGCCGCCAAGGGGCTGGAATTTCCCGCCGTCTTCCTGCCGGGCTGGGAGGATGGGCTGTTTCCCAGCCAGCGCGCGATGGACGAAAGCGGCATCAAGGGATTGGAGGAGGAACGGCGGCTGGCCTATGTGGGCATCACGCGGGCAGAAGAGGTCTGCACCATCAGTTTCGCCAGCAACCGCCGCGTCTATGGCCAGTGGCAGAGCCAGATGGCGAGCCGGTTCGTCGATGAATTGCCCGCCGAACATGTCGAGGTTCTGACGCCTTCGGGGCTGCATGGTCACCAGAACATGTCCTCGAGCGCGAGCCCCGTGGCGGGCATGATGCAGGGCAGCGCGCTGCACGAGGCCGCCGCGCGGGCCGATGTCTACAATTCGCCCGGCTGGCGGCGCTTGCAGCAAAACCAGGCCCGGCCCGGATTGCGCCAACCTTCCGAGGCGCGGAACATGACCATCGATGCCGAAGCCATCAGCGTCTTTGCGCTGGGCGACCGGGTGTTCCACCAGAAATTCGGCTATGGCGCGGTCATCGGGATCGAGGGCGACAAGATGGAAGTGGCCTTTGACAAGGCGGGCGAGAAGAAGGTGGTGGCCAGCTATCTGGTCAGTGCCGATGCGGCCGATGACGTGCCTTTTTGAGCCTCAAAGCCCCAGCATCGGGTAAAGCGAGGCGACAAGCAAAAGCGCCATGGTGATGTTGAAGGCGCGCAGCCGTCCCGGCACGGCGAGCCAACGCCTTAGCCCCATGCCCGCTGCCGCCCAGACCGCGACGGAGGGCAGGTTCACCAGCGCAAAGACCAGCGGCACGAAGAGCGCGCCGAGCCATCCGGCATCCTCGGGCGCATATTGCGTCTGGGCATAGATGCCCATGTACCAGGCTTTGGGGTTCACCCATTGAAAGCCTGCCGCCTGCAAAAAGCTGAAGGGCCGTCCCGTCGCGCGGGCGGCATCGGGGGCGGCGGCATTGGCGATTTTCCACGCGAGCCACAGAAGATAGGCGGCGCAGGCCGCCATGAGCGTGGGCCGAAGCCATGGCAAAAGCTCGAACAATCGCAACAGGCCCAGGCCGATCAGCGCGACCATCAGCGCATGGCCCATGGAAATGCCCAGCATGTGCGGGATCGTGCGCTTGAGGCCGAAATTCGCGCCCGAGGCCAGGAGCATGATGTTGTTCGGCCCCGGCGTGATCGAGGAGGCGAAGGCAAAGAGGATCAGGGCAAGGGTCAGGTCGAGGCTCATGGCCGCCAGATTGCGCGCGACCCGATGCAATGAAACCGCTATTCGTGAGAAAAATCACGTTACGGTGCAATGAATGACCGAAATCGACGAGAAAGATCGACAGATATTGCGCATCCTGACGCGCGAGGGGCGGATCAGCAACCTGGAGCTGGCCGAGCGCGTGGCGCTGAGCCCTTCGGCCTGTTCGCGCCGGGTGCAGGCGCTGGAGGCGGCGGGTGTCATCGCGGGCTACCGGGCGGTCCTGTCGGCCGAACGGATCGGGGTGGGGTTCACCGCCTATCTGACCGTCGGTCTGTCCGAACATACCAAGCGGGTTCAGGAGGCATTCGAGCGCGCGATGCGCGCCGCGCCGGAGGTTCGGGAATGCCACAACATCACGGGGGCGGTGGAATACCTGCTGAGGGTCGAGGTGACGGACCTGCGCGCCTACAAGCGGTTTCACACCGATATCCTTGGCGCGCTGCCACAGGTGGCGACGATCACGACCTATGTGGTCATGGGATCGCCCAAGGATGATCGCGGCTGAGGAAGGGTGTGGCGGCGGACCACAAGGGAGGAGGAGAGGTCCGCCGCCGGGTCTCAGCGCCAAGGGAGGAGGAGGCGCCGAACCGGGATGCAAAGCGCCTGTGCGCGCCTTGCGGAACATGTGGCGACGGACCCCAAGGGAGGAGGAGAGGTCCGTCGCCGGGTCTCAGCGCCAAGGGAGGAGGAGGCGCCGATCCGGGGTGCAAGGCGCGTGCCTTGCGGAATACGTGGCGGCGGGGTCAAGGGAGGAGGAGAACCCCACCGCCGGTCGTCACGGTCCCCAAGGGAGGAGGAAGGAACCGATCCGCTGGTCCGTTGCCGGACCGGGTATTTGCGAACCCACCCAAGGGAGGAGGGGATGGATCCGCGCGGGGGGCGACCTAAAGGGAGGAGGAGGGTCGCCGCGCCGTTTCGTGCCGGGCTTTTGGCCCGTTCAAGTCTTGTGCCGGGTCTCAGCCCTGCTTGCCGTAGGCCGCTTCCAGCGCGATCGCCCGCAGCATGGAGGGGTTCAGGCCCAGGTCGTTGAGTTCGCGCAGCGACAGCCCTTGCAATTCACGCAGCGTCTGCCGATAGATGCGGTGCGCGCGCCATGCGTCGGCCAGGTCCTTGCGGATGTCCGCGATACGGTCGCCCAGGCCAAGTGCGGCGGTGGTACGGTTGCTCGATACATATGCCATGTCGTTTCACTTTCTTCGGTCATCGGGGCCGCGCCGGATTGCGCTAACATCGTTCCCCGTGAGGCGCGTTTGTGTTCGCCTCTGTTGAAACCGAAGATAAGCGAATGCTGCGACTGCACAATGGCCGATGCTTCAATGCTGCTTTGCAGCGGACGCATGGCTGGAGATGACGTTGCGTAAGCCGCATCTTGACAAGAGGATGCTTGCGGGAGGGGCCTTTTCGAACCCGCAGTTCCGCCTGTTTTTCCTTGGCATCTTCTTTGCGGTGCAGGCGATCTGGGTGCAGCGGGTGACGCTGGGCTGGTTGGCCTGGGAGCGGACGGGATCGGCGGGATTCGTGGGATTGGTCGCGGGTTTGAGCCTTGCGCCGACATTGATCCTTGGACCGCTGTTCGGGGTGATGGCGGATCGGGTCGACATCCGGCGGGCCTCTTTGTCCACCAATGGGTCCATGGCGGCGGTCCTGGCGGCGCTGGCGCTGGCCTTGCCCTGGACGGGGCCTGTCGCGCTGGTTCTGGCGGCGCTGGCGATCGGGGTGATTTCCTCGGCGCATCATCCGGTGCGGATGTCGCTGGGGCCACGGCTGGTGCCGGCCGACATGGTCCAGCATGTCGTGAGCATCACGGCGCTCAATTTCAACCTGGCCCGGCTGATCGCCCCGGTGATCGCGGGCTGGGTGATCGCCACGGCGGGGGCGGAGGTCGCGCTGTGGGTTTCGGTCGCGTGCTACATGCCGATGCTGATCGTCCTGCCGCGCCTGAGCCCGCGCGCGCTGCCGCCGCGGCCCAGGGCCTCGATCCTGTCGGACCTGCTGGACGGGCTGCGCTATGCGCTGACCGCGCCGCTGGTGCGCAATGCGCTTTTGTTGACGCTGGCCTTTGCCATGGTGGTGCGCGGCGCGCTGGAGGTTTTGCCGGTTCTGGCTGACGGGGCATTCGGCCGGGGGGCTGCGGGATTGGGCATGCTGACGGCGGCGGCGGGGGCTGGCGCGATTTCGTCGGCCTTTCTGAAGGCGGTGGGATTGGGCGCGTTCGGCGCAAGGATCGCGCCCGCCGTCCTGTGGGCCGCGATGGCGGGGCAGGGGGCCGTGGTGGCGATGGGTCTTGCGCCCGTCTGGCCCATGGCGCTGGCCGCGACCGTGGTGGCGGGCTTTTGTTCTACATGGGTGGGCGTCAGCATGCAGGCCGCGATCCAGACCGATCTGCCCGATGGCTACCGGGGGCGGGTGATGAGCCTGTGGATCGTGATGGGATTTGGCAGTGTCGCGCTCGGGGCCTTTGCGGTCGGGGGGCTGGCGGAATGGATCGGCATCTCGGCGGCGCTGGTCGCGGGCGGTCTGGCCGGGGCCGTGGCGCAGGGCGCGATCATTCTGGGGATGCAGAGGCGGGGCTGAGCGCTTATGTCTGCGGCAAACACGGCAGGAGGCATGACATGACCCAGACCCGCGACACGATCCTTGAGGCGCTCCGCGGATTGACGCTGCCCGATGGCGGCGACGTGGTGAGCCGCGACATGGTGCGCGCGCTCAAAGTCGAGGGTGGGCGCATCAGTTTCGTGCTGGAGGCCGAAAGCCCCGAACAGGCAGGCAAGATGGAGCCGGTGCGGCTGGCCTGCGAGGGGATGTTGCGCAAGCTGCCCGGCGTGGAGCAGGTGAGCGTCGCGCTGACCGCGCATGGCCCCGCGCCCAAGGCCCCGCCTGCGCCGAGCCTGAAATTCGGCGGCCATCCGACGCCGCAGGCAGGCCCGATGAAACCCGCCAGCGTCAAGCGGATCATCGCCATCGGGTCGGGCAAGGGCGGCGTGGGGAAATCCACCGTCTCGTCCAACCTGGCCGTCGCGCTGGCGCGGCAGGGCAAGAAGGTGGGGCTTCTGGATGCCGATATCTACGGGCCCAGCCAACCGCGCATGATGGGCGTGAACAAGCGCCCTGCATCGCCCGACGGCAAGACGATCATCCCGCTTCAGGGGCATGGCGTGACGCTGATGTCCATCGGGTTCATGCTGGCCGAGGACAAGGCCGTGGTCTGGCGGGGGCCGATGCTGATGGGCGCCTTGCAGCAGATGCTGACGCAGGTGGAATGGGGCGATCTGGACGTGCTGTTGGTCGACCTGCCGCCGGGGACGGGCGATGTGGCGATGACGCTCTGCCAGAAATCCGAGGTGACGGGCGCGATCGTGGTCTCGACCCCGCAGGATGTGGCGCTTCTGGATGCGCGCAAGGCGCTGAACATGTTCGAGCTGTTGAAGACGCCGGTTCTGGGCCTGATCGAGAACATGGGCGTCTATTGCTGCCCCAAGTGCGGGCATGAGGCGCATATTTTCGGGCAGGGGGGCGTGAAGGCCGAGGCCGACAAGCTGGGCCTGCCCTATCTGGGATCGCTTCCCATCGACCTGGAAACCCGGGTGGCGGGCGATGCAGGCGTGCCTATCGCGGCGGGCGACAGCCCCATGGCCGAAGCCTATGCGGCGCTGGCGCGGCGCTTCATCGAGGGCGGCATCGTCTGATCCCGGGCGCGCGGCGGGGGGTGATTCGCCCAGTAACCGCCGCGATCCGCCCCATCAGGGTCCGGTTTCGGACCCGGTCTCCAGCTTTTCGGGAATTTTTTGGGCTTTTGTCCCATGCCCGCCCATGGCGGCCCAAGCCTCAATATCTTGGGCTTTCCTTAGCTTTTGCCACAACAGGTGGAAGGATTCAGGAGCTTTTGGCCCCCAGATGATGTTTTGGGGCAGGCTGAAATCCCACATCTTGGGAGTCTTTCCCAAAAAAAGGGTTTGCGTGGGAAATTGTCCCGTGGCATCTATTGTCCATCGGCAGACGAGATAAACGACGGGCCGCAACGGCCTGAACCAAAAACAAAAAACGGCAGGTTCATACAGGCATCTCCAACGCTGAAAAAAGAGATCCGGCGCGCAAGCGAGCAGACATCCCCCCAGGTGGCCTGCGCAGTCGGACACCCAGAGATGGGACGAGAGCGGCGGATCGGGCAGTGGCAGCTTGCTCGATCCGCCGTTTCCGTTCCGGCGGCCAGACTAAGGCCGGAATGAGGCAGCATAAGGGCAACGTCCCGTGGAACGCGAGTTCACCGGCATCAGCCGGAACAAGGTGGATGGAAAGGGTCGGGTGTCTATCCCGGCCAAGTTCCGTCGCGTCTTGCAGAACTGCGATGCCGAATATGCGCCGGGCGATCCGCTCAAGATGCACATCACCTTTGGCGACCCGACGAAAAAGCATCTCGAATGCTGGTCGGCGGACAGTTACGCGCGGCTGATGGGCAAGATTTCCCGGATGAAATCGGGCACCGATGCGCAGCGCATCATGGTCTATTACTACAAGTCCATGTCCGACACCGTCACGCTGGACGAGACCGGGCGCCTGGTCCTGTCGCCCGAGCTGCGCGACAAGATCGACCTGTCCGAAGAAGCGGTCTTTGAGGGGCATGGCGAGAAATTCCACATCCTGAACCCCGCCCAGGCCGATGCGCAGGCCGATGCCTTTGCCGCGATCCTCAAGGATCTGGCGCAGGGGGCTGCGCATTTCGATGCGTTGTCGCTGTTGCCTGACGACGATCCGGTCGGCGCGGAATGACGGGCGCGGAGCGGCAGACCCAAGGCGCGCCGCATGTCCCGGTCCTGTTGCGCGCGCTGCTGGAGACGGTGGCCCCGGTCACGGGTGTCTGGGTCGATGGCACCTTCGGGGCGGGTGGCTATTCGCGCGGATTGCTCGAGGCGGGGGCGGACCGGGTGATCGGGATCGACCGCGATCCCCTGGCATTCGAACTGGCGGCACCCTGGATCGGGGAATATGGCGACCGCTTGCGATTGGTGGCGGGCACGTTTTCCGATCTCGACCGGCTGGCCGGTGAGCCGCTTGACGGTGTGGCGCTGGATCTGGGGGTGTCCTCGATGCAGCTTGACCGGGCGGAGCGGGGGTTTTCCTTCATGAAGGACGGGCCGCTCGACATGCGGATGGGCCAAGCCGGGCCATCCGCCGAGGATCTGGTGAACGACGCCCCCGAGGCGCTGATCGCCGATATCCTGTTCCACTATGGCGAGGAACGCGCGGCGCGGCGCATTGCAAAGGCCATCGTGGCCGAGCGCGCCAAGGGGCGGATCGCCACCACGCTGCATCTGGCGCGGATCGTGGAGGGGTGCCTGCCGCGCAAGAAACCCGGGCAGAGCCATCCGGCGACGCGCGCCTTTCAGGCGATCCGCATCGCGGTGAACGATGAATTCCGGCAATTGGCCGAAGGGCTGGATGCCGCCGAACGCGCGCTCAAGCCCGGGGGCAAGCTGGCGGTCGTGACCTTTCATTCGCTCGAGGACCGGGTGGTGAAACGCTACCTGGCCGACCGCGCGAGCGAGGGCGGCGGCGGGTCGCGTCATGCGCCGATGGAACGGGCGCGGGTGCCGACATTCTTGCTCACGCCGAAAAAGGCCATCGCGCCGGACGAGGCGGAACTGGCCCTGAACCCGCGCGCGCGCTCGGCGCGGTTGCGGGTGGCGACCCGGACCGAGGCGCCCGCAGCCCCGGTGGACCGCTCGGTCCTTGGCCTGCCGCAACTGACGGAGGTGTTGTGATGCGCGGTCTGTCCACGTTGGTGTTTCTTCTGGGGGTCGTGGCCTTGGGCTATTGGGCCTATCACCAGACGATCCTGACCCAGCAGGCCGAGCGCCGGGTCGAGCAATTGCAGCGCGACATCGGGGACGCGCGCGAAAGGCTTGCGATCTTGCGGGCGGAATGGGCCTATCTCAACCGGCCCGACCGGCTGCGCGAGCTGGCGGATTTCAATTTCGAGCGATTGCAGCTGTTGCCATTGGCCCCCGAGCAATTCGGGCGCGCCCATCAGATCCCCTATCCCTTGCCGCCCGAACCCGAGGAATTGCTTTTGGAAAATGCCTCCGGTCCCGAGGGCGGCCCCGAAGGAGAATTGGTGCCATGAGCCTGCGCACGCCGCTACGCCCGCTGGCCCGTGTTCTTGATGCCCGCGCCAAGGGCGAGAACCCCGACGCCATCGAACGCGAGAACCTGCGCCTGCGCCACGAGGCGGGCCGCGACAAGCTGCGCCAGAGGGCGGAGAGCCGGTTGCTGCTGATGTCCCTCGTCTTCTTGTTGGCCTTCGGGGCAGTGGGGGCGCGGATGGCTGCGCTGGCCACGACCGAGGCGGAAGAGCCGCGCGTGGCCAGTTCGGGCGCCGTGATCCACACCACGCGGGCCGATATCGTGGACCGGCAGGGCCGGGTTCTGGCGACGAATTTCGCCACCAATGCGCTTTACGCCCATCCCCATGAAATCGTGGATGCCCGTGCCGCCGCCGATGGTCTGGCCGAGATCTTTCCCGAGATGGATGCCGATACGCTGCACCAACGCTTCACCTCGGAGCGGCGGTTCCTGTGGCTGCGGCGTTACCTGTCGCCCGAGCAGGAACAGGCGGTGCATGATCTGGGGGAGCCGGGCCTGTTGTTCGGTCCGCGCGAGATGCGGCTTTATCCCAACGGGGCGATTGCGGCCCATGTGCTGGGCGGTGCCGGTTTCGGGCAGGAAGCCGTGAATGCCGCCGAGGTGATCGGCATCGCGGGCGTCGAGGCGCAATTCGACGCGGCCCTGCGCGATCCCGGCCAGACCGGGCCCTTGATGCTGGCGCTCGACCTGACGGTGCAGGCCACCGTCGAGGAGGTTCTGGCAGGCGGCATGGCGCTTTTGAATGCGCAGGGCGCATCTGCGGTGATGATGGATGCCCATACCGGCGAGATCGTGGCGCTGGCGAGCCTGCCCGATTTCGACCCCAACAACCGCCCCCGCCCCGCGCTGGAGGGCGATCCGGCCGACAGCCCGCTCTTCAACCGGGCGGTGCAAGGCGTCTACGAGCTGGGATCGGTGTTCAAGGCTTTCACCGTGGCGCAGGGGCTGGAGCTGGGCCTGTTCCATCCCGGCGACATGATCGACACGCGCGGCCCGTTGCGCATGGCGGGGTTCAGCATCCGCGATTACCGCAGCCATGGGCCGTCGCAATCGGTGCATGACGTGTTCATCCATTCCTCGAACATCGGCACGGCGCGCATGGCGCAGGTGATCGGTGCGGAACGCCAGCGCGCCTTCCTCGAGCAGTTGGGCTTGCTTGTGCCGGCCCCTGTCGAGGTGATCGAGGCCGCCAATGCCCGCCCGCTCTTGCCGCCGCGTTGGGGTGATCTGGCGACGATGACGGTGTCCTATGGCCACGGGATTTCCACGTCGCCCGTGAGCCTTGCCGCCGCCTATGCCTCTCTCGTCAATGGCGGGACATTGGTGCGCCCGACGTTGTTGCGGCAAGATGCGCCGCAGCAGGGCGAACGGGTCATCTCGGAAGAGACCAGCGCGGCCCTGCGCGCCATGATGCGTGCCGTCGTGACCGAGGGCACGGCGAGTTTCGGCGAGGTCGCGGGTTATGCCGTGGGGGGCAAGACCGGCACCGCCGACATGCCGCGCCCGACGGGGGGCTATTACGAGGACCGCAACCTCGTGACCTTTGCCGCCGCCTTTCCGATGCATGATCCCCGCTACGTGCTGATCACCACCTTGCAGGAACCGGTCGAGACATCGGGGTCGGAACCGCGCCGCACGGCGGGCTGGACCGCCGTTCCGGTCGCCGCCGAGATCATCCGCCGCACCGCCCCCCTGATGGGGTTGCGGCCGGAGATTGAACCCGGCGCCATCGATGCGCTATCCAGCGCATCGAGATGAGCGCATCGCCGGGGCGATGGGCCGGGGGAATGGCATGGCGCAGAAGACACGGAGCTTGTCCGACCTTGGCCTGACGGCGCGGACGGGCGGCGATGTTGCGGTGACGGGCGTGGCGCTCGACAGCCGCAAAGTGGAACAGGGCGCATTGTTCGCGGCGCTTCCCGGCACGCGGGTGCATGGGGCGGAATTCATCCCCGCCGTTCTCAAGATGGGTGCCGGCGCGATCCTGACCGACCGGGCAGGGGCCGAGATGGCCAGGGCCGCGATGGCCGGATCGCAGGCGGCGTTGGTCGTGGTCGAAGATGCCCGCGCGGCGCTTGCCCATGCCAGCGCCCTTTGGTTCGGCGCGCAGCCCGATACGATCGTGGCCGTCACGGGCACCAACGGCAAGACGAGCGTGGCCAGTTTTACCCGCCAGATCTGGGCGGCGCTGGGCCATGAGGCGGTGAATGTCGGCACCACCGGGGTGGAGGGTGCCTTTGCCGCGCCGGGGCTGCATACGACGCCCGATCCGCTGACGCTGCACCGGGTGCTGGCCGATATGGCGGCGGCGGGCGTGAGCCATGTGGCGATGGAGGCCTCCTCGCACGGGTTGGACCAGCGCCGGATGGAAGCGGTGCGGCTGGCGGCGGCGGGCTTTACCAACCTGACGCAGGACCATCTGGATTATCACGGCGATATGGAAAGCTATTTCCAGGCCAAGCTGCGGCTGTTCACCGAGCTTTTGCCCGAAGACGGCGTGGCGGTCGTGAACCTTGACGACAGCTATGGCCCGCGCGTCCGCGACGCCTGTGCCGCGCGCGAGATCGAGGTGATCGGTGTCGCGCAATATGCCGAGGAAGCGGGGCTCAAGATCACGGGGCGCAGGCTCGACGAGACGGGGCAGGATGTGCTGTTCCGCTGGCAGGGGCAGCCGGTGCAGACGCGTCTGCCGCTGATCGGGGCGTTTCAGGCGATGAACGTCCTGACCGCCGCGGGGCTTGTCATCGCGGCGGGCGAGCAACCCGAGGCGGTCTTTGCCGTCCTGCCGCGTCTGACGGGCGTGCGCGGGCGGATGCAGATGGCTGGTCGCCGCGCCAATGGCGCGCCGGTTTTCGTCGATTACGCCCATACGCCCGATGCGCTGGAGACCGCGCTCAAGGCGTTGCGGCCGCATGTGATGGGGCGGCTGATCGTCGTTTTCGGCGCGGGCGGGGACCGGGACCGGGGCAAGAGGCCGCTCATGGGGCAGGCCGCGTCGGAGCACGCGGATATCGTTTTTGTGACAGACGACAACCCAAGATCCGAGGTTCCGGCGGCGATCCGTGCAGAAATTCTGCAAGCCTGCCCGGAGGCGATCGAGGTCGGCGACAGGGCCGAAGCCATCTTGCGCGGGGTCGATGCGCTGGAACCGGGCGATGCGCTGTTGATCGCGGGCAAGGGGCACGAGACCGGACAGATCGTGGGCGACGTGGTCTATCCCTTCGACGATGTGGAACAGGCGAGCGTCGCGGTCGCCGCTTTGGAGGGTCGCGCATGACGGCGCTTTGGACGGCGGCGGAGGCTGCGGCGGCAACGGACGGGCGCATCGCGGGCGATTGGTCGGTGACCGGCATCTCGATCGACAGCCGCAGCGTGGCGGCGGGCGATCTGTTCGTGGCGCTGTCGGCGGCGCGGGACGGGCATGATTTCGTCGCCGATGCGCTGGCGCGGGGGGCCGTTGCGGCGCTGGTGTCGCGTGTCCCCGAGGGCGTGGACCCGGCGCGCTGCCTGATTGTCGGCGACGTGATGGAGGGGTTGCGCGCGCTTGGGGCAGCGGGCCGGGCGCGCACGCAGGCCCGCGTGATCGCGGTGACGGGGTCTGTCGGCAAGACCACGGTCAAGGAAATGCTTCGCGCCGCCCTGTCGGCGCAGGGGCGCACCCATGCGGCGGAGGCCAGTTTCAACAACCATTGGGGCGTGCCGATCACTCTGGCGCGGATGCCCGCCGATACGGAATTCGCGGTGATCGAGATCGGCATGAACCATCCCGGCGAGATCGCGCCGCTGGCCCGTTTGGCGCGGCCCCATGTGGCGGTGGTGACGACCGTGGCCCCCGCCCATCTGGAGGCTTTCGGCGTGATCGAAGGCATCGCTCATGAAAAGGCCGCCATCTACGAAGGGTTGGAGCCGGGCGGCATCGCGCTGGCCCATGCCGATGTGGGCACTGCCGAGATCCTGTTCGACAAGGCACGGGCCTGTGCCGACCGATTGATCCGCTTCGGGGTGGGCAAGGGCGTCGAGGCGCGACTGATCGAGGCGCAGGTGGCCGAGGCCGCGACCGTGATCCGGGCAGAGATCCTTGGCACCGAGCGCCTGGTCAAGATCGGCGCGCCGGGGCGGCATTACGCGATGAATGCGCTGATCGCCCTGACGGCTGCAGAAGCCGCCGGCGCGGATGCGACGCAAGCGGCCCTGGCGCTGGCCGGTTGGACCCCCTTCGAGGGGCGCGGCACGCGCGAGCGCCTGATGCTGAGTGCGGCCGATGATCTGGAGATCGAGTTGATCGACGATGCGTTCAACGCCAATCCGGCCTCGGTCGCCGCATCGCTCGAGATGCTGGCCGCGGCCTTGCCGCAGGGGCAGGGGCGGCGCATCGCGGTTCTGGGCGACATGCTGGAACTGGGGCCGACGGGTCCAGCGCTGCATGCGGCCATCGCCGACAATCCCGCGCTGGCCCAGATCGCCGCGATCCACACCGTCGGCCCCTTGATGGAACATCTGCACAAGGCCCTGCCGGGGCGCGTGCGGGGCCGGCATGTCGAGACCGCCGAGGAGATGGCAGCCGCCCTGCCGCAAAAGCTGCGGCGCGGGGATGTGTTGCTGATAAAGGGCAGCAAGGGGATCAAGGTCAGCCGCGTGGTTGACGCCCTGCGCAAACTTGGGCAAGCGACAGTGGATCAGGGAAAAGGACCCCGCTAGATGTTGTATTGGCTCAGCGCGCTGTCGGATGGCGGGGATGTCTTCAACCTGTTTCGCTACATCACCTTTCGCGCGGGCGCGGCCTTTTTCACCGCGCTGATCTTTGGCTTCATCTTCGGGCGGCCCCTGATCAACGCGCTGCGCCGCAAATACGCGCAAGGTCAACCGATCCGGGAGGATGGCCCGGCCCATCACATCGCGACCAAGGCGGGCACGCCGACCATGGGCGGTTTGCTGATCCTTGCCGCGCTGACGCTGTCGACGCTCCTGTGGGCGCGGCTCGACAATGTCTATGTCTGGATCGTTCTTGGCACGACGGTCGCCTTTGGTCTTGTCGGTTTCGCCGATGATTGGGCCAAGGTGAGCCGCCAGACGAGCAAGGGCGTATCGGGCCGGGTGCGGCTGATGATCGGCTTCGGCATCGCCGCCGTTGCGGCGAGCATTGCCGTCTGGGCCCATCCCCCGGAATTGTCCGCGCAGCTGGCCGTGCCGGTCTTCAAGGACGTGCTGTTCAACATGGGCTGGCTGTTCATCCCCTTTGCCATGGTCGTGATCGTGGGATCGGCCAATGCGGTGAACCTGACCGATGGTCTGGACGGGCTGGCGATCATGCCGGTGATGATCGCGGCGGGCACGCTGGGCGTGATCGCCTATGCCGTGGGCCGGGTCGATTTCACCGAGTATCTCGATGTGCATTACGTGCCGGGCACGGGGGAATTGCTGGTGTTCGTTGCGGGCCTGATCGGTGGGGGCCTGGGCTTCTTGTGGTACAATGCGCCGCCCGCCGCCGTGTTCATGGGCGATACGGGATCGCTGGCGCTGGGGGGCGCGCTGGGCGCGATCGCGGTGTCGACCAAGCACGAGATCGTGCTGGCCATCGTGGGCGGGCTTTTCGTGGCCGAGGCCGTCAGCGTGATCGTGCAGGTCGGCTATTTCAAGGCGACGGGCAAGCGCGTCTTCCTGATGGCGCCGATCCACCATCATTTCGAGAAGAAGGGCTGGGCCGAACCGCAGGTGGTGATCCGGTTCTGGATCATTTCGTTGATCCTTGCGCTGATCGGGCTTGCCACCTTGAAGCTGCGGTGATGGGACGACCCGAGAAACCGACCGCGCTGGTCACGGGCGGCAATCGCGGCATCGGGCGTGCCATCGCGGCGGGGCTGGTGGCGCGCGGGCATCGCGTGGTGATCGGGGTGCGCGATCTCGAAGCCGGCCGTGCGGTCGCCGAGGAGATCGGCGCGCAGGCCTTTCGCATGGATGTGGCCCGGATCGAGAGCCTTGCCGCCGCCGTCGACAAGATCGGCGGCGTCGATGTCCTGGTGAACAATGCGGGCGTGTTGATCGACACGAGCATGCTGGAGGATTCGGGCGGGTTCCACATGTCGCTCGACGTGATGTTGCGCGGCCCCTACGAGCTGATCCGGGCCTGCGCGCCGCATATGGGCGCACGCGGCTGGGGCCGCATCGTCAATGTTTCCTCCGAATGGGGCAGTTTCGCGCAAGGCCTCGAAGGGCCGGGGGCCTATGGCGTGGCCAAGGCCGGGCTGAATGCCCTGACCAAGGCGTTGGTGCGCGACCTGCCCCAGGGCGTGAAGATCAACGCGGTCGATCCGGGCTGGGTCAGGACGCGAATGGGCGGAGAGGCTGCGACCCGGAGCCCCGAGAAAGGGGCGGAGACGGCGATCTGGCTGGCCGATCTGCCCGAGGACGGGCCGACGGGGCGGTTTTTCCGCGACGGGCTGCCGGTGCGCTGGTAGGGGCCATACCCCGGCGGCGCGAGGGTCGGTTGGGTGTCGGCCATGCATATTTTTGGAAAGATGAAGGGCATGGAGCGGTTTTTCGTGCTGTCGGGCTGTTCGGGCGGGGGCAAGTCGACGCTGATCGCGGCCTTGGCGGGCCGGGGGCATGCGACAATGGCCGAGCCGGGGCGGCGGGTCCTCAGCGCCGGTGGACCCAAGCCGTGGGAGGATATGGCGGGATTCCTGCGGGCCTGTCTGGCGCTGGCGGCCGAGGATCATGCGCGGGCGCTGTCCCTGGAGGGGCCGGTGATCTTCGACCGGTCCGCCATCGATGCGCTTTCGGGGCTTGCGGGTTTGGGCGAGGTCGTGGCGGCACCGGGGCTGCGCTATGCGAGCCCGGTCTTTCTGGCGCCGCCCTGGCCCGAGCTCTTCGCAAGCGATCCCGAGCGGCGGCACGGGTTCGAGGCGGCTGTCGCGGAATACGAGCGGCTCTTGGGGGCCTTTCCTGCGGCGGGATATGCGGTAGAGATCATGCCCAAGGCTTCGGTGGCCGAGCGCGTGGCCTGGATCGAGTCGCGGATCGGGCCGCCAGCGGGGGCGCAACGGGGGTGAGAGCATGATACCGGTTCAGGGGTTCGACGGGCAGCGGGTGGCGGTTCTGGGTCTGGGGCGGTCGGGGCTTGCGACGGCGCGCGCGCTCCGGGCGGGCGGGGCCGAGGCCCTGTGCTGGGACGATGGCGCGGCGGCGCGGGAGGTGGCCGCCGGCGAAGGGTTCGTCGTGCAGGACCCCTGCGCCGAGGGCGCGCTCGAAGGGGTGGCGGCGCTGATCACCTCGCCCGGTATCCCGCATCTCTACCCCAAGCCGCATCGCGCCATCGCCGCTGCCTGGGCAGCGGGCGTGCCGGTCGACAATGACGTGGGCCTGTTCTTTCGTTCGCTGGCGCTGAGCGATTGGGGCGATCTGGACGAGCCGCCCAAGGTCGTGGCCGTGACCGGCTCGAACGGGAAATCCACGACCTCGGCGCTTATCGCGCATGTGCTGGAGGCTGCAGGCCGTCCCGTGCAATTGGCGGGCAATATCGGGCGCGGCGTGCTCGACATCGACCCGCCGGGCGAGGGAGGGGTCGTGGTGCTGGAACTGTCCTCCTACCAGATCGATCTGGCCCGGGCGCTGACCCCCGATATCGCGGTTTTCACCAATCTCTCGCCCGATCACCTGGACCGGCATGGCGGGATGGGCGGTTATTTCGCGGCCAAGGCGCGGCTCTTCACCATGGGCGGGCCCGACCGGGCCGTGATCGGCGTCGACGAGGACGAGGGGCGCTACCTGGCCAACCAATTGGCCGAGGGGCCGGGCGACATGCGGTTGATCCGGGTCTCTGCGCAGAAGATCGCGGGGCCGGGCTGGGATCTCGTGGCGCGCAAGGGCTGGCTTTCGGAGATGCGCAAGGGGCGGCAGGTGGCGTCGATCGACCTGCGGCAGGTCGCGGGCCTGCCCGGCGCGCACAACCATCAGAACGCGGCTTGCGCCTATGGCGTAGCGCGTGCGCTGGGCCTGTCCCCCAAGGAGATCGAGGCGGGCTTCCACAGTTTCGAGGGGCTACCCCATCGCAGCCAGCGGGTGGCCGAGATCAACGGTGTCTCCTTCGTCAATGACAGCAAGGCCACCAATGTGGATGCCGCCGTCAAGGCGCTGGGCGCTTTCACGCGCATCCGCTGGATCTGTGGCGGGCTGGAGAAGGAGGGGGGGATGTCGGCGCTTGCCCCGGCGGCGGGCGGGGTGGTGAAGGCCTATGTGATCGGGCGCGAGGCGGCGGCTTTCGCGCTGCATCTGGGCGATGTGCCCCACGAGGTCTGCGGCGACATGGCCACAGCCGTGGCGCGCGCGGCGGCCGAGGCGGAGCCGGGCGATACGGTGCTGCTTGCCCCCGCCGCGGCGAGTTTCGATCAATACGACAGTTTCGAGCATCGTGGGCGCGATTTCATGGAGCAGGTCGCGCGGCTGCAAGGCTAGAGCATGCCCTGCAGGCTTTGACATTGGCCAAGCGTCGCAAACGGCATAGCATGGTCCCGTTCGGTAACGAGGGCCCCATGATCAGTCACATCACGCTTGGAACGAATGATACCGCCCGCGCGGCGTTGTTCTACGACGCGGTTCTGGGCATTCTTGGCTGCGCCCGTGTCCCAAAACCCGAGGGCAAGCCGCCGGCCTATGAAAAGCCCGGCATGCCGACGATCTACCTCTATCCACCCGCCGATGGCCGTCCCGCGACATGGGGGAACGGCACCCATATTGCCTTTGTCGCGCCAAGCCGCGTGGCGGTGGAGCAGTTCCATGCCGCCGCATTGCGACTGGGCGGCACGTGCGAGGGCAAGCCGGGTCCAAGGCCGCAGTATGGCGCGCATTATTACGCGGCTTATGTGCGCGATCCCGACGGGAACAAGTTGCAGGCCGTGTATTACGAGGCGACCTGACCCGACCCTGTAGGCCAGCCCTGACGCGCGAGGATCGGCGCGGCGGGGTCAAGCGAAAGGCTGGCCTCGGCGGCGGTTTCGGGTTAGGCTGTGGCCCATGACCCGGAAAACCGGGCGATCCGAGGCAGGCAACGACAAGATACGGGCGGGCAGTCCCCATGACGGAAATCGCGCATGGCACGGTGATCGTGCAATCGGGCGAGGCGGTTCTTCCACGCTGGTGGCGGACGGTCGACCGGATGACGATCTTTTGCGTGCTGACGCTGTTTGCCATCGGCATCCTTTTGGGATTCGCCGCATCCACGCCGCTTGCCGAACGCAACGGGCTCGATCCGTTCCATTATGTCATCCGGCAGGCGGCCTTCGGGGCCATGGGCCTGTCGGCGATGATCTTTGTCTCGATGTTGGGGCCGGTCACGATTCGGCGCCTGGGCGTTCTGGGCTTTTTCGGCGCGACGCTGGCGCTCGCCATGCTGCCGGCATTCGGCACGGATTTCGGGCAAGGGGCCGTCAGGTGGTATTCGCTGGGCTTTGCCTCGGTGCAGCCGGCGGAATTCCTCAAACCCGTTTTCGTCATCTTCACTGCCTGGATGGTCGCGGCAAGCCAGGAGATCGCGGGACCGCCGGGCAAGTCCGTGTCGCTTTTCGCCATGGTGGTGATCGTGGGCTTTCTGGTCATGCAGCCCGATTTCGGGCAGGCCGCGCTGATCATCTTTGCCTGGTCGGTGATCTATTTCGTGGCCGGTGCGCCGATGACGATCCTGTTTGGTCTCGTTGGGCTGGTGGCTCTGGGCGGGGTCTTTGCCTACAACAATTCCGAGCACGTGGCGCGTCGCATCGACGGATTCCTGTCGGCCGAGATCGACCCCAATACCCAGATCGCCTATGCCGCCGATGCGATCCGCAACGGCGGGGTGTTCGGTGCGGGTCTGGGCGAGGGGACGGTGCGCTGGACACTGCCCGATGCGCATACCGATTTCATCATCGCGGTCGCGGCCGAGGAATATGGCGTGGTGCTCGTGTTCCTGATCATCGCGCTGTTCGCCACGATCACGCTGCGCTCGTTTTTCCGGCTGATGCGCGAGCGGGACCCTTTCATCCGGCTGGCGGGCACGGGGCTGGCGAGCCTTCTGGCCTTGCAGGCCTTCATCAATCTGGGCGTGGCGGCGCGCATCCTGCCTGCCAAGGGGATGACGCTGCCCTTTGTCAGCTATGGCGGGTCCTCGGTCATCGCGACGGGGGTTGCGGTGGGCATGCTCCTGGCCTTCACGCGGCTCAGGCCGCAGGGCGAGATCGGCGACATCTTGCTGTCGCGGCACAGGTAGGCCCGGCATGACCCCCGCCAATCCCCATCTGATCATCGCGGCCGGTGGCACCGGGGGGCACATGTTCCCCGCCCAGGCCCTGTCCGAGGTGATGATCCGCCGCGGCTGGCGCGTCACGCTGACGACCGATGCGCGTGGCGCACGCTATACCGACGGCTATTCCCACGCGGTCGAGGTGCGGCAGGTGGCATCGGCCACATTCGCCCGCGGCGGGGTGGTGGCGAAACTGGCCGCGCCCTTCCGGATCATCGGCGGGATCGTGGCCGCAACGCTCAAGATGTGGCGCGAGCGGCCCGACGTGGTGGTGGGGTTCGGCGGCTATCCGACGATCCCCGCGCTGGCCGCGGCCTGGATCACGCGCACGCCGTGCATGATCCATGAACAAAACGGGGTTCTGGGGCGGGTGAACCGCCTCTTCGCGCGGCGGGTCGACGTGGTGGCCTGCGGGACATGGCCCACCGAATTGCCCACGGGCATCGAGGGGGTGCAGACCGGCAACCCGGTCCGCGCCGCCGTTCTGGAACGGGCGGGCGCGCCCTACATGCCGCCCGGCGACTGGCCGATGAGCCTGTTGGTCTTTGGTGGCAGCCAGGGCGCCCGCATTCTTGCCGATACCGTGCCTGCGGCTGTCGCGCTGTTGCCCGAGGGTTTGCGCGGGCAGTTGCGCATCGCCCAACAGGCCCGCCCCGAGGATCACGAGCGCGTCGCGGGGGCCTATGCGGCACTCGGCGTGCGCGCCGAGATCGAGCCGTTCTTTCGCGACATGCCGCGCCGCCTGTCCGAGGCGCAGCTGGTCATCAGCCGGGCCGGGGCGTCGTCCGTCGCCGATATCTCGGTCATCGGCAGGCCCGCGATCCTGATCCCCTATGCCGCCGCGACCGCAGATCACCAGAGCGCCAATGCGCGCGGCCTGGTCGAGGCGAATGGCGCCGTGCTGATCCCCGAATCCCGTCTGACGCCCGAGACGCTGGCGCAGGCGATCCAAACCATTCTCACCCAACCCGACGCCGCCGATACGATGGCGCGGGGGGCCCTGTCGGTCGGCGTTCCCGATGCCGCGACACGGCTTGCCGCGCTGGTCGAGGAACTGGCGCGGAAAGGAGCCTCATGAACGCCGCCGCCGTCACCAAATTGCCCACCCAGCTGGGCGCGATCCATTTCGTCGGCATCGGCGGGATCGGCATGTCGGGCATTGCCGAGGTGCTGCTCAACCATGGCTACCAGGTGCAGGGCTCCGATCTGAAGGCCAGCAAGATCACGGATCGGCTGGCCGATCTGGGCGCGCGGATCTTCATCGGGCAAAAGGCCGAGAACCTCGAGAATGCCGAGGTCGTGGTGATCTCCTCGGCGATCAAGACCGGCAATCCGGAGCTTGATGCCGCCCGTGCGCGGGGACTGCCGGTGGTGCGCCGCGCCGAGATGCTGGCCGAGTTGATGCGCCTGCGCTCGAACATCGCGGTGGCGGGCACGCATGGCAAGACGACCACGACGACGCTGGTGGCGACGCTTCTCGATGCGGGGGGCGTCGATCCGACCGTGATCAATGGCGGTGTGATCCATGCCTATGGCTCGAACGCGCGGGTGGGGCAGGGCGACTGGATGGTGGTGGAGGCCGACGAGAGCGACGGCACCTTCAACCGTCTGCCCGCGACCATTGCCATCGTCACGAACATCGACCCCGAGCACATGGAACATTGGGGCACGATCGAGAACCTGCGGCAGGGGTTCACCGATTTCGTGTCGAACATTCCTTTCTACGGGATCGCGGTCTGCTGCACCGATCACCCCGAGGTCCGCGCGCTGGTGGGCCGCGTCACGGACCGGCGGATCGTGACCTTCGGCTTCAATGCGCAGGCCGATGTGCGGGCGATCAACCTGACCTACAAGGCGGGTGTCGCGCATTTCGACATCGCGCTGCAGGCCGAGGGGCAGGTGATCGAGGGTTGCACGCTTCCGATGCCGGGCGATCACAACGTGTCGAACGCGCTGGCCGCCGTGGCCGTGGCCCGCCATCTGGGGATGAAGGGTGCCGAGATCCGCGCCGCGCTCGCGGGCTTCAAGGGCGTCAACCGCCGCTTCACCAAGGTGGGCGAGGTCGGCGGCGTGACGATCATCGACGATTACGGCCATCACCCGGTGGAAATCGCCGCCGTCTTGCGCGCGGCGCGTCAGGCCATCGGGACCGAGGGTGGCGGGCGCGTGATCGCCGTCCATCAGCCGCATCGCTATTCGCGGCTGTCGAGCCTGTTCGAGGATTTCTGCGGCTGTTTCAACGACGCCGACGTGGTCGCCATCGCCGAAGTCTATGCCGCGGGCGAGGCCCCGATCCCCGGCGCAAGCCGCGATGATCTGGTGGCCGGGTTGATCCGGCACGGTCACAGGCATGCGCGCGCCATCCTGTCGGAGGATGATCTTGAACGGCTGGTGCGCGAACAGGCCCGGCCGGGGGACATGGTGGTCTGCCTTGGCGCGGGCACGATTTCGGCATGGGCGCATGGATTGCCCGCACGCTTGAAGGATCTGGACACGCAAGCCGCTGCCGGGTGATGGTGGTGGCCGGGATGGAGGATGAACGGACCATGACGAGCTTGCCCAAGAGGACGGGCCCTCGTGCAGCCTGTGCCCCGGCCAAGGGCCGGGCTGCGGGTCCGGCGACCGATGATCCCGTGTGTTTTTGTGTTGGTCCCGTCAGGAGTGCCGCGTGATGTCCGTCGCCCTCGTTCTTGTCTGTGTGTGGGGTGCGGTCGCCTGTGCCGCAGGTCTTGCACCGCGCCGCTATCACTGGCCCTTTGCCTGGGCGCTGATCGGAACGGGCATTCCGCTTCTCGGGCTCGTCACCATGAGCATGGGGCCCGCCATGGGGCTGATCGGGCTGGTGGCCGGTGCGGTTCTCTTGCGCTGGCCGATCCTGCGGGCGGGGCAGCGTCTGGCGGGGCTTCTGGCGCCGCAAGAGGCCGAGCAGCCGCGCGAGCATCCCGGCGAATGATCCCGCGCCGCGACCCGGCTGGACAGGTGCGGGGCCTGCGGTTAGCACGCAGGCCATGACGGACATCCCCGACATTCCCCTGCGCGGCACGCGCACGCAGGACCGCCCGCTTGCCGATCTGACATGGTTGCGTGTCGGCGGACCGGCGGATTGGCTGATCCAGCCTGCCGATGAAGACGACCTTTGCAGCTTTCTGGCCGCGCTCGATCCGGCCGTTCCCGTCTTTCCGATGGGGGTGGGGTCGAACCTGATCGTACGTGACGGCGGTCTGTCGGGTGTCGTGATCCGGCTGGGGCGGGGGTTCAACGCCATAAGGGTCGAGGGCGATCTGGTGATCGCAGGGGCGGCGGCGCTCGATGCCCATGTCGCGCGCAAGGCGGCCGAGGCGGGGCGCGACCTGACCTTTCTGCGCACCATTCCCGGCTCGATCGGCGGGGCGCTCAGGATGAATGCGGGCTGTTACGGCAGCTACGTGGCGGATCATTTCGTCGCCGCCCGCGCGGTCCTGCGCGATGGCAGCGCGGTCACGCTGGGGCCCGGTGACATCGCCTTTGCCTATCGCCAGACCGACCTGCCCGAGGATGCCGTGATCACCGAGGTGACGTTTCGCGCCGACGAGGGCCAGCCCGAAACGCTGGCCGCCCGGATGGAGGACCAGATCGCGCGGCGCGACGCGTCCCAACCCACCAAGGACCGCAACGCGGGCAGCACCTTCCGCAACCCCGCCGGCTATTCCTCGACGGGTCGTGCCGATGATGTGCATGACCTGAAAGCCTGGGCCGTGATCGATGCGGCGGGCATGCGGGGCGCGCGCCGGGGGGGCGCGCAGATGTCCGAGAAACATTCCAACTTCCTGATCAACACCGGCGATGCCACGGCAGCCGATCTGGAAGCTTTGGGTGAAGAGGTCCGAAAAAGGGTTTTCGAGACACAGGGAATAGAGCTACAATGGGAAATCATGCGCGTCGGGCGACCGGGCGCGTGACACAGGCATGAACCGACCCGGAACACCGGGCGGAACACAAGCGGCCGACCGGGCAAAGAACCCGGCGGCATCGAGAGGCACAGGTGGCGGGTTCGAGCGGAAAAACCCCCCGTGTTGCGGTCCTTATGGGTGGCCCTTCGTCCGAGCGCGAGGTGTCGCTGTCCACAGGCCGTGGCTGCGTTGAGGCGCTGCGGGGCGAAGGCTACGAGGTGATCGAGGTCGATTGCGGCCCCGATCTGCCCATGCGCCTGTCCGATCTGAAGCCCGATGTCTGTTTCAATGCGCTCCATGGCCGCTGGGGCGAGGATGGCTGTGTTCAGGGCATTCTCGAATGGATGCGCATTCCCTACACCCATTCGGGCGTGCTGGCCTCGGCGCTGGCGATGGACAAGGCCCGGACCAAGGATGTCTACCGCGCCCATGGCCTGCCGGTCGTCGACAGCCTGATCCTGCCCAAGGCGCAGGTGATGGCCGCCCACGCGCTGCAACCGCCCTATGTCGTCAAACCCAACAACGAGGGCTCTTCGGTCGGCGTCTACCTTGTGACCGAGGGTGCGAATGGTCCGCCCAAGCTTTCCGACACGATGCCCGAGATGGTCATGGTCGAGGCCTATGTGCCGGGGCGCGAGCTGACCTGTTCGGTGATGGGCGCGGGGCCGGATGATCCCGGCGCGCTGACCGTCACCGATATCCTGACCGATGGCTGGTACGATTACGCCGCGAAATACGTCGCCGGCGGATCGCGCCACGTGGTGCCCGCCCAAGTCCCGCAAGAGATTTTCGACGCCTGCATGGACATGGCCGTGACGGCGCATCGCGCGCTGGGCTGCCGGGGTGTCAGCCGCACCGATTTCCGCTGGGACGAAAGCCGGGGTCTTGCGGGGCTTGTGCTCCTTGAGACCAACACCCAGCCGGGGATGACGCCCACCTCGCTCACGCCCGAACAGGCGGCGGCTTGCGGGATTTCCTTTGGCGCGCTTTGCCGCTGGCTGGTGGAGGATGCGTCATGCGACCGCTGATCGCCCGCCGCGACCCGCTCCCGCCCGGTCTGCGCCGGGAGACGGCCCAAGCGCCCCAACCCGCGCCGCGCGCGGTCGAGCCGCCGGCCGCCCGCACGATGGCCGCCGCAGCACCCGAGGCCCCGCGCGATCCCGCGCCCTCGATCTGGTCCTACCGGGTGCAGCGGCTTTGGCTGACACCCTTGTTTCGCAAGCTCGTGCGCGTAGGCGTGCCGGCCTTTGTGCTGTGTTTCGGTGGCCTCGTCTATTTCGGGGATGCCGAACGGCGCGCGGCGCTTTGGGACGCGGGTCAGGAAATCCGGCGCGAGATCGAAAGCCGCCCCGAATTCCGCATCACCGTGATGGGGGTCGAAGGCGCAAGCGACCGTGTGATCGGCGAGGTGCGGGCGGCGTTGGGGTTGCAGCTGCCCATGTCCTCCTTCGATCTCGACCTTGCGGCGCTGCGCGACCGGGTCGAGGCCCTGCCTTCGGTCGCCTCTGCCGAATTGCGCATCCAGTCGGGCGGCTATCTGGCGGTGCGCGTGGTGGAACGGGTGCCTGCCCTGATCTGGCAGACGCGCGACGGCCTCGCGCTGATCGATGCCGAGGGGCATTTCGTGGCCAGTCTTGACGATCACTTGCTGGAACGGCCCTTGCCTGCCGTGGCGGGCGATGGCGCCGATCTGGTGGTGGGCGAGGCGCTTGCGCTTCATGCCGCGGCTGCGCCGCTGGGCGATCGGCTCCGCGGCCTTGTGCGGGTGGGTGAGCGGCGCTGGGACGTGGTGCTGACCGATGGGCGGCGCATCCTCTTGCCCGAACAGGGCGCGGTGCAGGCGCTGGACCGGGCGCTGGCCCTTCAGGACGCCTCCCGCATCCTTGACCGGGATGTTCTGCGCATCGATCTGCGCAACCCCGACCGATTGACGGTGCAACTGACCCGTCCAGCGCTGGAGGAGCTCGAGCGCCTCCGCGAGATGGAACGCGACACCCTGAGCGGAGAGCGAAACGGATGACCATTCTGTACCAGTCGCAGCGAGCCATGCGGGCCAAGCGGCAGGAGGCGATGCGCCGGGGCGTGATCGCCGTGCTCGACATCGGCACCTACAAGACCTCGTGCCTGATCCTCAAATTCGACCAGTCCAACACGATGGGCCCGGCCGAAGGGATCGGTGCGATGGCGGGCCAGGCCAGTTTCCGCATCATCGGCGCGGCCACGACCCGGTCACGCGGCGTGCGCTTTGGCGAGATCGACATGGTTCAGGAAACCGAGCGCGCGATCCGAACTGCCGTTCAGGGCGCACAGAAGATGGCGCAGGTGCGCGTCGATCACGTGATCGTCGCTTTGGCGGGCGCGCGGCCGCGCAGCTACGGGCTTGATGGTGAGGTCACGCTGACGACGGGCACGGTGACCGATCAGGATGTGGCGCAGGTTCTGGCCGAATGCGACCTGCCCGATCTGGGGCAGGGCCGCGAGGTGCTGCACGCCCAGCCGGTGAATTTCTCGCTCGATCATCGCACGGGTCTGACCGATCCGCGCGGCCATGTCGGCAATCGCCTGTCGGTGGACATGCATCTGTTGACGATCGAGGCGCATGCCATCGAGACGCTGCTGCATTGCGTCAAGCGCTGCGATCTGGAATTGGCGGGTCTGGCCAGCGCGCCCTATGTCGCCGCCGTCTCGAGCCTCGTCGAGGACGAGCAGGAACTGGGGGCTGCCTGCATCGACATGGGCGGCGGCACCACCAGCCTCTCGATCTTCATGAAGAAACACATGATCTACGCCGATACGGTGCGCATGGGGGGCGACCATGTGACCGGCGACATCAGCCAGGGTCTGCATATCCCCATGGCCCATGCCGAAAAGATAAAGACCCGTTTCGGCGGCGTGATCGCCACCGGCATGGACGACCGCGAGATCATCGAACTGGAAAGCGAGACGGGCGATTGGCACCACGACCGGCGCACCGTCACGCGGGCCGAGCTGATCGGCGTGATGCGCCCGCGCGTGGAGGAGATCCTCGAAGAGGTGAAGGCGCGGCTGGATGCGGCGGGCTTCGATCATCTGCCGAGCCAGCGGATCGTTCTGACCGGCGGCGCAAGCCAGATCCCGGGGCTTGACGGGCTGGCAAGCCGCATCCTCGGCAACCAGGTGCGCCTGGGCCGACCGCTCCGCGTTCAGGGCCTGCCGCAATCGACCTGCGGGCCGGCCTTTTCGGCCTGTGTCGGTCTTGCGCTCTTTGCGGCCTATCCGCAGGACGAATGGTGGGATTTCGAGACGCCCGCCGACCGTCTGCCCGCGCGCAGCCTCAAGCGCGCCGTCAAATGGTTCCGCGACAACTGGTGACCCCCTGATCTGGTGGCCGAACCCCAAAGGCGGGGGAAATGGGCGAAATTCCGCCCCATATTTCGCGGTCTTGCCCGAATTTCCGCGTGACGTGTCCTGTGGAAACAGGTAAGTTTGGGGAAATCAGAGGCAGAAGCGGACCGTCGGCGAAAAGACTGCGGCCGGATCACAAGATCGAAATACAGGCGGACAGATCCATGACACTCAACCTGATGATGCCGAACAGCCAGCCCGACCTGAAGCCGCGGATCACCGTGTTCGGCGTGGGTGGCGCGGGCGGCAATGCCGTGAACAACATGATCGACCAGAACCTCGACGGGTGCGAGTTCGTGGTCGCCAATACCGATGCGCAGGCGCTGACCCAGTCGCGCGCCACGGCCAAGATCCAGATGGGCGCCCGCGTGACCGAGGGTCTGGGCGCAGGCGCGCGCCCCGCCGTGGGTGCGAGCGCCGCCGAGGAAAGCATCGAGGAAATCGTCGATCACCTGGCCGGCGCGCATATGTGCTTCATCACCGCCGGCATGGGCGGCGGCACCGGCACGGGCGCAGCCCCGATCATCGCGCAGGCCGCGCGCGAGCTGGGCGTTCTGACCGTCGGCGTCGTCACCAAGCCCTTCCAGTTCGAAGGCTCCAAGCGGATGCGCCAGGCCGATGAAGGCATCGAGCAGCTGCAAAAGGTCGTCGATACGCTGATCATCATTCCCAACCAGAACCTGTTCCGGCTGGCGAATGAAAAGACCACCTTTACCGAAGCTTTCGCCATGGCCGACGACGTTCTGTACCAGGGCGTCAAGGGCGTGACCGACCTGATGGTCCGTCCGGGTCTCATCAACCTCGATTTCGCCGATGTCCGCGCGGTGATGAACGAGATGGGCAAGGCGATGATGGGCACCGGCGAGGCCGAGGGCGACAGCCGTGCGCTTCAGGCCGCCGAAAAGGCCATCGCAAACCCGCTTCTGGACGAGATCAGCCTCAAGGGCGCGCGCGGTGTCCTGATCAACGTGACGGGCGGCTATGACCTGACGCTCTTCGAACTGGACGAGGCCGCCAATCGCATCCGCGAGGAAGTGGACCCGGACGCCAACATCATCGTCGGCTCGACGCTCGACCCGGACATGGAAGGCAAGATGCGCGTCAGCGTCGTCGCCACCGGCATCGACGTGGGGGAGGCACAGGTGCAGATGGCCCCCGCGCGCAGCTTTGCCGCCGCCGCCGTGGCCAGCCGCACCGCGCCCGCTCCGGTCGCCGAAGCCCCGCGCCCCGCGCCGCAGCCCGAACCCGTCGAGGAAGCGATGGAAGCGGCCGAGGAGCCCTCGCTTTTCACGAGTTTCGCTGCAGAGGAGCATGAGGACGATTTCGCCGACGATATCGTGCCGCCCCCGGCCTATCGCCCCGCGACCCATGTAGCCGCACGCCCCGATCCGCGCATGGCCGCATCGGCCGAGCCGGAATTCGTCGCGCCGCGTCCGCCCGCCGCCGGAACCCCGACGCCCGAGGCGCTGGCCCGGCTGCGCGCCGCGATCACCAAGGATACCCATCGGCCCGCCGCTGCATCCGAAGCTCAGGCCGACGCGCCCCAGCGTGGCCGTCTCGGGATCGGCTCGCTCATCAACCGCATGACCGGTCACGCCGAGGAAACCGTCGCTGCCGAGCGGCGCCAGCCGCCGATGTCGGGCGCACGTCCCGCCGCACCGGCACCGCATCGCGCGGTCGATGACGGGATCGTCGACCCCGATCAGGAACGGATCGAGATCCCTGCCTTCTTGCGCCGGCAGGCGAACTGAACCGCTTCACATGATGACAGGAAAGGCCGACGGTCCGTCGGCCTTTTTTCTTTTGGAAACAGGGAATTATTCAGGGTCAAGGGTGCAATCGGCGAAACATTGCCGATGGGTTTCGGCATTGTTGCAGGGAGTCATAAAGGTTGAATTGTCCCTGTTCCGTCCCCCCTGTATCCCATGAATGTGGCGAAAACCGGGCCACCCGTCGCAATCCGCGACTGCCCGGGTAACGCGGCCGGCACCTGCGGTGCGGGCACTACGAGGTTCGGAGATTTCATGCAGGCAACGCTGCGGCAACCGGTCAGTTTCACGGGTGTAGGACTTCACACCGGTGGGACCGTGCATATGACGGTGCGTCCTGCTGCGGCGCATATGGGCCTGTGGTTCCGGCGTACCGATCTTGATGGCAGCGCAGCGATCCCCGCGCGCTACGACGTCGTGCCCATGAGCCGTTTGTGCACCAAGTTGCAGGGCGAGGATGGGGCCGAGGTCTCGACCGTCGAGCATGTCATGGCCGCCCTTGCAGGCTGCGGCATCCACAACGCCACGGTCGAGGTCGACGGGCCCGAGATGCCGATCCTTGACGGGTCCGCCGCGCCTTTTGTGCGCGGTTTCCTCGATGCGGGCATCGTGCGCCAAGCCGCGCCGATCCACGCCATCGAGATCCTGCGCGAGGTTTCCGTGTCCGAAGGCGAAGCAACGGCCAGCTTTGCCCCCGCATCGGGGCTCGAGATGGATTTCACCATCGATTTCGAAGATGCCGCCATCGGCCGTCAGCGCCGGGTTGCGAACCTCGCCAACGGGCGCTTCGTGCGCGAGCTTTGCGACAGCCGCACCTTCTGCCGTCAGGCCGATGTGGATGCGATGTGGGCGGCGGGTCTTGCCTTGGGCGGGACCTATGAGAATGCGGTGGTCGTGGACGGCGGTGTCGTTCTCAGCCCCGGCGGTCTGCGTCATGCCGACGAGGCTGTGCGCCACAAGATGCTGGACGCGCTGGGTGATCTGGCGTTGGCCGGTGCCCCGATCCTTGGCCGCTATACCGGGGTGCGCGCCGGTCACATGTTGACCAACCAGCTTTTGCGCGCGCTTTTCGCCCGGCCCGACGCCTGGCGCTTTGTCGAGTGCACCCCCGAACAAGCCGCGCGCCTGCCCGGCATGGGCGTCAAGGTCGCAGACCTTGCCGATGTGGCCTGAGCCCCCGACAGGGTCCCGTGGCCCGGTTGCGAAAAGCGGATTTCAGGCGTTTTGCCCTATGAAAGAATATGCTAGGACCAGTCGCAGAGCGACCGGCCACGGCTGGGCGATCCTGGAAAACTTGGGGTTTCGAGCATGCAAAGCCGCGGCAACGCCATGATCCGCAAAGCGGGCCTTTTCACCGGTCTGGTGATGGTGATGGCACTTTCGGCCTGCGGTGGCGGCAATGGTGGCGGTTGGTTCGCCAGCCGCAACGCGACCGTGCCGCTCGAGGAACAGGATGCGGTCACGATCTACCAGCAGGGCGAGGCGGAACTTGAAAACGGTCGCCCCGATCGCGCCGCCGCCCTCTTCATCGAGGTGGAACGCCTCCACCCCTATTCGGAATGGGCAAGCCGTGGCCTGATCATGGCCGCCTTCGCCTATCACGAGGACGAGGATTACGAGAATGCGCGCATCGCGGCGCAGCGCTACCTCGATTTCTACCCCGGCGAGGAAGATGCCGCCTATGCACAATATCTTCTGGCGCTCAGCTATTATGACCAGATCGACGAGGTCGGCCGCGATCAGGGCGTGACCTTCCAGGCGTTGCAGGCGCTGCGCGAGGTGATCGAGCGTTATCCCGACAGCGAATACACCCAGGACGCGATCCTGCGCTTCGAAGTGGCCTTTGACCATCTTGCCGGCAAGGAGATGGAGATCGGGCGCTATTACCTGCGCCGGGGCCATCATGCCGCCGCGATCAACCGCTTCCGCGTCGTGGTCGAGCAGTTCGAGACGACCAGCCACACGCCCGAGGCGCTGATGCGTCTGGTCGAAGCCTATCTGGCGCTTGGCCTGACGGACGAGGCGCAGACAGCCGGGGCGATCCTTGGCTACAACTTCCAATCCTCGCCCTTCTACGACGATGCGTTCCGCCAGTTGACGGGTCAGAACCTTGCGCCCGAGGCGCAGGGCGAGGGCTGGCTGCGCGACATCTGGCAGCAAACCGTCCGGGGTGCCTGGTTGTGATGCGGCGCGCGCCCTTGACGGGGCGCGGGGGCTAGGGGAAACCGGGCGACGATGCTGCGTCACCTCGACATCCGCGACATGCTTATCATCGACCGGCTGGAGCTTGCCTTTCAGCCGGGTCTGAACGTGCTGACCGGCGAAACCGGCGCGGGCAAATCGATCCTTCTCGACAGTCTGGGCTTCGTGCTGGGCTGGCGCGGCCGCGCCGATCTGGTGCGCAGCGGCGCCGAGCAGGGCGAGGTCGTGGCCGAATTCCATCTTGCGCCCGGCCATCCTGCCCTTGCCCTGCTGGAGGAGGCGGGCTTCGAGCCGGACGAGACGCTGATCCTGCGCCGCGTGAACACGCCCGAGGGGCGCAAGACGGCATGGGTGAACGATCGCCGTGCCTCGGGCGATCTGCTCCGCGCGCTCTCCGACACGCTGGTCGAACTGCATGGCCAGCAAGATGACCGTGGCCTGTTGGATCCGCGCCAGCACCGGGCGCTTCTGGATCAATTCGGGGCGCTTGGTGACATGGTTGCGGCCACCCGCGCTGCATGGACCGACCGCCGCCGCGCGCTTGCCGCGCTTGAGGCCGCCGAGGCGCGGCTGGCTACGATGCGCGCGGAAGAGGATTTCCTGCGCCATGCCGTGGCCGAGCTTGACAAGCTCGACCCCCAGCCGGGCGAGGAGGAAACCCTCGACGCCCGCCGCCGCCTGATGCAGGCCGCCGAACGCATGCGCGCCGATGTCGCCCGTGCCGCGGCGGCCCTTGGGACCGAGGGGGCAGAGGGCGCGATGGGCGATGCGCGCCGCTGGCTCGACGGTGTGGCCGACCGCGCCGAAGGGGGGCTGGACGAGGCGCTTGCCGCGCTCGACCGCGCGCTCGTCGAACTGACCGAGGCGCAATCGGGCGTCGAACGCTTCGCCGAGGTGCTCAGCTTCAACCCGTCCGAGCTGGAAGAGACCGAGGAACGGCTTTTCGCCCTGCGCGCGCTTGCCCGCAAACATTCCGTCGCGCCAGATGATCTGGCGGGGCTTGCCGATACGCTTCGGACCCGACTGACCCAGCTTGATGGTGGTGCGACTGAAATCGCGGCGCTGAAGGCCGCAGCCGACAGGGCAGGGGCCGCCTTCGATACCGCCGCCGAAACACTGCGGGCCGCGCGCCGCGAGGCCGCCACCCGCCTCGATGCCGCCATGGCCGAGGAATTGGCCCCCCTCAAGATGGAGCGCGCGGTCTTCACCACCCTGATCGAGCCTGCCGCACCCGGCCCCGAAGGCATCGATCTTGTCACCTTCACCGTGGCGACCAATCCGGGCGCGCCCGCCGGTCCCTTGAACAAGATCGCCTCGGGCGGGGAATTGTCCCGCTTCCTTCTGGCGCTCAAGGTCTGCCTGACGGGCGATGACAGCGGTCTGACCATGATCTTCGACGAGATCGACCGGGGCGTGGGCGGGGCCACCGCCGATGCCGTGGGCCGCAGGCTCAAGGCGCTGGCTACGGGTGGTCAGGTTCTGGTCGTCACCCATTCGCCGCAGGTGGCAGCCCTTGGCGCGCATCACTGGCGTGTTGCCAAGCAGGTCGAAGGCGAGGTCACGCTGAGCCGCGTTGTCCCCCTCGACCCGGACGCCCGGATCGACGAGGTGGCGCGGATGCTCTCGGGCGATACGGTGACGGAGGCCGCCCGCGCCGCCGCCCGCGCACTTCTGGACGGCTGACCGTCACGTCCCGCGTTCACGAAATCCTGCATGTCCCGACACTTGGCCCCCGGATCGTGACCATCGGTGGTCTTTTCACGCGGCCACCACTCGCCTAAAGCTGGTCCTGCGCCAAAGGGCAGGGGCGCAAGGGAAGGGACAGGCGTGGCAGGGTCAGGGCGCGGCATTCCGGGGCAGGTGGCAACGCAAGCCGTCGATGCGGTGTGGCGGGGCTGGCACGTGTTGCGCCAGAAAGGACCGACCCAGATCCAGTTCTGGGTCATCGCGCTTCTGATCGGGATCGCGGCTGGTTTCGCGGCGCTTTTCTTCCGCAAGGGCATCAGCTGGCTTCAGGAAACGCTCTACGGGGTGGAGGATGTGCGGCTTCTGCATTCCTTTGCCGAAGGTCTGCCATGGCAATTGATCCTTTTGATCCCCGTGGTGGGGGGGCTTGTGGTCGGTCTGATCCTGCATTTCTTCACGCCCGATGGCCGGGTCCGCTCTGTCGCCGATGTGATCGAGGGTGCGGCGCTCGCCAACGGGCGGGTGGAGATCCGCGCGGGCCTTGCCTCCGCGCTCGCCTCGCTCATCACGCTGGGCTCGGGCGGCTCCTCCGGCCGGGAAGGGCCGGTGGTGCATCTGGCCGCTGTCATCTCCAGCTGGGTCAGCGACAGGATCAAGGCCGATGGCATCACCGGCCGCGATCTTTTGGGATGCGCGGTCGCCGCCGCCGTCTCGGCCAGCTTCAACGCCCCCATCGCAGGCGCGCTTTTCGCGCTCGAGGTGGTGTTGCGCCATTTCGCCGTCCATGCCTTTGCGCCCATCGTCATCGCCAGTGCTGCGGGCACGGTGATCAACCGGCTCGAATTCGGGGGGGTGACGGAATACAGCCTAGGCGGCGACGGCGTCTTGCAATTCTACACCGAATTGCCCGCTTTCCTGATCCTCGGCCTCCTGTGCGGGCTTGTCGCCGTCATCTTCATGCGCGCGACCTTCTGGGCCGAAGATATGGGCAATCACATCCAGCGCGCGACCGGCATGCCGCGCTGGTTGCGCCCGGCTTGTGCCGGCCTGTTGCTGGGCATGTTGGCCATCTGGTTCCCCCATATCATCGGGGTCGGCTACGAGACGACCTCCGCCGCCCTCACCGGCGAATTGCTCCTGTGGGAGGCGGTGGTCTTCACCATCCTCAAGGTCGCGGCGGCGGCCATCACCATCGGCGGACGCATGGGCGGCGGTATCTTCTCCCCCTCCCTGATGATCGGATCGATGACGGGGCTTGCCTTCGGGATCGTGGCCACCGCGATCTTTCCCGACCAATCGGGCGAGGGCACGCTTTACGCGCTCGCGGGCATGGGGGCTGTCGCCGCCGCCGTTCTCGGCGCGCCGATCTCGACCACGCTCATCGTCTTCGAATTGACCGGCGACTGGCAGACGGGGCTGGCGGTGATGGTGGCGGTCTCGATCTCGACGGCGCTGTCGTCGCGGCTGGTCGACCGGTCCTTTTTCCTTACCCAGCTGGAACGGCGCAACATCCATCTCGCCGCCGGGCCGCAGGCCTATCTTCTGGCCATGTTCCGCGTCGGCAAGGTCATGCGCCCCATGGATCACGAAAATGCCGCCCCGCAGGACCGGCTTCTCACGCTGATCGAACAGGGCATCTACACCGACACCAACGCCACGCTGGAACGCGCCCTGCCGATCTTCGAGCGTACGGGCCTCGACTACGTGCCGGTGGTCCAGCTTGCCCCCGGCGATGGCCCGCCCGCGCTCGAGGGCGCGCTGTTCCACGTCGATGCGCTCAAGGCCTATAACCGTGCCCTGGCCGCGACGGCGGCCGAGGAACACAGCTGATCAGAGCCGCTCGACCGTCACGCGGTTGGTGTAAAAGGCGATGTGGCCCTTGATCGCGGCCACGGCCTCCGACGGCTCCTCATAGGACCAGGCCGCATCCGGAATATCGCCTGCCGCGCTCGACACGGTGAAATAGCTGGCGACGCCTTTCCAGGGGCAGGTCGTCGAGCTGGTGGTCTTTTCCAGAAACGCCATGCCGATGTCTTCGCGCGGGAAATAGATCACCGGCGGATAATCCCCCTCGGTCAGCTCCAGCGCCCGGTCGCTTTCGCCCAGCACCGCGCCCCCTGCGCGCACGACCCATTTGCCGGTTGCCTTGCGGATCCTGATATGGTCGGCCATGCACGCTCCCTCCTCGTTGCTTGCGCCCCTTCTAAGGGTGCCGTGTCCCGCTTGCCAAGGCCCCGCTTGCCAAGCGTCTGTGACAGGTTGATGTCAGAGCGGCGCGCAGGCGGCCTCGAGCCAGTCGCGCACCGCACCCTCGACGAGCGGCCCGATCCGGGCCAGAACCTCCGCGTGATAGGCGTCGAGCCAGTCGCGCTCGGCCGGCGACAGCCGCTCGGCCACCACCATCCGCCGGTCGATCGGCACCCAGGTCAGCGTCTCGAAGCCCAGTTGCGCGCGATGCGCATCCCCGCCCGGCAGCGCGGGCGCCTCGGTCACCACGATCAGGTTCTCGATCCGGATCCCGAATGCCCCCTCGCGGTAATAGCCGGGCTCGTTCGACAGGATCATCCCGGGTTCCAGCGCCAGGGTCGACACCCGGCTGATGCGCTGTGGCCCTTCATGGACCGACAGGTAGACCCCCACGCCATGGCCCGTGCCATGATCGAAATCCCGCCCCGCCGCCCAGAGCGGCGCGCGCGCCAGCGCATCCAGATGCGCGCCAGCCACGCCCTTGGGAAAACGCGCCCGGTGGATCGCGATCACGCCCTGCAACACCTGGGTGAAAGCCTCGCGCGCCTCTTGCGGGACATCTCCCACCGCGATGGTGCGGGTGATGTCGGTCGTGCCGTCCTCGTATTGCCCGCCACTGTCTACCAGCAGCACCTCGCCCGGACGGACCGGGCGGTTCGTCTCCTCGCTCACCCGGTAATGCACGATCGCCCCGTTCGGCCCCGCGCCGCAGATCGTGTCGAAGGAAATGTCGCGCAGCGCGTTGGTGTCGCGCCGGAACCCTTCTAGCCGCCGCACCACGTCGATCTCGGTCAGCCCGCCCTTCGGCGCCTCGGCATCGAGCCAGCTGAGGAACCGCACCATCGCCGCCCCGTCGCGCAGATGGGCCGCGCGCGTAGCCGCGATCTCGGAAGCGGTCTTGCACGCCTTGGGCAGGATCGTCGGGTCGCGGTCATGGCTCACGCCAATCCCCGCCGCCGCCAAGAGATCGGCCAGCGCCTGTGGCGCGCTTGCCGGGTCAAGCCGCACCGGCCCGCCCAGACCTGTCAGCGCGGTCTCCATCGTCTCGGGCGCTGCCACCCGCACTTCCGCGCCCAGATGCGCAGCGAGATCCGCATCCATCCGCCCCGGGGCAAGGAACAGATCGACCCCGCCATCGACATGCAAGATCGCCATGGCCTGAACCACAGGGTTGCGCGGAATATCGCGTCCGCGAATGTTCAAGAGCCAGTTGATCCCGTCGGGCAGCGTCAGAACTGCCGCGGCTTGGCCCGCCTTGGCCAGCGCCGCCGCGCAATCCTTGCGCTTCTCGGCTCCGCTGCGTCCCGCCAGCGCGTCGGGAAAGACCTCGATCGCGCCTGCGGGCGGTTTGGGCCTGTCGGTCCAGATCGCATCGACAAGATTGCCCGTGCCGATCAGCTCCACCCCCGATCCGTGCAACCCCTTGCGAAGCGCCGCCACCTCCTCGATCGTATGGAGCCAGGGGTCAAACCCCACGCGCCCGCCCTCGGGCAGGCTCTCGCGCAGCCAATCGGCAAGCTTCACCTCCGGCCAATCGACCGGCGTGTAGACCGACAGGGCCACCTGCGCCTTCACCTGCACCCGGTAGCGTCCGTCGACGAAAACACTGGCCCGATCCGCCAGCACGGCGGCAAAGCCCGCCGATCCGGTGAACCCCGTCAGCCAGGCCAGCCGGTCGTCGCAGGGCGCCACGTATTCCCCCTGGAACCGGTCCGCGCGCGGCACGAGAAACCCGTCAAGCCCAGCCGCCGCCATCCCGGCCCTGAGCGCCGCCAGACGTGGGATCCCGTCGCCGGGCCGTGTCCTGACCTCGAAATCCTGGAACACCGCTTTCCCCTTCATCTTTCCAAAAATATGCATGCCCCGACAGTGCCACGGGCGCCGCGCGGGCCAAAGCCGCCAACCCGCCACGGGCCCCGGAAAACGCGCCGTTTTCCGCCCGCTCAGCCCGCGCGCTTCATGCCCATGACACGCGCCCGCGCCCTCGGGTCGCTGTCGAACAGGCTCGCCAGCTGCTCGGTGATCGCGCCCGCCAGCTGCTCGGCATCGGTGATCGTGACCGCGCGCTGGTAATAGCGCGTCACGTCATGACCGATCCCGATGGCCAGCAATTCCACCGCGCGCCGCTTTTCCACCATGGCGATCACGTCGCGCAGATGCTTCTCGAGGTAATTGGCCGGGTTCACGCTCAAGGTGCTGTCATCCACCGGCGCGCCGTCGGAAATCACCATCAGGATCTTGCGCGCCTCGGGCCGGCCCGCCATCCGGCGATGCGCCCATTCGAGCGCCTCGCCGTCGATGTTTTCCTTGAGAAGCCCTTCTTTCATCATCAGGCCCAGATTGTCGCGCACCCGCCGCCAGGGCGCATCGGCGCTCTTGTAGACGATGTGGCGCAGATCGTTCAGCCGCCCGGGCTGCTGCGGGCGGCCCTGGGCCAGCCATTCCTCCCGCGCCTTGCCGCCCTTCCAGGCCCGCGTGGTGAAGCCCAGGATCTCGACCTTGACCCCGCAGCGCTCCAAAGTGCGCGCCAGCACATCGGCACAGATCGCCGCGATGGAAATCGGCCGCCCGCGCATCGAACCCGAATTGTCCAGAAGCAGCGTCACCACCGTGTCGCGGAACTCGGTATCCTTCTCGATCTTGAAGGACAGGGGCGTCGTCGGGTTCGCCACGACGCGGGCCAGCCGCCCGGCATCCAGCGTGCCTTCCTCCAGGTCGAATTCCCAGCTGCGGTTCTGCTGGGCCTGCAAGCGGCGCTGCAGCTTGTTGGCCAGACGGCTCACCGCGCCCTTCAGCGGCTCCAGCTGCTGGTCGAGATAGGCGCGCAACCGCTCCAGCTCCTGCGCTTCGGCCAGATCCTCGGCGGCGATCTCCTCGTCATGGGCGGTGGTAAAGACCACGTAGGTCGGGTCCGCATCCGAATGGGGCGGAACCGGCGGCGGCTCTTGCGGGGCCTCGCCCTCGGGCAGGTCCTGTTCCTCGGCCTCGTCCATGTCGCCCTGGTCGTCCATCTGGACCTGGGCCTGGGATTGGTCCTGCTGCTGGTCCTGGCTGCGCTCGGGATCGGCCTCGGCATCCTCTTCCTGGCTGTCGTCCTCCCCGGTCGAATCGGGCTGGTCATCCTGCTCGTCCGAGGCCTCGTCCTCGCCCTCGTCATCCATCTCGTCGGGGTCGTCGCCCAGCTGGTCGCCATAGCCCAGGTCATCGATCATCCGCCGCGCAAAGCGGGCGAATGCCGCCTGGTCGCCCAGAACCTTGTCGAGATCCTCGAGCGTGCCGTCGCAGCGCTCCTCGATGAAGCCGCGCCACAGCTCCATCACGTTGGCGGCCTCGGGCGGCAGCGCGCGGCCCGTGGCCAGATGCCGGATCAGGTAGCCCGCAGCCGTGGCCAGCGGCGCATCGGCCGGGTCGCGGATATCGCCATAGCCCTTGCGCCGCGCCTCATGCCCGATCTTGGCGTCGATATTGCCCGCAGTGCCGGGCATCCAGCGCGCGCCCACCGCCTCGCAGCGCGCGATCTCCATCGCCTCCATCAGGTCGCGGGCCATGGCGCCTTGCGGGGCATAGCGCGCCGCTGTGCCCGCATCGTGATAACGGTGGCGCAGCGCCAGCGCATCCGCCGTGCCGCGCGCCAGCAGCACCTCTTCCCGGGTCATCCGGCGGCTCACCTGCGGCAGGCGGACATTGTCGCCCGAGATGCCGGGTGGATCGACCGAATAGGTGACGGCGAGGTCGGGATCATCCGCGAGAACGCGTGTCGCCTCCGCGAGCGCTTTCTTGAACGGGTCTGCCGGGTTGTCGGTAGGGTGCTTTGCCATGGCCGGGAATGTGGCGCGATGGCGGGGGAAGGGCAAGGGCCGTCGCGCGGGGCAGGGAGCGGTGGCAGGGGGCAAGCGGCCATATGGGCCGGTCGCGCGGACGATCGGTGCCGAAAGGGGCCACAAAGCTGTCGGTCCAGCGACACCCGCGCCGCCATGCCCCAGCTGTGCCATCACGGAACGCGCCGGTTTTCAGGTCTGGCGGGACGCTGGCGATCGTCGCTGCAGGCGGCATGTCGAGGTCGGGTCCCCGCGCGTGTTGACCTGCGGCTGAGCGAGGCATGTTCGGCTCTATGACTTTGGTCATAAGGACGCCGCAAAGCCCCGAGGTCCGACCAGGGTACAATTTCATTCCACGGGATTTCCGCCGATCTCACCGCAACGGCAGCCTTTATCGCTGCGTTATGCGGAGACGGACATTGCAGACCTTGGTCATGGAAGATGCAGGCGTGGGGGCGGATCGGCTCTATGAGCGCGCCCTCGATCATATGTCGACCACCTACAAAGCGGTGTTCGCGGCCGAGGTGACACAGCGCCCACCGCGTCTTGTGATCACCATGACCGACGACGGGCGCATCGCCTGCGCGGCGGGGATCAGGTGCCATGCCGATGGTTTCTTTTCGCAGCATTATCTCGACGAGACCGTCAGCGATGCCCTGACCCGGCAAGCCTCCCAGCCTGTGCTGCCCCAAGACCTGCTCGAAGTCGGCAGCCTCGCCTGCATCTCGCCCTTTTCCGCCTATCCGACCCTGCGCGCGGTTTTCGACTGGGGGCGGGCGCGCGGGATCGGCTGGGGTCTGTTCACGGCGACGGCCGAAATCCGGCGGCTGATCCTGCGGGCGCGCATCACGCCGGTGATGCTGGCCCGCGCCGAAGCCGGTCGCGTGCCGAATGCGGATGCCTGGGGCAATTACTACGATCACGACCCTTGGGTCTGCGCCTTTCGCGACCCGGCACAGGTGCCATCGACAGCCCCCCATTATGCGGAGATCGCGTGATGACGGCCCGGGTGTTTCACGCAATCGGGGCGCATGCCCGTGACCTCGGCGACAAACCTGCGTTGCGGTCCGGTGACCGGATCATCGATTATCGCCATCTTGCCGCCTTCCTGGCCGCCAGTGCGAAAACCCTGTCTGGCGCGCCTTCTGTCGTCGGCATCACGGGGGCCGATCCGTTGGAGGCTGCCCTGGCCGATCTGGCCCTGACCTACACCGGCCGCGTTTCGGTCCATCTGCCGCCGTTCTTTTCCGATGAGCAGAAGGTCCATATCATCGCCGCAGCCGGGGTCAGGGCCGTCATCGGGCCATGGGCGACCCCCGGGCAAAGGATCGCACTGCCAGCGCCCGAAACCTGCGATCTTGCCGTCGATCTGCCCGCGCCCACTGGATCGGCCAAACGCATCATCTTTACCTCGGGGTCGTCGGGACGCCCCAAAGGGGTCGTGATCGGCGCGCGCCAGATGGAAGCTGCGATTGCCGGGCTGGAACGCGCGATCCTGCCCGTGCCTTCGGATATTCACCTGTCGCTTTTGCCGATGGCGCAGCTTCTCGAACAGATCGCGGGGCTGTACCTGCCGCTTCTTGCGGGCGCACAGGTCCGCTATTGCCCCGAGGCTCTGAGCGCCCTGTTCGGGGGGGCAGTGGAACCACTTGTCCGGACGCTGGCCGAGGCGCAACCGACGACAACGATCCTTGTGCCCGCCTTGCTGTCGCGGCTTCTTGGCGGGCTCGCGATGGCGGGTGAACGCGCCCCCGACAGCCTGCGGTTCGTGGCCGTGGGCGGTGCCGCGACGGCCCCAGCATTGCTCGATGCCGCCTTGGCACATGGCATGCCGGTCCATGAGGGCTATGGCCTTTCGGAATGTTCCTCCGTCGTGGCGCTCAACCGGCCCGGCGCGAACCGCCCCGGCAGCGTCGGGCGCGTTCTGGACGGAATCAAGGTTCGCATCGACGATGGCGAAATCGTCGTCTCCGGGCCGACGGTGATGGAGGGCTATCTTGGCCAGCCTGCCGTCGAGGGGGAATGGCGCACGGGCGACCTGGGCCGGTTCGAATACGGGGTCCTGATCGTCGAGGGCCGCAAGGATTGGCTGATCGTCACGCCCGAGGGGCGCAACATCAATCCCGAATGGGTCGAAGCGCAGGTCGCCGCCGATATCCGCATTCCCGCAGCGGGCGTCCGTCTTGCCCAGGATGGGCGGCTCGAGATCATCGCGCTCGTTGCCGCCCCCGTGACACCGCAACATGTGGCCGAGCTTCTGCGCGGCTTGCCGCCCTATGCCAGACCCGCGCGCGTGATCTTCGTGCCCGCCTCGCTTCCGGGCCTGCTCAAGCCGGGCGGCGGCATGGATCGAAGCCGCCTCGGGGCCTTGGCCGCAAGTCACCCCTCCATCCGCCTGACCTATGAATTCGAGGAATTGACCGCATGACCGGACACCCCCCTGTCGCGCTGATCACCGGAGCGGGCTCCGGCATCGGCCGCGCGCTTGCCATCGCCGCGGCCCGTTCGGGATACGAGCTGGTTCTCGTGGGTCGCCGGGCCGAACAGCTCGAAGAAACCGCGGCGCTGTTGGCCCAGGCCCCCGCTCGCCTTGTCAGCGCCGATATCACCACCCCCGAGGGGCGTGCGCGCGTCGTCGAGGCGGTCGGCGCCCGGCTCGACATTCTCGTGAACAATGCAGGCACCCTGCGTGTCGGGCGTTTGACCGACATGACCGACGATGACCTGACGCAGATGATCGCCACCAATCTGACGGCGGCGGTGCAATTGACGCGCGATCTTGTGCCCGCACTGGCCCAGGCACAGGGGCGCATCGTCAATATCGGGTCGATGTTCGGGATGATCGCCTTCCCGTTCTTTGCGGCCTATTCGGCCACGAAATTCGCGATGCGGGGCCTGTCGGATGCGCTGCGGCGCGAATTGGCGGAATTCGGCATTTCCGTCACCTATGTCGCGCCGCGCGCGACCCGCACACCGGCGCAGGCCCGGTTCGCCCATCTGGTCGAACCTTTCGGCATGAAGCTCGACCCCCCAGAACAGGTCGCGCAGCGCGCCTGGGACGGCGTGCTGAAAGGCCGAAACACCGTCTATCCCGGCTTTGGCGAGCGCGTCTTCGCCACGATCCAATCGCTCTGGCCGGCCCTGATCGACAGCGCCCTGATCAAGAAGGCGCACACATCCCGAGCGCAATTCGCGCTCACGTCATTCAATGAGCACAAAGAGATCTGACCATGACCTACAACATCATCCGCCCCGATCACGGGATGCAATCGCCCTGCGATGCGACGGTTCTGGACCGCGTGCGCGGCGATCTGGAACGCGACGGCTGGACGCTCCTGCGCGGCTTCGAGACCGACATCGCCAGCTTCAGCGACCTCACCAAGGCGCTTTGCCGCAAGATCACCTTCGACCCCGCCCGTGAATATGGCGATGCAAACACCCAGAAGGTCGATGCCGGCACCGGGCCCATCGGTCTGCATATCGAAAACGGCAACACGCCGGTCTGCCCCGATATCGTGGCCTTTTTCAGCCCCGTCGCCGCCTTCGAAGGCTCGCAGACGACCGTTTGTGACGGTCGGGCCGTCTACGAGGCGATGGACGACAGCCAGAAAGAGCGTTGGTGCCGCCCGATGACCGTCGAACGCCATCTCCCCGAAGCCTTGTGGAAAAGATACCTCGCCAACGAACATCCCGCGATCTCCCGCCCCGAGGAAGTCACCCCCCGCCATGTCGAGGAATTCCGGGCCGCGATCCCCAATCAGGATTTCGACCTGCTCGAGGATGGCGGCATCAATTATCGGCTTACGGTGTCGCCGGTCCGCGCATCGGCGCTGTCGGGGGGCTTGGGATTTGCCAATGCGGTTCTGGGACCGTCGCACAATTACGCCCCGCCCCGGTACCGGCTGGACGGCAGCGACGAGGTCGGCCCGGACGAGGTCGAGACCCTGCGCGAACTGGCCGAAACCTTCACGCATGAGATCAACTGGCAGGATGGCGACATTGCCGTGCTCGACAACACCCGCGTGATGCACGGCCGTCGTGCCATCGTCGACACCAACCGCCAACTCTTCATCGGCATGGGCAACCTGTGATCGCCCTTGCCCCCGCATCCCTTGGACAAATTTCGGAGAAACCCAACATGACACGCATCTGGACCGCCATCTTCCTCACGGTTCTCTCGGTCGGCCCCGCCTTGGCCGACCCGATCGAAGGGCTGTGGCGCACCGCGCCTGACGATCACGGCGATATCGGCTACATCCGCGTCGAGCCCTGCGGGGCCACCTTTTGCGGCACCCTTGAGCGTGCCGAGAATGCCTCGGGCGAGGCCATCCAGCCCGACACTATCGGCCGGTTGATCGTCTGGAACCTCGCGCAAGAGGCTGCAGGCGAATACGAGGGCCGCATCTACGCCCCTGACCGCGACAAGGAATACATGTCACGCCTCGAGCTTTCGGGCGACGCCATCGAGGTCAACGGCTGCGTTCTGGGCGGCATCATCTGTCGTAACGGGGGCAACTGGACACGGGTCCAGTGATCCGAATTCCATCCTGATGGCGCCGCCCGGCGGGCGCATCTTGCTGACGGGCCATCCTATGGAGCGGCCCGTCAGGCTTGTCTTGTGGGCGTGGATGACGCAAAGCTTGACCAAGACAGGCATGCCGCAGCAAACGGGCGGCACGAGCGCGACGACGCGGCGCCCAAAGGCCGCGCGCAACCAAGACGGACAATGCAACCCAAAACCCTGAAATATGTCACTCTTTTCCTCGTCGGTGGTGTCGCCTTCTTTCTCTTCGACGTGGCAAGCGACATCTACGAACGCCTTGTCGCCAACAACGCGCCCGACCTGCTGGAACTGATCCATCTCCTGTTCGAGATCCTCTCGGCCGCTGCCCTGATGTTCGCGATCCGCATTCTCTTGCGGGAAATGAAAAGCCTGCGCGAACACAATGATCGGCAATCCCGGTCGCTCCTGTTCCTGCGGGGCGAAATGGACACTTTCGTGCGCGGCAAGTTCCAGGAATGGAACCTCAGCCCCGCCGAAAGCGACATCGTGATGTACATGCTCAAGGGTCTGAGCATCGCCGACATCGCCAAGGCCCGCTCGACCGCCGAGGGGACGGTCAAGGCGCAGACCACCAACATTTTCCGCAAGACCGGCGTCTCGTCCCGGACCGAGTTGATGAGCGTCTTCATGGATGAATTTCTCGATGTCGGGGCGACATTCGAACCAAACCTGCCCTGACCAGGCCTTGGGTTTTTCAAGGTGTCGCTGCTGCACCTGACCCACGCATCACGACCCCAAGGTCCGGCATGGTTCCTGCGTCGCGCGCGGCCGCGCTCGGACCCTCGCCAATTGCACGGTCGGTATCGTGAGCTTCTATTGCGCGGGCATTGATGGCCCCGCCACAGGGATGGCCGGATCGACGGGCCGCTGCCACGAACGGTATCGGGCGGGCCCTCCTCGTGCCGGGAGGACCAAGGGAGCCTTCGCGTCTTGCCGCGTCAATCGCAACGAAGGCTCATCCCCCCATCAACCACCAGTTCCGTTCCCGTGATGAATCGGGCCTCTTCGGAGGCGAGAAACAGCGCCGCATTGGCGGTATCGCGCCCGTCGCCCATCCATCCCATCGGGATGCGCCGCACCCTCGACGCGAGCAAGGCCTCGACATCGCCGCCCATGCGTTGGCCCGCCAGCCGGGTCTCGACCATGGGCGTGTGCAACTGGCCCGGCACCACCGTGTTCACCCGGATACCGCGTGCCGCATATTCCACCGCGACCACGCGGCTGAACTGGATTACGCCCGCCTTGGCCGCCGCATAGGCGCTTTGGGCGGCGCCGGTCCAGCGGATGCCAGAGGCAGAGGCAAGGTTGACGATGGCGCCCGCGCCCTGCGCCGCCATATGCGGCAACACGCTCCGGCAGGTCAGGTAGACCGAGGTCAGGTTGACGTCGATCTGGCGGTGCCATGTGGCCTCGTCCATCTCGACCGGGCCGCCGCGGGCCGATCCCCCGACATTGTTGACCAGGATGTCGATGCGCCCATGGCGGGCAAGGCAGGCCGCGACCATCCCCTCGACCGCCGCGCGGTCCGTCACGTCGCACAGATGCGTCTCGATCTCGCCGCCGACCGCGCGGACACGGTCGATGGTTTCGGCCATGGGAGCCGCCTCGCGGTCGATGGCAAAGATCCGCGCGCCTTCTTCGGCGAAGCGGACGCAGGTGGCCCGCCCGTTGCCCCAGCCGGGACCGACGCATCCCGCGCCGGTGACGATGGCGATCTTTCCCTCGAGCCGTCCCGCCATGCTGTCCTCCTTCAGCCCAGTTCCGGGGCGTGGCCCTCGGGCGGGGGCACGCGAAAGACGTTCAGGGTGATGGAGATGAGCGAATAATAGCCCAGCACCCCCACCAGATCGACGACCTGTCCCTGACCCAGAACCGCGACCGCTTCGGCATAGAGCGCATCCGGGACCTGCCGTGTTTCCAGAACCGAGCGCGCCACCGCATGGACGATGCGTTCGGCCTCGTCGGCATAGGGGGGAAGGGCATGGGTGCGGATCGCCTCGACCACCTCGGGGGACAGGCCTGCCTTCAGGGCCTCAGGCTTGTGGGCCGCCCATTCGTATTCGGCGCTCCAATGGCGCGCCATGGTCAGGATCGCCAGTTCGCTCAATCGCGGCGGCAAGGAGCTGTCATAGCGGCAGTAGCGTCCCAGTTCCTGCGCGCGGGCGGCCAGTTCGGGCCGGTGCAGCCATATGGCAAGGGGACCGCGCACATTGCCGCGCGGCCCTGATGCGATGGCATCGTGGATCTCGCGTTGGCGGGGGCTGTAGCTTGCCGGATCGGGTGCCTCGAGGCGCTGGATCGTGTCGCGGGTCACTGGGGGGTCCATCCTTCGGGCTTTGGCTTGTCTGGACGGGTTATGGCGCTGCGCGCGCACAAGGGGAACCTGACCAATCGTCGGGCTGCGCGAAACCGAGGTCCGTTGTAGCGCGTCGGTCCGAGGCTAGACTTGCCCAAACCACGCGGAGCCTGTGACCCATGCCTGATGCCTTTATCTGTGCCTATATCCGCACTCCGATCGGGCGCTATGGGGGGGCCTTGGCCTCGGTCCGTGCCGATGATCTGGGGGCGGTGCCGATCCGGGCGCTGATGGCGCGGCATGATCTTGATTGGGCGGCGCTCGACGAGGTCGTGTTCGGCTGCGCCAACCAGGCGGGCGAGGACAACCGCAACGTTGCGCGGATGTCGGCGCTTCTGGCCGGTCTGCCCGATACCGTGCCGGGGACCACGATCAACCGGCTGTGCGGTTCGGGGATGGATGCGGTGATGACGGCAGCGCGCGCCATCGCGGCAGGCGAGGCGGATCTGATCCTTGCGGGTGGCGTGGAAAGCATGTCGCGTGCGCCCTTCGTCATGCCCAAGTCGGAAAGCGCCTTTGCCCGCGCCCCCGTGATCGAGGATACGACGATCGGCTGGCGGTTCGTGAACCCCGTGATGCGGGCGCAATACGGCGTCGACAGCATGCCGGAGACGGCGGAAAACGTGGCCGAGGATCACGGGATTTCCCGTGCCGATCAGGATGCCTTTGCACTTGGGTCGCAGATCAAGGCAGGGGCAGCCATCGCGGCCGGCAGGCTGGCGCAAGAGATCACGCCGGTGACGATCCCCCGTCGCAAGGGTGATCCCCTTGTCGTGGATGCGGATGAACATCCAAGACCCGATACAACACCCCAGATGCTGGCCAAGCTGCCCACCCCGTTCCGGCCGGGCGGGTCGGTGACGGCGGGCAATGCTTCGGGCGTCAACGACGGGGCGGCAGCGCTTGTCATCGCGTCCGAGGCGGCGGCGCACAGACATGGCCTGACACCCGTCGCGCGCATCCTCGGGGGGGCGACGGCGGGTGTCGCGCCCCGGGTCATGGGCATCGGGCCTGTGCCCGCATCGCGAAAGCTGATGGCGCGGCTTGGACTTTCACAGACCGATTTCGACGTGATCGAGCTGAACGAGGCCTTCGCAAGCCAGGGGCTGGCCACGTTGCGCGCGCTGGGCATTGCGGACGATGATCCGCGCGTGAACCCCAACGGCGGCGCCATCGCGCTTGGTCACCCGCTTGGCATGTCTGGCGCGCGGATCGTGGGAACGGCGGCGCTTGAACTCGCGCTGACCGGCGGCAAGCGTGCGCTGTCGACCATGTGCGTGGGCGTAGGCCAAGGCATCGCCCTGGCCATCGAGCGGGTGTGAGTCGCCAATTTGCCTAACCAGAGGTTATCCGATCACCACAATCGGTCACTTTTCTTTACCGGTGATCTGGCTCGATAACGCGATCATCGGCGGTGCAAGACCTGTCTGCCGCCAGAGGAAGGAGCCCCGACGTGACATCCGCACTGACCCAGGACGAGGTCGAGCTTGCGCATGCCGTGCGCCGCTTCGCCGAGGGTGAACTGGCCGCCGGCGCCTTGGGCCGCGCCCATTCCAGCGCCTATCCCTGGGATGTGGCCGGCAAATTGGCCGAGATGGGCATGCTGGGCATCACCATCCCCGAGGCCGATGGCGGCATCGGCGGCACGTTGATGGATGCGGTCATCACGATCCAGGAACTGGCGATGGTCTGCCCCAAAAGCGCCGATGTGGCGCAGGCGGGCAATTTCGGGCCGATCCGCACCTTTGCGGAATTCGCCACGCCTGCCCAAAAGGAGCGCTGGTTTCCCGATCTGCTGGCCGGGCGCAAGCTGATCTCGCTGGGCATGAGCGAACCCGATGCGGGATCGGCCGTGACCGAGCTCAAGACAACTGCGCGGCCCGATGGCGATGGCTACATCCTGAACGGGTCCAAGGTGTTTTCCACCCACAGCCCGCATGCCGACCTGTTCCTGATCTATGTCCGCTTCGGGCCGGGGACGGGCGGCATCGGCTCGGTTCTCGTCGAACGCGGGACGCCGGGCTTCACCATCGGCCAGCCCGCCCCCTTCATGAGCGGGGAGGAATGGTGCCCGCTCTATTTCGAGGAATGCCGGATCCCGGCCGAAAACCTGCTGCTTGGTCCGGGCGGGTTCAAGAAACAGATCGCGGGCTTCAATGTCGAGCGCATCGGCAACGCCTCGCGCGCGCTGGCCTTGGGGCGGCACGCCTACGAGGTGGCGCGCCGCCACGTCACCGAGCGCAGCCAGTTCGGCCGCCCCCTGTGCGAGTTTCAGGGCCTGCAGTGGAGCTTCGCCGAGATGATCGTGAAGCTCGAGGCGGCGCAGCTGTTGCTCTATCGCGCCGCGCGCGACGGCGATGTCAACGGCCTGCCGTCCGCCTTCGACACGGCGGTGGCAAAGCTCGCCTGCAACGAGGCCGGTTTCGAGGTGGCCAATGCCGCCATGCAGGCCATGGGTGCCTACGGCTATTCCACCGAAAGTCTCGTGGAATATTGCGTCAAGCGCACGCGTGGCTGGCAGATCGCAGGCGGGTCGCTGGAAATGCTGAAAAACCGTATCGCGGAACATGTGTTCGAGCGCCGCTTCGACCAAAGGGCGTCGTGATGGCGGATACAGGCTGGCACGATGCGCTGCTGCGCCCTCGAAGCGTGGCCCTGGTGGGGGTGTCGGACGATCCCGCCAAGACCTCGGGGCGACCCTTGCGCTTTCTCAAGGCGGCGGGGTTTGCCGGGCGCATCCATCCCGTCAATCCCAACCGCGATACGGTGCAGGGCATGCCTGCGTTTCGGCATCTGTCCGACCTGCCCGAGGTGCCCGATCACGCCTTCGTCCTGACCGGTGCCGATGCCGCACTTGACGCGTTGGAGCAGTGCGAGGCGATGGGCATTCGCGTCGCCACGCTCCTTGCCACGGGCTTTGCCGAAGCCGGTGCCGCCGGGGCCGCCAATACCGGGCGGCTGCGGGCGCTGGTGGCGCGCGGGCGGATCCGGGTTCTGGGACCATCCTCCATCGGCTTGGCGAACCTGCACCACGGCATGGCGCTGACCGCGAATGCGGCCTTTGCCGAACCCGAACCGCCCAAGGGGGGGCTGTTCGTCGCCTCCCACAGCGGCAGCCTGATCGGCGCGCTGATGTCGCGGGGCAAGCGCAAGGGGTTGGGCTTTGCCAGCCTTGTCTCGGTGGGCGGTGAACTGGACCTGTCGATCGGGGATGTCTGCATGGCGGGTCTGCACGATCCTGCCGTCACCGGTTTTCTCCTGTTCCTTGAGCATATGGGCCATGCGGATCGGTTGCGCGCCTTCGCCGAGGAAGCTGCGCGTCACGGCAAACCCGTGGCTGCCTTCAAGCTGGGCCGGTCCGAGGCCGCCGCCGAACTGGCGCAATCCCACACCGGCGCGCTTGCGGGCGAAGATGCGGTGGCCGATGCCTTTCTCGCGGCCTGCGGCATCGCGCGGGTCGAAGGCTTCGAGACCCTGCTCGAGGTCGCGCCGCTTCTGTCGCGCGTGCCCCCTGCCACGGCCCTGCGCCGGGGGCGTGTCGGTGTCATCACCACGACCGGCGGCGGGGCGGCCATGGCGGTCGACCAGATGGCGGCACGCGGCCTCGATATCGTGGCTCCGACCGAGACGACCCGCGCACGCCTGCAGGAGGCAGGGATCGAGATGGAGCCCGGTCGCATCCTCGATCTGACGCTGGCAGGCACGAATTACCAGGTGATGCGCGCCGCGATGGACGTGTTCCGCAGCGCGCCCGAATACGATTACGTTCAGGTCTGCGTGGGGTCGTCGGCCCGGTTCAATCCCGATCTGGCGGTCCAGCCTGCGCTGGATCTGATCGGGACACCGGGCCATCCCTTCGGTGTGTTCCTCGTGCCCGACGCGCCCGGTGCCGCGCAACGACTGGCCGGAGCGGGTGTGCCCGTTTTCGAGGATCCCGAGACCTGCGCCGATGCGGTCGCCGCCGCCCTTGCGCGCCGCCATCCCAACCTGCCGCCCCCTGCACCCATGCCAACCCACGGCGCAGAACGACTGCTGGACGAGGCCGAGGCCTATCGCCGCCTGCAGGGCGTTCCCGTGGCGGATTGGGTGGCGCTCGATGCCGCGATGCCGCCCGGTGACTTGCCGTTCCCCTTTCCGGTCGTGGCCAAGGTTCTCGATGCGGCGATCCCGCACAAAAGCGATGTCGGCGGCGTGCATGTGGGTCTGAAGACGCCGGAAGACCTGGCGTCGGCCATCGCGTCCATCCGCGCCGATGTCGCCCGCGCGATGCCGGGGCATGCCGTCACGCGCGTGCTCGTGCAGCGCATGCGCGCAGGCGTGGGCGAGGTTCTGGTGGGCCTGCGCCGCGACCCGCAGATGGGCCCGGTCGTCATGCTGGCCGCGGGCGGCATCTTTGCCGAGATCACCCGCGACAGCGTGGTGCGGATGGCCCCGGTCGATCTGGACACCGCGCAGGAGATGATCGCGGACCTGCGCTACGCCCGGATACTGGCCGGGGCGAGGGGGCGCGCGCCCGGCGATCTTGCCGCGCTCGCGGAGGCGATCGTGACGCTTTCGCGGCTTGCCGCATCGCCCGATATCGTCGAGGCCGAGATCAATCCCCTGATCGTTCTGCCACAAGGGCAGGGCGTGGTGGCGGTGGATGCCTTGGTTCGGATGAGGTCGTGATGGCAGGTTCCGTGCATCTGGAAAGGGACGGCCCGATCGCCGTGCTGGTCATCGACAACCCGCCCGTCAACGCGGGCTCTCATGCCGTGCGCAAGGGCCTGCTTTCGGCGATCGCGACGGTCGAGGCGGACGAGACATGTACCGGTGCGGTGCTGATCGGGGCCGGGCGCAGCTTCATTTCGGGCTCGGACCTGCGCGAATTCGACCTTCCGCTTGATCCGCCGCAGATGCCGCAGGTGATCGCGGCCATCGAAGGGGCCACCAAGCCCTTTGTCGCGGCGCTGCACGGCGCGGCCTTGGGCGGCGGCTATGAGCTGGCGCTGGGCTGTGACGCGCGCGTCGCGGCGCAAGGGACCGTCATAGGCCTGCCCGAGACCGCCTTGGGCATCATTCCGGGCGCGGGCGGCACGCAGAAACTGCCGCGGCTCGTGGGTCGGCCCGAGGCGATCCGCCTGATCGCCGGGGCAGTGCGCGTTCCGGCCGAGCCTGCCCTGGCGCTGGGCATGATCGACGCGCTTGCGACCGGCGATCTCCGGGCCGAGGCTGTGGCCCTGGCCCTGAGCCTTGCGGGCGAGAAGCGGCGGGTCATCGACCGTCCCGTCCCCGAGACAGAAGGCCTCGAGGAGGCCGTGGCAAAGGCATCCCACCGCGCGCGACCCCATGTGCTGGCGGCCATCGCCCATGTTCGCGCCGCGGGCAATGGGCCCGTGGCGGATGGGCTGGCAGCCGAACGCGCGACCTTTCAACACCTGCGCACGGCACCCGAGGCGCGCGCGTTGCGCCATATCTTCTTTGCCGAACGCGAGGCCGCGCGCGGCAACCCCGACCGGCGCGCGAAACCCCTGCCCATCGACCGGCTGGGCGTGATCGGCAGCGGCACGATGGGCGCGGGCATCGCCACGGCGATCTTGCTGTCCGGGCGGCCCGTCTGTCTGGTCGATGCCGACGCGGCGGCGCTCGACCGGGGCATCGCGCGGATCGACGAGGCGCTGGCCGGCGCGGTCCGGCGTGGAAAGCTGACCGTTGAGACCGCCGCCAAAGCCCGCGCGCGGCTGCAGGCGGGAACCGATCTGGCGGCCCTTTCGCCTTGCGATCTGGTGATCGAGGCGGTTTTCGAGGATGCAGGTGTCAAACAGGCGCTGTTCTCGCGGCTCGACACCGTGTTGCGGCGTGACGCGGTTCTGGCGACCAACACCTCCTATCTGGACATCGATGCCATGGCGCAGGCCATCAGCCACCCCGAGCGCGTCATCGGCCTGCATTTCTTCAGCCCGGCACATGTGATGAAGCTCTTGGAGATCGTGCGCGCGACGGCAAGCAGCGATGCGGCGATGGCCACCGGTTTCGCGGTCGCGAAACTGCTGGGCAAGCAACCGGTCGAGGCGGGCAACGGGTTCGGTTTCATCGGCAACCGGATCTACGCGGCCTACAGGTCGGCGTGCGAATTCATGCTGGAGGATGGCGCGCTGCCCCATGAGGTCGATGCCGCGCTGGAGGATTTCGGCTTTGCGATGGGGCCCTTCAAGGTCGCGGATCTTTCGGGTCTCGATATCGCCTGGAACATGCGCCGCGCGCAGGCCGCCACGCGCGACCCGCGCGACCGCTATGTCACGATCCCCGACCAGCTCTGCGAGGCGGGACGGTTCGGCCGCAAAACCGGTGCGGGCTTTTACCGTTACGAGGGCGGCAACCCGCTCCCCGATCCGCAGGTCGAGACGCTGATCCTCGCAGCCTCCGACGCCAAGACCATCACGCGCCAGGCGCTTCTGCCCCAAGACATCGTGCTGCGCGCCATGGCGGCCATCGTGAACGAGGCGGCGCTGGTCGTGGCGGACGGGATCGCGCTCTGCCCCGGCGATATCGACGTGGCATTGGTGAACGGCTACGGCTTCCCGCGCTGGCGCGGGGGGCCGGTGCATTGGGCCCTTGAGCAAGATGGGCCGGCACTGGCGCAAGCCTGCGCCGATTTCGCCGCCATGGCAGGGCCGGGACGGCGCAAGGGCGACCTTGGACACTTACGCACAAACGGGAGAGTGACGCGATGACCGGTCTGCAAGAGGCGCTGACAGCCCTTTGGGCGCCCGAAAGCGTCGCCATCGTGGGGGCCTCCGCCGATCCCGCGAAAACCGGCGGGCGTCCCGTCGCCTACCTGCACAAGCACGGGTTTTCGGGCGGCATCTGGCCCGTCAATCCGCGCGTGGCCGAGATCGACGGCCTGCCGTGCTACGCCTCTGTCGCCGACCTGCCCGGCGCGCCCGATGTGGCCATCGTGCTTCTGGGGGTCGAACGCGCCGAGGCTGCGGTCCGCGATCTGGCGGCGCGGGGCTGCAAGCTCGCCATCGTTCTGGCCAGCGGCTATGGCGAAACCGGCGCGGAGGGCAAGGCCCGGCAGGATGCGCTTCGAAAGGCTGCGGGGAACATGCGGCTCCTTGGGCCCAATACGATCGGGGCGATGGACCTGTCGCGCGGTATCGTGCTGTCGGCCAGCGGCGCCCTTGAATTGCGCGACATCCCCGTGGGGGGCATCTCCGTCGCCTCCCAGAGCGGCGGCATTCTGGGTGCGCTCCTGTCGCGGGGTGCTGCGCGCGGGATCGGGTTCCGCCGCCTCGCCTCGACCGGGAACGAGGCCGATCTCGATATCGCCGATCTGATCGCGGCCTATGCCGCCGATCCCGGCACGAAGGTCATCGCCGCCTATGTCGAAGGCATACGGTCCGTCGACCGCTTCCGCGCCGCGGCGCTGGCTGCGCGGGATGCGGGCAAGCCATTGGTGGTCTACAAGGTCGGGCGGTCCGGTGCGGGCGCGCGCGCGGCCGTGTCGCACACCGGGGCCATGGCGGGCGAAGACCGGGTCTATGATGCGCTCTTCCGGCAGGTGGGGGCGATCCGTGCCCAGAGCTTTTCCGACCTGCTGGACCTGCCCGCGATGCTGGCCAGCGGACGGCGGCTGGCGGGCGGGCGCATCGCCATCCTGACCTCGACCGGCGGGGCCGGCAGCCTTGTCGCCGACAATTGCGGGATGCTCGGGCTGGAGGTGCCGGACCTCGATGCCGCCACGGCCGACACATTGGCGGGGCTTCTGGGCCATGACGCCCCGATGACCGGCAACCCGGTCGATCTGACGCTTGCAGGGGTGGAACCCGCCATCATGACCGCGGCGACACAGGCGCTTCTGGATGCGCCGGGGATCGACGGGGTGGTGGTCGTTGTCGGATCGTCGGCGCTTGCGCGCCCCGACGTGGCGGTGGGCGCGATCCGGGCAGGGGCCGCGGCAAGCCAAAAGCCCCTGATCGCCTATGTCAGCCCGCATGCCCCCCATATCGTCGACCTCTTGAACCGCGAAGGCGTGCCGGCCTTTGCCGCGCCCGAAACCTGTGCCACGGTCCTCAGCGCGGCGCTGCCGCCGCCGGCGCCGGGGCCAGCGCTGCAGCCCGTGGCCACCTGTCCCGACAATCTTCCGGGCGGCACCCTGACGGAGGTCGAGGCGCGCGCGCTCTTTGACGCCTTTGGCCTGACCAGTGCCCAAGGCCGGATGGTGCAGACCGCGACCGAGGCCCAAGAGGTTGCGCGCGATCTGGGCGGGCCGGTGGTTCTGAAGCTGGTGTCGCGCAGGATCTTGCACAAATCCGACGTGGGCGGCGTGCGGATCGGCCTGAGCGCCGAAACCATCGGCGCGGCGCTCGACGACATGGCGCGGGGGCTGGCGGCACAGGGCTTGCCCCGGCCCGAGGGATATCTCGTGCAGGCGATGGTCACCGGCGGGGTCGAGATGATCCTTGGCCTGCGCCGCGATCCGCAGCTCGGGCCGCTGATCTTGCTGGGCGCAGGCGGGGTGGAGGCAGAGCTCTGGGGCGACAGCACGATCCGGCTCCTGCCCCTTGCCGAGGGCGAGGCCGCCGGGATGGTGGCGGACCTGCGCATCGCGCAGCGCCTTGCGGGCTGGCGCGGTGCGCCTGCCCATGACGTGGCCGCGCTTGTCGGCGCGATCGAGGCCTTGGCCCGCATGGGCGTTGCCCTGGGTCACAAGCTGGAAGAGGCCGAGATCAACCCGCTTTTCGTCCTCCCCGAGGGGCGGGGCGTCGCGGCGGCGGATGGCTTGGTCGTCTTGCGCGAATGACCGCGTTCACGGGACGCTGAAGGTCACGCGCCAGACGCCCTGCGCCTGCACCACGGGTTCCTCGCCGACATGGGCCGTGCCGGTCAGGAACACCATTTTCGATGTCTGGCGAACCACCTCCGGCGTCATCACGACCAGATCGCCGATGCGGACAGGGGCAAGGAACTGGTGCGTGAGGCTGACCGTCGCGCCACGCACCGCACCCGTGACCTTGCGGGCCCTCTGGCCCATGGCGCGGTCGATGAAGGTCATCAACATGCCCCCATGCACCACCCCGTTGCGGTTCGCATGGAAGGGGCGCGCGATGAAGGCGACCTGCGTATCCGCGCCGACTTCGCGCCGCCAAAGCCCCCCCACATGCCCGACGAACCCGTCATCGGGGTCGAGCGTCCATCCCGCGGCGATCAGATCCTGTTCCATGCCCGTCTTGTTGCGCGCGACGGCGCGGCAGGCAAGCCATGCTCCCCGTGGCTTGAGCCTTACCGTTTGTTATGCTCGCCCGCTATTTCGCATGTTGTGCGCGGGGCGGGATGGCTCGAAGGTCATGATCAACGGGGCCTTGCCCCTGCCGGAGGGGAGTACGGCGGTGCTGGATCGCAATTACCGTGACATCTTTGCAGGCCTGTTTCTGATCCTCGCCGGGACCGGGGCGGCGCTCTATGCGCTGTCGCATTATGCGCTGGGAACGGTGTCAAGAATGGGACCGGGCATGATGCCCGTGTCGCTTGGCGTGATCCTCGCGGCCTTCGGCCTTGCTATTGCCCTGCCTGCGTGGGGTCAGCGGGGCGAGGCCGCCAATCTGCGCCTGCGGCCGATGGTGTTCCTGTCGGCGGCCGTTCTGGCCTTTGCGCTGATGATCGAGCCCTTCGGGCTGGTGCCTGCGGTCATGGTCACGACGGTCATCGCCACCCTTGCAGAGGTCAAGCTCTCGGCCAGCCGCGCGCTCCTTCTGGGGGCTGCCATGGCGGCGCTCACCTGGGGTGTCTTCATCGCGGGTCTGCGGTTGAGCATGCCGGCTTTCGACTGGCCGTTCTGATGGAACTGCTCGCGAATTTCGCCCTCGGCCTGGAAACGGCGCTCTCGCCGACCAACCTGCTGTTCTGTTTCCTGGGCGTGTTTCTCGGCACGTTCGTGGGCGTGATCCCCGGCGTCGGTCCGCTGGCCGCGATCTCGATGCTGTTTCCCATCACCTTCTACCTCGATCCCACCGCAGCGCTCATCATGCTGGCGGGCATCTATTACGGAACGACCTATGGCGGGTCGACCGCATCGATCCTGCTCAACATCCCCGGGGCGACCTCCTCGGCGGTGACCTGCCTCGACGGCTATCCGATGGCCCAGCAGGGGCGGGCGGGGGTTGCGCTGTTCATGACCACCATCGCGTCCTTCGCGGGCGGGTCCATCGGCATCATCATCCTGAGCCTGTTTTCCCCCATCATCGCCGATTACGCGCTGACCTTCGGCCCGGCGGAATATTTCGCGCTGATGGTGCTTGGTCTTGTGGCGGCCTCGACCATCGCCAATGCCTCGCCCGCCAAGGGCTTGGCCATGGTGATCCTCGGCATGCTGATCGCGACCGTGGGCACCGACAGCCAGAGCGGGGCGGCGCGCTTCACCTTCGGCTCCATGAGCCTTCTGGACGGTTTCGGCATCAGCGCAATGGCCATGGGCCTGTTCGGCATCGGCGAGATCCTGTCCTCGGTCGGTGCCGCGCGCAGCGACAAGATCGACAAGTCGAGCGCCAAGTGGAAGAACATGATGCCCACCCGCGACGACTGGCGCCGGTCCTGGATGCCGGGCCTGCGCGGATCCTCCATCGGGGCCTTCTTCGGCGCGCTGCCGGGCACCGGACCCTCGATCGCGGCCTTCATGGCCTATGCCGTCGAAAAGCGCGTGTCCAAGACCCCCGAACGCTTCGGCACAGGGGCTATCGAAGGCATCGTCGCGCCCGAGACGGCCAACAATTCCGCCGATCAGACAGCCTTTATCCCGACCCTGACGCTGGGCATTCCGGGCAGCGCCACCATGGCGCTGATGCTGGGCGCGCTGATGGTTCACGGCATCCAGCCGGGGCCGACGCTGATCGTGCAGCAACCCGCGCTGTTCTGGGGGCTCATCATGAGCTTCTGGATCGGCAACCTGCTCCTTTTGGTGCTGAACCTGCCGCTGATCGGTCTTTGGGTGCGGTTGTTGCTGGTGCCCTATCACTATCTCTATCCCGCCATTCTCGTGTTCATCTGCATCGGGGCCTACAGCGTGCGCACCAATCCCGCAGACGTGCTGATGGTGTTGGGCTTTGGGGTGCTGGGCTATGCCATGCGGCTGGCCAGCCTGCCTGCGGCCCCCTTGCTGCTGGGGTTCGTGCTCGGCCCCCTGCTCGAGATCCAGTTCCGCCGCGCGATGGTGCTGGCGCGCGGCGATTTCACCGCGATCCTTGAACGCCCGATGGCGGGCACTGTGCTGGCATTGGCCGCGTTGATGTTGGTCTGGACGGTTTTTGGGGCGGTGCAGCGCCACCGCCGCCGTCTGGCCGCAGCGGCTCACACATCGGTCGGGGGCAAGCGCTGAGGAGGGCGCGGACCCCTGAACCGTCTCGACACGCAGACGCGTGAAAGTTCAACCGGAGGAGGAGACCACCCCATGAAGACCCTGGCAGCCGCAGCGCTCGGCGCGCTTTTGACGACGACCGCGGCGTTCGCGCAAGACACGTTCCCGACCGGACCTGTCACGATCATCGTGCCCTATGGCACCGGCGGGTCCACCGACCTGACCGCGCGGTCCATCGCCATCGAGCTGGAACAGATCTGGGGCCAGCCCGTGGTGGTGGAAAACCGCTCCGGTGCGGGTTCCATGATCGGCACCACGGCGATGACGCAGGCCGAACCCGATGGCCATACGCTGCTGATCAACACCGCCGCGATCACGACCGCCCCCGCCATCCAGGCCGAACTGCAATACGACCCGATCGAGGATGTGACCCCCATCTCGCTCCTGATCACCAGCCCCTATGTCCTGGTCGGCGGGGCCAATGTGCAGTCCAATGACCTGACCGGCTTTCTGGCCGAGGCGCAGGAACGCCCGATGTTCCTTGGCACCGCCGGTCCCGGCAGCTCCAGCCACTTCATGTCCGAATTGCTGATCCAGGCCGCCGATCTGCCCGCCGAGGTGATCCATTTCTCCGGCGGCGGCGAGGCGCAGACCAACATGATGGGCGGCCACAGCGACACCTACATTTCGACCACGGCCAGCGTCATGCCCTATGTGAACGACGGCCGCGTCAAGGCCCTGGCGGTCCTCGCGCCCGAACGCTTCTCGCTGCTGCCCGACATCCAGTCGAGCGGCGAAGCCGGGATCGAGGGTGTGGAACTGCAAGGCTGGGTCGCGCTCTTTGGCCCCGGCGGCATGGATCCCGCGCTGGCCGACCGCATCAACGCCGATTTCGCCACCGCCATGGCGACGGACTCGATGCAGGCGCTCCTGACGGACAATTACGCGCTGGCCGGTGACTTGTCGCCGACCGAATTCCGCGAGGTCTACCTGCGCGACCTGCAGATCTGGGCCGATCTGGCCGAGGCGCGCGGCATCGGCCAGTAACCCCCAGCCGGAAAGACGAGGAAGGGGCCGGTCCTTGCGGGGGCCGGCCCTTTCACGTCGTGGACAGCAGCCGGCGCGGCGCTCCGTCCAGCCAACCGTCAAGGTTTTCGACCGTCTGCCGGTAGAAGCTTTCGAATGTTTCCTGCACCGCATAGCCAAGGTGCGGGGTCAACAATGTGCGGGGCGTGGTCCGGATCGGCGCGTCCGAAGGCAGGGGTTCGCGGTCATAGACATCGATGCCCGCCCCCGCGATCCGCCCGTCCTGCAAGGCTTGGCGCAGCGCGGCCTCGTCCACCAGCGGTCCGCGCGCCGTGTTGATCAGCAGGGCGTGGGGTTGCATCCGCGCGATATCGGCGGCCCCCACGATGCCGCGCGTGCTTGGCCCCAGCACCAGGTGAAGCGACACGATGTCGGCCGTTGCGAACAGCGTCGCCTTGTCGGCATGGGTCGCGCCACCGGCCTCGGCGCGCTCGGGCGTCAGGTTCGGGCTCCAGGCGATGACTTCCATCCCGAAGGCGCGCGCAACCATCGCCATCCGCGAGCCAAGCTTGCCCAGGCCGACCAGACCCAGTGTCCGGCCATAAAGTGCATGGCCGAGCCGCGTCTGCCAGCCGCCCGCGCGCATCGCCGCCGATTCCTCGGGGATATGGCGTGCAAGGCCCAGGATCAGACCCCAGGCCAGTTCCACCGTGGCATAGACGCCATTGCCGCTGCCATCCGTCGTCATCACCGGGATGCCCAGTTCGGCGGCGGTCGCGCTGTCGAGCGTGCGGTTCTGCCGACCGGTCGCCGCGATCGCCTTGAGGTTCGGCAGCGCGCGCAGCACGTCGCCGGGAAAGTCGGTGCGCTCGCGCAGCAGGCAGATCGCATCATAGGGGGCCAAGGTGGCCACCAGCGCCTCGGGGGCGATGGCCTTGGTCAGAAATGTCACCTCGGCCCGATCGGCAAGACGGTCCCAATCGGCCAGCCGATGGGCGACCCCCATGTAATCGTCCAGCACGGCGATGCGGGCCTTGCGCCCGACGGGTAGGGGGCGATGGGGGGTCATGTCGGTTTCTCCCTGTCGTTTCGACGGTTTTCCCAACGCAGGATCATCCGGACGATCCACGGAATGTTGGGGATGAAGATGAAGATCCGCACCAGATGGAACGTCGTGATCAGCACGACATTCTGCGCGAGAAATTTCGCGGTCAGCGCCATTTCCACGACACCGCCGGGGGCCGCGCCCAGAACCAGCACCTGCCAGTTGACGCCCGCGAGCGCGGCGATCCCCACCGCACAGGCCGAACACAGCGCCAAGAGCACCAGCGACGAGGCAAGGCTTGTCACCGTCTGCGCCAGGGCCGTGGTCAGGAAATCGCGCCGGAAGGTCGCGCCAAGCCATGTGCCCAGCACCACCTGCGCCAGCGCAAGCACCAGCGGCGGAAAGGGCGCGGGCGCGTGACCGGTGGCCGCGATGCCTGCCGCGACGGCCAAAGGCCCCAGGAAATTGGGATTGGCGATCCGCAGCCGCTTGAACCCCCAGGCGCCCACCACCCCCATCAGGACCAACAGCGCCATGCCCAAAGGGTCCGGTGCCGCAAGCGTGATGACCGGGCGCTGGCCCGCGGGCCAGCCCTCGACGGCATAAAGCGCAAAGGGCACCGTGATCACCACAAGCGCCAGCCGCAGGGTTTGCGACAAGATCACCGGCGTCACCGGCATGCCCGCGTCCTGTGCCATGTTGGCGGCTTCGACCGGGCTTGTCGGGACCGTGGACAGGAAAGCTTGCGAAAACTTCTGGCCGGTCAGGCGCATCAGGGCATAGGACACGATCACGACGCAGACGCCGGTCGTCAGCGCCATGCCGACCATCACCGGGGCCAGCTCGGCCAGCATCTGGAACGCATCGGGCGAAAAGGCCAGGCCCACCTGTGTCGCCACCACGATCTGCGCCCCGGGCCGGATCGTGGCCGGGACCGTGATGGCGGGGGCGAGCGTCATGAAGACGATGGCCGTCACGATCAGCGGCCCGATCATCCACGGCAAGGGCGCGCCAAGCCGGTCGAAAAGCCACCCGGCCAGCGCCGATAGCGTCAGCAGGGCCAAAAGGCCCGGCACCGACCGCCCGCCCCGCGGTGCAGGCGCGTCCGCCCGCGCCCTTTGCATGCCATCCGTCATTCCAAGTCTCGCTCGCGTCGACGCAGGGTTGGCTTGACGCTGATCCGGCGCGAAGTCTAGCCTGACCTGAACTTAAGATGACCGCCAAGAAATTGCGGAAGGATAACCTCAGATCATGCAACGCCGCCGCATCAACCTGCCGCTCAACCCGCTGCGGTCCTTTGCCGTCGCCTCGCGCCACAAGACCTTCACCGCGGCGGCCCGCGAACTGGGCGTCAGCCAGGTCGCGATCAGCAGGCAGATCGCGATCCTCGAGGATTTTCTGGACGTAAGCCTCTTCGAACGCGGTGTGCGGTCGGCCAAGCTGACGGATGTGGGCCGCGCCTTCGGTCAGGAAATATCGGGTCTCTTCGATGATCTCGAACGGGCGACCGAACGCATGATCAGCCACGAAACCGAGGGAACGGTGAACCTGCGCATCCACCCCACGGTCGCGCATTACTGGCTGATGCCCAAGCTGATGGATTTCACCCGCAAGCATCCCGATATCCGCGTGCGCTTCGACACCCGTGTGGAACCGCTCGATTTTCGCGGCACCCATCTGGATGTGGCCTTGCAACTGGGGCGCGATGATTGGCGCGACGCGCGCAGCCGCAAGCTCTGGGACGAGGAAGTCGACGTGGTCTGCAGCCGCGACTACCTGATGTCCATCGGGGGCCTGTCACAGCCGGCCGATGTCGTGCGGGGCGATCTCTTGCATTCGCATTACCGCCGCCGGGCTTGGGAATACTGGGCGCGCGACGTGGGCCTTGACCTCGATACGAACCGGGGCACGGATTTCGAGACATCGCTCCTGACCTATTCGGCCGCACAGCAGGGCTTTGGGCTGGCCATCGGTCAGTTGGGTCTGCTCGACGATGTGATCGCGGAGGGCAAATTGGTGCGTCCGCTCGACATGCGTCTGCCGACCGGGGCGGGGTTCTACGTGATCTGGCCCACGACCGTCTCGGTCGGGGTCAAGACCAAGCGCTTCATCGACTGGCTTCTCGACCAGGTGGGCCAGCCGCGCGAATTCTTCCGCTCGGGCAGTGCCGACAAGACCTGAGGCCGGATCAGACCGGCGCTTTGCCGAGCCTGACCTAAGCTCAGGTCTAAGGGGCGTTTGCCCCTGATAAACTGACCTCAGATTGGTTAGGGAAGGGCAGGGCATGGCCGAGCGCCTCAAGGGCAAGATCGCCATCGTGACGGGCGCGGGGCAGCAACCGGGCGCCACACCCGGCAATGGACGCGCGACCGCGATCCGCTTTGCCGAGGAAGGCGCGACCTGCGTTCTGGTCGACATCAATCGCGACTGGGCCGAGGATACGCGCGCCCTGATCGGTGGCGATGCGCTGGTGGTTCAGGCCGACGTGACGGACGAGACCGCCTGTCAGGCGGTCATCGCGCAGACACTGGACCGCTTCGGGCGGATCGATGTGCTGCACAACAACGTGGGCCTTTCCAAGGGCGACCGCGCCACCCCCGATCTCGATGCCGATGTCTGGGACCGGATCATGACGCTCAACCTCAAGAGCATGTTCATGCTGGTCAAGGCGGCGCTGCCGTCGATGCGCGCCCGCCGCGCGGGGTCGATCATCAACATCTCCTCCACCGCGTCGCTGTCCTTGCGCCCGACCGTGACCTACAAGACGTCCAAAGGCGCGGTGAATACCTTCACCCAGCATGTCGCGGGCGAGAATGCGCGCTTCGGCATCCGGGCCAATGCGATCCTGCCGGGGTTGATCGACACGCCGATGGCGATCGAACGGCGCGCGCAGGAACAGGGGCGCTCCCGGGACGAGATCCGCGCAGAACGCGACGCGCTGGTGCCCATGGGCTTCATGGGCGAGGCCTGGGATGTGGCCAATGCGGCCGTCTTCCTCGCCTCGGACGAGGCCAGGTATGTCACCGGCGTGCTCTTGCCCGTCGATGGCGGCCTCGTGCTGAAGCGGGGCTAGGGGCATGGACGGCAACCCCCTGATCCTCCTGGCGCAGGCGGCAGAGGCATGGCGCCACCGCGACATCGCGCCCGCGCTGCGCCACGACACGCGCCGCGCGGTGCTCGACTGGTTCGCCTCCATGCTGCCGGGCTGTATCGAGGGGCCCGCCGTGACCCTCGCCCATGCCCTGGCCGCCGACCGTGGGTCGGGATCCGCCGTCGCCTATACCGGCGGCCCGACCGGATCGGCGCGCTTTGCTGCGCTGATCAACGGCACGGCCAGCCACACGGTCGAGTTCGACGACATCTACCGCGACGGCGGCTACCACGCGGGCAGCCCGACGATCTCGGCGGCGCTGGCCGTGGCCCAGGCCGAAGGCGTCGATGCCGACGCATTCCACCGCGCCGTCATCGGCGGCTACGAGGTCGGCTGCCGGATCGCCATGGCCTTGCAGCCCAGCCATTACCGCGACTGGCACATCACGGCCACGGTGGGCACGATGGGGGCGGCGGTCTCGACCGCGATGCTCAAGGGCTGCGACGCGACAGGCATCGGACATGCCATCGCCATCGCTTCGAGCTTTGCGGGCGGGCATCAGGAAAACCTCCAGGGCCAGGGCCTGACCAAGCCGCTGCATTGCGGTCATGCGGCAGAGGCGGGCGTGCTGGCGGGACTTGCGGCAGCGGCGGGCATAACCGGCTCGCCCGACAGCCTGCATGCCCCGCACGGTTATGCGGCGGCCACCAGCGACGGCACCGGCGATTGGAACAGGGCCTTGGCGGGACTGGGCGACTGGACCCCGATCTCGCGCATGACCTACAAGAACCATGGCTGCTGCGGGCATATCTTTCCCACCCTCGACGGGTTGCGTGCGCTGCAGGCGCAGGTCGACTTCGCCCCCGAGGATGTCGCGCAGGTCGAGGTGGCGGGCTATGGCCCGACCAAGTCGATCTGCGACCGGATGGAGGTCAACAGCGCACGCGACGCCCGCTTCAGCGTGCAATATTGCACGGCGGCGCTTCTCCACATGGGCGGTGTGCGGTTGGCGGCTTTCGCCCCCGAGGCTCTGGCGCGCGCCGATCTGCGCGCCTTCATGCCGCGCGTGCGCGTGACCGAAGATCCCGCCATTGCCGCCGCCTATCCCGGGCGGCGTCAGGCGCGGCTGCAGGTGACGCTGACCGACGGGACGGTGCTCGATCATTTCCAACCGACCCGCAAGGGCGACCCCGACGATCCGCTGAGCGATGCGGAGCTTTTCGCGAAATACGATGAATTGGCCCTGGGCGTGCTGGCGGCGGATGATGCCCGCCGTCTCAAGGATACTGTCATGTCCTCGGGCGATCTGCCGGGGGCCGTGCCGCTGACCGGACGCCGCCCGGCCACGGCCTGAGATGCATCAACACAGGATCAAGACACGATGACCGACCAGACACCCCATGGCACCCCGTCCTTCGCCCATGTCGAGATCGAAATGCGGGGGAGTGCCGCGATCATCAGGCTGAACCGGCCCGAAGTGCGCAACGCGATCAACGACCAGATGCGGCAGGAATTGATCGCCGCCTTCGACTGGGCCGATCGGACAGCCGATGTCCGCGCCGTGATCCTCACCGGATCGGGCAAGGGATTTTGTTCCGGCGGCGATATCGGCGGCATGCGCGCCCGCCTCGATGCCCCACAGGACGAAGTGGCCTTCAACGGCTGGACCCGCCAGAAACAGACCCATCGCGGCATCTCCGTCATCCATGGATGCAGCAAGCCGGTGATCGCGGCGCTCAACGGGGCGGCCTTCGGTCTGGGTCTCGACATGGCGATGGCCTGCGATTTCATCGTGGCCTCCCAGGGCGCCAAGATGTCGATGAGCTTTCTCAAGCGCGGCCTCGTCTCGGATGGGGGCGGCATGTATTTCCTGCCCCGTCGCGTCGGGCTGTCACGGGCCAAGGAATTGATCCTGACGGGCCGCGTCGTCGAAACCGACGAGGCGCTGGCGATCGGTCTTGTCGACCGGGTCGTGGCTCCCGATGCGCTTCTGCCCGCTTGCGTCGCATGGGCGGCCGACCTCACCCAAGGCACACCCGCCGCCGTGGCCCTGACCAAGGCGATCCTCGACAAGAGCTTCGAAAGCTCGGACGAAGAAGTGTTTGCCCTGGGCCGCCAGGCGCAGGCGATCTGCTACACGACCAAGGGCCACCGCGACGCGGTCGAGGCATTCCTCGAAAAGGCCGGCCCCTCCACCTGAACAGGGGCGGTTCCTGCCGCCCGCAATAACCGGACCGCCCGCACCCCCGCCAAATGCCCGGGGCGCATGCCCCCCGCAGACCCGCTCTCCCCGGCTCCGGCACGTCAGCGCCCGAGGTCATCATGTAGGGCGCGCCCGCGATGCACCCCGCACAGGCCGATCTGCCCCGCCGCTTTCCCGGTCGGGTCGTGCACCGCCAATACATGATCGCAGCGATACCCAAGCCCGCCTCCGCGCATCAGCCTTGATGCTGGGGGGAGTCATGCCCCGGCGTTTCGGCGCAGCCGTCCCGAGCGGAGGTCGCCGCGTTGGGGGGCGTGCTGCTCCCTGTCGCTTGCAGCTCTTCGCCCTCACCCCCCAAACCAATCCGGCTCCGCATTCCCGCCGCAAAGCACCACGCAGACCCGTTCCCCCCGCTCCGGCACGTAAGCGCCCGAGGTGAGCGCCGCCAGCGCCACGGCCGCGCCCGGCTCTCCGATCAGGCGCGTGCCCTCCCACAGGCGGCGGGCGGCGTCGAAAACGGCGGCATCCTCCACCAGGACCGCCTGGTCGACGAAATCGCGGATCACCGCGTAGGACATCACGCCCAGCCGTGGCCCACCCAGCGAACTGGCCGCAATGCCCGATGGGCTCGCGCTGAACTCGGGTCCCTCGCGCAGCGAGCGTTCGAGCGTGTTGGTGTCATGGGTTTCGACCGACACGACCTTGACCCGGTCGCGCATCCATGCGGCCACGCCGCCGATCAATCCGCCCCCGCCGGTTGCGACCAGGATCGTGTCGATCCCGCCCATCTGCGCCTCGATCTCGCGCGCGATGGTGCCCTGGCCCGCCAGCGTCGGAAATGTGTCATAGGGATGGACCGACAGCGCCCCCGTGGTCTCCGCATGGGCGGCATAGGCGGCCATGCAATCGGCGACCGCGCCCTCGGTCAGGATGACCTCGCCCCCGAACATCCGCATCCGGCGCAGCTTTTCCTCCTTGGCGATGGCTTTCGGGACAAAGATCAGGGATCGGTGCCCCAATTCCGTCGCCGCATAGGCGACCGCCGCGCCATGGTTCCCGCCCGAGGCCGCGACCACGCCCGCCGCGGGCACATCGGCGGCCAGCATCGTGTTGAACGCGCCCCGCACCTTGAAGGATCCGGTGACCTGCGTCTGTTCCAGTTTCAGCGTGACGGGGCAGGGCAGGCCAAGCGCTGCCCCCTCCACCGTCAGGATGGGCGTCTGGCGCACGCGGCCCGCGATCCGGGCGGCGGCGGCTGTGATGTCGTCTGGCGTGGGATATGTCATGATGGCGCGACGATGGACCGAGCCCCGGTCGCGGTCAACCGCGCCTCATCACGGGCGCGCAGACCGAACAGCCGCTTCAGCGCAGGTGCGCGCACCAATCGGGCCTGCGCCCGCCGTCATAAGGCAGCGCCAGCCCCTCCGCGATCAGCCGCTGGCCCACGTCGCGCCCATCGACCGACAGCTGCACCAGACGCCGCTCGTAGCGGTCCCACCGGCCCAGCCGCGCCTCGAGCGCGCGCGCATCCGCGACCAGCGCCCTCAGCCGCCGCGTCGCCGCCTGCCCATGGACTGCCTCCGCCGCACAGCGGGGGTTGTGGGTCTCGGGCGTGTCATAGCCCGTCAGCCGCGCGCGGAAGCGTCCTTCGCCCAGGCAGTCCAGATCGACGGTGTCGCCATCGACCACCCGGACGACGACGCATGGGGGCGTATCGCTGCTCGCCATGGCCGGGGACATTGGCAGCGACAGCCCGCCGAACCCGAGGATCAGCACCAGCAGGACGATAGGTGAAAAAATCCTTTTCATGCCCGCTACATGGGCACGAAGTCTTAACCTGTCGAGCGAAAAATTAACCTTTGGTTAACGGTTTGGGCACGGTTTGTCCCGTGCCACCCCCGTCAGCCGAGGCTCATGCTCGCGGCACTTTCCGGCAATTCCTCGTCAAAGCAGCGCTGGTAGAATTCGGCCACCGTCTGCCGCTCCAGCTCGTCGCATTTGTTGAGGAAGGACAGCCGGAACGCATAGCCCACATCCCGGAAGATCTCGGCATTCTGCGCCCAGGTGATGACCGTGCGCGGCGACATGACGGTCGACAGCTCGCCATTCATGAAGGCCGTGCGCGTCAGATCGGCGACCGTCACCATCTGGCCCACGGTCTTGCGCCCTTTTTCCGTGTTGTAATGCGGGTTCTTGGCCAGAACGATCGCGGCCTCGGCATCATGGCGCAGGTAGTTCAGCGTGGCCACCAGCGACCAACGGTCCATCTGCGCCTGGTTGATCTGCTGCACCCCGTGGTAAAGGCCCGTCGTATCGCCAAGGCCCACGGTGTTGGCCGTTGCAAACAAACGGAAATACTTGTGCGGCGTGATGATCTCGTTCTGGTCGAGAAGCGTCAGCTTGCCATCATGTTCCAGAACCCGCTGGATCACGAACATCACGTCGGCGCGGCCCGCGTCGTATTCGTCGAAGACGATGGCGACGGGGTTGCGCAGCGCCCAGGGCAGGATGCCTTCGTGGAATTCGGTGACCTGCTTGCCGTCGCGCAGCTTGATCGCATCCTTGCCGATCAGGTCGATCCGGCTGATGTGGCTGTCGAGGTTCACGCGCACGGCGGGCCAGTTCAGGCGGGCCGCGACCTGTTCGATATGGGTCGACTTGCCGGTCCCGTGATAGCCCTGGATCATGACGCGGCGGTTGTAGCCAAAGCCTGCAAGGATCGCCATCGTGGTGTCGGGATCGAACTTGTAGGTGCTGTCGAGCTCCGGCACGCGGTCGGTGCGGTCGGCAAAGCCCTTGACCTTCATGTCGGTGTCGATGCCGAACACCTCGCGGACCGAGATTTCCTCGGTCGGTTTCGCGTCCATGCTCAAGCTGCCGTCTGCCATGAAGTCCTCGGGATTTGCTGGGATGTGGGCGTTGTCTCGGGGATGCAACATATCGCCGGGGGCCGCAAGGGGAAGGGGCAAAAACCGGGCTGGCCAAGCTTGGGGGGCACACGCTATCACCGAGCCATGGAATGCGCAGCCTGCGGCCATGTCTGACCGCGATCATCTCGAAACGCTTCTGGCCCGTATCTCCTTGCGCGACACGGCGGCCTTTTCCGAGCTCTATCGCGCCACATCCGCGAAACTCTTTGGCATCTGCCTGCGTGTCTTGGTGGACCGGGCCAAGGCCGAAGAGGCGTTGCAGGAGGTATATGTCAAGATCTGGAACCGCGCCGACCGCTACCGGGTGACCGGCCACAGCCCGATGACCTGGCTGATCACCGTGGCGCGCAACCATGCCATCGACCGGCTGCGCGCAGAGGGTCCGCCGACCGCCGATCTGGACGCCGTGGCCCCCATGGCCGCGCCCGGCCCCACGCCCGAGCAAAGCGCCATCGCGGCGGGCGAGGCGCGCCGGATCGCGGCCTGTCTTGACGAATTGCCCGCCGACCGCGCCGATGCGGTCCGGGGTGCCTATCTCGAAGGCCAGTCCTACAAGGATCTGGCCGAGCTGCACGGTGTGCCGCTCAACACGATGAAGACATGGCTGCGCCGCAGCCTCTTGAGCCTGAAGGAGTGCCTGTCGCGATGACCGGGCGGCCCGAAGACCAGATGCCCGAGGACGAGGCCCTTGCCGCGGAATACGCGCTTGGGCTGCTCGACGGGGCCGAGCGCGCGGCCTTCGAGGCGCGTCTCGCGCGCGATCCGGCGCTTGCCCGCGCGGTCGCGGCTTGGCAGGCGCATTTCGCCACCATGGCCGAGGCAGAGGTCGCGCCCGTGGCCCCGCCGCCGGGGCTGGAAGCGGCCGTGATGGCCCGGATTTTGCCCGCAAACGCCCCTGTGCCCCTGTGGGACCGGGTGGCCTTCTGGCGCGGGGTGAGTGCCCTGAGCGGTGCAATCGCCGCCGTGGCCGTGGGATTTGCCGTCCTGCCCGTGATCGAGCGACCCGATACGCCGCCAACCGACGCGGGCGCGGAGGAGGCAGCGGGCATCCCGCCCGGCACGATCCTGATGACGCATATCCTGCCGCTGGACGGATCGGGTCTGGGGCTGGCCGTGACGCGAGAGCCGAATGGCGCGCTGCAATTGCTCCGCGTCGCGGGCGGCCCGACCCAAGACCGCGCGCAAGAGGTCTGGCTGGTGCTGGACGAGGCCACGCCGCCGATTTCCCTTGGCCTTCTGGGCGAGGCGCCGCTGACCACGCTGATGCCCCCGCCCGAGGTTTCGGGGCTGTTCGGAGCAGGCGCGGCGCTTGCCATCTCGGACGAGCCCCCCGGCGGATCGCCGACGGGGCAACCCACGGGCGCGATCCTTGCGCTGGGGCGGCTGGTTGCGCTCTGAGGCACCGGGTCACGCAAGCGTGAACGCCCAAGGTTCGATCCGTCTGAAACCCATTGCCGCTTCTCTTCGTGGTTTGGTCATCGCCACCCCCGATCCCGGGCGGTGGCCGACGACCAACAGATGGAGAGACGACATGACCAAGACGACACTTGCAGCCACCCTGACCGCCACGTTGATCGCAGGCGCGGCCTTTGCCCAGACCGTGCCCATGGTCGGGGGCGCCCCGATGTTCCCCGAGCGCAACATCGTCGAAAACGCCGTGAATTCGGCAGATCACACCACGCTTGTCGCCGCCGTTCAGGCCGCGGGACTTGTCGAGACGCTGCAAAGCGCGGGGCCCTTCACCGTCTTTGCGCCGGTCAACGATGCCTTTGCCGCCCTGCCGCAGGATCAGGTCGCAGCGCTTCTCGAGCCGCGCAACCGCGACCGGCTGGTCGAGATCCTGACCTGCCATGTCGTGGGGGCCGAGGCATTTTCGACCGATATCGTCGGCATGATCCGCGCATCGGGCGGTGCCCATCCGATCGAAACCGTGGGCGGCTGCACCTTTACCGCGCGCATGGTCAATGGCCGTGTGATGATCGAGGACGAACAGGGCCGGATGGCCACGGTCACGCAGGCCGATGTGGATCAATCCAACGGCGTGATCCACGTGATCGACACGGTGCTTTTGCCCGACGCGAACTGAGCTCACCCATCGCCACGGGTCGCGCCCCGGCCCGTGGCGTCAGGCCAGCCCCGTCATGTGCCAAACCCCGGGGCTGGCCGATCTCTGAGCCTGGCGGCGCGGTGCTATCCGTGCCCGCGTCAGCAGGCCTCAGTTCCAGCAGGTGACCGTCACCGTCATGTCCGCGCCCAGCCGCGCCAGCCGCTCGCGCCCCATCGCAGTGGTGCGGCTCGACAAGGTGGGCCGGAGACCGGCGGCGGCAAAGACATCCGTCAACTGGTCCGCGCGCAGGGCAAGCGTCACCTCCGCGGGCAGGGCGCGTGCCCCGTCGAGCCCCGGAAGAACCATCCCCAAGACCGATCCGGTCTGGTCGAAGACAGGCCCGCCCGCCTCGCTGTCCGAGGTGTCGAGCGCAAGCCGCTGGATCGTCGTTTCCCCCGCGATCCCCTGAAGATCGGCGAGCGTGCCGAACACCATCGACGCCGTTCCCAGCGCCCCGTCAAAGGGGAAGCCCGCAGCCGCCACCTCGTCGCGCGGCCGTCCCGGTGCTGCGGCGATCTCGGCAAAGGCGATGGGGGCAAGGCGCTGACGCGGCCGCAGCACGGCCAGCCCAAGCGCATCGTCGCGATAGACGATGTCGGCCTCGTAGGCGTCATCGATCAGAACCTGCGTGCATTGCGCGGGGATGGCATCGGTCGTGGTCAGGACGCTGCCCTGCGCATCCACGTAAAAGCCCGAGCGCACGCGAATGGGCCTGCGCACCTCCAGCCCCGATACGGTGTCGATATCGGCTTCCTGCCCCTCGGGGATCGCGCCGGGATCGAGCACGCCGTCCAGCGCGGTGAAGCTTTGCTGCATCATCGGCAGGACGCGGGCGATTTCGGCATCGCGTTCGGGCGGCCAGACCAGCGTGAACCCCTTGACCGCGCCACCCGTGAGCCGTGCCTCGGTATGGCTGCGCAACGTGTCGGATTGCCCGGTCAGCAGGAAGCGGTCGCCCTGGCGCTGGCGTTCCCCCTCGAGCGGCACGATCTCGAGCGTCTGCATGATCTCGTAAAGACCAAACAGCGTGCTGCGGTCGCCCGGCTGGCTTATCAACAGGACCTGAACGCCGCTGTCGTCCACGGGCGCAAAGCGGGCGAAGGGGAAATTGTAATCCTGGAACCGCACCATCGCGAGCGGCAGGTCGATCTGGATGCCGGCCCGGTCGTCGCGCACGGGTTCCATCCCCAGCGCGGCAAGCTCGCTGCCATATTCGTCGAGCAGCTGCGCGCGTTGACGCGTCGTCAGGACGCCCGTCGGCTCGAAGCCGCGCGCGCTCTGCCAGTTCGACATCGCGTTGCGGGTGCCGGGACCAAAGGCCCCGTCGATGGTGGAATTGTAAAAGCCGAACCATTGCAGTGCGATCTGCAACGCGTCGCGGCCCGCGCGGTCAAGCTGCGCCTCGCTCTGGCGGGCTTGTTGCAGCGTCTCCTCGGGTTCCGGGATGACGGGCGGGGCTATCGTGGCATCCGTGGCGCCTGTGGCCGGAAGAACGCTCTGTTCGATGCTCGGCGCGCTGGCGCCTGTCTGCGGCGCGGCCCCCGGCCCGGTGGCCAAGGCATCGACGCCCACGGGATAGACCTGCGTGACATAGGGTTGGCCGGTCACGACGAAACTGTCGCGCGGCACCGCCCCTTGCGCCAGAAGCTGGCGCAACAGGGCCTCCGCATCCTGCGGCGTGTAGGGGCCAAGCGCCACGGCATAAAGCCCGGTGGTGGCCCTGAAGGCATTCACGTTTGGCACCTGCTGGGCATAGGCGCGCGCGCGGGCCTCGGCCTCGGTCAGGGCCGCGTGGCTTTCGATCTGGATGAAGACGCCTTGCTGGGCGCGCGCCGCCTGCGGGGCCAACAGGGCCGCGAAAAGGGTCGCGGCCAACATCAGCGCCAGAAGTCGACGAATTCCGTTCAGTTGCATCTTGCTCAAATTCCCTGCGTCAATCGTTTGCCCGACAGCGCCCATGGCGCAGATACCGCCGCGTCGAAAGTTATCAAAGCCATGTCGGAATGCACCATAAAAACCCTCGACTGCAAGTCGCCCGGTGCAGGCTGCGCGTTGACCGTCACGACCTGTGACACTAGAGAGACCCGGCCTCAGGCCGCAATCCCCAGCGCAACAACGCCCAGAAAGACCGGTGCCGCCCATGTCAGACACCCCCCGGAGTTTCCAGGACATCATCCTGCGCCTGCAGGCCTATTGGGCCGCAAAGGGCTGCGCGATCCTGCAACCCTATGACATGGAAGTGGGGGCAGGCACCTTTCACCCCGCGACCACGCTGCGATCCCTGGGCACGCAGGCCTGGGCTGCGGCCTATGTCCAACCCTCGCGCCGCCCGACCGACGGGCGCTACGGGGAAAACCCCAACCGGCTGCAGCATTACTACCAGTACCAGGTCATCATCAAACCCTCGCCCCCGAACCTGCAGGAGCTGTATCTCGGCTCGCTTCAGGCCATCGGGATCGACATGGCGCTCCATGACATCCGCTTTGTCGAGGATGATTGGGAAAGCCCGACCTTGGGCGCATGGGGTCTGGGCTGGGAAGTCTGGTGCGACGGCATGGAAGTGTCGCAATTCACCTATTTCCAGCAGGTGGGCGGCCATGACTGCCACCCGGTTTCGGGCGAATTGACCTACGGGTTGGAACGGCTTGCCATGTATGTGCTGGGCATCGATCACGTGATGGACATGCCCTTCAACGACCCCGCCGCTCCCATCCCGCTGAAATACGGCGACATCTTCCGCCAGACCGAAGAGGAATATTCCCGCCACAATTTCGATGCCGCCAGCACCGAGAACCTGCTGCGCCATTTCGAGGATGCCGAGGCCGAGTGCCGCCGCCTGCTCGATGCGGGGGCGGAGGATCCCAAGACCGGCAAGCGCATCATCATGGTCCATCCGGCCTATGACCAGTGCATCAAGGCCAGCCATCTCTTCAACCTGCTCGATGCACGCGGGGTCATCTCGGTCACCGAACGGCAGGCCTATATCGGCCGCGTCCGCACGCTGGCCAAGCTCTGCGCCGATGCCTTCGTCCAGACCCGCGCAGGCGGCTGGGTGCCGGAAGAGGCCGCGCAGGCATGACGACCGCGCCGCTGGCCCATTTCGCGCGACACGACCTCTGGCCGATCGGGCCGGTGGAGGGGCTGTTTGCGGCTGGCAGCGATCTGCCCATGGCGCTTGGTGCGATCTGCTTTCGCAAGCTCAAGCGCCGCCTGATGGCGCGGGCCGAAGAAAGGTTCGATGCGCTTGCGGCGGCACTCGGGCCGGGCGACATCGCGCTCGATCTCGGGGCCAATGTCGGTGACATGACGGCCAAGCTCGCCGCGACCGGGGCAGAGGTTCATGCCTTCGAACCCGAGCCCGCGACCTTTGCCCTTCTGGCCGAGCGTTTTGCCGGGCAGGCGAATGTCCATCTGCATCAGGCCGCCGTCAGCGATCGTGACGGAACCACCACCCTGATCCTGCCCGCCTCCTTTGCCGAAAGGCCGCGCAGCGCGTCCAAGGCTGCCAGCATCGCCCATGGCCGCTATGCCGTCGCGGGCCATATCGCCCACGAGGTCGAAACCCGCGACATTCGCGCGATCCTTGCCGGCCTGACCAAGCCGCCCCGACTGATCAAGATGGATATCGAAGGGGCGGAACTGGCCGTTCTGGCAGCGATGCGCGCGGCGGGGTGTTTCCATGATGGGCTGGCGGTTTTCGTCGAAACCCATGAACGGCTCGACCCCGCCACCTATGCCGATGTGCGCGCGCTGACCCTTTGGGCCCGGACGGACGCGCCGGGCTACGTGAACCTGAACTGGGGATGAGACGATGAACGGCAAGATCATCGGCATCGCCATTCTGGGCATCACCGCCATCTTCGGGGCGGTGCAATGGTATTTCCAGACGCGCGCCTATTACGAGCCCGTCAGGCTCCAGACGCTGGAGGTGACCTTTGCCGACGGCACCTTGGAAACCCTGCGCCCCCTGACGGCAGAGGCGATCGACGCCGACACCTCGCCGCTGCGGTTCCGCGCCTGCCTGACGCTTGACCCCGAAACGGCGGCGCGTCTCGTGGCAGCGGCTCCGCCCGTGGCCGAGGCCGTGCCGCTCATCGCGCCCGATTGGTTCGGCTGTTTCGATGCCGCCGCCATCGGGGACGCGCTCGCCAGCGGTGCGGCGCAGGCCGTTCTTGCCCAGACCGAGGTGCGCCCCGGTGCCGACCGCGTCATCGCCGTCTTTCCCGATGGCCGCGCCTATGTCTGGCACCAGTGGAACGGCCGGTTGGAGGGCTAGGGCATGGCAGAGCTGCAGGCCGAGTTCGAGGCGCTGAAAGCCGCCCATGACAAGCTCAAGCGCCGCGCGCAGCGCAACGAGCGCGCGCAATTCGCCCGTGGCCTGTTGCAGGGCATCCTGTCGATGCTGCGACCCGGCGACGTGGTCCTTGATTGCGGCGCGAATGTGGGGGCGGTCACCGGTCCCTTGGCCGAGACGGGGGCCACCGTTCATGCCTTCGAGCCCGACCCTTTCGCCTTTGCGCAATTGTCCGCCCGCGTCGGGGACAGGCCCAATGTGACGCTCCACAATGTCGCCGTGGGCGTGACCTCGGGCAATGTCCGCCTGATGCGCGCCGCCAATTTCGACGACAACCCGATGGGCGGTTCGGTGAAATCGACCGTCATCCCGGGCGGGCGCAACATCGACGAGGCGAAAGATGCCACCATCGAGGTCGCCATGATCGCACTGCCCGACATGATCCGCGATCTGGCCGCCAAATCGGGCCGCATCGCCTTTCTCAAGATGGATATCGAGGGGGCGGAGCTTGAGCTTCTGGAACATATGCAGGCCCATCGGCTGTTCGATCTGGTCGGCCTCACCGTGGCCGAAACCCACGAGATGAAATTCCGCGACCTGCGCCCCCGCTTTGCCGCCCTGCGCGAAACCATCGCCGCAGAATACCCTGTCACCCGCGTCAACCTCGACTGGATCTGAGACCATGCCCGATCTTCTCCTCGAACTCTTCTCCGAGGAAATCCCCGCCCGCATGCAGGCCCGTGCCGCCGATGACCTCAAGCGGCTCGTGACAGACGGTCTGGTCGAGGCCGGGCTGACCTATGCCGGTGCCGGGGCTTTCGTCACGCCGCGCCGCCTGACGCTGACCATCGAGGGTCTGACCGCCCACAGCCCCACCACGCGCGAGGAACGGCGCGGCCCCCGCACCGATGCGCCCGAACAGGCGATCGAGGGATTCCTGCGCGGTGCGGGCCTGACCCGCGACCAGCTGCAGACCCGGTCCGAGAAAAAGGGTGAGGTCTATGTCGCCGTGATCGAGAAACCGGGCCGCGCCGCGCCCGAGATCATCGCCGAGGTGGTGACCCGCGTGATCCGCGATTTCCCATGGCCCAAATCCATGCGCTGGGGCGCGGGCTCCTTGCGCTGGGTGCGGCCGCTGCAATCGATCCTGTGCATCTTGTCCTCTGAAACCGGGTCCGAGATCGTGCCGTTCGAGGTCGACGGCATCACCGCCGGCAACACGACCGAGGGGCATCGCTTCATGGCACCCGGCCGCTTCACCGTCACGGGATTTGCCGATTACGAGGCCAAGCTCAAACGCGCCCATGTGATCCTGTCCTCTGCCGACCGTGCCGCCCATATCCTGCACGAGGCCGAACAGATGGCCTTTTCCGCGGGGCTCGAACTGGTGCCCGATGCAGGGCTCCTGGCCGAGGTGGCGGGGCTGGTCGAATGGCCCGTGGTGCTGATGGGACAGATCGAGGATCGCTTCCTCGACCTGCCGCCCGAGGTGCTGCAAACCTCCATGCGCGAGCACCAGAAATTCTTTTCCGTCCGCAATCCGAAAACGGGCCGGATCGAGAGCTTCATCACGGTCGCCAACCGCGAAACCGCCGATCAGGGCGCGACGATCCTTGCGGGCAATCAAAAGGTTCTCTCGGCCCGGCTGTCGGATGCGGCGTTTTTCTGGGAAAACGATCTGCGGGTGGCCAAGGCGGGGATGGGCGAGTGGCTTGACGGGCTGGCATCGGTCACCTTCCACGCGAAACTCGGCTCGCAGGCCGCGCGGATCGACCGCATCGCCGCCTTGGCGCGCGAGATCGCGCCCCTCGTTGGCGCGGATGCGGATCAGGCGGAGGAAGCCGCCCGGATCGCCAAGGCCGATCTGCGCTCGGAAATGGTGGGGGAATTCCCCGAATTGCAGGGCGTGATGGGCCGCTACTATGCGCTCGCCGCCGGACGCGCGGCGGAAGTTGCCGATGCGGCCCGCGACCATTGGAAACCGATGGGGCAGGGGGATGAGGTGCCGACAGCCCCCGTGTCTCTCGCCGTGGCGCTGGCCGACAAGATCGACACGCTGACGGGCTTCTGGGCGATTGACGAGAAGCCCACGGGGTCGAAGGACCCCTATGCTCTTCGCCGGGCGGCGCTGGGTGTCGTGCGGATGGTGCTGGAGAATGGGGTTCGGATCGACCTAAAAGGGCGCTTTGGCAATCCGATCATCCGCAGAATTGCCATTAACGCCGGGCAGCCACTCGGGCGAGAAATGGAAGCTCTCGAGTCGCTTCGTGATCAGCGTGCGGAAAATCTCCTCGAAGCATATAAATCAGAGAATCTTGAGAAATTTAAGGAATCCCTGGGGCACTACTTTAGCGAGACAATGAATAAGTCGGATGACCTCATCGCCTTCTTCCACGACCGCCTCAAGGTCCATCTCCGCGACGAGGGCATCCGCCATGACATCATCGACGCGGCGCTGGCCAAACCGCCCGCCGACGACCTTTTCCTCGTCGTCGCCCGCGCCCGCGCGCTTGCCGCCTTCCTCGCCACGCCCGATGGCGAAAACCTTGTCCAGGGCTACCGCCGCGCGGCCAATATCCTGACCCAGGCCGAGGAAAAGGACGGCGTCGAATACCGCTACGGGGCCGATCCGAAATTCGCCGAAACGGACGAGGAACGCGCGCTCTTCGAGGCATTGGCCACGGCACAGGCCGCGATCAAACCCGCGCTCGAGGCCGAGGATTTCGCCGCTGCCATGACCCATATGGCGTCCTTGCGCGCCCCTATCGACGCGTTTTTCACCGCCGTTCAGGTCAATTCCGACAACCAGGTCGTGCGGCGCAACCGCCTGAACCTGCTCTACCGGATCGTGGAAACCTGCGGCGCGGTGGCCGATCTGTCCCGGCTGGAGGGCTGAAACGCCGCAAAATCGGGCAGATAGCGGGGCGACGTGCCGTTTCTCTGGACACTTCGCCCTTGGGTTGTATCTATTGCTGCGGATGCACAAAGGTCCCAGATGCTGAGCACGCCCGATTTCACCGAGATCACCCCCACGGCCGAGGTCCGCACCTCGACCCATGGCAACCGCGCGAAATGCCTGCAACGGCTGGTGCGGCTCGACCTGCCCGTGCCGAAAACCGTAGCACTGCGCTTCGAGACGGTGCGCGCCATCGCGGGCGGGCGGATGCCCGATATCCGCGCGCTTCTGGATGTCTTTGGCCAGGGCGCGCTTTTGTCCGTGCGCTCCTCCTCGCAGATGCCCGATTGGGGCGGGCCGGGGACGATCCTGAACATCGGGATGAACGACGAAAAGGCCACGGAACTGGCCGCGACCCACGGTCAATCGGCGGCCGATGCGCTCTATGTCAGCTTCATCCGCGCCTATGCGGTCGATGTGCTGCGCCTTGATGCCGATCCTTTCGAAGGGCCGATCACCCCCCGCCTCGCCAAATCCGCCTTCGAGGCCGAGATGGACGAACCCTTTCCCCAGGACCCCTGCGAGCAACTGGCCGAGGTTCTGAAATCCATGGCCCGGGCGTGGGAGGGGACAACCGCCCGCCTGCTCCGACAGGCACAGGGCGCGCCGGCGGATGCCGGTCTTGGCCTTGTGGTGCAGGAAATGGCGCTTGGCATCGGGCAGGGGCTGTCGGGATCGGGCGTGGTGCAATTCGCCTCTCCCGAAACCGGGGAGGCGCAGGTGACGGGCCGCTGGCTGCCGCAGGCCCAGGGCCGCGCCGCCCTGTCCGAAACCGACGCGCAATTCATCGTCTCGGACAAACGCGGCAAATCGCTCGAGGATGTGGCCCCCGAACAGGTGGCGGCGCTGAAATCCGCAGGCGCGCTGATGCGCCAACGCCTGCGCGAGGAAATGCAGATCGAATTCACGCTGATGAACGGCCATCTCTCGATCCTCGACGCCGTGAGATGCCCCCGCTCGGGCCGGGCCGAGGTCGCGGTCGCCGTGGCCCTGGCCGAAGACGGGATCATCACGACGGACGAGGCGCTGTTGCGCATCCCGCCCTTCACGCTCAACCAGCTCCTCCACCGCCAGGTCAGCCCCATCGCCGCGCGCGACGTGCTGACCCGTGGCATCGCCGCCTCGCCCGGGGCCGCGACCGGCAAGATCGTCTTTTCCGCCAGCGCGGCCCAGGCCATGGCCGCACAGGGCGAGCCCTGTATCCTTGTGCGCCGCGAAACCTCGCCCGAGGATATCCGGGGCATGCATGCGGCCCAGGCCGTTCTGACCGAACGGGGCGGCATGACCAGCCACGCCGCCGTGATCGCGCGCGGCCTTGGCCTGCCTTGCGTCACCGGGGCCACGCGCCTGATGCTCGACAGCCGCAAGAAGACGCTGACCGTGCCGGGCCGCAAGATCTTCCACGAAGGCGACGTGATCACCGTGGACGGCTCCACCGGCGATGTGCTGGCCGGGGCGGCGGAGATGGTCGAACCCGCACTCGGCGGGGCCTTTGCCACGCTGATGGATTGGGCCGATGCCGCCCGCGACATCGGCATCCGCGCCAATGCCGACACGCCCGAAGATGCGGCCATGGCGCAGCGGTTCGGCGTCGACGGGATCGGGCTCTGCCGGACCGAACACATGTTCTTCGATCCCGCCCGCCTGACCGTGATGCGCGAGATGATCTTTGCCGAGAACCCCTCCGACCGGGCGGCGGCACTCGACCGGCTGTTGCCCATGCAGCGCGCCGATTTCATCGAATTGTTCCAGATGATGCAGGGCCAGCCGGTCACGATCCGCCTGTTCGACCCGCCGCTGCACGAATTCCTGCCCGGCGACCGCGACGGCATCCGCGCGCTGGCCGAAGCGCTGGACCTGCCCGTGTCCCGCGTCCAGTCCCGGATCGAGAGCTTGCAGGAATTCAACCCGATGCTGGGCATGCGGGGTGTAAGACTGGGCGTGACCGTGCCCGAGATTTACGAAATGCAAGCGCGCGCCATTTTCGAGGCGACGATCAAGGCCTCGCGCAAGGGCGCGCCTGTCGTGCCCGAGATCATGATCCCGCTCGTCTCGGCCCGGCGCGAGGTGGAACTGGTCAAGGGACGCGTCGATGCCATCGCCGCCGAGGTCCGGTCCAAGACCGGGCAGGATTTCACCTATCGCCTCGGCGTCATGGTCGAAACGCCGCGCGCGGCCCTCAGGGCGGGCGAGATCGCGGAACATTCCGCCTTCCTGTCCTTCGGCACCAACGACCTGACCCAGATGACCTATGGCCTGTCGCGCGACGATGCGGGGCGGTTCATGTCGGCTTATGTGCAACAGGGTGTCTTTCCCGAAGACCCCTTTACCCAGCTTGATGTCGACGGGGTGGGCGAATTGATGCATCTTGGCGCGGATCGGGGCAGGCGCGCGCGCCCGGACCTGATCATCTCGATCTGCGGCGAACATGCGGGCCAGCCCTCGGCCATCGCCTTCAGCCGTAAGGCAGGGTTCGATTACGTCTCCTGCTCGCCGTTCCGGGTTCCGGTGGCCAAATTGGCAGCGGCGCAGTTGTCCATTCAGGACAAGAACTTGCCCGTCGATCCTAAGGTATCGGTTTAAGAACCAGTCCGAAGATCTGGCGATACATCAATTTCTAGTCCCCATCCCCGGCCCGGGCGCAAGACCCGGTGCCGATTTTGCCCTTCCGTCATCTGGGGGTAAAACCCGATTCGCGACCAAGGCTCGAGCAGGTCGGCACGGGGCGTAAGACCCCGGAAAGGATGACGAGATGGGAAAAACACGGATTGGCGTGGCGCTTTGCGCGGCGATGCTCGTTTTTGGGGCGGGCGCGCGTGCGGATGTGACCGCCAGCACCTCGACCCCCGGCATCGCTGTGGAAATTCTGCCCGACGTCGGCGTCGAAACCGATATCGGCAGCCGCCTCGGCGCGCTCATGGGCATCGAAACGGCCTCGCTCTCGGGCCTGTCGGGCGACCGCGTGCGCCAGATCGGTGCGCCCTTCACCGGTGGGGCCACAGGCCGCGACCGGCGCGTGATGTCGGCCAGCCGCCTTGATTCCATGCCCCGCCCGCGGGGCAATGCGCAATGGCGCTGCATGACCGAAGCGATCTATTTCGAAGCGCGCGGCGAAAGCGTCGAAGGCCAATATGCCGTGGCCGAGGTGATCCTGAACCGCGTCGATAGCCGCAATTATCCCGACAGCGTCTGCGGTGTCGTCAACCAGGGCACCGGGCGGCGCTATGCCTGCCAGTTCACCTATACCTGCGACGGTATCCCCGAGATCGTGACCGACCGCCGGGCGTGGAACCGCGCGGGCAATATCGCGCGTATCATGCTGGACGGTGCGCCGCGCGACCTGACGGCGGGGGCCACCCATTACCACGCCGATTACGTCAGCCCGCGCTGGGCGCGTGTCTATCCGCGCACGGCCCGCTACGGCACCCACATCTTCTACCGCCAGCAATACTGAGGCGTCGCGGATCGCCCCTGATCCGCCGCCCCCGGTCTTGGCGCAAGCGCATGCCCCATGCTAGGCGGGGCCATGACCGACGAGATCGCACAGGCCTTCCGCCATCCCTCCGAACGGGCCAAGGCCCTCGCCGGTGATCCGCCGCGCGACCGTATCTCCATGACCGACCACCGCCGCGAGGTCGAGATCGGTGCCTTTCAGGCCGAACGCGGCATCACCCAGACCGTGCAATTCGACGTGGTGGTCGAGGTCGAAACCCGCGCCGAACAGGCCGTCGACGATGTCGACCGCATCCTCAGCTACGACACGATCGTCGAAGCCATCGACGCGGCGCTGGCCGCCGAACGCGTCAATCTGCTCGAAACGCTCGCCGCGCGCATCGCGGACCGCATCCTTGCCCATCCGCTGGCCGCGCGCTGTTTCGTGCGGATCGGCAAGCTTGACCGTGGCCCTTATGTGCTGGGCGTCGAAATCCTGCGCAACGCGCCGCCCATGCGGGGCCGCCTGCGCCTTTTGCCCGATGATGCGCCCCATCCCCGCGTCGTCTACCTCTCGTCCGAGGCCATCGCCCGCCCCGATCTGCCCCGGTTTCTCGACCGTCTGGAGGAGGGCGGCGCGCCCATCATCCTCTGTGTCGGTCGCCCCGATCTGCCTGCGCCGCAGGCCGCCCACGCCATGCCGCAACGGCGCATCGACCTGCTGGCCATCGAGCAATCGGCCTGGGTTCTGGCCGCGCGTGATCCCCGCTGCGTTGTGGTGGACAGCCGGACCGAGCTTGATTGGGCCATGCGGCATGGGCAGATCAGCGTCTGGGCCCCGTCGAAACTGGTGCTTGATGCCCATGACGGGCCGGGGGCCTTTGTGCGTGATCCTTTCGCGCTGGCGCTTTGGCTTGCGCAGGCTTTCGTCGCGGTCGAGGTGCTGGCCTTCGGCGCGCCCGCCGATATCGTCGCCCCCCCGGGGCTCAGGCTGACAAGGCGGGACGCGTTGGCGCCCCCGCCCGATCCGGTCGACGGATCACCAGCCGCATCCTGACCGGGTCTGCCCCGTCGGGCTCTGGCCGAAAGCCCGCCTTTTCCAGAACCCGGATCGAGATCGCATTGTCCGGCGCGACCTCGGCGTGGAAATGTTCCTCGCGAAATGTCGTGATCGCGTGATCCAGCGCGGCCTGAACGAATTCGCTGGCCAGCCCCTGGCCCGCGACATCGGGCAGGAAATGGAACGACAATTCCAGCCCCTCCCCGCCAAAGCCGATGCGGAACCCCGCAACGCCCACAGCGCGTCCGGCATGAAACAGGGTCCAGGGCGCAACCCCGTGGCGCGACCAGTCGAGCAGGTCCGCGGCCAACCGGTCGCTGCCGCGCGCCGCACCGAACAAGTCCGCATAAAGCGGTGCTGCCCGCCTGTCGGGCGCATGTCCCGTAAGCCGGGCCGATCTGAAAAGCGGGGTCGTGGTCATGGCCGCCATCTGAGGGGGAAAGTGACGTTGCGTCAAGATTCGCGCCCCCGCGCAGGCTTGCGCAAATCCCCCCGCGCAGGCTTGCGCAAATCCCCCCCGCGCAGGCTTGCGCAAATCCCGCCCCGCGCAGGCCAGCGCAGAATTCGCCCCGATCCACGGGACAGCCCCAGCCGCCCCTCTTGTCACCCCGCGCTCCGCCCGCTAGGCGCGCGGCATGGATTACCTGCGCCCCATTCCCCTGACCGATCCCGCCGTTGCCCCCGGCAGCCTTGTCCTTGCCGGCGGCTGGGTGCGCTTCACCCATGTCGAGATCCTGTCGCGACACGCGCCCCCGCGCATCGTCCCCGCCAGCCAGATCGCGCCCGAGGCGCTGGCCCCCTTCACCGCCCCCCGCGCGCCCATTGCCGGTCTGACCCTCGACCGACCGCGCCTGATGGGCATTCTCAACGTCACGCCCGACAGTTTCTCGGACGGGGGCCGGCATGCCGCGACCGCCGATGCGCTGGCCGGTGCGCAGGCGATGCTGGCAGAAGGGGCCGACCTGATCGACATCGGCGGCGAATCCACCCGCCCCGGCGCGCCCGAAACCCCGGTGCCCGAGGAAATCGCCCGCGTCGAACCCGTCATCGCGGCCCTTGCAGGTCAGGGCATCACCGCCCCCCTCAGCCTCGATACCCGCAAATCCGCCGTGGCGCGGGCAGGGATCGCGGCCGGGGCCAGCATCCTCAACGATGTCTCGGGCCTGCGCCACGATCCCGATCTTGCCCGCGTCGCGGCGGAAACGGGGGCAGCACTCATCGTGATGCATTCCATCGGCACGCCCGAAACCATGCAGGGACTGGCGGCGGAGGCCTATGGCGACGTGCTTCTCGATGTCTATGACGCGCTGGCCGATTGCGTCGCCCGCGCCGAGGCGGCGGGCGTGGCGCGCGACCGCATCATGGTCGATCCCGGCATCGGTTTCGGCAAGACGCTGGACCAGAACCTCGCCCTCCTGCGCCGCCTCAGCCTCTTTCACGGGCTGGGTTGCGGCGTGCTCCTGGGCGTGTCGCGCAAGGGCCTGATCGGCACGATCGCGGGCGAACCCGTGGCCGCCGCCCGCGCGCCCGGATCGGCGGCAATCGGCCTGTGGGGTGTTGCGCAGGGCATGCAGATGCTGCGCGTTCATGATATGGGACACCACCGGCAGGCACTGGCGCTCTGGCAGGCGCTGGCCGCGACGGCCCCGACCGGGCCGTGAACAAACGAGGACGAGGGCAGAAATGACACGCAAGCTGTTCGGCACAGACGGCGTCCGGGGGCGCGCCAATTCCTATCCGATGACCGCCGAGATGGCGCTGCGCCTCGGCGCGGCGGCGGGCCGCTATTTCCGCCGCGACGGCAGCCGCGCCCATCGCGTGGTGATCGGCAAGGATACCCGGCTCTCGGGCTACATGCTGGAAAACGCGCTCACGGCGGGCTTTACCTCCACGGGCATGAACGTGCTTTTGCTCGGCCCCGTGCCCACGCCCGCGGTGGGGCTCCTGACGCCCTCGATGCGCGCCGATGTGGGCGTGATGATCTCGGCCAGCCACAACCCGGCCGAGGATAACGGGATCAAGTTCTTCGGCCCCGACGGTTTCAAGCTCTCGGACGAGGCCGAGCTCGAGATCGAGGCGCTGGTCGCCGCCGAAATCCAGCCCGCCCAGGCCCAGAACATCGGCCGCGCCAAGCGGATCGACGATGGCCGCTTCCGCTATGTCGAACGGGTCAAGGGGACCTTTCCGCAGGGCCTCACGCTCGACGGGCTCAAGGTCGTGATCGATTGCGCCAATGGCGCGGCCTATCGCGCCGCCCCCGAGGTGTTGTGGGAATTGGGGGCCGAGGTCATCGCCATCGGCGTCACCCCCGACGGGCGCAACATCAACGCAGGCGTGGGCTCGACCGCCCCCGAGGCGGCGGCGGCCAAGATCCGCGAGACGGGGGCCGATGTGGGCATCTGTCTCGATGGCGATGCCGACCGGGTGATCTTGCTCGATGAAACCGGGGCCGTGGCCGATGGCGACCAGATCATGGCGCTTTTCGCGCAGCGCTGGGCGGCAGAGGGGCGGCTCAAGGGCCAGACCCTGGCCGCCACCGTCATGTCGAACCTTGGCCTCGAACGCTTCCTCGATGCGCGCGGCGTGCGGCTGCACCGCACCCCCGTGGGCGACCGCTACGTGGTCGAGGCGATGCGCACCCATGGGCTGAACCTTGGCGGCGAGCAATCGGGCCATATCGTGATGACCGATTACGCGACCACGGGCGACGGGCTGATCGCGGGCCTCCAGTTCCTGGCCGAGATGGTGCGCACGGGCCAGCCCGCCAGCGCACTCTCGCGCAGCTTCGAAACCGTGCCGCAGCTCTTGCGCAACGTGCGCTTCGCCGCCGGTCAGGCCCCGCTCGAGGCCCCCGCCGTGCAGGCCGCCATCGCGGCGGGCGAGGCCAGGCTGAACGGGCAGGGGCGGCTCCTGATCCGCAAATCCGGGACCGAGCCGCTCATCCGCGTCATGGCCGAGGCCGAGGACGAGGCGCTGATGGTCGCCGTCGTCGAAGAGATCGTCGGCGCGGTCGAGGCGGCCTGCTGAGCCGGTGCCAGGCCCTTGTGTAAGCTTGCACAAGGGTCCAAGATCCTGATTTAAAATGAAAATCTGAATCCGTTTACCTTTGGTCAACCCGCGCGGGGCAGGGCCGGGGTGCCTGCGACATAGGTCTGACGGATGGCGCGGTCATCGCCCATCATGATCGTGGGAAAGACCGCCTGCCAGATATCCTCGGCCCGCGCCGCCGCCTGCGCGATGGCGGGGGTAGAGGCCAGGTCGAGCACCACCAGATCCGCCTCGTGCCCCACGGCCAGCCTTCCGATCTGCTCGCCCAGCCGCAAAGCCTCCGCCGAGCCGCCGGTCGCCAGCCATATCAATTCGGACGGGTGCAGCGCCTGCCCGCGCAATTGCGCGATCTCATAGGCGGCTGCCATCGTGCGCAGCATGGAAAAGGACGATCCGCCGCCCGTATCCGTGGCCAGCCCCACCCGCATCCGCGCCCGCAGCCCCATGTCGAACAGCCCCGATCCGATGAAGGTGTTGGAGGTCGGGCAATGCACCACCGCGGCCCCCACCTCGGCCAGCCGGTCGATCTCGCGCGGCTCCAGGTGGATCGCATGGCCATAAAGCCCATTGGGCCCCAAAAGCCCATGCGCCTCGTAGGTGTCCAGGTAATCGCGCGCCTGCGGGTAGAGCGATTTCACCCAGGCGATCTCGTCGGTCTGTTCGCTCAGATGCGTCTGCATCAGGCAATCGGGATTGGCCGCCCATAGCGCCCCCAGCGCCTCCAGCTGTGCTTGCGTCGACGTGGGTGAAAAGCGCGGCGTGATGATACAGGACAGCCGGTCCACCCCGTGCCAGCGCGCGATCAGGGCGGCGGTATCGTCATGGGCCGATTGCGCCGTGTCGCGCAGATAGGCGGGGGCCGTGTCGCGGTCCATGCAGGTCTTGCCCGCCAGCGCCCGCATCCCCCGCGCCTGGGCCGCCGCGAAAAAGGCCGCGACGCTTTCGGGATGGATCGTGCCGTAGCTCGCGACCGTGGTCGTGCCATGGGCAAGGATCAGGTCCAGGTATCGGCCCGCCACCTCCGCCGCATAGGCCGGATCGGCAAACCGCGCCTCCTCGGGAAAGGTGTAGCTGTTCAGCCAGTCGATCAGCCGCTTGCCCCAGCTCGCGATGATCGCGGTCTGGGGATAATGGGCATGGGCATCGACGAACCCGGGCAGGATCAGATCCGCGCCATGGTCGGTGACCTCTGCCTGCGGGTATTGCGCCCTGAGCGCCGCGCCATCGCCCATGGCCGCGATCTTTCCCTCCCGGACAAGCAGGCCACCGCGCCGCTCATGGCGCGCGGCACCGACCCCTTCGACAAAGGGATCGCCCGAAAAGGCCAGGATCTGCCCCAGGATCAGCCTGTCGGTCATCGCGCGCGCCTCTTTCCTGTCGATATCCTCTACCCCGGTGATAGCCGCCCCCCGCGTCCTATGTTAGGGGCAAACCGACGGTGCGGCACGAGCGGATTGGGGGCAGGCATGGCGGACCAGGATGACGACACGATCCTGCGCGAGCGGGAGGTGGACGAGGGCCGCGATGCCTATGCGCTGGACGAAGGCCTGCGCGGTGAGCTGAAGGCGCTTGTGGCCGCAGGCGATGTCGCGGCCATCGACGCGCTGATGGAACCGCTCCATGCCGCCGATATCGCCGACCTTCTGGAACAGGTCTCCGACGGCGAACGCGCGGCCTGGCTCGGGCTTTGGTCCAAGGGCATCGACGGCGAGGTTCTGTCCGAGCTCGACTGGGGTCTGCGCGAAGAGGTCATCGCCCTTCTGCCCGAACAGGTTCTGGCCGATGCCGTCCGCGAACTTGATTCGGACGATGTGGTCGACCTTGTCGAGGATCTCGAGGACGAGCAGATCGAGCAGATCCTCGACGCGCTCGAACCCGCCGACCGGGTCGCTGTCGAACGCGCGCTGGCCTATCCCGAGGAAACCGCCGGCCGCCTGATGCAGCGCGAGGTGGTCCATGCCCCCGAGCATTGGACCGTGGGCGAGATGATCGACCATTTGCGCGCCCACAAGCGCGACCTGCCCGAACAATTCTACCACGTGATCCTGACCGATCCGCGGATGAAACCCACGGGCTATGTCACGCTGGGACGGCTCCTGTCCTCCGCGCGCAAGACGGAATTGCGCGAGATCGTCGAGGACAGTTTCCGCACCATCCCCGCGACCCAGCACGAGGATGACGTGGCCTATGCCTTCAACCAGTACCACCTGATTTCCGCCCCCGTGGTGGACGAGGACGGGCGGCTTGTGGGGGTCATCACCATCGACGACGCGATGATCGTGCTCGATGAAGCCGCCGAGGAGGATCTTCTGAAACTCGCTGGCGTGGGCGAGGAATCGAGCCTGTCGGACCGCGTGATCGAAACCACGAAACAGCGCTTTCCCTGGCTCTTCGTGAACCTGATCACGGCGATCCTCGCCTCGCTGGTCATTTCGCAATTCGAGGCGGCCATCGCCCAGATCGTGGCGCTGGCGGTGCTGATGCCCATCGTCGCCTCGATGGGGGGCAATGCGGGCACGCAATCGCTTACGGTCGCGGTGCGCGCCATCGCGACGCGCGACCTGACGCGGTCGAACCTCGTGCGGGTCGTGTTGCGGGAGGGTGCTGTTGGGCTGATCAACGGGGCGGTTTTCGCCGTGGTGATGGGGGTGATCGGGCTGTTCTGGTTCGGTAACCCGATGCTTGGCGCGGTGATCGCGGCCGCCATGATCATCAACCTGCTGGTCGCGGGTCTGGCGGGGATCCTGATCCCCGTGGCGCTCGACCGGCTCAACATCGACCCCGCGCTCGCCTCGGGGGCTTTCGTGACCACGGTCACCGATGTGGTGGGCTTTTTCGCCTTCCTCGGCCTCGCGGTCCTGGTCCTTCTGTAGGGCGCGCCTGTCACGGCGCACCAACCCCACCCCCTAACCGGGGATTTCCAGCGTCACGTTCCGCCCGTTGAGGACATATTGCAGGGAATTCTCGCCGATCGCCGCCACCCGGCCGCCATCCAGCCGGTCGCCCACCGCCACCCGCACGAACCGACCCGACGGCAGGCGCACCAGCGCGCGGCGGTCGTTGGGGGTGCCTGTCACACCGATCAGGTTGATGTCGCGCAGCCGGATCGCGTTGCGCTCGGTCGCGGCGCGGGTGACATCGGCATTCGACGGGATGGCGGGCGCGCGCGCGATGGCCTCTTGCGGGACGGCCGGGGCGCTTTGCACGCTCTCCTCGGCGGCCGCGACCAGCGCCGCGATATTCTCGGGGCGCAGCCGCGGCGGGCGCGAGCTTGCAACCGCAAGCTCCGTGCCCTCGATCGCGGCGGCCACGGCTTCCGTCACGGCGGCCTCCACCTCGCGCGGAAAGAGCGAGGCTTGCGCCGCGCTTTCCTGCGCCGACACCGGGCGTCCCTCCGGGCGCAGCGCGGCCAGTTCGCTGGCCGAGAACCCGCCCAGCACCTGCCGTTCGCGCGTCTCCTCCAGGTCCAGCGGACGCGGCGTCGGCTGCACGGTGCGCAAGATCGCGTCATCCACATCGATCTGGGGCAGGGCAGGGGCGGTATCCGTCACCACCTCGCGCGGGCGCGGGATCGCGTCGACCGCGGGGCGGCCCGAAATGACAAAAGCCCCCTCGGGGGTCAGAACGCCCTCGGGCGTGGGGGTGACAAGTCCCCTTGCATCACGGTCGGGCGTGACGCCAAAGGGGGGCGGTGGCGGCACCCGTCGCAGCACCTCGGTCGGGTCGAGCACCGGATCGGCCAGCGCGATGGCATCGGTCACCGGCACCTCGGGGTCGATGGAGGCGAGATAGATCTCGTTCGACGTGCTGAGGGCCGCCAGCGTCGGGCGGTCCGGCGTTCTGGGCCAGATCCCGTCCTCGGCATAGATGCGCTCGGTCTCCTCCAGCGTGGGCAGCAGATCCTCGGGCAGGGGCGGCAGCGGCGGCAGGTCCAGATCGGCGTCGATATCGGGCAGGGCCGCGACCGGGGCCACCGCTTCGGCCTCGGGCGCCACATCCGGTTCGTCCGACAGGGCCGCCACATCTTCTGCAGCCACAGGTTCCGCGACGCTGACCGGCACCTCGGCCTCGGGGACGGATTCTGCGGCCGCCACAGGTTCTTCCGCCGCGCCTCCCGTATCGAGCGCGCCCATCGCAGGGGGCGCCGTGACGGCAAGCGGCGGCGGCGGCAGAGCCTCCTCCACGGCGACCGTGTCGCGATCCCCGCCACCCAGCAGCCGCGCTATGGGGCTGTCGGGCAGGAACAAGGCCGACCAGATCGCGATCAGCGCCAGCAGGACCAGCAACACGAGCGTCAGGATCAGCCCGGTCCTGAAGGACGGGCCCGCGCTCTCCACGGGTTTGCGCGCCAAAAGCCCGCTGGCAAAGGCCGCGCCGCCATCGACCTGTCCGGGCGGTGTCGTCTCCGTCTCCTCACGCTCGGCGCGACGACGGGGCAGGCCCAGCTTCAGGCCGCGCGCGGCAAGTGCCGCACCCTTCGACACAGGCGCAGGCGCAGGCGCAGCAACGCGCGCCTCTCCCGCGACATGGGTCTCCCCCGCCTCCGGAGCGAGGGCCTCCACCTTGGGCGTTGCGCGCGGGTCACTCTCGCCACGTTCACGCCCCGACAGCGGCATGGCCAGCTTGCTGGCATCGCGCACGCGGGCCAGTTGCGCGGCCAGCCTGTGGCCGGGGCGCACCGGGCCGGGTGTTGCAGGTCCCACCGTCGCATCGGGATGCAGCACCGGCGGGGTCGGCGTGGGACCGGCCGCACCGAAGCCCAGCCGCGAGGGCCGCGACGACAGGGTCTCGCCCGCGCCATTCCCCGGCTTGGCCACCTTGCCCCGGCGGGCGGAAAAGGCCGGCATCGGGCCGCCCGCCGCCTCCGCCTCGGTCTGCGTGCCTTCCTCCGTCCGGGGCGCGATCTCCGCCTCCGGATCGGTGAGGGCGCCCGCCTCGGGCGGGATCGACAGCCGACGCGCCCCCGTGGGGCGGGCTTGCGCCCCCTCGGGCCGTTCCGCATTCAGGCGCGGCTGCGACCGGGACGCGCCCTTGCCGCGCGCAGGCTTGACCGGATCGGTCGGGGTCTCCGCCTCGGCCTCATCCGCCGATGCATCCGCCAGGGGCGCTGCAGCCGACCCCGACAGGGGCAATTCCGGCTCGGCCGCGATCGGCAGCACAGGCCGCTCCAGCGTCGGATCGAGGATCGGGTTCGGCTCCGCCTGATCCGCCGCCTCCGCCGCCTTCGCGCGGGACACGTCCTCGTCCCCGTCCAACAGATCGTCTTTCACCTCGGGCGTGATCGGCGCGGCCATGTCGGCCTGCTGATCCACTTCCGCTTCCGGCTCATCACCCGCAGCATCCGCCCCGCTTGCCCCGTCGCGGGGTTTCGCCGCCACTTCCGGCTCCGCTTCCGGCGCAACTTCCGGCTCAACCTCCGGCTCCGCAGCCACAGCTTCAGCGGCTTGCGGCTCCGACGGCTTGGTCAACGCCCCGGTTTGTGCCTCCGGTTGCGCCTCATCCGCGCCGCCCGCCGGTTCCGCCGCCGCCGCATCCCCGGCGCTCTCGACGCTCTCGGACGCTTCGTCCTCCGACGACGGCGCCGCCTCTTGCGGCCCCGCCCCCTCGGCGCTCACGACCTTTGCATCGCTCCGATCCGCTGCAGCTGCGTCGGTCTCACCGTCACCAGTCGATCCGGTCGCACCATCCGCTTCCGGCTCCTCTTCCGGTGCCGCTTCCGGCTCTGCCACAGGCTCGGGCGGCGTCCAATCATCCGACCCGAACGCCATGCCGCCCCGGTCCAGCCCCAGCGCCTCGGCACTGTCGCCAAAGACCGGCATGGTCGGGAACCGCTCGGCCGGCGGCATCGCGGCAAAGCCCGCGCTCGTGAACCCGTGCGACAGCGCAAATGCGCGCGCCTCGTCCAGCGTTTCGCGTGCCACCACGGCGACCTTCACCCGGTCCTCTTCGACCGCGCACCAATCATGCACCAGGTCCTCGACCGCATAGGGTGTCAGACCGTCCAGCCCCTCGGTGATCCGCAGGGCCACAAGATCGGCGTCATGCGCCGGTGCCATGAAGGAAGTATAAAGGATCTGGTCATCGGGCAGCACAAGCAGGACCTGCGCATCGCTCCCGCCCCGCAACTCTGCGGCGCTGCGCAACGCGGCCATGGCCGGGCCCAGATCATCGCCCTCGGGCCTGGCCTCCGCCACGAGCGCCCAATGGCCGCCCTGCTGGCGATGGGCCAGCGCGATGCCCTCCGGAGACAGGAAAAGCGCGAATTCGACTGTCACATCCGACCTCGGGTCCTAGCCATCGGGGCGTGCCTGGTGCCGCACCCCTTCGTCACGCCGGTCTACATGACAAGACGCGCGGGGAAAACACTTGCCCGCAAGACGCGTCCGGTATCGGCGGAAAACAGTCTATGTCCAAACGCCGCCGGAAAAAAGGGGCGCGCAGCATGCGCACCCCCAAGGCTTCGTTCAGGCCGTGGCCTTGGCCAGCGCCTGGTCCAGATCCGCGATCAGATCGGCCGGATCCTCGATCCCGATGGACAGCCGCACCACGTTGGGTGCCGCCCCCGCCGCCACCTGCTGCTCGGGCGTCAGCTGGCGATGCGTGGTCGAGGCCGAATGGATGATCAGGCTGCGGGTATCGCCCAGGTTCGCCACATGGCTGAAGATCTGCAGCGAATCGACCAGCTTCACACAAGCCTCGTATCCGCCCTTCAGCCCAAAGGTGAACAAGGCCCCTGCGCCCTTGGGGCAAACACTCTTGGCCCGCTCGAAATAGGGCGAGGATGGCAGCCCGGCATAGGTCACGAAATCGACCCGCGGATCGGCCTCCAGCCATTTGGCCACCGTCACCGCATTCTCCACATGGCGCTGCATCCGCAAGGACAGCGTCTCGATCCCCATCAGCGTGTAATGGGCGGCCTGCGGGTTCATCGTCATGCCCAGATCACGCAGCCCGATGGCGATCCCGTGAAAAGTGAAGGCCAAGGGCCCGAAGGTCTCGTGGAACTTCAACCCGTGATAGGCAGGCTCGGGCGCCGAAAGGGACGGGAACTTGTCGCTCGCCGACCAATCGAATTTCCCCGAATCGACGATGGCCCCGCCCGTCACCGTCCCGTTGCCGGTCAGGTACTTGGTCGTCGAATGCACGACCAGCGTCGCGCCATGCTCGATGGGGCGGCACAGGTAGGGCGTGGCCGAGGTATTGTCGACGATCAGCGGCAGGCCCGCCGCATCCGCCACATCCGCGATGGCGCGCAGATCGGTGATATAGCCGCCCGGATTGGCGATCGCCTCGCAGAACACGGCGCGCGTATCCTCGTCGATGGCGGCCTTCACGGCGTCCAGATCATCGAAATCGACGAATTTCGCCGACCAGCCAAAGCGCTTGATGGTCTGGCTGAACTGCGTGACCGTGCCGCCGTAAAGCCTGGTCGAGGCGACGATGTTGCGCCCCGGCGCCATCAGCGGGAACAGCGCCATGATCTGCGCCGCATGGCCCGAGGAACAGCAGACAGCGCCCACGCCCCCTTCCAGCGTCGCGATCCGCTCCTGCAACACGGCGACGGTGGGGTTGGTGAGCCGCGAATAGATGTAGCCCACTTCCTGAAGGTTGAAGAGTGCCGCGGCATGTTCGGCATCGCGGAACACATAGGCCGTGGTCTGGTAGATCGGCGTCTGCCGCGCGCCCGTCGCCGGGTCGGGCCGCGCGCCTGCGTGGATCTGCAACGTGTCGAAACCGTAGGATGGTGCGTCGGACATCTCTCTCTCCCCCGAAATTCCGCATCTCGCGCAGCTTTAGGCAAACGAGGCCCCGCCTTCAATCGCCCCGCACAAGGAAAGGCCGCCCGTCCGCCCAATCCTGGCTCCCCACCACATATGTTCCAGCCCCGGTCCCGAAACCGAACCGCGTTTCCGCCTTCTTCGTTTCGAAAATATCCTCGGGGGGCGTGGGGGGCAGACAGCCCCCACCGTCTTGACCCATTCCACCGGAACGAGGGGCAGACAGGCCCCGCCGCCCGTCCCCGCCGCAATGAGGGGGCCCAAGCCCCCGAAGCGCGACCCCATGGCACTGGACGCCCCGCGCCACTTGGGGCAGAAGACCCCTCACAGACCCAAATGCCCCGGTGGTGCCGCCCATGCTCAGCTTTCTCAACCGCCTCGTGACCTGGTGGAACGGCCAGACGGTCGGCACCCAGCTCTGGACCGCGCGCAACGGCGTCAAGGTCGGGCAGGACGACCAGGGCAACATCTTCTACCGCTCCCGCGACGGCAAACGTCGCTGGGTGATCTTCAACGGCGAGGCCGAGGCAAGCCGCATCAGCCCCGATTGGCACGGCTGGCTGCATCACACCTGGGCCGAAACGCCCAGCGAAAAGCCCCTGCCGCACAAGGCCTGGGAAAAGCCCCATCTCGCCAATCCGACCGGCACCGCCATGGCCCATCTGCCCGCCGGTTCGATTCGCCGCGCCGATCCGGTCGAACGCCGCGATTACGAGGCCTGGACGCCCGAGTGATCGGCGCTTTGTGCCCTTCCGCCGTGCAAGACCCCTTGGATCGCCCGCGCCCAGTTGCGATAAGCGAACGGTGACAGCAGGCTGACGAGGGGGCGCAACCGATGGCCGCGCAGGACAATACGATCACCGAGGTGCTGGTGGGCGCCGCCGTCATGGCCGTCGCCGTGGGCTTTTTCTTCTATGCCGCCAGCAGCACCGGTTCGGGCCCCTCGGGCGGCAGCTACACGCTCACCGCTTCCTTCCGCTCTGCCGACGGGATCGCGGTCGGCACCGATGTGCGGCTTGCGGGCGTGCAGGTGGGCACGGTCACGGCCATGACGCTCAACCCCGAAACCTTCCGCGCCGAAACCACCTTCACCCTGCGCGACGACATCGAATTGCCCGATGACAGCGCCATCGCCATCTCCTCCGAAGGCCTGCTTGGCGGCAATTTCGTCGAGATCCTGCCCGGCGGCTCGCCCTTCACCTATGGCCCCGGCGACCAGATCATGGATACGCAAGGCTCGGTCAGCCTCGTGACGCTCCTGATGCGCTTCGTCTCGGGCAGCGACGCGGAATGAGGGCAGGGGGCCTCTTTCTCGTCTGCGCCCTCGTTCTGGCGGGCCTGCCGGGTGCCACCCCCGCGCAGCAATTCGACAGCCTCGGCGGGGGCACGACGCTCGACGGTTTCGCCCTGAACCCCGATACCCCGATCGATCCCGATCTCCCCTCGCTCGGCGCCGAAGGGGGGCTTGTCACCCCCGGTCCCGAAATCCAGCTGCAGATCACCGACGGCCAGCCCGACGTGACGCTGCGCAGCTTTCCCGGAACCGGCTCGCCCGTCACCTCGGTCTTCCAGCCCGAAACGGCTCAGGCCCCGCGCGTGATCCTGCGCGCGCTCGACAAGGTGCTGGGCCGGCCCACCGACATCGACCTTGCCATGGGCGAAACCGTGATCTTCGGGCGGCTCGCGATCCGGGCCGTCGAATGCCGCTACCCGGTCGAGGATCCCTCGTCGGACGCTTTCGCCCATCTCGAGGTCCTGACCGATGCGGGCGCAACGATCTTCGACGGCTGGATGATCGCCTCCTCGCCCGCGCTCGTGGCGCTCGAACACCCCCGCTACGATCTGTGGGTGCTGCGCTGCACAGACGATTGATCGGGCGATTGATCGGGCGGCTGATCGGGCGCGGCTGAGGCTGCGGTTCAGGCCGCCCGTTCGATCCCGAGCCTCGCCCGCAGGTCCATGGGCAGCATCCGGGCACTGGTGACGCGCGGCGCAGCGCTTTCCGCGATGGGCCGCGCCGTGCCGTAAAGCGCCACATATTCCGCATGATTGTCAAAGGCTTGCCGCCCGACATAATCGACAAAAGTCTCGGCCGCCACGCCTTCGGCAAGGATCACGTCATGGCGCTGGGTCTCGACATGATGGACCGTCATCTCCGCCTTGACCGGCTCCAGCGTGATCGTCGCGCCATTCACCAGCACGCCCGCATTGACCAACAGCCCCTCGATCCGGATCGCGTGATCGGGCGTCACCCACAGATCGCGCAGGGGCAGCCCCGCGCCAAGCGCGCCTGCCGCGATCCGCACCAGCCGCGCCTTGCCTGGCCCGCCCAACCAGGGCCTGAGCCTCTGCCGCCCGATCCAGACCACGGGCGTCACACCGCCATCCGCGCGCGACACCAGATCGCCGATGCGCAGCGCCTCGACCGGGCGCGGCCCATCGGGCGTCATGATCGCCGTGCCCGCCGCGAAACAGACCGTCGCGAAATCGGTAAAGGGGTCGGTCGTGTTCAGACGCGGCAGGACAGTGTCCACCGTCGGATATTCCGCCGGGTCGAGCGCGATGCCCACCACCAGCCAGCCCGCGCTCTCGAGGAAGAACACCGGGTAATCCACGCCGTTGAACGACAGGAAGCCGATGTATTGATAGGCGACCGTGAACGTCGTTCCCCCGAAATCGAACGCGACATCGACCGTCTCGCCCTGCGTCAGTTCGCTGTTCTGCGACCCCGGCTGCTCGGCCACGGTCACCTCGTCTTCGAAGGTGCCGGAAATATCGATCTGCCGGTCCGTCGCCCCGCCCGAGGTGAAGGTCGTGACCGGGGTGTCATTGGCGGTGATGGTGATCTGTGCCACGGAATGCTACCTTGCCCTGCGCGCGCGGAATGACGCTGCTCCCACCCGCAGCTGCAAGATCCGTACCAGGCCGAGGTTAAAATTCCCCCCTCAGCCCGCCCGGTCCATCGCAAAGAAATCCGCCTCGCTCGCCAGCGCCAGCTGCAATTGCCGCCGGTATTCCGCGCGCGGCAGTTCGACCGCGCCAAGGCTCTCCAGATGCGAGGTGGTGAATTGCGTGTCGAAAAGCTGGAACCCGCCCCCCCGCAGCCGCTCGATCAGATGTGCGAGCGCCAGCTTCGATCCATCCGTCCGGCGCGAGAACATCGATTCCCCGAAAAACGCGGCCCCCAGCGTCACGCCAAAGACGCCGCCCGCAAGCAGGCCCTCCATCCAGACCTCGACCGAATGGGCCCGGCCCATCGCATGCAGCGCCATGTAGGTGTTGTGGATATCGGCATTGATCCATGTCTCGGGCCGGTCGGCGCAGGCCGCGACCACGGCGCCGAAATCGCGGTTGATCGCGATCTCGAAACCGCCCTGCCGGATGCGCCGGGACAGCGAGCGCGACACATGGAACCGGTCCAGCGGAAAGACACCCCGCCTTTGCGGGTCGACCCAGAAAATGCTGTCATCCTCTGCACCGTCCGACATCGGGAAGATGCCGGCCGCATAGGCCCGTATCATCAGCTCCGGGGTCAGCGCCGGACGGGCCGGCGCGAACATGTCATGTGCCATGGAAAGGGATATGGCGCTCTTTCCCGGAAAGTCATGGGGGAAGCGCAAAAGTCTTGCCGGTGGCAATCCCGCGCCCAACTCCACCACCGGCCCGCCCTCGGGCAGGGCCGGGATCGTCTCGGGCGGATAGGCGCTCGAGACGGGCCAATCCTCAGCCGAGGTTTTCGGCAAGCCAGCCTTCCAGCCAATGGATCGTGTAATCGCCCGATTGCACCGCCGGTTCCTCCAGCAGCGCATGGAACAGCGGCACGGTCGTGTCCACGCCATCCACGATCAATTCACCCAAGGCCCGCTTGAGCCGCGCCAGCGCTTCGGGCCGGTCGCGGCCATGCACGATCAGCTTGCCGATCAGGCTGTCGTAATAGGGCGGGATGCGGTAGCCGTCGTAGATCGCGCTGTCCATCCGAACGCCCAATCCGCCCGGCGCGTGATATTGCGTGATCCGCCCCGGCGAGGGCGAGAAATTGGGCAGTTTCTCGGCATTGATGCGCACTTCGATCGCATGCCCGTTGACCTCCAGATCCCCCTGTTCGAAGGACATGGGCAGGCCCGCCGCCACGCGGATCTGCTCGCGCACGAGGTCCACGCCGAAAATCGCCTCCGTCACCGGATGTTCGACCTGAAGCCGCGTGTTCATCTCGATGAAAAAGAACTCGCCATCCTCATACAGGAATTCGATCGTGCCCGCGCCCTCGTAGCCCAGATCGGCGACCGCCTTGGCACAGGTCGCCCCGATCCGGTCGCGCGTCTCGCGGTCGATGGCGGGGCCGGGGGCCTCCTCGAACACCTTCTGGTGGCGGCGCTGCAACGAACAATCCCGCTCGCCCAGATGCACGGCGCGGCCCTTGCCGTCGCCGAAAACCTGCACCTCGATATGCCGGGGCCGCCCGAGATATTTCTCGATATAGACCTCGTCATTGCCGAAAGCCGCCTTGGCCTCGCTCCGCGCGGTGCGAAAGGCCGTTTCCAGCTCCGCCTCGGTCCGCGCCAGCTTCATGCCGCGCCCGCCGCCGCCCGCCGTGGCCTTCACGATGACCGGATAGCCCGCTTCCTTGGCGACCGCATAGGCGGTGTCCAGGTGATGAACGCCGCCCTCCGATCCCGGAACGCAGGGCACGCCCAGCTTCTTCATCGTGTCCTTGGCGGTGATCTTGTCGCCCATCAGGCGGATATGTTCCGCCGAGGGGCCGATGAACTTGATCCCGTGATCCTCGACCGCCTGCACGAAATTGGCGTTTTCCGACAAGAAGCCGTAGCCGGGATGGATCGCTTCCGCGCCGGTGATCTCGCAGGCCGAAATCAGCGCGGGCATCGACAGGTAGGATTGACCCGACGGCGGCGGCCCGATGCAGATCGCCTCGTCGGCCATGCGCACATGCATCGCGTCGCTGTCGGCGGTGGAATGGACCGCGACGGTCGCCACCCCCATCTCGCGCGCGGCCCGGATGACACGCAGCGCGATCTCGCCGCGGTTGGCGATGAGGATCTTGTTGAACATTGCGCTACGCCCCGCTCACTCGATGATCATGAGCGGCGCGCCGTATTCGACGGGCGCGCCATCCTCGACGAGGATGCGCTTGACGGTGCCCGCGCGCGGCGCGGGGATCTGGTTCATCGTCTTCATCGCCTCGACGATCAGCAGCGTCTGACCCTCGGCCACCTGGTCGCCCACCGCGACAAAGGGCTTCGATCCCGGTTCCGCCTGCAGATAGACCGTGCCCACCATGGGCGAGGTCACGGCGCCGGGCGCCTGCGCCGGATCGCCGGTCGGCGCGGCGGCGGCGCTGGCTGCGGCAGCGGCGGGGGCCGGGGCGACCTGCGGGGCCAGCATCTGCGGGGCGGCCATCTGCATCGGCGCCTGCACCATCACGCCGCCACGCGCCACGCGCACGTTGAGCCAGTCGTTCTCGCCGTATTCCCGCTTCACCTGGATCTCGGTCAGGTCATTGCTGTCCAGCAGCTCCGCAAGGGCCTTGATGAAGGCCACGTCACTGGCGCGGGTCGCATCGGTCTTGTCGCTCATGTCTGTCCTCGCAGCTCGGCGGCGGGACCAAACCCTTGCCGCGCTCCGCCCGGTCGTACGGGCCGTCTGGCTGACGCGTATAGCGCAGGCATCGTGCGGGGAAAACCCGCCCCGTGCATCCGTCGTCATCCTCCCTCTGCCCGTTTTTTCGGCAGCCTGACCGGGACGCGCCATTAAGACTTGCGAAACATATGGCTCCAGAAATTTACCATTTGATAAAATTTGGGACCCGTGCCAGCCTCGACCCAGATCACAGCCATTCGCTCGCAGGGAGATGCGCCCGATGACGAACAGCCCTTTCACCCCCGGCATCGCCGCCGCCCGGCTCGATGCCGCGACGCTCGCCGAAAACTTCGCCGATCTGCACGCGCCGCTCGATGCGCATGAGGCGCTGGTGGCCGCCGACCGCTGCTATTTCTGCCATGATGCGCCCTGCATCACGGCCTGTCCCACCTCGATCGACATCCCGCTTTTCATCCGCCAGATCGCCACCGGCACGCCCGAGGCGGCGGCGAAAACCATTTTCGATCAGAACATTCTGGGCGGCATGTGCGCCCGCGTCTGCCCGACCGAGACACTCTGCGAAGAAGCCTGCGTCCGCGAAACCGCCGAGGGCAAACCGGTCGAGATCGGCCGCCTGCAACGCTTTGCCACCGATACGCTGATGGAACAGGGCATCCACCCCTTCACCCGCGCAGCCCCCACGGGCAAACGCGTGGCGATCGTGGGCGCGGGTCCTGCGGGGCTCGCCTGCGCGCATCGCCTTGCGATGCATGGCCATGACGTGACGATCTATGATGCGCGGCCCAAGGGCGGCGGCCTCAACGAATACGGCATCGCCTATTACAAATCCGTTGGAAATTTCGCCAAGGCCGAGGTCGATTGGCTGCTCAAGATCGGCGGCATCACGATGGAAACCGGCAAGGCGCTGGGCCGTGACATCACGCTTGACGCGCTCAGCTCCGGCTTCGACGCCGTCTTTCTCGGCATGGGTCTGGCGGGGGTGAATGCCCTCCGCGCGGCGGGAGAGGACCGTTCAGGCGTCCGCGATGCCGTTGATTTCATTTCGGATCTGCGCCAATCCGGCGATCTGTCCGCGCTGCCTGTCGGGCGCAACGTGGTGGTCATCGGCGGCGGCATGACCGCCATCGACGCGGCGGTCCAATCCAAGCTTCTGGGGGCCGAAAGCGTGACGATCCTGTACCGGCGCGGCCGCGACGCGATGCCCGCCAGCCGCTACGAACAGGATCTGGCAGCCTCCAAGGGGGTGCGCTTCATCTTCAACGCCATGCCCGTCGCAATCCTCGGCAATGGCGCGGTCACGGGGGTGCGGGTCGAATACACGCGGTCCGAGGGTCGGTCGCTTGTCGGCACCGGCGAAACCTTCGACATTCCCGCCGATCAGGTGCTCAAAGCCATCGGCCAGACCCTCGACGGCGCGCCCGATGGGCTGGAAATCACGGGCGGCAAGATCGCGGTCAGCGGTTCGGGCCGCACGAGCAAGGCGGGCATCTGGGCCGGCGGCGATTGCGCGGCGGGGGGCGAGGACCTGACCGTCACCGCCGTCGCAGAGGGCCGGGACGCTGCCGAAGACATCCACGCCACGCTGACCACCTAACGCGATTATTCGTACGAATAATCGCAACCCCCGAATTTTCGGACGAAAATTCGGGCTCGCAAACAGGGAGACCGGGACCATGGCAGATCTTACCTCCACCTTCCTCGGCATCAAATCGCCCAACCCGTTCTGGCTGGCCTCGGCCCCGCCGACCGACAAGGCCTATAATGTCGAACGCGCCTTTCAGGCCGGCTGGGGCGGTGTCGTCTGGAAAACGCTGGGCGAGGCCGGGCCGCCCGTCGTCAACGTCAACGGCCCGCGCTACGGCGCGATCTGGGGCGCGGACCGGCGGCTTCTGGGGCTCAACAACATCGAATTGATCACCGACCGCCCGCTCGAGGTGAACCTGCGCGAGATCAAGGAGGTCAAGCGCAAATGGCCCGACCGCGCCATGATCGTCTCGCTCATGGTGCCCTGCGAGGAACAGGCGTGGAAGGCGATCTTGCCGCTTGTCGAGGAAACCGGTGCCGACGGGATCGAGCTCAATTGCGGCTGCCCGCACGGCATGAGCGAACGCGGCATGGGCAGCGCCGTTGGCCAGGCCCCCGACCTGATCGAGGCGATCACCCGCTGGTGCAAGCAGACCACCCGCATGCCCGTCATCGTGAAACTGACGCCCAACATCACCGATATCCGGGGGCCTGCGCGGGCGGCGAAACAGGGCGGGGCGGATGCCGTGTCGCTCATCAACACCGTCTCCTCCATCACCTCCGTCAATCTCGACAGTTTCAGCCCCGAACCTTCCATCGACGGCAAGGGCAGCCATGGCGGCTATTGCGGCCCGGCGGTCAAGCCCATCGCGCTCAACATGGTGGCTGAGATCGCGCGCGACCCCGAAACCCGTGGCCTGCCGATTTCGGGCATCGGCGGCGTCACCACCTGGCGCGATGCGGCCGAATTCCTGGCGCTGGGCGCGGGCAATGTGCAGGTCTGCACCGCGGCCATGACCTATGGGTTCAAGATCGTGCAGGAAATGATCTCGGGCCTGTCGCAATACCTCGATGACAAGGACATGGCGCTGTCCGATCTGATCGGGCGCGCCACCCCCAATGTCACCGATTGGCAGCACCTGAACCTCAATTACGTGACCAAGGCCCGCATCGACCAGGACGCCTGCATCAAATGCGGGCGCTGCTATGCGGCCTGCGAGGATACGAGCCACCAGGCCATCACCATGTCGCCCGACCGCGTTTTCGAGGTGCAGGATGACGAATGCGTCGCCTGCAACCTGTGCGTGAACGTCTGCCCGGTCGAGGGCTGCATCACGATGGAGCGGATGGAGGCGGGCACGGTCGATCCGCGCACGGGCGTGACCGTGTCCGATGATTATGCCAACTGGACCACGCATCCCAACAATCCCGCGGCCCGCACCGCAGCGGAATAGGACGGGACCGAGGGGGCTGTCTGCCCCCTCGGGCTCCCCCGAGCATATTTGTGGAAAGATGAAGGGATCAGGGGGCGAGAAGCCGGCGGAACAGCGTGTCGAGAAACACTTCCGCCTCGGCGATCGGGTCGCGCGCGCCGCCCAGGACCGCGCGGACCTGCACGTCGAAATCGGCGTAATGCTGCGTCAGCGCCCAGATCGAGAAGATCAGGTGATGCGGATCGACATCGGCGATCTTTCCCTGCGCGGCCCAGCCCCGGATCACGGCGGATTTTTCGTCGACCAGCGTCTTGAGATCGCTGGCCAGCGCCGCCTGCATCCGGGGCGCGCCCTGCACGATCTCGTTGGCGAAGAGCCGCGATTCGCGGGGGAAATCCCGGCTCATCTCCAGCTTGCGCCGCGCATAGCCCAGGATCTCGGCCACCGGATCGCCGCCGGGATCGAGCGCGCGCAACGGGTCGAGCCAGGTGTTCATCAACTGGCTCAGAAGCGTCACGTGGATCGCCTCCTTGGAGGGGAAGTAATAGAGCAGGTTGGGTTTCGACAGCCCCGCCTCGGCCGCGATCATGTCGAGCGTCGCCCCCCTGAACCCATGCTGCGAAAACACCTCGAGCGCGGCTTCGAGGATGGTTTCGCGGTTCTTTGTCTGGATCCGGGTCCGGGTCCGGGGGCGGGCCGGGGTTCGGGGAGATGCGACTGCCATGGCTCCATCAGACCCAAGCGCGCGGCCCGAGACAAGAGGCGCTTTCGCGCAACGCCCAGCAGGCAGGCAAAGCCGGGGCCGCGCCGATCATTTGCCCATCATAAGCCTTGTCTTTGTGCAGGGCCTCGGGGACAATTCATTGACTGGCACAGCGCCTCTGCTAGCGTAGCCTTGACCGTTTGGTCAAAAACCAATCCGTGACCGCAAGGTCCGATAACCCGAGCCTCCGGCGGCGCGCGACCGGGGGCGCAAGACAGGGAAAGCCGCCATGGCGCTCGACCGTTCCAACCCGGTGCCCAATGATCTGTCCGCTTTTTGGATGCCCTTCACCGCGAACCGGCAATTCAAGAAGACGCCCCGGATGTTCGTCAGCGCCGACCGCATGCATTACAAGACGGCGGACGGGCGCGAGGTGCTGGACGGCACGGCGGGTCTTTGGTGCTGCAACGCAGGCCACAACCGCCCCAAGATCGTCGAGGCGATCCGCCAGCAGGCGGGCGAACTCGATTACGCGCCGGCCTTCCAGATGGGCCATCCCAAGGCCTTCGATCTGGCCAACCGCCTGCGCGACCTGGCGCCCCCGCCGTTCGAGCATGTGTTCTTCACCAATTCCGGCTCCGAGGCGGTGGATACCGCGCTCAAGATCGCCATCGCCTACCAGCGCGCGATCGGGCAGGGCACGCGCACGCGGCTGATCGGGCGCGAACGCGGCTATCACGGCGTGGGCTTTGGCGGCATTTCGGTGGGCGGCATCGTCAACAACCGCAAGTTCTTCGGCACGCTGATGACGGGCGTCGACCATCTGCCGCACACCCATCTGCCCGCGCAGAACGCGTTTTCGCGCGGGCAGCCGGACCATGGCGCGCATCTGGCCGATGAGCTGGAGCGTATCGTGGCGCTGCATGGCCCCGAAACCATCGCCGCCGTGATCGTCGAACCCATGGCGGGCTCGACCGGGGTTCTGATGCCGCCCAAGGGCTACCTGGAAAAGCTGCGCGAGATCTGCACCAGGCACGGCATCTTGCTCATCTTCGACGAGGTCATCACCGGGTTCGGTCGCCTGGGAAGCCCCTTTGCCGCCGATCATTTCGGGGTCATGCCCGACATGATCACCTGCGCCAAGGGCCTGACCAATGGCGTCATTCCGATGGGGGCCGTGCTGGCGACCAAGGACATCCACGATGCCTTCATGCAGGGCCCCGAGCATCTGATCGAGCTCTTCCACGGCTACACCTATTCGGGCAATCCCATCGCCTCGGCCGCGGGTCTCGCCACGCTCGAAACCTACCGCGAGGAAGGGTTGTTCGAACGCGCCGCCGAGATGGCCCCCTATTGGGAGGACGCGGTGCATTCCTTGCGCGACTGCCCGCATGTGATCGACATCCGCAACATGGGTCTGATCGCGGGGATCGAGCTGGAACCCATCCCGGGCGAGCCGACGAAACGCGCCTTCAGCGCCTTCCTCGAAGCCTATGAAAAGGGCGTCCTGATCCGCACCACGGGCGATATCATCGCCATGTCGCCGCCCTTGATCATCGAAAAGGCGCATATCGACCAGCTTGTCGGCACCTTGCGCGACATTCTTCACAGGCTGCATTAAGAACGGCCCGTAAAATACTGACAGGGAAGGATCATCCATGCCGGCACCAGCCGAGAACATGAGGATCGACGGCGAACGGCTGTGGAATTCGCTGATGGATATGGCCAGGATCGGGCCGGGTGTGGCGGGCGGCAACAACCGCCAGACCCTGACCGACGAGGATGCCGAGGGTCGCGCGCTCTTTCAATCCTGGTGCGAGGCTGCAGGCTGCACCATGGGCGTAGACCAGATCGGCAACATGTTCGCTCGCCGCGAAGGCACCGACCCGGATGCCCTGCCGGTCTATGTCGGCAGCCACCTCGACACCCAGCCCACGGGCGGCAAATACGACGGGGTTCTGGGTGTTCTGGGCGGGCTTGAGGTCATCCGCACCCTCAACGATCTGAACATCAAGACCAAACACCCCATCGTCGTCGTCAACTGGACGAACGAGGAAGGCACGCGCTTTGCCCCCGCCATGCTTGCCTCGGGCGTTTTCGCGGGGCGGCATACGCTCGACTGGGCCTATGATCGGGTGGATGCCAAGGGCAAACGCTTCGGCGACGAGCTGGAGCGAATCGGCTGGAAAGGCTCCGAACCCGTCGGCGCGCGCAAGATGCATGCGATGTTCGAACTCCACATCGAACAGGGCCCGATCCTCGAGGCCGAGGGCAAGGATATCGGCGTCGTCACCCATGGGCAGGGCCTGCGCTGGATCGAATGCACCGTGACGGGCAAGGAAAGCCACACAGGCTCCACCCCCATGCACATGCGCAAGAACGCGGGACGGGGCCTCGCGCTTGTGACCGAACTGGTCCACGAGATCGCGATGAAGAACCAGCCGGGCGCGGTGGGGGCCATCGGCCATATCGATGTCTACCCCAACTCGCGCAACATCATCCCCGGCAAGGTCGTCTTTACCGTCGACATGCGCAGCCATCTTCTGGACAAGCTCAACGCCATGGTCGACGAATTGCTCGACCGCGCCCCCGCGCTCTGCGAGGGGATCGGCGTGAACTTCGAGGCCAGGATCGTTGGTCAGTTCGATCCGCCCGCCTTTGACGAGGGCTGCGTGAACACCATCCGCCAAGCCGCCGAGCGCCTTGGATATTCCCACATGGACATCGTCTCGGGCGCGGGCCATGACGCCTGCTGGATCAATGACCTTGCGCCCACGGCCATGGTTATGTGCCCCTGTGTCGACGGGCTGTCCCATAACGAAGCCGAGGAGATCAGCCCCGAATGGGCCGCTGCCGGCTGCAACGTCCTGTTCCACGCTGTCGTGGACACTGCGGAGATTGTCGAATGATCCTGATGCGCATGGCCGGTCTGGCCGGAATTCTCGTCCTGTCGGCCTGTGCCACGACGACGCCCGACGGCCAGACCGAGGAGTTGAGCGAAGAGGTGCGCGCGCTGGCTGCGCCCGGTCAGGACCTGACGCAGGTGCGCATCGAAAGCGACGGCTGCTACTGGTACCGCTACGAGGGGCGGGTGGAGACCACCTTCCTGCCGCTGATGACGCGCGACAACCGGATGATCTGCGTCCGGACACCCACGACCTGACACCACGCCAAACGGGGGAAAACGATGAGCAGCACGGTTATCAAGGGCGGCACGATCGTCACCGGCGATCTGAGCTACGCGGCCGATGTCCGCATCGAGGGCGGCCGCATCACCGAGATCGGTCCGAACCTTTCGGGCGACACGGTGCTCGATGCCACGGGCGCCTATGTCATGCCGGGCGGCATCGACCCCCATACCCATCTCGAAATGCCTTTCATGGGCACCTATTCCGCCGATGACTTTGAATCCGGCACCCGCGCGGCCCTGTCGGGCGGGACCACGATGGTCGTGGATTTCGCGCTGCCCTCGCCCGGTCAGGGCCTGCTCGACGCGCTCCAGATGTGGGACAACAAGGCGGGCCGCGCCAATTGCGACTATTCCTACCACATGGCCGTGACCTGGTGGGGCGAGCAGGTGTTCGACGAGATGAAGACCGTGATCGAGGATCGCGGGATCAACACCTTCAAGCATTTCATGGCCTACAAGGGCGCGCTCATGGTCAATGACGATGAGCTGTTCGCCTCCTTCAACCGCTTGGCGGAACTGGGCGGGATCGCCATGGTCCATGCCGAAAACGGCGATGTGGTGGCCGAACTGACCGCCAAGCTTCTGGCCGAGGGCAATACCGGCCCCGAGGCGCATGCCTATTCCCGCCCCGCGCAAGTCGAGGGGGAGGCGACGAACCGCGCCATCATGATCGCCGACATGGCGGGCGTGCCGCTCTACGTCGTTCACGTTTCCTCCGAGGATGCGCATGAGGCGATCCGGCGCGCGCGGTCCCTGGGCAAACGTGTCTGGGGCGAGCCGCTGATCCAGCACCTGACACTTGATGAAAGCGAATATTTCCACCCCGATTGGGACCATGCCGCGCGCCGCGTGATGTCGCCGCCCTTCCGCAACAAGAAGCATCAGGACAGCCTCTGGGCGGGCCTCATGTCGGGCTCGCTCTCGGTCGTGGCGACGGACCATTGCGCCTTCACCACCGAGCAGAAACGCTACGGGATCGGCGATTTCTCCAAGATCCCCAATGGCACCGGCGGGCTCGAGGACCGGATGCCGATGCTCTGGACGCATGGGGTGGCGACGGGCCGGATCACGCCCAACGAATTCGTGGCGATCACCTCAACGAATATCGCCAAGATCCTGAATTGCTACCCGAAAAAGGGCGCGATCCTGGTCGGTGCCGATGCCGATATCGTCGTCTGGGACCCGACCAAGGAAAAGACGATCACGGCGGGCAGCCAGCAATCGGCCATCGATTACAACGTCTTCGAAGGGCACAAGGTCAAGGGCCTGCCGCGCTTCACGCTCACCCGTGGCCATGTGGCCGTCCATGACGGCGAAATCCGCACCCAAGAAGGGCATGGCCAATTTGTCAAGCGCCCCGGCAACGGCACGGTCAACCGCGCGCTCTCGACGTGGAAAGATCTCACCGCGCCCCGGCCCGTGGAACGGACGGGCATTCCCGCAACGGGGGTGTGATGGCCCAAGCCGCGCGCGCAACCAAGATGAATACCGCCCCGCAAAGCCCCGTGATCGCGGCAGAAAACCTCGATCTGGTGTTCCAGACCGCCGATGGCCCGGTGCAGGCGCTCCGCGATGTCTCCCTCACCATCGACAAGGGCGATTTCGTCAGCTTCATCGGCCCCTCGGGCTGCGGCAAGACCACGTTTTTGCGGGTCATCGCGGCGCTCGAACATCCCACGGGCGGCACGATCACCGTCAACGGCATGTCCCCCGAAGAGGCGCGCCTGAACCGCGCCTATGGCTATGTCTTTCAGGCGGCGGGCCTTTACCCGTGGCGCACGATCGAAAAGAACATCGCCCTGCCGCTCGAGATCATGGGCTTTGATCGGGCCGAACAGGAAAAGCGCGTGAACAACGTGCTGCAACTTGTTGATCTTGCAGGGTTCGGCAAGAAATTTCCCTGGCAGCTTTCGGGGGGCATGCAGCAGCGCGCCTCCATCGCCCGCGCGCTCGCCTTCGACGCCGATATCCTGCTGATGGACGAACCCTTCGGCGCGCTCGACGAGATCGTGCGCGACCACCTGAACGAACAGCTTCTCAAGCTCTGGGCGCGGACCGAGAAAACCATCGGCTTCGTCACCCATTCGATCCCCGAGGCGGTCTACCTGTCCACCAAGATCGTCGTCATGTCGCCGCGTCCGGGGCGCATCACCGATGTGATCGAAAGCGATCTGCCGCGCGAGCGCCCGCTCGATATCCGCGACACGCCCGAATTCCTCGCCATCGCCCATCGCGTCCGCGAAGGGCTGCGCGCAGGTCACGCCTATGACGATTGAGGGGATAGCATGAGCGCGGGACTGACCCTTTGGCTTGGCGGGGCGATGCTGGTCTTTCTGGCGGCCAGCGCCACGCTCCGCCACTATGTCGACAATTCGAAATTCTGGGTGCTGCTCATCGCGCTTTGCCTCTACACGCTGGGCAATCTGATGATGGTGCGGCTCATGCGCGAAAGCGGGATGGCGGTCGCCATTTCCGTCTCGGCCGTCCTGCAACTGGTGCTGGCCAGCGCCGTTGGCCTGACCGTCTTTGGCGAACGTCCGACGTTGCAACAGGCCGCGGGGCTGGCGCTTGGCATCGTGGCGGTCGCGCTGATCGTCTGGCCGCACCGGGGGCAGGGATGAGCGCCCTGGCCGATACCGCCCGCCCGCGCGCCCCCGGCGCGCTTTCGGCGCTGGCCTCGGCCGTCCTGCCTGTCCTGACCATCGTTCTGGCCATCGTGGCGATCTGGTATGCGGCCAGCGTGATGATGAACCGCGCCTGGACGCTCGACCAGATTGCGCGCCAGAACCTCGAGATGACGACGATGGAGATCGTCGCCGCCACCATGAACCAGGAACGCCCCGTCCTGCCCACGCCGCACCAGGTGTTCAATGAACTCTGGTCCACCACGGCGGGCGAACCGATCATGCGGGAACGCCGGGGCGAGATGCAGGGCAATCCCCGCAACCTGATCTTTCACGCCTATCACACGCTCTGGCCCACGATCCTGGGCTTTGGCATCGGCAGTTTCCTCGGCATCCTCCTGGCCGTGGGCATTGTGCATTCGCGCGCCATGGACATGAGCGTCATGCCCTGGGCCATCGCCAGCCAGACCATCCCGATCCTTGCCATCGCGCCCATCATCGTCGTCGTGGTCTCGAACCTGCCCGCGCTCAACAACGCGGTCGATCAAGGCTGGATCTCCGAGGATACCAAGCTTCTGGTGCCCAAGGCGCTGATCTCCTCCTATCTCAGCTTCTTTCCCGTCGTTGTCGGCATGGTGGCGGGCCTGCGCAGCCCCAATGCGATGGACCTCGACCTGATGCGCACATGGTCGGCCAGCCGGGGACAGACCTTCTGGAAACTGCGCCTGCCGGCCTCGGTGCCCTTCCTCTTCACCTCGCTCAAGGTCTCGATCGCGGCGGCACTTGTCGGCACGATCGTCGCCGAATTGCCCACCGGCGCGCGCTTCGGCCTTGGCGCGCGGCTTTTGACGGGCAGCTATTACGGCCAGACGATCCAGATCTGGTCGGCGCTCTTCATGGCGGCGATCTGTGCGGCGGCGCTCGTGATCTTGCTCGGCGCGCTGGAAAAGCTCGTCCTCAGACGCATGGGGGCGCGGCCATGAAAGCGACCGCCATCCCCCCGTGGGGCCTGCCCGCCCTTGGCGCCGCCCTCATTGCCCTTGCAGCGCTCACCGATACGCGGCTGGCCCTCATCCTTGCCGTCTGGTTCGGCGCATGGGCGCTCAACGCCACCCTCGCCGACCGCGCGCGGGGCAGGGGCAGCCGGTTCCTCGTCCCCCTCATCTTCGGGGTGACGCTTCTGGCGCTCTGGGAAATGGCGGTGCAGCTCTACGACATCTCCTTCGTCATCCTGCCTGCGCCCTCCGCGATCTGGGCGCGCATGGTAACGGAAACAGCAACCCTTTGGGCCGATTTCCAGCAGACCATCCTCAAGGGCGCGCTTGCGGGCTACATCATGGGCTGCGGCGCGGCCTTTCTCGCGGCCTTGGCCGTCGACCGCTCCCCCTTCTTGCAAAAGGGGCTTTTGCCCGTCGGCAATTTCATCGCGGCGCTCCCCATCGTCGGCACCGCCCCCATCTTCGTCATGTGGTTCGGCTTTGGCTGGCAATCCAAATCCGCGGTCGTGGTCGCCATGGTCTTTTTCCCCATGCTCGTGAATTGCGTGCAGGGGCTGAAAGCCAGCGACCAGATGCAGCGCGACCTGATGCGCACCTATGCCGCCAGCTACGGCCAGACGCTCGTCAAACTGCGCCTGCCCACCGCCATGCCCTTCATCTTCAACGGGTTGAAGATCTGCACGACCCTTGCGCTCATCGGGGCCATCGTTGCCGAATTTTTCGGCTCTCCCACCGTCGGCATGGGCTTTCGCATCAAGATCGAGATGGGACGCCTTGCCATGGATATGGTCTGGGCGGAAATCGCGGTGGCGGCGCTTGCGGGCTCGGGCTTTTACGGCCTCGTGGCCCTGATCGAGAAACGGCTGACCTTCTGGCATCCCTCGCAACGGCGCGGGTGACGGCACGAACGACCAAGACCAAGACCAAGACCACGACCAACAGGAGAACCAAGATGAAAAAGACATTGATCCCGGCCATCGCCCTTGGCCTCGCCGCCACCACGGCACAGGCGCAGGACGAGGTGCGCCTGCAACTGCAATGGGTCACCCAATCCCAGTTCGCGGGCTATTACGTCGCGCTCGAGAACGGCTATTACGAGGAAGAAAACCTCGATGTCACCATCCTGCCCGGCGGCCCCGACATCGCCCCCCCGCAGGTTCTGGCCGGTGGCGGCGCGGATGCCATGCTCAACTGGATGCCCTCGGCCCTTGCCGCCCGTGAACGCGGCCTGCCCGTCGTGAACATCGCCCAGCCCTTC